>CAIXUG010000007.1 GCA_903922605.1 uncultured Verrucomicrobiota bacterium
AGTGCGGAAATTGAAGTGAACTCCGTGAAGATTACCCTGCATTTGATTCCCGGATACACTTACAAAATACAAACAACTACGGATGCAGGAAATACTTGGACTGATGTAGAAAATGGGATTCTAGCTATCAACGAGACTTTGGTTAGGACGTTTAATGTCATCAGCAACACTCAATGGTTTCGTGTGGTTCAGGTCAATTGAACATTTGACTGCGGTTTAAATAAATGTTCCAATTCGAGTGGTTACAAGTTGTTTGAAAATAGAACTCAATTTTCCGAAAGGAAGATTGAGTTTTTGTTTTAGGATCAAACCATTAATCTACAATTCCATTTGGCGCAATAAAACGCAGCATGTTTTGCGGGTTTCATTTTGAAATCCATAACTTAACGATTCAGTAATGGAGATCAATCAATAATAACCCAATTTTCCGTCAATCTCATTTGTCTGATCGAGACCCATTAGTGATTTGTTATACATTACACATGGGAAAATCGCGGCATATCTACGGTCAAAAATGGAAATGTTACACAGACATTTGTGTTAATCTGTATATACGATTTCAAGGTTAAAAAATGAAAACCGACAATAAAGCCACCTAGAGCAAAACATTTTCTGAAATCTTGAGCCAAGTTCAGAACCAAAAAACCGCCAGAAGTTTCCCAATGGCGGTTTTCGATTATTTGTTCTTTCGACGGGCGGCGTCCGTTTCTCGCTTGTGCTTGGCTCGTTGATTGAGCTTCCGACGCAAATCTCCTGTTTTTTGAATTCTCGTCCGAAGTTTGGAGATTTCATCGGCGTACCGGTCAGCCTGAGCGTCCGACTCGTTGAGCATTCCATGGAGAGTGAATCGACGAAGGATTTGGTAAGCGCGGATAAACTCAGCCAAGCCCCGCTTCATCTGTTCCAAGGCCAAATTGAATTCCTCGTCTGTGATTGCGTCCTTATTCATTCAGCTTCCTCCGTCCCGGCAAGTTGGCGAAGGGCTTCGGAAACCTGCGTATCTCGGAGTTTACGCTTCAGAAAATGAATCGGTGGAGAATAGCAAGTATTTGGGATGGCACTGAGTTCTAGTAGATACTTTAACCAGCCTTTGTCGCGATAGGCCGCGTAATCGCTTACTCCATGCTTCCAATTCTTTCCCATCCATTCCGTCAAATCCAAAAGGGAGTGAAATGAATTCTCCGATCCTCGTAAGTAATGAAACTCCGGCGTCGCATCCATTAAGACGAAATGCGCGTGCATTCGCTCGTTTTCGTCATATTCCCAGCGCCAATAGACTGGAACATTTTTCCAGTCGTATTCCCCATTTAGGTGCCAATTTAGTTTGGAGAATAGATCTTTGACCAAATCGTTTTTGATATCTAGAAATCTTTGTCTGAAGGTCAGAGTTCCTGTAACTTTCCATCCTTCACCACATGGAGGGAATCCTTCGATCTCCAAAAGCCAAGTCGAATCAGGGTGAACCCATACGGTGTTGCTGTTGCTGTTGCTGTTGCTGCTGACACTTTTCGTTGTATTTGAATTTCTCATTATATTTAATGCTCATTTTTAATGGAAAGGACTTTCGCGTCGTACTGGCGCTACTTCTCATCCTCGATATTCTAAACCACTTTAGGGTGAAGTTCGGGAATACCGATAACTGTCTCTTAAGGGGATCAGAAAATTGTTCCATCGTTCAATAAGTAGGAGTTTAAATGTTCAATCGCTCAAAAAAGTGAAAATGTGTCTCGGTTCGTCTGTATGTCATTCGGAAACGAATAAATGCACTTTTGGCCCAACGCGAACGGCAGTTGATTAGCGAGCGGACGAAGGCAGGTCTGGCCGTGGCCAAGCAACGCGGGCCGAAATTTGGCAATCCGCCCCACATTCTGCGCTGCAAAGCGCCCAGACAGCCATTCAGGCCCGCTAGAAGTGGTTTGTGACTGAGGCGCTAGAGGCCATCGGTTAAATTCAAGGCACGGGCCGTTCAAGCCTGAATCGAATTGCGGATTGTCTGAACAAGCGAGGGGGAGACAGCGCGAGGCGGACGCTGGACTGCTACAGCCGTTAAGCGCGTGCTCGAATCGCACTAACGAATTACCCGCGATCTGCGCGTTAGACCATTTACGGGGTTTCTGATTGAATCTTGGAACAAGACACCAAGGCAAAGAAAAACCCGACCAATGGCCGGGTTGAATTGTCCAGAAGCGCCGATCCATTTCCTGAACCGGTTAAATCATTTTTTTGCGGCTGCTACGGTCAGAGTTTGATTCTGCTTCAACTTGTAAAGCTTGGCTTTCTTGCCAGCGGCTCGGGTGCTGTTCGGATCTTCCGTGATTTCGAGCTTCTTTTTCTGCGCCTCAAGCACCGGCTTAAATTGCGTCGGGGTCATCTTCGTCTCCTCCGCAATCTGCTTCAATGACTTGGGTTCACCGGTCAACACCGGATTCAGCCGGCTCACCTTCTCGGCTTCGCTCATGTTGACCCGCTTGGGCTTGGTTCCCGTCTCCGGCTTCGTCTCCGCTTTCGGAGCCAATGCGGCGGCCAATTCAGCATTTAACGCTTCCAAATCAGCTTCGGCCTTTGCGATCTTTTCGAGAATCGAACCAACTCCCTTTGTTTGGAGTGCTGCCCAATCCCTTTGAAGTTGCTTCACCTTATCCAAGGAGAATTCATTCACGATGGTGGCGGCTTCGGGGGTGTTTGCTTCGCTGCTCATTTGCTTTATTCGATTTGTGTGTTTTTGAATTGTATCTTGGTGACGTGTAGAGCTGTACGGCTTCAATCTATCAATCGTCAATTGTTATTTTGAAAGCATGTTCCAAAAAGTGTCCAAGTTCTCTTTGGAGGTCGGGCGCATATAGTATTTCTTCGATGTTTCCTTGTCATGCCCATAGCGGAATTCCACCAGTTGCCAGTCCTTAACCTTGGCGTAAAACATGGACACACTGGTATGTCGCAATCCATCGGACACCCACTCCAGATGCAGTTTATTCTTAATTTCGGCGCGAAACAACGTCGCTTGATGTTTTGCGAACTTCGGGACCAACGGCATATCCGGGAAATATTCCTTACGGTGCTTGAGGTATTCCATGACTGAGCTTTCCGCGTGGATATACCTTGCGCCGGTTTTTCCCCGTGCATCCACGGAAATCTCGGATGTTTCAAAATTGACGTCGGCCCAAGTCATCCGGTAGCATTCGGACGGTCTGGCACCAACCCAAGTTGCCAATGCAAAGAAACTGGCCATATGCGGCAAATGCTGTTCCGTATATTCTAGCATCCGTCGAATGTCCTGAACACTGTAAATCTGAATCTCCGTTTCCTTGACTGCAATTTCAATTCCCTTGGCGGGGTTAGGAATCGCAATCTTCTTTTTCTCAATCAGCCATTTGTAAAACATGCTAACATATAGCAAATACCGACGCTTGGTCTGTCCGCCAGTGCCTTCTTTTTCGGAAATGGCAGTTTCAACCATTGCCTGTGTGACTTCGTTGCATTTGAGTTTCCCCCAATGACTATTGATCCAACCGCAATAGGATTTGCAGTCCCGAAGTGCTCCCTTGGTAATTGGTTTTAATTTGTTTTCCGCCTTGTAAAGAAACCACTCATTGACAAGCGATTCAACTTCGGGATAAGCAATAAATGATTGTTTTGCCTGTTCCTCTTTGAACCGGTTAAGAACAGATTCAATTGTAATGCCGGGCGGTAACCCATCTTCCAAATTCTTCAATCGGATATTCTCAGCATCCGATTTCATTCTAAGCCCAATTGAGCCATTATTTAAAAACTTAGCTCCGATTTCATCGGACAGTTTCAAGGCTTCGTTTTCGGAAGTCCGCTTAAATTGTGTATTCATCCCATGATGACGGGAACGGCAATCAATCATATAGATTGTTTTTCCACGTTGAGAATATTTTGTGACTCTAGGGAATGATTTTCTGATTAGTTTTAGTTTAGTCATAAGCAAGCATCCTATCACATGTTTGATGTCCTACGCAATGTCTCAATAATGACACATTCACTTTTCTTCGCTGTTGCCTGCCTTCCCATCTTCCCGCAGTTTCTCGCCGCCAGAAAACTTGTGACCGACTTGTGACCAAAACTGCATATTCGTCAGCCGGTGACTTGTGTAACAGGCTGAAAAGCAAGCACATGGAAACATTAACTGAGCAAAACGATGTCTGAGTCGAAGGAAGATTCACCGTTGGACCGTCTGTGGAAGGAGTACGCGCTTTCCTTCCGCGAGTTCGACGATCTCACGCTCGCGCGCTGGTGCGCCCAGACGCTGGGGCAGCTGCACGGCCGCGTCTGGCGGCTGTCGCATCCGCTGGTCGGGGCCTACCGGCTGGCAGCCCAGCTGGCCCATGACCGCCAGGTCTGGCTGAAGCGGCTCGTGAACATGCCCGCCGGCTACCTCGAAGCCCCCTGCTGCCGCGCACCGATCCTGCCGCTCTTCACCCGCGACATCGCCGACAACGGGCTCATCTGCCAGCACTGCGGCGAGAGCTGCCAGGCGTTTGTCGATTTGCCTGCGGACCTGCAGAACAAATTCCGGCTCTGGGCCGAATCCTACCGGCCCGTCCACGACGTTGCCCATTGGGACGACAAGCGCCGTAAGAAGGTCCGTGACTACGACGCCGCGTTTGAGAACGCCGCGCAGCAGGCCGAAAAACTTCTCGCCGATGCTGCGCACGATCTCGTGCCGATCCTGCTCGACCATCATCCGGCCGCCGTCTGGGAGGATCAGGACGAGTGTCTGGAGGTCCGTCCCGAGGACATCTCCCTTTGAGCGCAATGCTGACGCCGACGCGCTTCCGCAAGATCATCTGCGTGCTGCTGGTGCTGTGCGGGATTGCCCTCGTGGTGCTCGTGGCCCTCGTGGCCAGCTTTGACTGGCTGGTGAAGCGCTCGATGATGCTTGCCTTGAGCCGCGCGACCGGCGGCGACGTCCAGATCGAGCGGGTGCAGGTCGGCTTCCGGCAGGGAATGTTCCACGTCGAACAATTGCGCCTCCTCAATCCGCCCGCGTTTGGCGGCGGCCCGATGCTCGATTTGCCGGAGTTCTACGTGGCCTACGACCAGGCCTCGGCCGTCACCAACGCGCTGCACCTGAAGGAAGTCCGCGTGAACCTGGCTGAAATCGGCATCGTGATCGACGCCCAGGGGCGTACCAATCTTCTGTCGCTGGGCCGCGGCCTGCAGAAGCTGTCGGACTCGCAGACGAACAAGCTGTCCAAGCTGAACTTCACCGGCATCGACAAGCTGACCGTCACCCTGGGGCAGGTGACCACGGTGGACCTGCGCCAGCCCGGCCACACCAACGTGATCCGCCTTGGCCTGCGCAACGAGGTGCTCCGCAACGTGCGCACCGAGGCCGACCTCATGCCGCTGGTCATCAAGCTCCTCCTCAGCGGCAACCTGAAATAGGTCCGCTGGGAAGAGGGTGGGGTCATCCTCCGCTCTTCGGCGAAAATGGACGCTGGAGTTGCCGGAAGCGCGGACCGATCACCCTCAGGGCCACCCCGCTTCCCCCCTCTACCGAGGGGAGAGAATCCACGACCCAAAGCCGCGAATTGTGGCCCTGAACCCTCTTTTCGTAAGTCCTTGGAAATCAGCGCATCGTCGGGAGGGTTCATGGGTAATGAGGGTGAGGGGAAAGGAGACTCGCCTGCTTCAAGGCCCCACCCGCTCGCAATCCGAGCGGCCCATCCTGGCTCGGCCGCAAAATTTCAATAACCACTCAAATCGGCGGGAAAACGTTTCCGCGATTGCCGCGACGGCTCCAAAACCGTTACAAACCGCCCGATGCCTACCGTCGGTGAACAATTCCGGGCCGAGCGCGAGCGCCAAAAGCTCACGATCCATCAGGTCGCGGATGCCACCAACATCAAGACCGACCACGTCCGCGCGCTGGAAGACAGCAACTGGGCGGCCTTTGCCGCGCCCGTGTACATCCGCAGCTTCGCGCGCAACTACGCGCGCCACCTGAAGCTCGATCCGACGGTACTGGTGGCCGCCCTCGAGGCCGAGCTCGGCCAGACGGCCGACTACGCCGGCCCGCCCAGCCTGGAGCGCCGCGAAAAGGGGCCGCTTGACGCCGTGATGCTGCTGCTCTCGCGCGTGAAGTGGCAGTGGGTGTTCCCGGTGGTGCTCGTGGCCGGCCTGATTCTGGTCGGCTACTGGGCCGTGAACGCCTGGAAGCAGAAGGCCAACCGCGACCCTCTGAGCGGCCTGGGCAGCGGCCTCTACCAGCCGAAGAAGACCGGTGCGGGCACACTGCCCCTGCCGACCAACGCCCCGGCCGGCCGGCACTAAAGGGTGCGTGAAGCACCACGGGAGAGAGCGGAACTAAACCGCTGATCCACACTGATCTACGCTGATAAATTGCGTTCGGATGCCCTTGCATCAGTGCCGATTAGTGTGGATCAGTGGTTTAAAAATCTCTGGCCATCGGCGGCTGCCGGAACAAACTCGTTGCCGGGTCGGAGTCCGCTCATTAGCTTCCGCGCCGTCCTACGTGCGCGGGTAGCTCAACTGGATAGAGCGTCGGTCTCCGAAGCCGAAGGTTGTGGGTTCAACTCCCGCCCCGCGCACCATTTTCCGCCAGTTTCCAGGCCAATTTAAGCACGCCGTCACCCGACGGCCCGGACGAGGTGCGCCGTACCCGGTGAGGACAAGACGACGCGATGGAGAACATCGTATGTCGTGGGTTCTGCTGATCATCGCCGGATTGCTGGAGACTTGCTGGGCCGTGGGCCTGAAGTACACGCACGGCTTCACCAAACCGCTCCCCTCAATCCTCGTGGCCATTGCCATCGTGGGCAGCATGGTTTTGCTGGCCCTGGCGGTCCGCAACCTGCCCATCGGGACGGCCTACGCCGTGTGGGTGAGCATCGGAATTCTGGGCATGGTCGTGGCCCAATGGTGGCTCTTTGAGCAGCCTCTGCGCCCCGCGCAGCTGGTTTTCCTGACGCTCCTCCTGATTTCGGTGGTTGGTCTGAAGCTGACCTCGGTGGAGCGGTAAACTTACGGTCCGCCGTTCGCCGCCAGTTCAGCCATGCGCTCAAGCCCTTCGCCGGTGACGCGCATCACCGTCCAGTCATCCATTGGACGGGCGCCCAAAGCCTTGTAGAAGCGGATGCTGGGTTCGTTCCAATCCAGCACGGCCCATTCGTAGCGTCCGCAGCCGCGCTGGTGGGCCAGCCGGCCAACGTGGAGCAGTAGCGCCTTGCCGAAACCGCGGGCGCGAAATTCGGGCAGCACGAACAGGTCCTCCAGGTGGATGCCGGGCTTGGCGAGGAAGGTGGAATAGTTGTGGAAGAACAGCGCGAAGCCCACGGGGCGCCCGTCCAGCTCGGCCAGCACGACTTCGGCGCGCGGCGTCTGGCCGAAGAGGGTGTCGCGCAGCGTTTCCTCGGTGGCGACCACCTCGTGCAGCAACCGCTCGTAGGTGGCGAGCGCACGGATGAACCCGAGGATGGTGCCGACATCGGCCGCAGTGGCCGGACGAATCAAAAAGCCCGGCGGCAAACCGGGCTTGGTAGGTTGATCGCTCATGTCAGGCAGAAGCGGGCAGGAATGAACGACCAAGACACCAAGGAACGAAGGAGGGGCAGAAAGACCCAAAGAAGTTCGCTTTTCAGTTCCCTTCGGAACTTCGTTTCTTCGTTCCTTAGTTGTTCAACTCCGTTCCGAGCTCAGCGCCGAAAGGCGAGCGGAGCCGGGGCGGCTTGCGCGCCGGGCATCTCATGGGCGCAGGGCTGGTTGATCGGCACTTCGGGCACGATGTCATTCGGCGTCACGACGTTGTTCTGGAGCATCCAGGCCTCGATTTCCTCGCCGCTGACGTCGGCCAAAATGTGGCCGCCGATCTCGACGCAGGGCTGCTTCATCTGGCCCGTCTTCTCCACCATCTCCTGGTAGTTGGCGTAGTTGTTGATGATGTCGCGGTCGTCGAAAGGGAGGCCGTATTTCTTGAACACGGCGCGGACGCCGCCGCTCCAGCCGCAGGAGGGCTTCAGCCAGGCGATGATCGTGGGTTTCGGTGCGGTCGTTGTCATAAGGCTGGAGTCTGGCAGCGGAACGGCATCTGGCAAGAGTCCGGCTCAAAACTTCCGGCGCCGATTCCGCGCCGTCTCGGACTTGGCGCTTGGGATTTTTCGCCGTCGTCGTCAGTCTTTGGGCATGGAACCTGGTCTGCTCTCGCGTCGCGACCTGTTGCGCGGCTCGGTCGCGCTTGCCGCCTATGCGCTGGCGTCTCGGCCGCTCGCGACCTTTGGCCTCGAACCCGCCGCTGGCGAGGAACTGATCCCGTTTCTCGATGGCCAGCCCTATGACGTCAAACGCCCGATGCTGCGCTGGGCGAACCTCACGAACTGGATCACGGCGAACGAGGAGCTTTACGAGGTCACGCATTACCCGCACCCGAAGATCGACCCGGCCACGAAGCCGGCGGATTGGAAGGTCGCCTTCACCGGCTATCTGAAACGCCCCACCACGCTCACACTGGCCGACCTGCAAAAGCGTCCGCACAGGACCATCACGGCGACGTTGGAGTGCGGCGGCAACGGCTCGAATCCCGGTTTCTCCGGCGCCTGCGGGAACATCCGCTGGACCGGTACACCGCTCGGCCCGCTGTTGCGCGACCTGGGCCTGATGCGGCGTTCCGAGGAGATCGTCTTTTATGGTTCCGACGAGAAGGTGGAGAAAATCCGCGACAAGGATTTCCCGCAGAACTTCGCCCGCAGCCTCACACTGGAGCACGCTTTGCGTGAAGAAGTACTGCTCGCTTGGGAGATGAATGGCCAGCCGCTGCTGGAGCAGCATGGCTTCCCGTTGCGGCTGATCGTGCCGGGCTGGTTCGGCATCGCGTGGGTCAAGTGGCTCAAGCGCGTGGATGTGCTCGACCGGCGCTTCATGGGCAAATGGATGGCGCGCGAATATGTGACCATCCGCGGCGAGGAGCAGGGGCACGACTGGATGAACTGGCGCGAGACGAGCGTGTGCAATATCGGCGTGAAATCGGTCACCGCCCGGGTCGTGCGGCGGTCGGATGGCAGCGTGCGGGCGAGCGGCGCGGCCTGGAGCGACGGCACGCCGCTCAAGGCGGTTGAGGTGAAGATTGATGATGGCCCCTGGCGCCCGGCCGTGATCGAGAAGAAACCGGCGCGAGGACTGGACACCCGGTTTACCTGGAGCTTCTGGCACCTCGACTGGCACGACGCCACACCGGGCGAACACACGATCGTCTCCCGCGCGACCGACGAGGATGATCGAATTCAGCCGGCCGCCGACGACCCTACGATGAAGAACAAAGCCACCTACTGGGAAGCGAACCAGCAATGGGTGCGGAAGGTGCGGATTTGAGCTTCTCCGCTGATGAAGGAGTTTGAAATCACCGCCGAAGCGAACGGGCTGCGCGACGGTCAGGCTGGCCCGGTTGACGTTCCGGGCAAGCGGCTGGCGCTTGTGCGACTGGAGGGCAAATTCTACGCTTTGGAGAATGCCTGTCCGCATCGGGGCGGTCCGCTGTCCGTCGGCTACCTGGACGGCTGCCGGCTGCATTGCCCGCTGCACGGCTGGGGCTTTGATGTCACCAGTGGCGCCTGCGATGTGAGGCCGGACCAGCCGGTGGCCACGTATCCGGTCGAGGTGCGCGAGGGAAGGGTGTGGGTGCGGTTGGCGGAGAGTGAGCCAGTAGGTCAGTAGGTCAGTGAGTCAGAGGAAAGCGCGCATCCGCTGTCCGCTGTCCGCCGCAATTCGGAACTCGTAAATCGTAAATCGTAAATCGTAAATCGTAAATCGCCCCCGTGCCGCCGCTCCGCGTCCTCACCGTCACCAACTACTTCGCCGGCCTCGGCGGGGTGGAGTCCATTGTGCGCGGCCATCATGAGCACGATGCGGCGCAGGGTATCGACTCGCGCTTCATCGCCTACTGGGAGCCGCCGCCGCAGGGCTGGCCCCGGGCCACGGCGCTCGATTTGCGCGAAAGCCTCTCGATCGCCGAGGCGCGCCGACGGTTTGCGAATTCCTTCCCCGACTTTGCGCCCGAGGTGGCCGTCTATCACACCGACTGGGGCTGGCCGTTTTTCACGAGCCTGGACCGGGCTCCCCGACGCATCCTTTACCTGCACAGCGATACGCCCGGTCTGGATGGCAAGCTGGCGAGTATGGTGCATTGGGCGGACGGCTTTGTTTGCGTCAGTGACAAGCTGGCCGAGCGCGTGCGGACGCATCTGCCCGGCCTGTCGGCGGACCGCTTGCTCAAGGTGGACGCCGCCATCGACGCGCCGGAACTCCCCGTGCGGAACGATGCACCCGCCGGCCGTCCGGTGGTGCTGGGCTTTTGCGGCCGGGTGGTGAACGAGCAGAAGCGGGTGAACCGGTTTCCCGAACTCGTCCAGCGGCTCGACGCGCTGGGCGTGGCATATCGGATCGAATTCCTGGGCGATGGACCGGAACGCGCCTGGCTGGAAGCGCAACTGCCCGACCGGACAAAGTTCGTCTTCCACGGCCGGCGGAGCGGGGCGGATTACTGGCGCTTCGTGACGGGCTGGGACGCGATCGTCTTCGTCAGCGATTACGAGGGCACGCCGCTCGCCGAGCTGGAGGCGATGGCCGTGGGTGTGCTGCCGCTGCATCCGCGCCTGGACAGCGGGGGCGACCATTACGCGGACAAGGTGGACCCACGGCTGGTGTATCCTCCGGGCGATTTGGCGGGGTTGGCGGAAAGCATCCGTTGGATCAGTGCGCTGAATGCTGGCGAGTGGAACACCCTGCGGACCCGGTCGCGTTCGGCCATGTCAGCGCATCTCGGGGATGACTACCGGCGGAAATTCACCGAGTTTGCCCGCCGTATTGCCACGCTGCCTCCCTTGGAGAAGCGTCCGCTGCCCCGCTGGTATTTTCCCAAGGACCGGCTGACGTTCGGGATGATCCGCCGGCTCAGTGAATGGCGGCGGTAGCGGATCTTTTTCAACGTCCAACGTCCAACGCTGAACGTCCAACGTTCAAAGCCCGAAAACTTCCGACTGTTCGTGGCCCAATCGTCGTTCGCAACGGACGAACTGTCCCAAGGCACCGGTCGGGGAGACCGAAACTCTGTCCATGATTCCGCAGATGAACAGCGCGGTTGGAGCCTCTTTCGCACAGACGCCTCCGACCTGAAGCGTCTTCCTTTGAACGTTGGACGTTCAGCGTTGGACGTTGGACGTTAATCTTCCTTCCGCCCCACCCCGGGCTTGCGGGCGCGCACCGCCACGCCGACGTAGATCGGTGACCAGTGATCCGCCGGCACCACGGCGTGGTGGGCAAAACGGTCCGCGAACCAGTTCAGCGGGGCTATGGTGGTGAAGCCGTAAATCTTTCGGATCACTGCCAGCAGGCGGTGCCAGAGCGGATATTCGGGGGCGTACAACGCCGCGATGAGGTAGTGATGCAGCTGGATCGAGCCGCGCACGCCGCCCACGAGTTTGTGGCTGGATTCCACTTCCAGACCAGCGGCGGCGATGGCGACTTCGAGCCCGCGCGCGGTCCACCGGTAAAAATCATAAGGGCAGCCATGCTCCTCGAACATCCCGTGCGTGGTGACCAGCAGCCGGCCCCCCGGCTTAAGAATGCGGAGGCATTCGCGCAGATAGGCGGCGGGGTCGGAGACATGTTCGAGCACCTGCGTGGAAAGCACGGCGTCATAGCGCGCGTCGGGCTCCTCGGTGAGTCCGTTTGCGGGGAGCAGGCGGTCCACGTTGGGGCCGGGAGTGATGTCGGCCCGGACATATTCGCCAATGCCCGTGAACAGGGGGCGGTAGGGCGCACCACCGCTGCCGTAATCGAACAATTTCCCCTGCACCGAGGCGGCAAACGGCCGGACTTCTGCGAGCACGTCGGACAGGATCAGGTAATGCGGGTCGGTACGCCGGGGCCGCAGCCGGTCGGCCATGTAGGCATCGGCATGGAGCACGGTGCCGAGTTCCACGCCGCCACTGGGTGCATTTTTGTTCATGGCGCTCCGGCCGGTTTGCGATAAAGCGCGTGCAAGCTGATGCCACGTCGCACGTAGCGGCGGGCGAGCAGGACGCGATAGACGAAGGTGACGGCTTCCGGCCACAGCCGGCCGGGAGGGGATTTGCGGCGGCCGAGCAGATGTTCGAGTTCGCGTTGCAACCGGAGGTAGAAGCGGAGCTGCACGCCGCGCAGTTCGTCGCCGTCGAGGCTCACGATTTCGAGACGGTTCTGTTCGCCCAGCCGGCGAAGATCCGTCGCGCGCCAGCGGGTGAGATGGTGCGGCGGCCACTGGTGCGGCTCCAACGAACACAGCCGGTGCACGCCCTCGTTGTTCGGCACAGCGATCGCGAGGTAGCCGCTGGGTGCGACCAAAGCTGCCGCCTCGCGGAAAAACGCGGCCGGATCGGGAACGTGTTCCATCACCTCGAAGGACGTGACCAGGGGGAAGCGGCGCTCGGGCCGGGTCGCGGCAAAATCCTCGGCGGTCTGGTTGATCACCTCATGTCCGCGTTCGCGGCAGCCCGCAACGGCCTGGACGTTCAGATCCAATCCGTGAGTCGCCAACCCCTCGGCTTTCGCCAGATCCAGGAAGGCGCCGCTGCCGCAGCCGAGGTCCATCACCTCGCGCAGGCCATGCGTGCGCGCGGCGGCCAGGGCGCGGGTGAAGGCCGGGCAGGTGACCGGATAATAGTCGCGAATCTGCCGCTGCAAATCCTCGTAGAAGGGCGAATTGCCGGGCAGCACCGGCGAAAAAAATTGGAAACCGCACCCGCCGCAGCGAAGGAGTTCGATGTGCCGGTGGCCATTGAAGAGCGCCTGCGCCGCCGGCGACAGCTTCACGCCCATGTGAAACCACAGCTGCTCCAATTCGGGCGGGGTGAGCGCATCCAGCGGTTCCAGGGAGTCGGAACCGCAGAGCAGGCAGCGCGGCTTGGCGGGGGCGGATGACATGCGACGCGCTAGATAAACTGGGCGACCGTGCGGACGTCAACCTTGCCCGCCCGCCAGGCGCGGAAACACGCCTGGGCCAGCACGGGCAGCAGCGCGGCGCCGGCGGCGATTCCGCCGAGGGCGACGACCAGCGGCCAGGCCGTGACGAAATGCAATCCCGCGAACGCCACGGCGGCGGCGGCCAGCGCGGCGGCCAGCGCGCGAAGCCAGAGGTTGGCGAAGGTCGCAGCCGGGGTGACACCGGCCAGCGTCGCATAGGCAAACGGCAGGGGCACGAAGGTTCCCGCGACGGTGGCCAGGGCGAAGGCGAGGCCGACTCCCAGCGTTCCGAACTTCCATCCCAGCGGCAGCGCGAGCACCGCGGCGACCACGAGTTCCCGGCCGAGGTTGCGCGCCAGCACGTCGAACCGTCCCGCGCCGTAGAGGAAATAGGCGGGTTGCGAGCACAGGCCCGTGATGAGATAGCGCAGCGCGAAGAGCCAGACGAGCACGGGCTCGGGCTGCCAGTCACCCTTGAGATACTGTCGGAGAAAGGCGGGCAGCGTGACGGCGGCGGCGGCCATGACCGCGCCGTAGACCCAGGCGTTGAGCCGCACGAGCGTGGCGGAGAGATTGGCACCGCCGGCCGTCCGTTGGGCGAGGATCGGCCAGACCGCCTCATCGGCCGCCTGCAACGAGGTCCGCACCATCGTAAACAGCCGGGCCGCCAACGCGTAGACGCCGGCGGGTCCGACCGGGCACAGCAGTTGGACGAGCACCACGTCGCAGGAGTAGAGCAGCACGGTGATGACCTCCATCTGCAACGCGGCGGATGCCTCGGGCCAGAGGCGCCGCAAACGGATGCGGAATTCGTCATCCAGCCGCAGGGACAGCACGCGGAACTCAGGCTCGCTCTGCCGAATCCACCAGATCGCCAGCGGAACCGTGCCCAGCAGGGCGACGAGGATCGCAAAGGGGAATGTCCAGGCGCCCATTCCGTAACGGAAGCCGAACCAAAGGGCGGCAAGGTTGAGCCAGGTGTTCAGGGCGTTGAGGGCGAAGAGGCGTGCCTGCTGGCCCAGGCCGGTGAGCAGCCGGGTTTGCGCCGAACCGATGGAAATCGCCGCTCCCAGCGCCCCCAGGCTCAGAAAAAAGGTGATCGGCTGGCCGGAGGCGCGGGCGTTGGGTGAGCACGCATAGGCGGCCATGAGCAGAAGCCCGACGGCGAGCGCCCCCGCGCCGGCGAGAGTGTAAAGTGTCTGGCCGAACTCCAGAATGCGCCGGCGTTCCGACGGCGAGGGACCGGCGAGCAGGGCCCGGTTTCCGGCCAGACGAAAACCCCCGTCCAGCAGTGGCAGGTAGGCGATGACTTGAAGCGCCGCCGCGACCAGTCCGTAGAGTTCCTTGCCGAGATGGCGGTCGTAGAGCCGCAGCGACAGAAAGACCGTCACCACCGACGAGGCGGTGGCAAATACGCGCCAGAACACCGCCTGGGCAAAGCCTTTGGTCACGGGCGCGGAACGTGGCACGCGCTGCGCGACCGAAACAAGGGGGAAGTCAGACGCCGCCTCCGGTGGATGAAACCAGCCTGTGCCAGCGTTTTGCTTTCAACTCGAAGCGCGGCAGCGAACCGGGCGCAACCACCGTCACCGGGATGCGCAACGACAGGCTGGCCTGCAGCCGGCGTTCCAGTTCGGCCGCAGCAGCGGGGGTGGCTTCCACGTCGAGGCTCAGTTCGGGCAGGGCCGACCGTGTGTCGTAGGTGGCCCGGTATTCCCCGATGTCGGGCACGCTGCGGACGATCTGTTCCACCGCAGTCGGATAGATGTTCACGCCGCGCACGATCACCATGTCGTCCACCCGGCCGAGAATCCCGCCGGCAAAATGGCATGTGACGGGTGACATGTGCCCGGTCCCACTGGAACTTTGAGCTTTGAATTTTGAACTTCGGACCAGATCCCCCGTGCGGTAGCGGATCAGGGGCGAACCGACCCGGTTCAGTGTCGTTAGCACCAATTCACCCTTTTCACCGTCGGCGAGTGACGCGGTCGTGATGGGATCAATGACCTCGGCCAAGAAGCTGCCCGCAAAGACCGCCAGCGTGCCGGGTTGTCCCGGAACCTCATACGTCACCGGCCCGGTTTCGGTCATGCCGTGATGATCGACGATGCGGGCACCATTCCAGGCCGCACTCAGCCGGGCGCGCGTGGCGGGTACGCTGCCGCCCGGTTCACCCGCCACCACGATGGTCCGTATTTGGCACCGGGTCAGGTCGAGCCCTTCGGCCTGCGCGACTTCGGCCAGATGAAGCGCGTAAGTCGGCGTGCAGCAGAGGAGGGTGCATTCGTTCTGCAACAGCACGCGCAACCGCAGGATGCTGCTCATGCCACCGCCGGCGAAGCAGAGGCAGCCCAGCCGCTGCGCCGCCTCGAAGGCGAGCCAGAAGCCGAGGAACGGTCCGAAACTGAAGGCGAAAAAGGCGCGATCACCCGGTCCCACGCCGGCGCTGCGGAACACCTCGCACCAGTCCTCCGTCATGGCCGACCAGGTTTCGGGCGTGTCCAGCCAGCGCATGGCCGTGCCGGTGGTGCCGCTCGTCTGATGGCAGCGTGTGTACCGCGCGAGCGGATAGGTCAGGTTGGTGCCGTAGGGCGGATGAGCAGCCTGATCGGCAACCAGTTCCGCCTTGGTGGTGAGGGGAAACCGGGCGGTGAAATCCGCGAGTGAAGACGGCTCAGCCGAGCAGCCCAAGGACGCAAGCTTACGCCCGTAAAAGGGATTGGTCGCGACAACTTCGCGCAGCAACACCCGCAGCTTGGCGAGCGTCGCCGCGTCTTCGGGACCGGATGAAGTGGCCGTGACCGCCACGGGGTTCAGGAGAGTTTGGTGGCCGCGCTTCCGGGCGTGGCCGGAATCGCCTGGGCCGCCGCCGGCTTCTTCGCCGGGGCCGGGTTGGGCTTGTAGAGCGTCACGAGCCCGCCGCCGATGACCGCCAGCGCGAGGCCGAGGTAGAACATCGGGCTGACCTTGCCGAAATCAATTTCGTGGCGGAAGAGCCATAGCGAAACCAGGGCGTTGATCACCGGTGCGCCCGCAAAGACGATGGACATCACGGTCGCCGGACTGCCCTTGGCCCCGAAGGCCAGCAGTGTTCCAAACGCGCCCACTGCGCCCGCGATGCCGGCGATCAGGGACCACGACATGCCGGTGCTGGTATAGCCCGTGAAGGCGGCGCCCTTCGCCATCAGCAGGAAGAGCGGCGCGAGCACGGCCGTGAGGAAGTAGGCCAGGCCCACGAAGAGAAAGGCCTTGTAGCGGCCGTTTACCGGGTCCGCCATGAACACCTGCCCCTTGTGGAGCAGAATGCCATACACGCCCCACGAAAAGACCGTGATCATGGTGTAGGCGAGCCAGGTATTGCCAGCGGGAGCTGCAGGAGCGTTCATACGTGTGCGGACTATACGGTCGGAGGGCTGGCCAGCAACCGCTTTGTCTGCCACCCTTGTGGTGGTGAATTCTGGCGTTCCAACCCACGTCCGACCATCACCCTTCCTCATGCGACTTTATTCACTTTTCGCCCTCCTGCTGGTGCTCGCCACCGGCTGCGCCACCAAGTCCACCGTCGAGACCCGCCGGGCCGAACGGGCCACCGCCTACGCCGCGCTGCCGGCCGATGAACGCGCGCTGGTGGACCAGGGGCAGCTACGGACGGGCATGGGCGAGGATGCGGTGTACATCTCCTGGGGCAAACCGGCGCAGGTGCTCCGCAGCGGTGACAGTTCGGGCGAGCGCACAACCTGGCTTTACGAGAGCACGGCGACCGACACGTACCACTCCTGGCATTACCGCGAATTTCCGCGCCACGACGGCTCCAGCTACCTCGACCGCACGCTGGAGACGGACTACGCCTTCCGTGATTACGTGAGCGCCGAACTCGTCTTCCGGGGCGGCAAGCTGGAGAGCTGGCGCATGCTGCCCAAGCCGCCGGAGCGGGATGTGTACTCGCCGAACCCGGTCAACTACTGAGCCATTGGCCAGGTCCAATAGGCTGGCTTCTGCCCGGCATTGCGAATGCTTAGTTGATGTTCATGAGGCCATGTTCCCGACTTCGCAAGAAGAGCGCCGTCACGCTGCTGGAAGTCTTGGTGTTGGTGGTCGTGATGGTGCTGATTGCCGGGGTTCTTCTGCCGGCGCTGTATCGACCAACGGGTAAGGCTCCGCGTATATCTTGTGTCAACAACCTCAAGAACGTCGGTCTCGCATTGCGCATTTTTTGCACCGACAACAACGGTCAGTTCCCTTGGCAGCTTTCTGGGACCAACGGGACGAAGGATTTGTTAACCGATCCGGGCTCAGGCTGGCAGCATTTCAGGTTCATCTCTAACGAACTGAGTTCAACCATGCTTCTGGTGTGTCCGTCGGATTCTGGGCGCAAGCGGTCCTCCAGTTTCACCAATTTCGGTCCGGCGAACCTGAGCTACTTCCTGGGCTTGCAGGCCAACGAGCTGATTCCTGAAGCTATCCGGTCCGGAGACCGCAATTTGACGACGAACGGCGTGGAAGTAGGACCGGGGCAGCTGCTTCTCGGCACGAACCAGAACGCCGGTTTTTCCATGAAGATTCACAAATATGCCGGCAACGTGCTGCTGGCTGACGGCAGTGTGCAGCAGGTCACTAGCGCCCGTTTTCAGCAAACCGTTGTGGAGGCTGCCGTGGTTTCCACCAATGCGATCAACCGGTTGCTGATTCCGTAAATCCGGGCGGCATCCCATTTGCTTAGTTGACTGAATGAATTCCCGTTTCAGATGCCGGGCGGAGAGTGCCTTCACGTTACTCGAAGTGCTTGTGCTAATCGCCGTGATGGCAGCCACTGCCGTCGTTCTATTGCCCAGCTTGGGGCATTCCAAGAAACATTCGAGCCGAATCCGTTGTGTCAACAACCTGAAGAATGTCGGCCTGTCATACCACATCTTCACCACGGATAATGGCGGAAGCTACCCTTGGAAAATCTCCACCAATACGGGTGGCTCGGCGGAATTCCCGCTGGATGCGGCCAACGTCTGGAGACAGTTTGTCGTCGTGTCCAATGAGATGACCTCGCCCAAAATCCTTGTGTGCTGGGTTGACGTGGAATCCCGCCAAACCGCTGCGAGTTTCAGCAACTTCGGAAATACCAATCTCAGCTATTTCATTGGTTTGGAGGCTGACGAGATGCTGCCTCAAACCATTTTGGCAGGAGACCGTAACCTGACGACGAACGGCCAAGATGTGGGGCCGGGCCTGCTGCTTCTCGGCACGAACCAGACTGCCGGCTTCTCCAAGAAGATTCACAACTCTGCCGGCAACGTGCTGGCGGGTGACGGCAGTGTGCAGCAGTGCACTAGCTGGCGCTTTCAAGAAGCGGTCGCGGATGCAGCCAAGGCTTCCACCAATGCGATCAACCGCCTGTTAATCCCGTAGCGACCACCGTATTGCCTTCGCCCAGTCGACAGCATGAACGCCCACTTAAAATCGCGAGGAGAGTACGCTTTGACTCGGCGGGAAGTCGTCATTCTGGTGGCCGTTACGGCTGTGCTCGCGATGGTGGTCTTACCGACGCTCTCCCAGTACTGGGCGCAATCGCGACGTATCCGATGCGTCAGCAACTTCAAAAATATCGGACTGGCCCTGCGCATTTTCTCGAACGACCACGGAGGCTCATTCCAATGGCAGCTGTCGGGCACGAATGGGACGAAGGATCTCTTGTACGATCCGTACGACGCGTGGCGTCATTTCGCATTCATCTCTAACGAGCTGAGCAATCCCGCGAACCTACGGTGTCCAACCGACAGCGAACGCGCCACCGCTCGCGATTTCGGCAGTTTCGGCCCGCATAACCTCAGCTATTTTCTGGG
This sequence comes from uncultured Verrucomicrobiota bacterium, assembly GCA_903922605.1. GTDB lineage: Bacteria > Verrucomicrobiota > Verrucomicrobiia > Limisphaerales > UBA9464 > CAIVQB01. The sequence continues at coordinate 18,810 of CAIXUG010000007.1, forward strand.
TTTGCTGGCCGACGAAGCGGAACCAAAAACTCTCCTGGGCGGCGACCGCAATCTGACCACGAACGGCTTCGAAGTGGGGCCGGGGCTGCTACGGCTCGGCTCCGCCCAGAATGCCGCCTTCTCCGACAAGCTTCACCGAAACGCCGGAAACATCCTGTTGGGCGACGGCAGCGTATGGCAGGCCTCCAGCTTACAGTTTCAGGAGGCAGTTAAGGATGCGGCCGAGGCCAGCAGGAATACGATCAATCGCCTGCTGATTCCGTGATGGTTTGCCACGGCCAGAATTTCTAACCGCTAATCGACACTGATCCACACTGATAGACCGGCTTCGATCGATGACTCCTATCAGTGATTATCAGCGTAGATAAGCGGTTGATCCTCATTTCTTCAGCCGCTCCAGGATCGCCTCCACGTCGTACACGCAGCCGGCCCAGGTGCCGCCGCCGACGGCTTGCAGGGCGGCCCACAGGTGCGTGTCTTCCGGCAGGTCGGGATGGGGCGCGAGGCCGGGGTACAGTACGCGGGTGGCCAGGATGGCCGCGCCTTCTTCGCCGGTGAAGCGGCGTGTGCCTTCGCCCACGAAATCAACGGTGCCGATGAGCTGGTTGCGGTCCACGACGAGGCGGATGATATCACCATCGCGCAGTCGGCCCAGCGGACCGCCCGCGAGCGCCTCCGGGCCGACGTGGCCGAGGCAGGCTCCGGTGCTCACGCCGCTGAACCGTGCGTCGGTCACCAGGGCGACGTGTTTGCCGAAGGGCAGGTGTTTCAGGGCGCTGGTGAGCTGGTACGTCTCCTCCATGCCGGTACCAATGGGGCCGGCTCCCATCAGCACCAGCACGTCGCCGGCATGCACGTCGCCGCGCTTGATCGCGGCGATGGCCTCGCGCTCGCGGGTATACACTCGGGCCGGCCCCTCGTGACGATAGATGCCGTCGGCATCCACGACCGAGGGATCGATGGAAGTGGACTTAATCACGGAGCCTTCGGGCGCCAGGTTGCCGCGCGGAAAGGTCACGGTGCTGGTCAGCCCCCGGGCCCTTGCCTGGGCGGGCGACATGATGACATCGTCGGGCTCTACGCCGTCGAGTTCGCGGAGCAGTTCGCGGAATCTCGTGCGCCGTTCGCTGGTCTCCCACGCGGCCAGCACGTCGCCGAGCCGCGAGCCGGTTACCGTGAGAGCATCGAGTTGAAGCAGGCCCAATGCACGGAGATGCAGCATCACCTCCGGCACGCCGCCAGCGAGGAAGACCCGCACCGTGGGATGATGCACGGGGCCATTGGGCAGCACGCTGACGAGGCGCGGGGTGAGGCGGTTGACGGCGGTCCAATCGTCCACGGTGGGCCGGCGCAAGCCGGCGGCGTGCGCGATGGCGGGGATGTGCAGCAGCAGATTCGTCGAGCCGCCGAAGGCCGCATGGACGGTCATCGCGTTTCGGATCGAATCGTCGGTGAGCAGGTCGCGGGTGGTGAGCTTGCGGGCGGCCAGTTCGACCAGCGCCCGGGCGGATTGCACGGCGAGATCGGTCCACACGGGCTCGCCGCTGGGGGCCAGCGCCGAATGGGGTAGGGAAAGCCCGAGGGCCTCCCCAACCACCTGCGCTGTCGCGGCGGTACCGAGAAACTGGCAGCCGCCGCCTGGACTCGCACACGCGCGGCAGCCCAGTTCGGCCGCTTCCTCGAGCGAGAGCATCCCATGGCTGAAGCGCGCACCGATGGTCTGGATTTTCCCGGCATCCTCGCCCGATTCGGGCGGCAGGGTGACGCCGCCAGGTACGAGCACCGAGGGCAGGTTGGGGATGCCCGCGAGCGCCATCATCATGGCGGGCAGGCCCTTGTCGCAGGTGGCGACCCCGAGCACCCCGCGCCGCGTGGGCAGTGAGCGGATGAGCCGGCGAAAGACGATGGCGGCGTCGTTGCGATAGGGCAGGGAGTCGAACATGCCGTTCGTGCCTTGCGTCCGCCCATCGCAGGGATCGGACACATAGCCAGCGAAGGGCACTGCCTTGAGCCGGCGAATTTCCTCGGCGGCGGCCTTCACGAGCAGGCCGATTTCCCAGTGCCCGGTATGATATCCCAGCGCGATCGGCGTGCCATCCGGAGCGCGCAGGCCACCGAGCGTCGAGAGGATGAGGAACGGGTCGCGGCCGACTTCCGCCGGATTCCACCCCATGCCGGCATTTTGGCTGAGGCCGAAAAGGTCGCCGCTGGGCGCATTGCGCAACTGGTCCTCCGTCAGCGCCAGCTTGCCGGCGGGGCCGGCGGCATTGGAACGGACTTGGAAGATATCGGCAGAACTGGCGGCAAAAAAGTCGGCAGGCGTCACGCGCCCGAGCAAACCTGACTCGGCCGGCGGTGGCGAGATGAGTTCCTGATTGCTGAAAAGGGGAAGCGGCGGGTTTTCGTTCCGTCGCCTGACGCTACGCTCGGCGACGGGGAGCGGCGCAGCGCGCCATCCCTACCGCTCGGGAAATGGGCGATTTCGTGGATTGTGACAATGGCTAGTCTTGTCGTTAGGAGGCCGGGAGGCAATGCTCCGCGCATCCGCATGAAAACTCTCGTTCACCTTCTCGCCATGCTCTCGTTGCTCGCGATCGCACGGGCTGAAGTTCAGCCCGCTTTCCCCCTTTGGACCGGTGCCGCGCCCGGCGCGCTGGGCACGAACGACTACGATATTCCCACACTCACGCCGTATCTGCCAGCGCCGGAAAAGACCACCGGTGCGGCGATCGTCGTGTGCCCGGGGGGTGGCTACGGCGGTTTGGCCCCGCACGAGGGCAATGATTACGCACTCTATCTCAACCAGCAGGGTGTGACGGCGTTTGTGCTGAAGTACCGCCTGGGCAGCCACGGCTACCGGCATCCGGTGATGCTCAATGACGCGGCGCGGGCGGTTCGCCTGGTCCGGGCCCGGGCGGCTGATTTCAAGGTGGACCCCAAGCGCGTTGGCATCATGGGCAGCAGTGCCGGCGGCCACCTTGCCTCAACTCTGCTGACTCATTTCGACCTCGGAAATGCGGCGGCCACGGACCCGGTGGAGCGCCAGAGTTCGCGGCCCGACCTCGGCATCCTGTGCTACGCGGTCATCACGATGGAAGCGTACGGCCATGCCGGTTCCCGCGAAAACCTGCTCGGCAAGTATCCCTCGGCGGAGCTGATCAACCTGCTTTCCAACGAGAAGCAGGTATCACCCGGCACGCCGCCCACGTTTTTGTGGCATACCTTTGAGGACAATGCGGTGCCGGTGCGCAACTCGCTCGAATTCGCCGCCGCGCTCCAGCGCAATGGCGTGCCGTTTGACCTGCACATCTACCAGCAAGGGCACCATGGCATTGGGCTGGTGGCGAAACCGCCGGAGTTCGAGAACGTCCATCCGTGGGCGAAGGACCTGGTTTTCTGGCTGAAAGTTCAGGGATTTTTGAAGTGACTTACGAATGTAATCGGTACAGAACCGGGTCGTTCCCCGATTCCACCGAGTTATGTTTTCCTGCCGACAAACCCTTTTCCGAGTCCTGCTGAAACTGCGAACAGCGAACTGCGAACAGCGAGCTGCGAATGGACGGGAGTGCTCCTTCAAATCGAAACCGCGCTGTTCGCTGTTCCCCGTTCGACGTTTGCCTTCGGTTTCGTCGGTGGTCCTTGCCCTGTTGTGCCTGCTGCCCGCAGGGGAGCGGATGGCCGGGCAGGCGGTCACTTTCAGTTCGATCCAGCGCCAGACGAACGGTGACATCCAACTGCAGCTGACCGCGCCGACCGGTCACAACTACCGTCTGGAGGCGTCGACGAACCTTCAAGACTGGCTGCCACTCCTCACCTTCCGAAGTGCCGCCTCCAATCCGCAGACGGATGCCGGGGCGGCTTACGCGGCCAGCCGTCTCTACCGGACGGTGGAAGTCACCAACACCGACGTGCTGACCGGCGACCATCTGACCACCGACGACGGGGAAGTGGTCATCCACCCGGTCAACCACGCCTCCTTCGTCATGCGCTGGAAGGATCTGGTGATCGACAATGATCCGGTGGGCGGTGCGGCTGCGTTTAACGGGCTGCCCAAGGCCGATCTGATCCTGATCAGCCACAGTCATGGCGATCACTTCGACAACTCGACGGTGACGGCGGTGAGAAAAACCAACTCGGTCATCGTCGCGCCGGCCGCCGTGTACGCAAGCCTTACGGCCGCGAACAAGGCGCTCTGCATCCCGTTGGCGAACGGGGCGCTGACCAATGTGCTGGGGCTGACCATTGCGGCCATCCCCTCGTACAACCTGACGTCAGGCTATCATCCCAAGGGGGCGGGCAACGGGTATGTGGTCACGGTCGGCGGACGGAGGATTTTCATCAGCGGCGACACGGACAACCTCCCGGAAATCCGGGCCCTGACCAACATCGACGTCGCCTTCGTCTGCATGGTCGTGCCCTACACCATGAACATGACGGACGCGGTAAAGTGCGTCCGCACCTTCCAACCGCGCGTCATCTATCCCTACCACTACCACGCGGATTCCACCACGACCGACGTGAGCAGCTTCAAGCGCCAGGTCGGGACCGATCTCGGCATCGAGGTGCGGCTGAGGAAGTGGTATTGAGCGGCGGCCACAAACCGGTGGCCGTGTTCAGCAGTTTTCGTAGCGCCAGTTGCGCTTCTTGCCCTCGGTCAGCCACTGGATCGTGGTCTCCAAGCGCTTCTGTCGGGTTTCCTCGCGTTTGGCCTCGGTGATCCACTCGAGGTATTCCCGACGATGGCTTGGGCTGAACTTCGCAAAGGCTTCCGCCGCCTTCGGGTTGGCGGATAGCAACGTCTTCAGGTCGGTTGGAATTTCTGGTTCGGCTTTGGGTTTGGAAGCGGGACGGGGGCGGGCGGGCTTTCCAGATGCGTTGAGCTGCGCGGCCTGCTTCAGATAGCCCAGCAGTGTCCGGTCACTCGGCAGGTCGGCGAGGCTGGTGATCCGGCCGAACTGCCCCATGGCGGCCTCGGCTTTGCCGCCGTCTCGGGCGATCAGCGCCGTGATGTCCTGATGCCAGAAGCCGAACGAGCAGTGTGCCTTGAACGCGGCCAGGTTGCACAGGATTTTGCCGCCAGACACGAAGTTGGGATGGCTCCACTTCATGGTTTCCTCGACCTCGGGGCAGGCTTGGTGGACCAGCTGACGCAGATGCTTCAGGATTGGGCGCGCGAATTCTGCGGCCTGGGCGATGTAGGCATCAATACGGGCGTCCGTCTTGGCTTTCATAGGCGGCGACGATCCTGCCATGCCGGGCGGTGGATTTCCATCATGGTTTGTGGGCGGTGCTGTGGAAGTGGCTGGCGTCTTGATGTCCGTCGGGGCGTCTGTCCACACTTTCGCATGAAGCCGCTCCAATGTCTGCCGGGACTGATCTTTGCCGGCCTGTTTGCCGCCCACGCCGCGCCCGCTGATCTGGCCGGCTGGAAACTGGTCTGGAACGACGAGTTCAACGGCAAGTCGCTGGACCCGGACAAATGGAGCTTTGAGGTCAACGCGGAAGGCGGCGGCAACAATGAGCTGCAATACTACGTGACGAACAACGTCGCGGTGGCGAACGGGTTCCTCACCATCACGGCCCGGCACGAGGTTCACACGGGACCGGAAGGCACGCGCGAGTACACCTCTTCACGCATCCGCACCCTGGGAAAAGGCGACTGGCGCTATGGCCGCTTTGAAATGCGGGCGCGCTTGCCGGAAGGCCGGGGCATCTGGCCCGCCTTCTGGATGCTGCCGACGGAGTCCCGCTATGGCGGCTGGCCCCACAGCGGTGAGATCGACATGGTGGAACTGGTGGGGCATCTGCCCGCGCAGGTGCATGGCACGCTGCATTACAGCGGGCCGGACGGGCATCACCGCTATCGCGGAACCAATTTCGCGCTGCCACATGGCAAGTTCGCCGATGGTTTCCATGTGTTCCGCACCGACTGGGAACCCGGGGTGATCCGCTGGTATGTGGACGGCCAGAATTACCAGACCCAGACGAACTGGCCGTCGAAGGCCGGCGCGATGCCGAAGCCGTTTGACCAGCGTTTCCATCTCCTCCTGAACCTGGCCGTGGGCGGTGGCTGGCCGGGCAAACCGGATGCGACGACGAAATTCCCGCAGGAGTTTACCGTGGATTGGGTGCGGGTGTACCAGCGCGACGAAAAGTGACGCTCAGGCGCGAATGGGGGCCAGACCTAATCCCATTCCTGCTCCCAACCGCAATCGGTATGCCGTAATTGCTAAGAATAGGATCAAGAGCAGGAGCAGGAGCAGGATGTTGCTGAGACCTGCTTTCCTCATTTGGGCGGGTGGACTAGGGTGTGCCCATGCGTCGTCTGCTTCCGTTGTTTTTGCTGGCCTTTCGCCTGAGCGCCGACATTCCGGACGTGGACCTGCGAGGGCGGTCGGTGCGCGATCCGGGCACGCCGCGCACGCTGGTCACCGTCACCAACGCGGCGGACTGGCCGGCGCAGGTCCAACTTATCCGGAACCAGATCCAATACGGTTGCGGCCTGTATCCGGCACCTGACCTGACCCCGCTCAAGGCGCAGGTGTTTGGCCGGATGGAGCGCGATGGCTACAGTGTGGAAAAGGTCCACTTCCAGCCGTTTCCCGGCCTCTATGTTGCCGGCAATCTTTACCGTCCTCTGGGGAAGGGGAATGGACCTTTTCCTGCCGTGCTGAACCTGCATGGGCACGATGAGGCCGGACGCTTCCAGGAGGCGGCGGTGGCCCGGTGCGTCCAGTTCGCGCGCATGGGCATCGTGGCCTTCAACTGCGACCTGCTGGGGTATAACGATTCGGCCCAGTTTTCCCCGCGCAACGCCGATGGCTCGCCGGTCCGGCCAAAGAATTATGACAACCACGCGGCGTTGTTCAGCGACCCGACCAACCAGCTTTGGGAGCTCTCTCTCGCCGGGGTGCAGCTGTGGGCTTCGATCCGCGCGGTGGATTTTCTCCAGGCGCTGCCCGATGTGGACCGGACGAAGATCGGCGGCACCGGTGAATCAGCGGGGGCCACTCATGTCTTGCTGCTGGCGGCATTGGACCAATGGGTCCAGGTGGTCGCGCTGGCGGGACCCGGAGCGCGTGCGGCCCAAGGAGTCTGCTGGTGCGAAAATGCGCCCGGCCTGCGGGTGGAGTTTTCGAATTTGGATTTTGCCGCCGCCCTGGCTCCCCGCCCCCTGCTGATGCTGGGCGGCACTCAGGCAGGAGCCAAGGCCGCTCTGGAGGGCGAAGGGGCAGCGGTGGCGGGCGTTTACCGGCTGTTGGGTGCCGAGGACAATTTCCGGGCCGTAAGCCTGGATGGCGGCGAGCAATATAATCAGGCCGCGCGGGAAACGGCCTATGCCTGGTTCGCACGCGGGTTGCAATCGCAGGCGGCCGCCGACAAAATCCCCGAACAGCCCTATACCAGGGAACCGGATGGGGCGCTGCGGGTTTTTCCCGAGGGCAAATATCCGGCCGACGCGCTCAGCGAGGCGGACTTTACGGCGGCCTGGATCAGCGCCCGAAAAGAAAGGCTGCTCGCTTTGGAACCCAAGGACGCCAAGGCCTTCGCGCAGCTCGATCAGATGGCCGGCAGTATTGGCAGTATCAGTTGCAGATCGATTTCTCGATTTTGAAGCCCGGCGGAGTGGTGTCGGAATGGGCGGTGGGACGCCCGGGCAAGGGCGATCGTATCGAGAAGCAGCTGATGGTCACGGACGACGAGCATCCGCCAAAACTGCTCGTCATCATCGCCCATCCGCAGGGCCGGGCCGCCGTGGGGCCGGGCGGTGCCCGGGAACGGCTGGCGGCGATGCTGCTGGCGAAGGGCTACGGCCTGCTGGCCCTGGACCTCTATCAGACCGGCAAGGCCCGGGAGGAAGCGGTGGTGAGGCGCTCGCCATTAACGAACTCCTTCGCCACCTACAATCGCACCGTGATCCAGCAACGCGTGCAGGATCTGTGTACCGCCAACATGTATGCCAAATCCGTGCTGCATGCCGCTCGCGTGGCCATCGTGGCCGATGGGGAAGCCGGCCTCTGGGCATTGCTCGCCGCCGTCGCTCCTGATGCGCTCGTCGCCGATGCCAACGCCTTTGATGCTTCCAACGATGCCGCCTGGCTGGATCCGGAACGATTTTTCCCGGGGGTCCGGCTGCTGGGCGGACCAGCCGCCATCGCCACGATTGCCGCTCCGCGTCCCCTGTGGGTGCATCACACGGGCGGGGTTTTTGACGCCAGTTGGATCAAGGAGGGGTATCAGGCGACCGGTCACCCCGAACGGCTGCGCGTGCAGACCGACTCGCCCTCGGACAAGGAAATCCTCGCCTGGTTGGAACCGCTGGCGGCTCCCTGAGGAGATCAGGGCTTCACCACCGGCGGGGCGTTCGTAGCCGGCGGCGGGGTCAGGATCTGGATTTCCGCCTTGAGCCGTGTCACTTCGCCCGAATCGCTCAGTGTGAGGGCGAAGTCCAGTTGACGGCGGCGCACGTCGAGCATTTCAGGATGGTGCGGGAACTCCTTGGCGAAGGACTCCAGGCTGGCCAAGGCGTCCTTCGGCTTGAGCGGGCGCTGCCATTCCGCCAGATCACGCCAGAGGCGGGCCCGCTGCTGGGGTGAACCATCGGGCAGCTGCAGGGCACGCTGGGCCCATTCGGCCGCCTGCCGGTTGCGGTTCTTGTCCGCAAACATGCGTGCGATCTTCTCGGACAGCACCGCGCTATTGGTCGCGAGCGGCTGTTGTATGAGATACTGGCGCAGGATTTCCGGGTCACGCCCGGTTAGCGTGTACACGTTGACCTTGCGGATGAGCGGCCAGGCCAGCAGCGGGCTTCTGGCGGCCTCCAGATCCTTGGCCAGCACCAGCACCTGCTTTAAAAACGGGCGGTATAGCGGGTCGCCGATCACCACGTTCTGCCAGGACAGGTAGGACTGACAGGCCAGGCCGGCTTCGCCCACGGTGAAACCCTGCACCGCGACCCGCTCCAGGAAGATCCCGATGTTCGGTGTGAGTTCCAGATAGGGTTCCTCCACGCAGCCCATCGTTACCGTGGCCCCCTTGGACAACAGGGGGCCAACCCAGTTGTGGACCGGATCGCGGAGAAACTGGGCGCTATACGAATGCAGATGATAGGCAATCGCCCCCGGCATGAACTCGACCGACCGCAGGGTGAAGGGCCCGTTCGCAATGTCGTTGTACCAGCCCGCATAGATGGCCACCTGGGCCAGGGGAAAGCCGGGCCCGATGGTCTCGGGACGGTTGTCGATCAGCGTCTCGAATCCCAGCCGCTGGGCGATGATCGAGGCGTTGGTGATCCAGGTGTCACCCGTCATGTAGTCGCCACTGGTGATGCCGCGCAGGTCAAAGTAGGCCTTTCCATTCAGGCCGTCCCGTTCGGCCAGGAGCGCCTTGTCCACCAGGCCCTTGGCAATGTCCACGGATGGCCCGTCCAGGCGGCTTACGAGCAGCACTCCGTTGGTCGGGTTCAGTTGCAGGCTGTTGGTGCAGCCGTAAAGCCCGTTCCGCAGCGCGCCGAAAATGGGCACCTGACCGGTGACGGGCAGCATCATCAGTTCGCTGTCCACGGAGGCCTCGTCGCGGTAGAGCTGGGGGGCCAGGTTATCCGGCGCATTGTCATCCCGCTTGGGTACATAGCTTGGGTCGTGGGCAATCCGGTACGGCAGGCCAAAGCAGAGCGCCAGATAACGGATCTTCGCTTCGGTGGCCTGATATTTGATCCGCCCGGGATGATCCGCCCGGGCCGGCACCAGATCAGTCCGGAACGTCACCAGGCCGCGACCGGCCAGCTCCTTGAGCAGCGGATACTGGATCAGGTGGACATAGTCCTGGCGCGAAACCGTGTCGCCGGAAGGCACATCCAGACCAACAATCTGATTGGTCGGGACGCCACGCTTTTCGGCGTAATATTCCGCCACCGCCTTCGATTCGGGCAGCTGTTTCGTGTAAACGACGACGACCTCCTCACCCCCGGCGAGCGCTGGTGAGGCGGCAATGGCGAGTCCCAGCAGGGCGAGCAGACCGGTCAGGAGTCTTCGGGTGATGTTCATCGGGGGCATCATGGAGAATTGGCTGCAGAGGCAGACGTATCAGGGCTGGCCGGGTTTCATCCGGGCGCGCACGTGCTCCATCAGCAGCGCGAACGTTTCATCCACCGTCTGGCCGGTGTTGTCGACCCGGATGGCGTCGAGGGCGGGAATGAGGGCACCCTGGCGGCGGTTCATGTCGAGCTTGTCGCGCTCGGTGCAGGCGGTGTTGCCCCGGCCCTGCATCCGCTTCGCCCGGGCGGCGGGATTGGCATCGAGGAAGAATTTGAGGGTGGCCAGCGGGAACACTTCGGTGCCGATATCCCGGCCCTCCATCACCAGAGGGCCGAAGTTCACGCAGTCCCGCTGGCGGGCGACCATCCAGTCCCGCACCTTCCCGATCTGCGCAATGATCGGGACGGTCTTTTCGACCACGTCCGAACGGATTTCATCCTTCGGGAAATTGCCGTCCACATGGAGCCAGATCGCCCCTTCCACGACCTTGAGCTCCGCCTTCCAGCGGCGCATGAGGCTGATGACCGGCTTTTCGATTTCCGGCGTCAGCTCGGCGGCCTTGACGGGCAGGAGGAGCTGCTTTTTGAGGCAGTACCAGGCCAGCGTGCGGTACATTGCGCCCGAATCCACGTAGATGTAGCCGAGTTCCTTGGCCAGCCGGCGGGCGAGCGTGCCTTTGCCGGAGGCGCTGGGGCCGTCCATCGTGATGACGACCGGAAGCATCAGAGGATGGTGGGTGTGCGTGGCCGAATTCGGCTGGGTGGGGATGTCGGTCGTGCTCACGCGGCGAAAAGGTCGTCAGGATTTGCCCCGGGTCCAGTCAGAATGCGCATCCGTTTTCCGGTCGCCGGATCGCAGGCCCAAATTTCCGCGCCCAAACCGTGCGGCGGTGGCGCGGCCAATTTTTGGAAGAAATTGGGAAACGTCTTCTTCACGCACGAAGGGTTGCGGATTTTAATGCCCGCCACCTTCAAGCCCAACGTGGCGAAGCACATGGCCATGCGGTGATCATGGTAGGTGTCAATGGTTGCGCCATGAAGATCGGACGGGAAGACCTCCAACGTGTCGCCGGTTTCGGTGACATTCGCGCCGCATCTGGTCAGCTCGGTACGAAGCGCGACGACCCGCTCGCATTCCTGGACCCGGAGGCGGCCAAGGCTCGTAAAATGAATGCGCTGTTCGGCCAGGGGTGCCACTGCGATCGCCGTCATGATGCTGTCGCCCAGATCGGTGGCGCGCGAAATGGTCAGGGGGCCATGCTCGGCCTCATACTTTTCCAGATACCTCTGATGCTCTTGCGTTTGGCGTTCCCGCCAACTTGGTCCCCAGCGTTTTTCCAAAAGCCGCTCGATTTCCATGGTCCTTTCGGGGTCCTTCACTTTGGAACTGCTGAGCAAGGCCAGAAAATCGGGGAACCGGGCGTCGATCTGCCAGCCCGATGAGGGCCAGTTTTTCACGTTGACCGTGAACGAATAGATGTTTGCCAGAATATGCGTCAGCCCATCCGGCAGGTGCTCTTCTGAACGTTGGACCACTTTGTAACCGGTGGCCGCCCAAAAATAGCTTCCGCTCGACGCATCGGGCTCGATTTGGACCTGACCACCCCTTTGCGGAAACGTCTTCACGAGTTGGCGCGTCATTTCCACATATGGCAGTTCGTCATCATTTGCACCATCGACCGCCACATCCCAGCCACCGACAACGGCCGAGAGCAGCAATGCGCTCGCGAACTGCGAGCTTTCCCCGACACTGACCGTGACCGATCCCGGTCGCCGACCGCCGCCGTGGATCAGCGCCGGCAGCTTGTCGTTCGGCGAATCAATCCGGTAACCCAGTTGGCGCAGGGCGGTGAACAGGGCGGCCTGCGGGCGCTCATGCATCCGGGGCACGCCGCTCAGGCGGTAAACGCCGCTGCCGAGGCAGACCATCGCGGCCAGGAAGCGGGCGGCCGTACCGGCGTTGGCTACGAAGAGTTCCAGCGGTTGATCCAACGTGCCGCCAGGTGGGATTTCCCCACCCATTCCGCGCACGTGCATGGTGCGGTTGGCCGGTTCGTCAGCCTCGGGAGAGACTTCCACGGCAAAGCCGAGTTTCCGGAGGCAGGCGACCATGACCTCGGTGTCCTCGCTCCACAGCGCCCCGCGCAGGGTCGTCTCGCCATCCGCCAAGGCCGCGAGGATGAGGGCGCGGTTGGTGATGCTTTTGGAGCCGGGCACCGTGATTTCAGCAGTCACGGGACCGGCGAGCGGAACGATTTCGATGAGGTCGGGCAGCGGCATGTCAGCGAGGCGCCCGGAAGATGGCTTACAGACCCCTGCGGCGGAAGCATTTCATCCGCCAGTAGGTCGGGCCGCTGGCCCGACATTGTACGGCGGGGCTGCCAGCCCGCCGGGCACAGCGCGGTCGTTTTCAGCGGGCTGGCAGCCCGCCAGACGATGTCAGGCTGGCAGCCTGACCTACTGCGGCAGGGAACGATGACCGGCACGCCGTTCCAGCCAAACTGGCATCAAGCAAACGGACATGCTGCCCGTCCGCCGCTCGCGGACGAGGACACAGGTTCATTCCGTTGAACTGGCACCACGCGGATGGAACCAGGCGTCACGCCGCCGCTTGGCCTGAGTGAAAAATTCCTCGATGGCCGCCGTGTCGCCCTCGTCCAGGGAGCGTTGGAACTCGGCCAGGTCCTCCAGGAAAACCCCCAGCACCCGGCTGAGGTGCTGCCGATTGGCCAGGGCGATGTCGCGCCACATTTCCGGGGAGCCGCTGGCGATGCGGGTCGTGTCGCGAAAGCCGTTGGCGCAGAGGCGGGCCTGTTCGGGCGGATGGATCGGGCTGAGGACGTAGTTGGCCAGTTCGGCCGCCACGACATGCGGCAGATGGCTCGAACGGCTCACCAGATCATCGTGCTGGGAGGGGGAGAGCGTGAGCAGTTGGCCGCCCAACGCCTGCCAGAAACCGTTCACCAGCGCCAGCGCGGTGGGCGAGGTGCGAGCGGTTGGCGTGACGACGCAGGTGGCCTCCTGAAACAGGTCGGCGCGGGCCGCCGTGGCCCCGACTTTTTCGGAGCCGGCCATCGGATGGCTGCCGACAAAGTGCGCGCCTACCGATGTGGCCAGCGGTTCCAGCTCGGCAACCACGCCGCCCTTCACGCTGCCGACGTCCGTAATCACCGCGTCCTGCTTCAGAAAGGGCAGCATCTCCTGCACGAGCGGGCGCATCTGGCTGATGGGCGAGCACAGGATGATGAAGTCGGCATCCTTGACGGCCGGGCCGAGATTGCGGGTCGCCTTGTCCACGACGCCCAGCTGTTCGCATTCGGCAATGGCGCTGCTGCGCCGGACCAGGCCGATGACCTGCTCAGCGAGCCGGCGCTGCCGGACGGCGAGTCCGATGGACCCGCCCAGCAGGCCGACACCGATGAGGGTGATTTTGCCGAGGTGCACGCGGGAAAGTTACGCCGGGCGGGAAGGGTAGGGGAAGGCCGAAGGCATACCCTTTATGCAGGAGTTGCTTCCTTGGCCGCACTTTCCCGCACCCGTTCCAGTATGACGTCGGCCAGATGCGGTTCATTGCCGATGCTCGGGGCATACCAGACGCGTTTGCCGTTCTTGAGCGTCGGGTTGATCCAAGTGGGCTGACCAGATTTGAAACGCGCCTGCACCTCAGCCTCGGGCTCACCGAGCATCACCGGAATGTCCTCAAAGCTGTGCAGGCCGTCGCTGATGAAGAAGGGCACCACCACAAGATCGTGCTTCTGCGCCAGCGCATAGCAGTCACCGATGCGTGGTTCCTCCTCCATGAAGAGGGCGTGGGTCTCGGCGTATTGACCTTGGGCTCCAATGAGTTCGACCTGCTTCTCGATGGCCTTCCGGGAGTTTTCATTGTTGCCCGTGCCGTGTCCCGCGATGAACAGGGCCGTCTCTTCCGGGCGTGGCGCCGCCCCATCGGCGGGCGGATGCTGCGCGACCACTTCGCGGGCACGGGCAAGGATCACCCCGGTCATGCTGGTGTGCGTCCCGACCGGGCCGCAGTAATGCAGAACCTGTTGGCCCCGTTGCTGGATCCGCGAAAATCCGGTCTCACCGTTGCGGCACAGGCCGAGCTCACGTGGGATCACCTGCTCGGTGAAGTAACCTTCGCTGATGAACAGCGGCACGATGAACACACGCCGGGTAAAAGCACCGCGCAGGACCCCGGCGATGGTGGGCTGCTCCTTCCAGAAGCACTCCAGTACATCTGCGAAGAGACCCCGCCGCCGAAGTTCGTCGGCATGCTGGTAGGTGGGGGCTGCCGAATCGGCGTTCAGCGTCGAACCGTGCCCCACGAGCACCAGGGTGGCGTCGGAAAAGTCGGCGTTCATCGGCCAACGGTCAGCGTCGCCACCAGCTCTTGCTTTCGCGCGAGGGCGCGGCGGCGGGTGATTGCTGGCCAGTGAAGTGCGCAATGAGCAGCTGGCTGCGGGCGGCCTCCAGGGCGATGCGGAATTCATCGTAGCTCTGGAAGCGTTCGGCCGGGTTCTTGGCCATCGCCTTCACCAGCGCCTCGCTGGTGGGCAGAGTGATGTCCGTGACGGCGACGTGCGGCGGCGTGAGCGCGGTGTGGATCTGCGCGGCGACGACCTCGTCCACCGTGGTGGCCTCGAAGGGCACATGGCCGACGAGCGCGTGATAGAGCGTGCCGGCCAGCGAATACATGTCGCTCAGGAAGCTCTCGCCGGTCTGCTGCACCCGTTCGGGGGCGATATAGTAAGGCGTGCCGTACACCGGGGCGTAGTTGTCCTTCTCCACGTCAGTCTTCCGGGCCAGGCCGAAGTCCACGAGCTTGGGTTCGCCGTCGGCGGCGAAGAGGATGTTGCCCGGCTTGATGTCGAGGTGCAGCAGGCCGTGCTTCAGGGCGGCGCCCAGCGCGCTCGTGACCTTCACGCCGATGTCGAGCACGTCCAGTTCCGGCACCCGGTGCAGCGTCTCGATCCGTGTGTCGAGGCTGCCGGCGTCGGCCAGTTCCATGACCAGGTACTTGTTCGGCCCCTCCTGGTCGAAGGTGTAGATGTGGATGATGTTCGTGTGGTTCAGCGCGGCGCAGGCCCGGGCCTCGGCGGCGAAAGCGTTCACCGCGTCCTCGTCCTGCGCGATCCCCTGCTTCATCAGCTTGACCGCCACGATCCGGCCCAGCGTGGTGTCAAACGCGCGGAACACCGTGCCCATGCCGCCCGACGCGATCTCCGACTGCAGCTCGAACTGGCGGAGCTGCATCGGCATCATGATCGGCTGTCCGCACTTGGAACACGGCGTCTTTTCCAGCGGCGCGAGGTCGCCGGAAATGAACACCTTGGCCCCGCAGTGCGGACACGCGACGAGCTTCAGTGAATTGCGGGCGGGCTGCATTTTTTCGTGGCGGGGGAATGTAAGGCCGCTGCGGAGGAGGACAAGCGCCTAGTGTGTTTTCGAAGAAAGTTTGAGCCGGGACGCGCCGCCCCATACGGTCACGCCGATGAATCGGAAGGGAACTGTTTACCTCGTTGGCGCCGGTCCCGGTGACGCCGGCCTGCTCACATTGCGCGGTGCTGAACTGCTCGGGCGTGCCGATGTGGTGGTCTATGACGCGCTGGTCAATCCCGACCTGCTGCGTCTGGCCCCGAAGTCAGCGGAGGTCATCTACGGCGGCAAGCGCTCGCGCGATCACGCCATCCCGCAGGAGGACATGAACCAGCTGCTGGTCGCGAAGGCAAAGGAGGGCAAAACGGTGGTTCGCCTCAAGGGCGGTGACCCCTACGTTTTCGGACGCGGCGGCGAGGAAGCGGAGGAACTGGCGGCGGCCGGGGTCCGTTTCGAGGTGGTGCCCGGCATCTCCTCGACGGTGGCGGCGCCGAATTATGCGGGCATTCCGATCACGCACCGTGACTTCTGCTGCGCCTACCAGGTCATTACCGGGCATGAAGACCCGACCAAACCGGAGTCCGGCCTCGACTGGGCGCAGATCGCCAAGATGCCCGGGACCAAAGTGGTGCTCATGGGGGTTGAGCGCATCCGCCAGATTGCCGCCGAACTGGTGGTGAACGGCATGGCCGGCAACACGCCGGTCGCGATGGTCCGCTGGGGCACCACGGGCCACCAGCAGAGCATCGAGGGCACGCTGGCGACGATTGCCGATGTGGTGGAGGCGAAGAAGTTCACCGCGCCCGCGGTGACCATCATTGGTGGCGTGGTGACCCTGCGGTCGAAGCTGAACTGGTTCGAGAACCGTCCGCTCTTCGGCCAGCGGGTCGTGGTCACGCGCACGCGCGAGCAGGCCAGCCAATGGTCACGCCTGCTCTCGGAGCGCGGGGCCGAGGTGCTGGAAATTCCGACGATCAAGATCGTGGCCCCGGAGCGCCACGAGCCGCTGGTCGAGGCGATGACCGCGCTCGGCGAGTATGATTGGCTCGTCTTCACCTCGCCCAACGGGGTCACGGCGTTCTTCGATTATTTCTTCAAGGCCTACGAGGACATCCGCGTGCTGGGGCGCGTACGGATTGCGGCGGTCGGCCCGGCCACGGCGGCCAAGGTCAAGGAGTTGCACCTTGCGGTTCACGCCATGCCCGACGAATACGTCGCGGGCAAGGTTGCCGCCGCCATCTCCAAGGAGGAGAACGTGGAGAATCTGCGCATCCTTTGCCTCCGCGCGCAGGTCGCGAATCCCGAGCTGATCACGAAGCTGGAGGAACTCGGCGCCATCGTGGATGACGTTGCCTGCTACCGGACGGTGCCCGAGACCGACGATGTGAACGGGGCCGCCGCCAAGCTGATCGAGGAAGGCGCGGACTGGGTGACCTTCACCAGTGCCTCGACGGTCGAGAATTTCCACGCCCGCTTCGACCTGCCGAAGCTGCTGAAGAAGTTCCCCGCGCTGAAGACCCTCTCCATCGGCCCCGAGACCAGCAAGGCGCTCGTCGCGCTCGGATTGGCGCCCACAATCGAGGCCAAGCCGCACAACCTCGACGGCATGCTCACCGCGCTCGAACGTGCCGTGGCCAAAGCGAAGTAGGCCAGTAAGCCAGTAAGCCAGTAGGTCAGTAGGTCAGTGAGCCAGATAAGAAAAGAGCGCGGGCTTCCTCCGCACTGACCAACTGATCACTGATTACTGGTTCACCGGCTCGCGGCGGCCATGCCGGCAGATGCGCCGGCAGCTTGCCTTCGAATTCCTCGATCAGCGCAGGGTCCATATACGCGTAATCATCCGGCACGTTCAGGCAGATGACCGTCTTGCCGGCCATGGCCTCGGGAAAGCGCTCCTCCAGCCGGCGCAGGTGCGATTTCTCCATGACGAAGACGAGGTCGGCCCAGCCGAGCAGGCCCTCCGTGATCTTCACCCGAGCCTGCGGCTGCGTGCCGGCCGAGCGAGCCTGATACTGCGCCGAACCGTCGAACAGCCGTTCCGCCGTGAGGCTGCGGATCTCGTTCCGGCTACAGATGAAGAGGAGCTTGACTGGGGGCATGCAACTTCAGTGCGAGTAGCTGGCCCGTGTTCGGAACGTGGGATTACTCAATAAATGTTTCAAGTGTGGCTATCTGTGAGGTGTAATCACTATTATAAGGTACTGGCGAATGCTTAATTCGGTTGTCAATTTCAGGGCGAATCTTTTGTGCAACATACTGGGGCATTGAGACGACTCGAACTATTGTTCCTTGCACGGAGTGAGCGAGAAAACTAGCCGAAGAAGCGGCTACGAGAAAGCCATACGCATAATCAAACGATATGTAATTATCTTATTCAGCCCATGCTTTTAAATCGAACTCTTTTTTCTTCTCACAAGCTAAGTAGCAAAGATGCAATACTTTTAAACCATTCCATGATGATGACATGAAGAAGTGGTCTATGACGTTAACTGCAAACTCATCGATCGAAGCACTCTTGCTTTGGTTTTGAGGCTCGCCTTTGTGTTGTTGTGATGATGCCTCAAGCAAAGCATGAGTTCTGGACACTTTCCCTTCAATCAACTGAAGCGCTTCAGGCACCTCGTTCAAACGCTTCGCAAGACCGCTGACCGACTTTTCCAAGATTCCTGTTTCAGTCTGAATCGCAGATGCGGCCGACTCTAATTTTGCGACAGTTAGGTTAAACGAGTTATTTGCGAGGAAAGCGTAAACTATTGCGACCACAGCCAAAACCAGAGATGCGACACCGAGCGCAAAATATAGATAATTGGCTAATGTTGGTATATCACTCCATTTGACAGTAACGAGAGCGATGATGACGGCCACTAAAATAGAGATAATGTATCCAAAGTGGATTTTGGTTGTGGAAGGCATGGTGAAATTGGTGTTCCGCAATCTCTCATGCGAGTTCTCATCGAGTTAGTCAAGTGGCCACTTGCATGCCGTTCCGGCAGACCATGATCGATTGATTAGCCCCCACAGTGGCGAGTATGTTGGAGAAGTTGATCCAAGGCTCATGAATGATCACCCTCATGATGCGGTAAGGGTGTAAGCGTCACGCCAAGCACCATAGGCAAGCATAGACGTCATAGCATTGCGCTATGACATCTACGCTGCGGAACTCCGGTTGGTCTGGCGTGTTTTGAGCCAGTTGGCGGGGAGGAGGTCCGGGATCTGGCCGGTGGTCAT
>CAIXUG010000008.1 GCA_903922605.1 uncultured Verrucomicrobiota bacterium
GCCCTCCGCTCCCTCGCCCCCAGAACCTTTCCGGAACTCCTGGCGGCCGTCAGGACCGCCTTCGCCACCATCACCCTCGCCGACTGTGCGGGCTTCTTTGCCGGCGCCAACTATGATACATTATTTATGTAAATGCTCTAGTGGGCGTTCGTCAGGTTATCCCGTACTCACGCGATTGTCGCCAGCGTGAGATCATCCATGAAATGGAAACTGCTAACCCGTGCGCCGGCAGTGATCGTGATCGTGGTCGCGATCACGGTGACCTGATTGGGGTGTTCACCCAATTGCGTGTACCCTGTGCGGAGGCAAAGTCATTCACCAATACGGGAACAGGGTCAAAGCGGTCACTCCCGGATACTGGTCGCCGCGATCGTGGATATAGCAACCCGCAACCGACCAGTTGGAGAATTCAACCCCATGAACCACAACTCGATCACCGCACAACCAGTCTCACCAATCCCGGCGGACAACCCACGGCGCAATCTTTCGGTTGCTAACCCAGACAAAGATCAAACCCTTCGTCATCTTGGCATCGTGGGCGACACCTATACCGTTCTGCTCAGCGGCGATGATACCGACGGGCGCTATTGTCTCATTGACATGCATATTCCGCCGGGCGGCGGCCCGCCTCCTCATCGTCACGACTTTGAGGAGTCGTTTACCATCCTCGAGGGCGAGATCGATGCCACCTTTCGCGGCAAGAAATCACTCGTGCATGCAGGCGAGACCATCAGCATTCCGGCCAACGCGCCCCATTCCTTCACAAACGCCGCCCGGCAACCGGCACGGTTGCTTTGCATCTGCTCGCCAGCCGGTCAGGAAGAATTATTTCTCGCGGTTGGAGTTCCGGTAGCTACCCGGACAACGCCACCTCCCAAGCCCAGCAAAGCCGCAGCGGCGGCAATGATGGCGAAAATCATCGCGCTCCTCCCGAAATATCGCACGGAGATGGTGAAGCCATAAGCCAAAACCCCAGGCTGAATTCACGGGTGAAAATGCGAAGCTTCGATTGCGGGAGCGCGGAGTCAGGCGGCTCCGGCTTCCGGTTAAAAAGCGTTATGGACTCCCGGGCCATGGATGCTCCTTGAGCCGGCTTACCAGAATTCCTGCTGACCTGGCTCCCGCCGGCGGAAATGCGCCGTGGAAAGTTCCGGGCCTCCTCCGGCAATTCCGGCGCGCTGGCAGGCCACGCGGAAAAGCTGTGAAATCTGTTCTGCGAAGAGGCCCTCGCCGGTCATGCGCGAGCCGAATCGCGCGTCGTTGAGCTTCCCGTCGCGCAGCGCCCGCACCTGGCTCAGCACCTTTTCCTTCCGGTCGGGAAAGTGCCTTGTCAGCCAGTCCTCAAACAGCGGCGCGACCGCGTGCGGCAGCCGCAGCACCACCCGGCCTGCAAAGGTGGCACCGGCCTCGGCCGCTGCCCGGATGAGTTCCGGGATCTCGTGATCGTTGATCGCGGGAATGATCGGGGCGGTCAGAACGCCCACGGGAATGCCGGCGGCACTCAGCTTCCGGATCGCGGCCAGCCGGGCGGCCGGTGGTGAGGTGCGTGGTTCCAGACTCGTGCGCAGCTCCGGGTCGAGCGTGGTCAGGGAGATCATTACCAGCACGCACTGATGCCGGGCAAGTTCGGCGAGCACATCCACATCGCGGGCGACCAGCGCGTTCTTGGTGACTATGCCGACGGGGTTGCGGAACTCGGCGAGCACTTCGAGGCATTGCCGGGTGATGCGCAGCTTCCGTTCCACCGGCTGGTAGCAGTCGGTCACGCCGCTCATGGCGATGCACTGGGGCTTCCATTTGGCGGAACCGAGTTCGCGCCGCAGGAGTTCGGGCGCATCGGCCTTCACCATGATCTTCGACTCAAAATCCAGCCCGGCGCTGAACCCGAGATATTCGTGGAAGGGCCGGGCGTAGCAGTAGATGCAGCCGTGCTCACAGCCGCGATAGGGATTCAGGCTGTAAGTAAAGCCGATGTCGGGACTGTCGTTGGTCGTGAGGATGGACTGGGTGTGATCCGTGATGAACTGCGTGCGGGGCAGGGGCTCCTCCGCCGGATCAAGGTCCTCCGCATCGGGATCACGCTCGCGGTGGGTGGCCGAAAACCGGTTGGCCGGCTGCGAGATCGCACCGCGATGGGCTGCTGGTTTCGGTTCCGACACGCCCCCAAGTTAACCCTTCCCTCGGACAACGGAAGGGGCATCGGCAAAACCGGAGTCCTGCCTGCTAAATCGAAAAATCCTCCACGGGGGCTTTCGGATCCGTGGGGAACACCCGGACGCGCTGAAGGTCCACAAATACGCGGTCACCCACCCGGCGATCGATGCCCTGCCATTGCTCGCGGTTCAGTTCGACCTCGAAGCGGCTGCCGGTATCGGCGCGCTCCAGATCGATCCGCACCACCGGCCCGGCCAGGTTGATGTGCCGGATCAGCGCCGCGATACTTTCCTGGCCCACCGGCTCAGTGGAGACCTTCACATCGTGCGGGCGGAAATAGACGGTTGCGTCCGACACGCTGGTGCCGAGGTTTTCGGCGACGTGCAGCTCGGTGTCGCCGATCTTCATGAGTCCATCGTCCATCCGCCCCTGGAAGAGGTTGACGTTGCCGAGGAAGTTGAAAACGAAGGCATTGGCCGGGCGGTCGTAAACCTCGTGCGGCGGCCCAATCTGGACAATGCCACCCTCGTTCATGACCACCACCCGGTCGGCGACTTCCAGCGCCTCCTCCTGGTCGTGCGTGACGAAGATGCTGGTGATGTGGATATCGTCGTGCAGCTTGCGGAGCCAGCGGCGGAGCTGCTTGCGGACCTTGGCGTCGAGCGCGCCGAAAGGTTCGTCCAGCAGCAGCACCTTGGGTTCCACCGCGAGCGCGCGGGCGAGCGCCACGCGCTGGCGCTGGCCGCCGGAGAGCTGGCTGGGGAAGCGGTTGGCCAACGGATCAAGCTGGATGAGCTTCAGCAGCTCGGTGACCCGCTGACGTATGGACTCTTCCGACGGTCGGGTCGCGCGCGGCCGGACCCGCAGACCGAAGGCAATATTCTCGAAGACGGTGAGGTGCCGGAATAGCGCGTAATGCTGGAAGGCGAACCCGGCGCGCCGCTGGCTGGCGGGCAGGTTCGTGACATCCTCGCCGTGGAAGAGCACCTGGGCGGTGCCGGGATCGGCAAATTCGAGCCCCGCGATGATGCGCAGCAGCGTGGTCTTGCCAGAACCGGACGGCCCGAGCAGCGCGATGAGTTCGCCGGACTCGACGTTCAGGCTCACGTTGTTCAGCGCGGTGAACGCCCCGAAGGTCTTGGTGATGTTGCGGACTTCGACACTCATGCGGCGGGGAAAATCATTCGGCTTCGGCCGTTTGGGACTCGGCGGCGGCGCGCCATTCGACCCAGGTTTTCAGGCACAGGGTAACCAGTGCCAGGAGCGTGAGCAATGTGGCCACGGCGAACGCGGCCACGACATTCTCGCTGTAGAGAATTTCAATGTGGAGCGGTATGGTGTTGGTCTCGCCCCGGATATGGCCGGACACGACGGAGACGGCCCCGAACTCACCCATGGCGCGGGCGTTGCAGAGAATGATGCCGTAGAGCAGGCCCCACTTGATGTTCGGCACGGTCACGCGCCAGAAGGTCTGCCAGCCGCTGGCCCCGAGCGAGAGCGCCGCCTCCTCCTCGCTGCGGCCCTGCGCCTGCATGAGCGGGATGAGCTCGCGGGCGACGAAGGGGAAGGTCACGAACGTCGTCGCCAGCACGATGCCGGGCACGGCGAAGATGATCCGTATGTCGTGATCGATCAGCCATGGTCCCAGCAATCCCTGCGCGCCAAACAGCAGCACATAAATGAGGCCGGCGATCACCGGCGAGACCGAGAACGGCAGGTCGATGAGCGTGATGAGCAGGCTCTTGCCGGGGAAATTGAACTTCGAAATCGCCCAGGCTGCGGCCACCCCGAAGACGAGGTTCAGGGGCACGGCAATGCCGGCGGCAATGAGCGTGAGCTTCACCGCTGCAAAGGTGACCGGATCGTTGAACGAATCGAAATAGGCCTTGGCCCCCTTCGCGAAGGCCTGGGCAAACACGGCCGCCAGTGGCACCCAGAGGAAAATGGCGAGGAATACCAACGCCACGCCGATGAGCAGGCGACGGACCCAAGGCGGCTCCGCCGTGGGCCGGCGATGGCCACCCGGGCGTTCCATCGCGACGGATGAGTTCGGAGCGCTCATGGGTCAATGGGGCTGCTGGAAGCGGCTGCCCCACCACTGGAGCAGGTTGACCGTCAGCAGCATGACGAAGGAGAAAACGAGCATCACGACCGCGATGGCCGTGGCCTCGGCGTAGTTGTACTGGTCCAGCTTGGTGATGATGAGCAGCGCGGTGATCTCGGTCTTCATCGGCTGATTGCCCGCGATGAACACCACCGAACCGTATTCGCCCAGCGCCCGGGCAAAGGACAGGGAAAAGCCCGTCAGCAGTGAGGGCAGCAGCATGGGAATGATCACGTACCGGAAGGTCTGGAAGCGCGTGGCACCGAGGCTCGCGGCGGCTTCCTCCACCTCGGCATCCAGATCCTCCAGAACCGGCTGCACGGTCCGCACCACGAAGGGCAGCCCGATGAAGGTCAGCGCAATGAAGATGCCGAGCGGGGTGAAGGCCGCCTTGATCCCGAGGGCGGCCAACGGTTTGCCCAGCCACCCGTTGGGGGCGTAGATGGCGGTCAGCGCGATGCCGGCCACCGCCGTCGGCAGCGCAAAGGGCAGGTCCACCAGGGCATCCACGATCTTCTTGCCAAAAAAATTATACCGCACCAGGACCCACGCCACGAGCAGGCCGAAGACGAGATTCACCATCGCCGCGAGCAGCGAAGTGCCGAAGGTCAGGCGGTAGGACGCCAGCACGCGGGGGGCCGTCACCGTGGTCCAGAACTGGTCCCACGTCAGGGTGGCGGTCTTCAGGAAGGTTGCCGCCAAAGGCAGCAGCACGATGAGACTGAGATACAGCAGGGTGTATCCCAGCGTCAGCCGGAAGCCGGGCAGGGGACTGGTCTTTCGTTGCGCCATCAGCGAAGCTTCAGCGTGCGGAAACCCGGTGCCAAAGCCAAGGCATGAACTTCGGAAGCGCGGAGCGGGGAGCGAGAGCAAGAAGCGCGGAACGGGGAGCGGGGAGCGCGGAGTCGCAAAGCGTCCTGGAGTGCGGGTGGCTTGCCACCGCTGTCGACCACCGGACGGCCAGCGGAGCTACAGGTGGCTTGCCCATCCATCCGGCCTCCGAAAGCGGTGTCTCCGCGTGGCTCCGCCACCGCACTCCAAGACGCTGGCGCGTGGCCGGGTGCTTCTTGGCTGCCAGGGGAGGAGGCGGTTTGTGCGGAAGCCCTGGGTTCAAAAGAGACAGGGAGGGCGGTGGGCGCTGACATGAACAAGGTTTCAGATGTTCTGCGCGACGGCCTGGAGATAGCGGAATTCGGTGAGGATGGTCTCCAGCGCGGCCGCGTGTGCATCCGCTTGGCGATGGAGCGGGGCCTTGGCCGGTGTTTCCAACGTCAGTTCGAAGGGCGGATAATCCAGGTTGGGCACGGACTTGAGCATGCCGTGATAGCCGCTTTGGATGATGCCGGAACGCGCGCTGAATCCGTCGATGACCGGGCTGTGATTGCGCGGCAGAAAGCGGCCGGCGGCCTGCAGGGCGGGTTCCAGCAGGTTTTCGCTCAGCACGGCCCCCCCGACGAAGCCATAGAGCCCGTCGCTCGTGTCATCGCTGTGCAGGGTTACGATGCCGTGAAAGGCCTGCATCCAGATTTCCGACTCGAGGAAACGGATTTCCGGCTCCGCCGACTGCTTCCAGAACTCGCGGTTCAGGTCCAGGCCGTTGCGGTTGTGGCGGGTGCCGTCCTCGAAGCCGGTCGGATTGCAGACCGGGTAGATGAACAGCGCATAACCGGTGGCCAGCTCGGGATTCTTCTCCAGGGCGGAGACAAAGCGGGTCAGTGCCAGCGCGCCTTCGGGCTCGTCGCCGTGGATGGTGGCAAAGATGCCGAGGCGGATCGTATCGCCGCCGCCTTTGGGGCCGACGAAGAGATAACGCGGCAACGCATAGCTCTGGCCCCGGCTCTCAAAGTGTCCGCACGACTTGCTGACCAGGTGGCGCGAGTGCTCGGCAATGAAGTCGAGGTGGGCGAGCAGCCGTTCCACGGAACGGCGCGAAGCCGGCGTCGGGCTGGTGGCGGGAGCGGTCACAGGATTCAAGAGCGTGTCAGTCATGGCGGCAACAGGGCTAGTTCTTACTCTTACTCCTAATCGTAATCTTAATCACCTTGGCTCAGGTCATCGTGATCGCGATTGGGGGGCTTTGGATTAAATTTAAGAGTAGGATTACGATTAGGAGGGAAGGGAGGGGAGGCCGACGTGCGTCTCCCCATATTGGCGTCTCAGGGTTTATAAATCTGGTCGAAGATGCCGCCGTCGTTGAAGTGGTCCTTCTGCGCCTTCTGCCAACCGCCGAAGACCTCATCGATGGTGAAGAGCGTCACCTTGGGGAAGGTGCCGGCATATTTGGCGACGGCCTTTTCGCTGCGCGGCCGGTAGAAGTTCCGGCCGATGATGTCCTGACCTTCCTCCGTGTAGAGGAAGTCGAGGTACGCCTGGGCGACGGCCTGGGTGCCATGCCGCTTGACGACCTTGTCCACGATGGTGACCGGCGGTTCCGCGAGGATGCTCATCGAGGGCGTCACAATCTCGAACTTGTCAGGGCCGAATTCCTTGAGGGCGAGGAATGCCTCGTTTTCCCAGGAAATGAGCACGTCACCAATGTCACGCTGGGCAAAGGTGGTGGTGGCACCCCGGGCACCGGAGTCCAGCACCGGCACGTTCTTGTAGAGCGCCGTCACGAAGGCCTGCGCCTTGGCGGCATCACCCTTGGTGCGGAGCGCGTAACCCCACGCCGCGAGGTAGTTCCAGCGTGCCCCGCCGGAGGTCTTCGGGTTGGGCGTGATCACCGCGATCCCGGGTTTGACCAGGTCATCCCAGTCCCTGATGCCCTTCGGATTCCCCTTCCGCACGAGGAAGTTGATGGTGGAGGTATAGGGCGCGCTGTTCTGCGGCAGGCGCTTTTGCCAGTCGGCCGGGAAGAGCCGGGCCTTTTCGGCGATGGCGTCCAGATCGTAGGCCAGTGCGAGCGTGACCACGTCCGCATCCAGGCCGTCGATGACCGAGCGCGCCTGCTTGCCTGAGCCGCCGTGGGATTGCCGGATCGTGACGCTGTCCCCGGTCTTCGCCTTCCATTGCGCGGCGAAGGCCTTGTTGACGTCCGCGTAAAGCTCGCGGGTCGGGTCGTAGGACACGTTGAGCAGGGTGACGTCCTTGGCCGATGCCCCCGCGAGGGTGGCGACGGCGAAAATCAGGGAGAGGAGAGATTTCATCGGGCAAATGTCTTGGGTGCGTGGCGGTGTGTTTCAGAACGCGATCTGGAACCGGGTGAGCAATGCGTTTTCGCTGTGTTTGTTTCCGGTCCCGCTCCCGCCGTCGAAATCGGTCAGCGTGTACTGGATGGAGGCCCGGAAGATCCGGTTGGGATAGTAGTTCACGCCGACGGAGTAGGAATGGGCGCGGCGCGGATTTGCCGTGGGATCCGCGAAGGTGGGAAACGCATCCCCGTCCACCCCCAGCTCGGCGTAACGGGCGACCAGTTCCAAAGCGCCCCAGGTGCCGTCGGAGAAGTTCAGGTTGTGGCGCGGGGTCACCCCCTTGTAGCTCGCGTTCTCCCCGGTGAGCACGTAGCTGCCGGCGACCTGCCAGCTCGTGTTTTCCACGTCGCCGGAGGCGTAAGTGGCGCTGTTGGTGCCGGCGCGGAGCTGCTGGTCGGAGATCACGTATTCCGCCAGGAGCCCGAACGGGCCGGTGTAATAGTAGGCCTGCGGCGAGAGCCGCCAGTGCTCGCCGTTGGCAATGACGCTGCTCCGGTAGCTGAACCATTTCTGCTGGCCATCCGTGGTGAATCCCAGGCCGTTCGGCGTCAGATCCGCCCCCGTCTCGTGGCCGGCGCTGGCGCCGAGACCGAAGCCCAGTCCCTGCAGCCAGGTCTTGCTCGTGTTCACGAAGGGCTGGGCGAACAGCCGGCCGGCGAACTCCTGCTCGCCGTCCACATCGGCGTTGCCACCGTTGCGGCCGTCGCCCACCCCGTTGAAGACGCCGGCCGCGTAGCTCAGGCGGCCATCGAACAGATCCCCGGAGAGCTGCACCCCGAGGTCGCGGTTCGGCGTGAGCTGCGAAGGGAGGGCGCGCTCGATGAAGAAAAGTTGGGCGTCGTTTTGGAGCTGCTCAAGGCCGACCGGCGATTTGAACTTGCCCGCCTTGAGCTGGAGCCAGTTGTCGTAGCGGTAGCCGACATTCGCATCGAGGATCGTGGGCGCACTGCCGGCGAATTCCGGCACAAACTGGTAATCAAAATCGTGGAAAATGGTGCCCTCGGCGATGAGCCGCGCCCGGCGCAGCACAAACGAATCATTATGGTTCGCGGCGAGGTCGTTGAAGTACCAGCGGGAGTCCAGCTGCACCTGCCCCTTGATCTTCAGGACGAAGTTCGTCTCGGCGCTGCGAAACTGGAAGCCATTGGGTCCGAAGTCCACGACCGGTGCGGTCCTGGCCTTTTCGGCGGCGGCCTCGTTGGCTAGCTCGTTCTCGCGGCCGAGCGCCTTCACCTGCTGCTCCAACTGGGTGAAGCGTTCAGCGGGCACGGTGGCGACGGCGCCGTTCGTGGCGGTGCCGGCGGTACCGGGCGAATGTTCCAGCGCATCGACCTTCTTTTCGAGCGAGTCGATGCGTTGGAGCAGTTGCTTGATGAGTTCAGCCTGGTCGTCCGCGACGGCGGGCAGCGAGGGCAGGGTGAGGCCAAGAATCGCGGCGGTGGCAATCCAGCGGGGCAGTTTCATGGTGCGGGTCAAAGCTACGGGTTGCCGCCTCCGGGAATCGGAGTGAGGAGACTTAACGCTGTGTGTTTCAGTCACGGCGGGCAGAGTTTGAAATAAACATCTACTAAGTCAATAGAGTAATTATTTAATTTGCATTTATCGGCAGGATACGAAGGTTTTTCGCGCTGTTTAATCGCATTAATTGGCCATTTATTGCGCATTTATTTAAAGATAAGTAAATTAGTAAAGTATTCGCGTATTTCACGCCATTTAAATGGATTTTTGCGAAAGTTCCGTTGTTTAGATCGCGCAAAAGCTGATTCACTTCGCAGCGAACAGGAGGGAGAGTGGCTCACCGTTGATTCCTCGACACCACGGGCGCAAAGATGCGGGTGAAGCAGGTGACGACGTGTCCAGAGCGACGGCATCCGGCTGAAACCGGATGTCAGTGGTTCGGGAAGCCCTGACTCCCCGAACTCGGAATGACGGGCGTGTGAAGAGCACACGACCCGTGGGCGGGAACCCGAGGCTCGGGATGACTCGAAACTCGAAACTCGAAATTCCCGTTACCTGAGGATTTCGCCCTTGGTCGTGTCGCCCGGGATATCCAGGAGCTGGATCTGCGAAACGGCCTTGAAATTGTTGGTGTCGCTCAGGGTCCAGACGATCTGCTTGTCGCGCGTCAGCTCGAAGACGCTCGGCTGCTCGCCGTTGTGCCCGTGGCCGAGGTAGTTCACGAAGACCGTATTGCCGTTGGGCAGGCGCTGGCAACCCGCCATGAGGCGCAACGGGTGGCCGGGCAGGTCATTTTCGTTCAGCTCCCACACAACTTTCTCAGCCGCATCGATTTCGATGACCTTGTGGCCGTCGCCGCAGGTGATGAGCATGTGCCCGTCGGGCAGGGTCAGCGCCTCATGCACGTCGCCGGGAGCCTTGATTTCGCGCAGCACCAGGCCGCTGCTGTTCAGCTCCACCACCTTGTGCTCGCCCTTGAAGCACACGGTATAGTGCCCGTTCTGCAGCTTGCGCGTGCCGCGGTATTGTTCGTGCGCGCTGATCTTCGGCAACGTGGTCAGCTTGATCTCCTTCACAATTTTGCCGGCACGATCCACCTCGATGATCCGGCTGGTGCCGCCTTCGACCAGCATCACGCGGCCGTCCGGCAGCGGCTGGCAGGCGTGGACCTCGCTGTTCGTGGACGCCACATATTCCCAGACCTTCACATTGCCCGGCGTCATCTCGAGCGCGCCGGTCTTGTAACAGAAAAGGTAGTTGCCGGCGGGCGTGAGCCAGATGTCCTGCGGGTGCTGGGCCGGGTGTTCCCACTCGATCTTGCCTTCGGCCGAAACCTTGCACACGCGGTTGTTGCCGGAATCGCACAGCAGCAGCGGATGCCCCGCCTGCAGGGACAGGGCGGTGGCAAGCAACGAAAGCAGGGCCAGCAGGGCACGCGGGGATTTCATGGCCGGAGAATGGGGAAAGCCCTGCCGGACGAACACAGAAAAAGGCGGCGTGTGTGGAGGAGCGCGGCGCGATTCCGCAGGCGTTTTGAATTTTGAGCTTTGAGCTTCGCCCTTCCTCTCAATTTGCCGGTTTCCAACCTGTTGGCGGTCAGTATGTTTTCGCCCATGCGATTTGTTTGGCTGCTCTTCGGCATGGCGGGGCTTGCGCTGGGCGCTCCGGTGGATGACTTCATCGCGGCGGCCAAGGCCAATCATGGCGAGGCCGGCGAAAAGGCCGCACACTTTCTGGTCACGAACATGCCGGCCCGCGATCGGGAGACGCTTCCAGCCCAGTTTCTCACGGAAAATCTGGATCTCGCCTTCAAGGCCCGCAGCGAGTTCCCGTGGGCCGGCGCGGTGCCGGAAGAACTCTTCGAGAACGACGTGCTGCCGTACGCCGTCTTTGACGAACCGCGCGATCCTTGGCGGGCGGATTTCTACGCGCAGTCCCGCGCGATCGTGAAGGACGCGAAGACGGCGTCGGAAGCGGCGCAGCTACTGAACCGCCAGATTTTCAACCTGGTGAAAGTCCACTACAACACCGGTCGCAAGCGGCCGAACCAGAGTCCGAAGGAATCCATGGAGCTGGGCAAGGCGACCTGCACCGGTCTGTCCATCATTTTGGTGGATGCCTGTCGCGCGGTCGGCATTCCGGCCCGCTCGGTCGGCACGCCGTTGTGGACCAATGAGCGCGGCAACCACACCTGGGTCGAGATCTGGGATGGCGACTGGCATTTCACGGGCGCGGATGAGCCCGATCCGGCCGGTCTCGACCGGGGCTGGTTTGTGAACGACGCCGCGCTGGCGAAGGCCGACGTGCCGCGTTATGCGCTCTATGCGACCTCGTGGAAGCGCGACGGCCTTTCCTTCCCGATGGTCTGGGCCGAATCCAGCCGCGAAGTGGCGGCCGTGAACGTCACGGCCCGCTATGCGAAGGCGACTGCCGCCGAGCCCGAGATGGCGAAGCTGGGCGTGCGCCTGTGGGACAAGGCGGTGGGACAGAAGGCGGGTGGCCAGCGGCTGTCGGCCAAGGTGTGCGTGCTGGATGGCGTGCGGAAGGAATGCGCCATCGCCAGCACCAAGGCTGGCACCGCCGACCTCAACGACATGCCGCGCTTCGCGCTCAAACCGGGGGCGAGCGGCTGGCTACGCTTCACCATCGGCCACGAAATTCGCGAGCGTCCCTTTGGCCCGTTGGCGAAGGGCGATCCCACCGTGGACGCGAAGTGGAGCGAGCTGTCACCGGTGACCCCGGCCATGTCGGCGGTCGAATCTTGGCTCGCGCTGCCCCGCGAGGAGCGCAAGACCAACGCCCCAGCCATGCAGGCCGCGCTGACCCGGTACGAGGCAGCGCGGGTGCTGGAAATGCTCACGGCTGACCGGCTCCATCATCTTGCGCTGGAGCGGCAGGGCGAAGTCGAGGCCCAGGCGATCACGCTCGGCGACAAGACACTCCGCTGGATGGTGAAGACCTTCGGTGAAGCGCCGACCAACGGTCGCAGCCTTTGGATTTCCATGCACGGGGGCGGCAATGCCCCGGCGGCGGTGAACAGCCAGCAGTGGACCAACCAGATCCGCCTCTACGAGCCGGCCGAGGGCATCTATATCGCGCCGCGGGCGCCGACCGACACCTGGAACATGTGGCACGAGGGCCACATCGACCCGCTCTTTCAGCGGCTCATCGACGACCAGGTGGCGTTGCACGGGGTGAACCCCGACAAGGTCTATCTCATGGGCTACTCGGCCGGTGGTGACGGCGTCTGGCAGGTCGCGCCGCGCATGGCCGACCGCTTCGCCGCCGCTGCGATGATGGCGGGCCATCCCAACGAGGCCTCCTTGCTCGGCCTGCGCGATCTGCCCTTCGCGATCTTCATGGGCGGCGACGATGCCGCCTACGACCGGAACAAGATTGCCGCCGCCCGTGCCGCCGAACTCGACCGCCTGGAGGCCGCCGATCCCGGCGGCTACATCCACATGTCCCGCATCTATCCCGGCCTTGGCCATTGGATGAACAAGAAAGACGCCGAGGCGCTGCCCTGGATGGCCGGGTTCACGCGCAATCCCTGGCCGACCAAGGTGGTCTGGTTTCAGGACGATATCATCCACCACCGCTTCTACTGGCTGCAGGTACCCGAAAGCGTGGAGCTGAAGGAAAAGCAGAAGATTGTCGCCACGGTGAAGGACCAAACCATCACCCTCGAAGGCGACGTGCCGCCCAAGCTAACCCTGCGCCTCTCGGACCGCCTGCTGGATCTCGACCGCCCGCTGACGGTGACGGTGAATGGTCACAAAGCCTTCCACGGCAAACCCAAGCGCCGCGCGGCGGATATTCTCGCCTCATTGGAGGAGCGGGCGGATGGGGCGTCGGCGGCCACCGCAACGGTGGTTTGGAAGTGATTTGCGGAACCGGAAGCGGACCGCCTTATCTACGTGCCGTCGTTAGCGCAGGGCCATCGGAAATAATATGAAGGTATTTGATCATTCCGCCCGGTCTTCCCTGATGCAATCAGGCTACGCCGGGTAGCTGGCAAACTTAGGAGCTCAACTCTGAAGGAGTTGAATCACTTGCGGTGCCGGAGTGATGCAACCCCGTTTTGGTTGATGTACTTTGAGAATGCCGCCCCCCCCGTTAGGAACCCCTCGCTAGGCTGGCTCGAACTGTCAACTTCGGGTTGAATGATGGAATTCCGGTGGGATTCTCTGTGTTAAATTGTTCCAGATTTAGGCTTCTTTGATGTCTTCTTCAACTTAATTGGTGCTTCGATCTTGCACCAGCTGTTAACGCTAAGTCTTATAATAGCGTAGAGCAAAAGCGCTACAAGTGGAGTAATTATACCAATTGTAGTTCCAAGGGCAGCGGCAATAGTGACGCTAATTGTGCTCACAATGGTAGTGGTTGCAGCGTTAGAACTCTTGTCCAATTGCTTTCTCAATTTCGAATATTTCTTATCCTTGGTGCAGAGGAGCAGGTAGAATTCGTGTTTTAATTCTTTCCAATAATTCCGGGGCGGAACAACTACTAGCCTACATAGCGGAATATCCCTATTTGAAGAATTATTTATTCCGAAACCTTGTAATGAATTAGAAAGTCCAGATCCAACTTCATCCGCGCTTATTCCCTGTACCCTCACGATCGATATGTAGGGGCACTCCTTTTCCAGATCCGCTTCGTTGAGGCTTGAAAGGTCCATTTTAGGTGCAGCTGTTCAGTTGGCTTTAGTTAATGCTCGTGACCTGAGTCTCGGTCTTGGTTGCAGTGTATCTCTCTTGGTGAGGGATTGAGAATAATCCCAAAATTGCTAAGGGATCAAGTCAACGAATCGGCCAGGAGTCCGTTCAAACACCCAAGGATGTAGGAGGCGAGGTGACGAGTCCCGTTCTGGTCCTTGGTGAGGCGCGTGTCGATTTGGGTGACATCTCTCATTAACACCCGGCTTGAGCCGGGTGCCCGGAGACCATTACAAGACCAACCGTTTCAACGGTTTACCGAAGTCCGCCGGCACGCTTCAGCGCAGAAACCGTTGGAAACGGTTTTCGACTCGGGCGTTGCCTTTCACCGGGTTGAAACCCGGTGTTAATGAGAAGCGGTTCATGGTGACGGCGTTTCCACCGGTGGCGTCCGGGGGAAGGCTGCCCGACGGCGCAGCACTGGTTGGGGTGGGCTTAAGTGAAGCCAACGATGTCACGAAGCGAAGACAGAAAGTGAGAGCCTCCTCACGTCGTCTGCTACCCCGCTTCAGGGCCGTTCCCGGCGTCGCGAACGGATGGCCAGCCACAGGGTCGAAACCAGTCCGACACCCTTGATGATGCCGGGCAGCCAGGTGGAACTCCTGCCGCCCTCCTCGGTTTTGGGGCGCTGGAACGCGGCCAGTCCCGCCACAATGGCGGCGGCGGGAGACGCGATGGAGCCGAGGGAGCAGGCCCGTTCAAAGAGTACCCTGGCATTGGTCGTCAGCCGGACCAGGTCGTCCATCATGTGGACACGGTTCAGCTCGCTTTCCGCGATCAGCAGCTGCTTGCGGGATTCCAACGGGCTCATGTCAGATGTTTCTCCAGGGCCGTGCGATCTTTCCGGAGCTGGTTCAGCGTTTCCGAAAAGGGCTGCCAACTGCTCATCAGCCGGGTCAGGCGCAGATAGATCACTCCGCCCACGGCTCCATAAAGCAACGTCAGCACCAGCATGACGGCCACGGGGGAATAATACATCCGCAGCCAGAATACGATCGCGGCCGTCAGGGTGATTCCCGCGAGCAGGCCGAAGGCGCAGGCCACGAGGGTCAGACAGAACGCGCACAGAAAACGTTCGCGCTCCTCCTGCGCCTCCACCGCCAGCAACTCCAGCCGGTTCTCACCGACGGTCAAGAGCCCGCCCACGAGCTGTTTCGCGTTCGTGACCAGTTGCCGGAGGCTGACGGTGGATTCGTCCATGACGGGGTCAGTCAGAGTTGCGGGAACACCGGCGGCCGAGCAGGTAACCCACGAGCGCCCCGACACCGACGCCGATGGCGATGGCCTTGTAGGGATTCTCCTGGACGGCCGTATCGGCCGCCTTGGCACCTTGGACCGCCTTCTCCCGGACCTTGGCATACAATTCCTTGCCGTTCTCGAGGGCGGCGGTAAGGCGTTTGCGGGCGTCGGCCACCTTGTCGCCGGCGACATCGGCGGTGGCGGAGATCAGGGCGCGGGCGTCATCGGCCAGCTGGCCCACGTCATGGGGGGTTGATTGTGTGTCTTTGTTCATAGTTTTTTGGCTTTCAGAGGGTTTGCTTTACGGGACGGCTCCCCGTTTGAGCCGGCTGGAAGAGCCGTCTCCGGGGTGCCGACCACTTTGAAAATCGAATTCCGGCCGCCAAACGGATTGGCGACGGTCTCCACGGCCGCCGGATCGGACAGCCATTCGCCATCCACGACGAAACGGTATTGGTAGGTGCCGGGCTCCAGGAGAATCTCCGTCCGCCAATGCCCATTTCCGTCGGACTTGAGCGGGTTTTCACCCGGATGCCAGTGATTGAAGCACCCGGCGACGCAGACCGCCTGGGCGCTGGGATCGACCAATTCGAACCGGGCGTACGGGTGGTTGGGAGATTTTTCAGTGACCTGACCGTGGGTGTGATGATGTTGGTTCATTGGGGCGGCTGCCATTTCTTCTCGGCCGGCGGCAGGAACACATAATGCCCCGTCAGGGTATTGGCTTTCCATGGGGTGTTTCCCTACCCGGAGACCCGTGCCGCTGAATTCGGCACCCAACGCGTGTCCCATCGGGCAATAAAAAAGCGCACCTTACGGTGCGCATGACGGCCCCGGACCACCCCTCAGGGAGTGGCGCTGGCGGAAGCGGTCGAAGGGAAGTGTCCGGCCAGATAATCGGCCAGCGATTTGATCTGGTTTTCATCCAGCGGCCCGCCTTCGGACTGGGCGAAGGCCGGCATGAGGGAGCCGACCTTTCCCTTCCGCACCCAGCCATCCCAATAGTCGCGACCGGTGGGTTTGTTCAGGGCGGCGAGGTTGGGCACCATGGTGGCCCGGTGGTCCGACTCGTGACAGATACCACAGGCCGCCTGGTAGAGCGCCACGCCCGTCTGGCCGACCGTCGGTTGCACATGGCAGGTCGCGCACTCGCCGCGGAAGACCGCCTGCCGGTCCGCCAGGGCGAGGTCCATGTTTCGGGCGCGGCCCTCGGGGATGTTGATGACCAGCGTCAGCAGGTTCGTGCCGGCGGAGGACTCCACCGTGACGACCTTGTTGACCAGGCCACGCTTGCCGCGGATATCCACGGTCGTCTCGATCTCGCCGGCCGCACCGGGCGCAAGCCGCCAGGGCAGCGGCGGCATTTTGGCGGTGGTGCAACCGCAGGACGGCCGGACGGCCGTGATGAGGACGTCTTCCAGGGCCGAGCTGTTGGTCAGATGGAAGGTGAACACGACGTTGGTCTCACCCGGATTCGCGTCGTGTTTTTGATAGATGGCCTGCCAGGTGAGAGGCGCGGCCCCCACGGGGCCCGGCCCCAACAGCCAACCAACCGCGATCAGGATCATGATCCGCAAGTGACGCATATTCATTCGCTTTCTCAATGGCAACCGATTCATGGACGATCCGCAATCCAATCCGGGATGATCCCAATTTTAACCCTGATCAACCTGTTTCGAGCGATTCAGTGTAAGCGGGAGATTAAGATTAGGATTATGATTAAGAGGGGCAGTGGGATTGTGACACTGCCCCCCCGATCCGCTCACGGCTTGGACACGTTGACGATCAAAGGCACCTCCATCCGGGGCTGTGACTTGATCGAGGTGTCAAAGGTGATCGAGCCGGCCACGGATGCGGGGGGGACCTTATCCAGGCGGGCGACGAGTTCGTAGGCCTTGCCCGATTCTTTGGGCACGAGTTCAACCTTGAGCCCCTTGATGGTGCTTTGCACGTTGGTCACTTCCATGACCTCTCCGCTGTTCGAGCGGATGGACAGTCGCCGGATGTTGGCCGCTTCGGCTGCCCCGACGGCGGCTTTTCCAGGCCCGTTGACGTTCCAATAGAGCGACTCGGGGCTGACCGCGATTTCGCCGAGCATCTGGCCGTAGACATAGATGCTGGAGGCGGGCGCATTGGTCTCCCCCTGGGCGTAGATCTGGACGTATTCGTTGAAGCGGCGGGGCAACCCGTCCCGTTGGATCACGACGCGGATGCGGGCGGCCGACCCGCTGGCGGGCACGGCGGGTTCCACGGTGGCCGTGACCCAGGGTTTGGAAGTCTCCAGCCGGTCAATCCGCAGCGGCTGTCCATCCGAGCGGGATAGGGAGACGAACTGCGTTGTCTCTTTCATCCCGAACTCGAGGACCGGCGACAGCGTCATCGGATTGAGATCGTAAAGCGGCTGATAATCCACGCGGATCGTCAGCCCGACGTTGGGCGTGAGCGGGTCGTTCGACTGGACCGAGATATGTTTCTCGATCGCTCCCTTGAGCAACCGGAGGTTCAGGGTGAAGGCCAGTTCGCCGGTTTCCCCGGCCGCCAGCGAGTTGGTCTGCACTTCCGCCACCGTGCAACCGCAGGAGGGCTTGGGCGGTTCCAGCTTCAGGATGCCGCCCCCGGCATTGTGGAACTTGAAGACGCCGGAGACGGTCGCGACCTGCGAGGTCTTGCCGAAATCGTAGAGCGTCTGGTCGAACTGCAGCTTGGGAACGCCGTCGTTGGCGGCCCCGACACAAAGGATGCCCAGGCACCACGAGAGGGCCAGGACGGTAACAGATTTTTGCATAAACATTGGAGATTCAGGTATTCAGGTAAAAACCCGGCCGAGGAATTGTTTCCTCGGCCGGGGTTGATTTTCCGCAACGCGGGTTTACTGACCCGAGTTGACGACCCGGTAGAGGCGGGTGGTGTTGGTCTGCACGCTATCGTGCTTGGTGGCGGAGGTGCCATCGGCGGTCACTTCACCGGGAACGTCAGACCAGACCTCCGACAGGGCGGCCTTGCTTTGGAGGGTGTAGGTGCTTCCCGAGACGGCATCCCAGGTGACCGTCACCACATCGCCCACCACGGTGATCGCGGTGATCTTCGGCGCGACCGACCCGGTCGCTCCGAGGTTGTTGGCCGAGGCCGAGACCGTGCGTCCCTGGCACGTGTCCGTGCCCTGGGCGGTGACGGTGTCGGTCGCCGGATTGGTGCCGGCCTTGACCGTGTAGCTGCCGGTGAAGGTAGCGGATTCGCCGGGGGCCAGTTCAACCGGTCCGAGCAGCGTGGTCTTGGGCCCGGGCTGGCTGCTGAACACGAAGACGTTCGTCAGGACGACGTCGCCCGTATTCGTGACTGAACCGTTGAACGTGTACAGGCCGCCGACAGGAACCGTACCCGAAGTGCTGCTCCGACCGATCGCCAGGCTGGGCGTGGAGAGGAGCGGGCAGACCGTGGTGGTCTTCGCCGTCACCGAAACGCCGGAGCAGCGGTCGTGGCCGGTGGCGATGAGGGTCTCCACGATGAGGCAGCAGCAGCGGGGGGCGATGAAGCTGTTGGTGAAGCGCATCACCTGACCCGGTGCCAGGGTGATGGGGCCGATGATCGGCGTGTTGTTGGTCGGCTCATCATTGACTACGAAGACATCGACCAGCGTGACCGTACCGGGGTTGCTGACGGTGCCGGTGTAGACGTAGAGGCCGCCGCGGGGAGTGGGTACCAGCGGGCAGTCCTTGGTGACGGCGATGCGCGGCGGCGGGGTGACGACCGGGCAGGTCGTGGTCACGCTGTCGCTCACGGTCAGGAACGTGCAGACATTCTGTCCGCTCGCGGTGACCGTGTCCGTGCCGCAGAAGTCAGCGGGGACGATGTAGGAGGCCACGTAGTCGAACGACTCGCCCGGCGCCAGCGTGAGCGGCCCGGCGACCGGCGGATTGCCGGGCGTCTGACTGTTCACCACGCGCACATTGATCAGGACGATGTTGCCGGCGTTGCTGACGGTGCCGGCATAGGTGAGGAGATCACCGGCGTGAAGCAGACCCGGCGCCGTGCAGATCTTGGTAACCGTGATCTGCGGCAGGGTCAGCACCGTGCAGGTGCGGGTGTCGGTGTCGGTGACGGCCACGCCGTCGCAGCCCTGGCCACTGGCCAGGAGGGTGCTGGAGACCACGCAGCAGTTGAGGGGCACCGTATAGCTGCCCGTGAAGCTCAGTGAGGCACCGGGCGCCAGAGTGGCGGCGGTGAAGATCGTGGTGTTCCCGGAAGGCCGGTCACTGCTCACGATGATGTTGGTGAGCGTGATGTTGCCGGCGTTGCTGACGCTGCCGTTGTAGGTCAGCAGACCGCCAGGCAACACAGGCGTCGCCGGGCAGTCGTGGGTGACCACGATGGCCGGGGTGGTCTGGATCGGGCACGTCTGGACCGAGGTCGCGGTGACGTTCACTCCGGTGCACTTGCCAGCCGCACTGGCGTTAAGGGTGGTCGTGACCGAGCAGACCCCGCTGGCCGGCAGCAGGTAGCTGCCCGTGAACCCGGCAGACGCACCGGGCGCCAGGGTGGCGACCGTGAAGACCTGCGTGAGGCCGCTCGCGACGGTGGACGATTTGCCACTGGCATCCCAGGTGGCCCGGCCGTCAAACAGCGTGAACGCCATTCCAAAGAGGGGGCGGCCCTCCAGACTGACCAGGCGGGCCGGCACTTCCAGCCGTACCCATTCGCCAGTTGCGGGCAACGGGCCCATATGCTGGCGGCCGGCCGTTCCGGGCCCACCGACGATCAGCTTGTCGTCACCCCAGAAGGCACGGTGTTCCCAGGTTCCGTCATTCCATTTCAGCATCACCTCGCTCGGCGGGTTGGCCGGATCCAAGAAGACGTAGGTGACCAGGATATCGCCCGTGTTGATCACGAAGGTTGAGTTGGTCGAGATGAAGGAGTCCTGATGTCCCCCGGCCTGGATGCTGGACTGATGCGCCCGCGTACCGGAGAAGGGTGCCGGATTGTTGGTCACCCAGTTCCAGGAGTCGCCACTGTCACCGGCCAGCACTGCGCCTGCCGGTGTCTGGTCGTCCACCCAGAACGTGGTGATGGCCGTGGGGGCTCCGCGGTCATCCAGCACGACCACGTTGGTGAGCGTGACGTTGCCCGTGTTCCGGACGGTGCCGGTGTAGGTGAAGAGGCCGTCGGAACCGGTCGGGCTCGTCGGGCAGTTCTGCGTGAGGGCGAGGCCGGGCAGCGTGAGCAGGGGGCAGGTGGCCGACTGCGTGGCGGTGACGAGCTTCGACGTGCAGTTGTCGGTGCCGGTGGCGATCACCGTGGTGCTGACGGAACAGGTGTCCGCCGTGGTGAGGAAGCTCGCCGTGAAGTTGGTCGAGGCGCCCGGGGCGAGGCTCGCCAAGGTCAGCACGGTCTTCGGCGTGGAGAGGTCATCCGTCACCGTGACGTTGTTCAGCGTCACGTTGCCGGGGTTGCTCACGGTACCGGTGTAGGTCACCAGGCCGCCGGCGCTCGCAGTGATCGTCGGACAGGCGATGGTCACGGCGATCTGCGGAGCGGTGGTGACGTTGCACGTCACCGCGGACGTGGAGGTCACGGCCACATCCGTGCAGTTGTCATGCCCGGTGGCGACCACCGTGGTGGTGAGCGCGCAGGCGTTGAGCAGGGGCACGGTATAGGTGCCGTTGAAGCCGGCGGATTCACCCGGAGCCAGGATGGCCACCGTAAAGATCGTCGTGTTGGCCGCCGGCCGGTCACTGGTCACGACGACGTTCTTCAGGGGGATGTTGCCCGTGTTCCGGACCGTGCCGGTGTAAGCCTGCAGGCCGCCAGGAATCACCGCATTGGTCGAGCACACCGTGGTCACACTGATGAGCGGGGTGGTGAGGATGGTGCAGGTGCTGGTGGCGGTGGCGGTGACGGCGACGCCGCAGAGGCTGGTGCCGGTGGCCGTGGAGATGCTCGTGGAGGAGCAGTTGGTCGGGGCCAGGTAGCTGCCGGTGAAGCTGCCGGTCGCGCCGGGAGCCAGGGTGGCGGCGGTGAAGACCGGGGTGGCACCGCTCAGGCTGTTCCGCACGACCACGTTGGTCAGCGTGACATTGCCCGAGTTGCGGACGGTGCCGGTGTAGGTCAGCAGCCCGCCGGGGACCGCCGGGATGGCCGGGCAGTTCTGGGTGACC
>CAIXUG010000009.1 GCA_903922605.1 uncultured Verrucomicrobiota bacterium
CCCGGCAGCCTACGCCCAACGGATCGGTCCATCCCCGGCTCCGGTCGGGCTCCGCCCTCCCTCCACCGGGGCTGGACACTTTGCAGTAAACCAACAACCATCAACCAACGCCTAAAGCTCTCATATCACATGGAGCAGTTTGGGAGGTCCGGTCAGAGCCTGCTGGGCAACCGCCTGTTCCTGAACGCGGCCCTGTACAAGCAGTTCCGGGATGACCTGCAGCAGGACCGTTCGACGGTGACGTTCGACACCCAGGGCATCGAGTTCGAGGTCAACTACCAGCCGAACCGGAACTTCTACGCGACTCTGGGCTACAGCTACACGGACGCCCGGGTGAACGCGCCGCAGTTCGAAGTGGGCAACACCTCGCTCACACCAGCCGCCTCCCTGACGGGGGACAGTTTCCGCCGGCAGGGGGTTCCGACCCACCTGCTCAACGCCCTGGTCAGCTACAAGTTCGACAACGGCCTTGGCGCCAGCGCCAACGTGGTGTTCACCAGCGAGATCAACAACAACGTCGAGGGCACCCTGGTCATCCCGGCCCAGTACACGCTCGACCTGAGTGTCTTCTATCAGCACAAGCGCTTCGAGGCCCGTCTGTCCGCGCTCAATGTGACGGATCAGAAAAACTGGAGCGCGCCCAACGCGGTCTATGGCAACGAATCCATCATCGCCGACCTGCCGTTCCGGATCGAAGGGCGCGTGACGCTGAAGTTCTGAAACATTTCCGGTCTGCCTCTCGCCAGACCGGGCAACCAAAACTGAACCCGACACGGCCGTCGCTGGCTCCCAACCCGGCGGCGGCCGTGCTTTTTCAAAAAATGAAACTGCCGCTGTTGCTGACTGTTCTGCCGTGCCTTCTCGGCTGGGTGTCCGATGCCGCTGAGCCCATCCGCCCCAAGGTGCTCGTCGTTGCCACGTTTGAGATCGGGGCCGACACCGGCGACCGGCCCGGCGAATTCCAGTTCTGGGCCGAGCGCGAGCACCTGACCAATTCGTTGGCCATCCCCGGCGTGGATCATCCGCTGAGATTCAACGACGCGGGCGTCTATGGCGCGGTCAGCGGCACGACCGTCCGCTCCGCGTTGCAGATCATGGCGCTGGTGAACGATCCGCGCCTCGACCTCACGCACACCTACTGGCTCGTCAACGGCATCGCCGGCGTGGACCCCGAAAACGCCAGCGTCGGCAGCGCCGCCTGGTCGCGCTGGATCGTGGATGGCGACATCGCCTATGAGATCGATTCGCGCGAGGCGCAGGCGGACTGGCCCTACGGCATCGTGCCCATCGGCGGCAAACGGCCCAATGAGATTCCCGGTGACGCCGCGTGGGCGCCCAAGCCGATGGCGTGGAAGCTCAATCCCACGCTGGTGAACTGGGCCTACGCGTTGACGAAGGACGTCCCCCTGAAGGACACCGAGATGGCGAAGGCGCACCGGTCGAAGTTCAGCGCGTGGCCCGCCGCACAGGCCCCCGCGAAAGTATTGCTCGGTGAAAGCCTTGGCTCCTGCCGCTACTGGCACGGCACCACCATGACCAAATGGGCCAATGACTGGACCAAGCTCCACACCCACGGCGAGGGCGACTTCGCGATGACCGACATGGAGGACCAGGGCATTGCCAATGCGCTCGACCGCCTCGCCAAATTGGGCAAGGTGGATTTCCAGCGTGTGCTTTTTCTCCGCACAGGTAGCAATTACTGCTGCCCGCATCCCGGCCAGACTTCCGCCGAAAGCATGACCGAGGAATACGCGGGCAACCTGCCCGCTCTCGAATCCGCCTACGCGGTCGGCAGCAAGGTCGTGCATGAGCTGGTGAAAGACTGGAGCCGCTACGAAACGCAGATACCGAAATGAAACCGTCCACCATTTGGAAATTGCTCAGTCTGGTTGGCGCATTGCTCTGGTCAGGGGCTGATGCCGCCGATTTTTCGGCGCAGTTCGAGCGCATCAAGACCAACGCCACCAAGGCGCAGCTCTACGCCTTCCTCTATGCGGTGCCCAAAGGCGGCGACCTGCACCACCACAGCGGCGGCAGCTGGCAGATGGATTCGCTCTACCAGGTCGCCACCAACACCGTGCGCAATGGCGGCAACCGTTTTTACACGCGGATACGGGCCGGCCTGTGCGACGGCGAGACGAACGCATGGCGGCAGTTCCAGACGGTCGCGGAGTTCACCTGGAAGACGCTGCCCGAATGCCAGCAGCAGGAGTTCGTCGCGCTCGACGCGCTCACCCCCGCGCAGCGCGATGCCTTCGTCAACTCGCTCCGGCTCGACCAGCCCGGCGAGGGGCGCAACGAGTTCTTCGAGGAGATCTGGCCGCGCTTCGGCGCGATGGGCCGCAGCCTGGAGGTGTTCCTGGAGATGACCGTCGAGACGATGAAGCGCTACGGCGCGGAAGGCGTGCGCTACCTGGAACCGCAGACGATTCCCGTGGGCATGGTCCGGGCCGATGGCTCTGCCGTGGACCCGGAGGAGCTGCACCAACGGCTCAAGGCCCGCCTCGCCCAGCCCGACGCGCTGGCCACCGGCGTGGCCGTACGCTGGCAGGTGGTCGTGCTGCGCTTCACCCCGGTCGCGGAAAAGAAGGTCGAGGAGGCGTATGACTTCGTGGACCGGCACCGCGACCTGTGGGTGGGGATCAACATGGCGGGACGCGAGGACAACGACAAAGGCCACCCGCGCCGCTTCCTCGAGACCTACCGCCGGATGCGCCACAAGTATTCCGGCATCGGCCTCGCGATCCACGCCGGCGAGGTGGACGAGCCGAACTCCCACATGCGCGAAACGCTGCTGCTCGGGGCGACCCGTCTCGGCCACGGCAACAACGTGCTCACTGACGACGACCTCGTGCTGCATCTCCGCAGTGGCATGGCCTTTGTGGAGATCAACCTTGTGAGCAACCTGCTGCTCGAATACGTCACCGACTATTCGCAGCACCATTTCCCCGAGATGCTGCGGCTGGGCATCCCGTGCGGCCTCTCCACCGACGATTCGGGCATGTGGGACTCGGGCATGACCGACGAGTACCTGACCGCCGTGACCGAGTTCAACCTGACGTGGGACGAGCTCACCCAATGCGCCCGCAACTCGCTAAAGTGGTCCTTCGCCGAGCCCGCGCTGAAGGAACAGCTCCTCGCCAGCTTCGACCGCGATGTGAAGTCCTTCGAGGCCGCGTGGTCCGGCGACGACTGGGCCGCGAAGCTCAAAACCGTGAAACCCGTGGCCTACGGTTTTGCGAAGCGCCGCTGGGGAATCGCGTACTGATCAGGTTTGGGCGGCCCGGTAGCGGGACGTTAGAGCGTGGTCGGAAATCGTGTAGCTGCGCGCATCGGATCCTTGCGGCTGGAAAAGACGGGTGTCGCGCGGATCGTTACGCCGTTCGTTCCGGCCTCAATTCACCGGACACGTTGAAGTTCGTTTACACCCTTCTCCCTCACCCCGGCCCTCTCCCTCAGGGAGAACGGCCCGTGATCACCGTTGCAGCCGGTTGAAGTCCCGTCATTGCTGCTGCTGGAACTCCTGTTGCACGAGGATTTCCTCCTCCATGTTGACGAAGGGCTGGAAGATGTAGGCGTTGAACATCGCCGCGCCGATGTTGCCGAGCTTGAGCTGGAGCAGGTCAATGTAGTCGTGCAGGCCGTGCGCGAAGACCTCGTCCACCGTTCCGAACTCCAGCTCGGCGAGCAGCCGGCCGGAGAGCTTCTCGGCCTCGTTGCTGAAGCGGCGCGCGGGCACGCCAGAGATGTCACGCAGGGACTTGTCCAGCTCCTCGACGCAGAAGCGCACGGAGCGCGGGAAGTTCTCGTTGAAGAGCAGGAACTCCGCGACCTTCACCGGTCCCACGTCGCCGCCGTGGATGTCCTTGTAGGAGTCCCACGCGGAGCACGAGCGCAGCACGGCGCTCCACTCCAGCGCCGCGGTCTGGCTCACGGCCTCGGGCAGGCCCTTCACGGGCAGCGAGGCGTGGCGCACGTCGAGGATGCGCGAGGTCTGGTCGGCACGCTCGATGAACTTGCCCGCCTGCATGAAGTGCCAGCCCTCGTTGTGGATGACCGTGGCATAGACGATGCCGACGAGCTGCAGCGAGCTGGCCTTGACCTGCTGGAGGAAGTCGAACGGGCTGTCCTCCCACACCTCGCGGGCGCGGGACGAGTTGAGAAACAGGTACAGGCGGTTCAGCTCCTCCCAGATCTCAAAGGTGATCT
This sequence comes from uncultured Verrucomicrobiota bacterium, assembly GCA_903922605.1. Taxonomy (GTDB): domain Bacteria; phylum Verrucomicrobiota; class Verrucomicrobiia; order Limisphaerales; family UBA9464; genus CAIVQB01. The sequence goes on from CAIXUG010000009.1 coordinate 4,210, forward strand.
GGTCGCGGACCATGCGCGCGTTTTCGCGGGCCTGATAGACGGAGGTGAAGATGGAGTTCGGATTCTCCAGGTTGAACACGAGGAACTCGGTGACGGCATGGCCGGTGGCCTGCGGGTACAGCCGAGCAAACAGCGTCTCGTCGCCCGTGGCCTGGATGATGGGCATCCAGTGGGCGGTGAGCTGCGTGTCGTCGAGGTGGCGCGAGTCGAGCAGGAGCTGCAGCGTGGTGTCCACAATGCGCGCGGTGTTTTCGGCGCGCTCGATGTAGCGGGACATCCAGTAGAGGGAATTGACAACGCGGGAGAGCATGGGAGGGGAGGAGTTCTTTCTAGGAGACTGGGCCATTCACGGCGGCAAGCCGCAGCCGGCGCTGACGAAAGCGGTCGAGCGGGCGATCCACCCACCAGTAGAGCAGCCCGCTGAACAGCAGGCCGGCCACCAGGTATGTCAGCGACCGCAGGGGGCCGCCCGCCCGCAGGGACTCGGTCCGCAGCACCAGCCATTGGACCGAGCTGATGACATTGGTGTGGGAGAGATAGAGCGGAAAGGAAAGCTCGCCGAGGAAGCGGTCGAGCGGCACCGCCGATGAGGCGAGAAACACCAGCGGCAGGCCCGCCACCAGCAGCGTCAGGAGCACCGGTTCCCGCAGCGCGGGCGACCACAGTGCCCCGGTCCCGAGCACCCCGAGCAGCACGCCCCAGACCGGGCGGCCCCACCGGCGCAGGCGGTCCGCACCGAAACGCTCGCGCAACACCGGCAGGCAGCGATAGGCCAGCACGCCCAGCATGAAAAGGTGCAGTTGTGTGGGCAGGAAATGGTCCCAGCGGAAGGGGTTGCCCAACGCCTGCTCCAAGACCAGCCGCAGCAGCAGCGGAACGGCCACCCACGCGAGCACTGTGAGGAATCCCCGGCGCACCACCCAGGGCGCGAGCGCGTAAAAGCCCAGCTCCAGCGCCAGCGTCCAGGCCGGCGGATTCAGCAGGAACCCGAACGCCGGCACGCGGTCGGGGCCGACCAGCTGCCCGGTCAGCGCAAAGTGGCCGCCCGGCACGAGGAAAGCGCCAAAGTAGGCGTATTCCTGGCCGACCACCAGCAGGTTGGAGAGCGCCAGCCCCGTCAGGGCCGGTCCGCCGAACTCCCGCTCATGCGCCAGCCAGTTGCCCACCGCCGGCGTGACAAAACCGATCCCACGCAACGCGTAGCCGCCCCCGGCGAGACCGAGCGCCATGAAGAGCATGGCATAGTAAAGCGGCAGCAGGCGCAGCAGGCGGTTCCCGTAGAACAGCCGCAGCGCGCCGGGCCCGACATACTTTTCGTTCAGGATCAGCGCCATGTAAAAGCCCGAGATCACGAAGAACAGCTTCACCGCCAGCGCGCCGTCGATGAGGAAGCGCTCCAGCACATCGTCATGCACATGGGTGACGACCACGCTCGCCGCCAGCAGAAGACGGATCACGCCCATGGGAAAATTCCAGGATCCGCCCCGCTATTCATCGCCATACAGCACCCAGGTGTCCTTGCTGCCGCCACCCTGCGAGGAGTTGACGACCAGCGAACCCTTGCGCAACGCGACGCGCGTGAGACCGCCGGGCACTATGACGGTCTTTTCCCCGTACAGGACGAACGGGCGGAGATCGACGTGCCGCCCCTCAAACTTGCCGTCGCCCACATGCGTCGGGTGGGTGGAAAGCGAGATCATCGGCTGGGCGATGTAGTTGCGCGGGTCCTTCAGCACGGCCTCGCGGAACTTGTCCTGCTCCTCCTTCGTGGACTTCGGCCCCATGAGCATGCCATAGCCGCCGGATTCGTTGGCGGCCTTGACCACCAGCTTGTCGAGGTTCTCGACGATGTATTTCCGGTCGGATTCCTCGCTGGCCAGGAAGGTCGGCACGTTCGGCAGGATCGGCTCCTGGTCGAGGTAGTATTTGATCATCTTCGGCACGAAGTAATACATCACCTTGTCGTCGGCGATGCCGGTGCCGACGGAATTGGCGAGGCTCACGTTGCCCGCGCGATAGGCGTGGATGAGCCCAGGCAGGCCGAGCATCGAGTCGCGGCGGAAGACGGTCGGGTCGAGGAAGTCGTCGTCCATGCGCCGGTAGATGACGTGGACGGGCTGCAGACCCTTGGTCGTGCGCATGAACACGCGCGCGTCGCGCACCAGCAGGTCGCGCCCCTCGACGATCTCGATGCCCATCTGGCGGGCGAGGTAGGTGTGCTCGAAGTAGGCGCTGTTGTACGCGCCCGGCGTGAGCAGCACGACCGTGGGGTCCACCACGCCGGCGGGCGCGATGTACTGGAGCATCTTCAGCAGCTCCTGCGGATACTGTTCCACCGGGCGCACGCCGATGGCCTCAAACATCCCGGGGAACGTGCGCTTGAGGGCGCGGCGGTTTTCCAGCACGTAGCTCACGCCCGAGGGCGTGCGGCCATTGTCCTCCAGCACCATCCACGTGCCATCGCCGCCGCGTATGAGGTCCGTGCCGCAGATGTGGATGTAGATGTCCTTCGGCACCTTGAAGTTCACGAACTCGCGCCGGAAATGCTTGCCCGAAAGGATGTAGTAGGGCGGCACCACGCCGTCCTTCACGATTTTCTGGTCGTGGTAGAGGTCGTGCAGGAAAAGGTTCAGCGCGGTGATGCGCTGGACGAGGCCGCGCTCGATGTGCTCCCACTCCTTGGCCGGGATGATCCGGGGGATGAGGTCGAATGGGAAGATGCGCTCGGTGCCCTGCTTGTCGCCGTACACATTGAACGTGATGCCCTGGCGCATGAAGGCCAGGGCCACGGTACGCTGTTTCTCGTCAAACTCCGCCGGCGTCAGCTCGCTGAACAGCCGTGCAAATTTGTCGTAGTGGGGACGCAGTTGGCCGGAGGCGCTGGCCATCTCGTCAAAGAAGCCATTTGGGTCATAGCTTTGCAGCACGGACCGAAAGGAAAACGAAGGCGGCCCGGCGGAGCAAGCTCTGCGTTGCCTTTCTGCGGCGCTTTCTTGCCCTCCGCCCTGCGAACCGCCCTTGAACCGGGAAGCTACAGCCACCACGTTTGGCCCATGCGACCGCTCGATCTCACGCCCTTTGGCGAGGAACTGGCCATCCGGTGGGATGACGGCACGGAAAGTTTCATCCGGCTGGAAACGCTGCGCCGTTTCTGCCCCTGCGCCGCCTGCATGGGCGAGCAGGACATCTTTGGCCAGACCTACAAGGCACCCGCGCGCCCTTACGGCCCGCAGGCCTTCCAGCTCGCCAGCCTCGCGCACGTGGGCGGCTACGGCGTCCAGCCGTGTTGGGCCGACGGCCACGGTACCGGCATCTACACGTGGGATTACCTCAAGCGCGTGGCGGACATTGATCACGCCAGCGGCGTGGGCACATGAGCGAAGCAAGCCTGTAGTTCGCAGCGGCCACGGTAGGGACGGTGCGCTGCTCCGTCCCCGTCGCCGAGCGGAGCGTCAGGCGACGGAACGGACGCCCAGGGTTTCGTACGTCTATTCCGCCCCTACAGGGCGGGGACGGCGCGCTGCTGTACAGTATCAGGACATCGGTAACAGATGATGGGGATTGGGTTGGGTGGCAGATTGGCCCGGCTATGCCCTGGTTGAACACGGGACCGATGGAACAGAAGGTTGCTTTTGTAAAGGCGGCGCTGAGGGTGCCGCGGGGGCAGATGAGCGCCCTGTGTGAACGGTACGGGATTGCGCGGAAGACCGGATACAAGTGGCTGAAGCGGTACCGCACGGCCGGCACGCTGACGGCGCTGGCGGAGCGTTCGCGGCGGCCGCGCCGGAGTCCGACGCGGCTGAAGCTGAGCGTGGCCGAGCGGATCCGGGAGCTGCGGGCGCCGGACGGCTGGGGGGCGCGGAAGCTCGCGCAGCTGCTGTGGGAGGAGGGGGTGCGGGTGTCGGTGGCGACGGTGCACCGGACGTTGCTGCGGGAGGGGCTGGTGCACCGGCTGGACCGGCACGGGCCGGCGCCGCGCCGCTTTGAGCGGGCGGAGCCCAACGACCTGCTGCAGGCCGATTTCAAGGGGCCGATGGGGCGGGCGGGGCAGCGGGACGAGCCGCTGACGGTGCTGGACGACCACAGCCGGTTTGCGCTGGGTGTCTTTGCCCTGCGCGACCACACCGGACCGGGCGTGCAGCGCTGCTTTGAGGCGGTGTTCGTGCGGTACGGGGTGCCGCGCCAGCTGCTGCTGGACCACGGGACGCCGTGGTGGAACCACCGGAACGGCTGCGGGCTGAGCCGGCTGGCGGTGTTCCTGGTGCAGCAGGGCATCGGGCTGGTGTTCAGCCGGGTGGGGCACCCGCAGACGCAGGGCAAGGTCGAGCGCTTCCACCGGACGCTGGCGCGGAGCATGACGCGCCAGGGGCCGCCTGCCCGCTGGGAGGAGTGGCAGCCCCGCTATGACAGCTTTGTCGGGCGTTACAACTGGGTGCGGCCCCATGAGGCGCTGGGAATGAGGCGCCCGGCCGAATGCTACCGTCCCAGCCCACGCCGCTACCAGCCGGAGGTGCCGGCGTGGCGCTGTCCGGCCGGGCTGGAAGTGGCCCGGGTGGATGCCGGCGGCACCGTGCGGATCGGCGGCCACCGTTACTTTGTCTGCGAGGCGCTCGCCCAGCAGGAGGTGGCGCTCGAGCCGCTGGGAGCACAGGTCCTCGTACGCTTCCGCCAGATGTATCTGCGCGAACTGGACCTCGAGGGCCACACCACCCAGCCCTTTGTCCATCCCGTCGCCGAAGTGTTACCGATGTGTTGACAACTCTACAGCAGCGCACC
>CAIXUG010000010.1 GCA_903922605.1 uncultured Verrucomicrobiota bacterium
AGGTCGTCGCTGCCGGCCGCCACGAAGGTGGAAGCGCTCGGCGCGCAGGGGTTCAGGGGGACCCAGCTGCCGGTGAAGGTCTTGCTCTGGCCGATGGCCAGGCTGAATGGCCCGAGGATCTGGAAGGAGCCGCCATTGACCTGGTTGGACACGGTCACGTTGTCCAGCGGCGCATTGCCGCAGTTGCGGACCGTGCCCGTGAAGGTGATGGCGCCGAACTGGCCGACGCTGCCGGTGCAGGTCGCGGTGACCTGGATGCAGGGCTGCACCACTTCGGAGTTGAGGCCCTGGTTGGCGCCGCCCCGGCTGTTGGTGTCGTTCTGGTGGATGTCGCCCTCGTCGGAGGCCGTGGCGCGCACGGTGCCGTCCGGGAGGATGTCCTGCGCCCGCACGACATAGGTGACCACGTCCGGATAGAAGTCCGCATCGGACTGGACCAGCGAGGTGCGCCGCAGGGTGAGCTGGTTGGTTAGGCCGTCGGGCGTCACGACGTAGGCGATGATGCCGGTCGCGTCACAGGCCACCTGCGGGCTGCCGGGCAGGCCGTTGAAGACCGTCACGCTGTAGCGGATCGACTCGCCGATGTGCACGTCGGTCGAGTCGGTGAAGAGGTTGATCCCCAACGCGCTGCCCGTGCAGCCCAGGGGATGCTGGTCCGCGTGGGCCGGCGTCGTGCCCAGCAGCAGCCCCGCCATGATCGTGGTCCAGGCCAGGGTCCAGCCGTTCCGGAGCCGGCCCAGGAGTCCCGCCCCGAACTGCAATAATGTGTGGGGTGATCGCCGGACGCCCTGCGGCGCGGTGGTCTGGGTGAAAGTGTTCATGGTTGCTTTCGGAGTAGGCGTAGGGCGAATTCGCGGGACGGGGCACATGCGGGCCGGCAGCGCGCCAAAATCTCGTTTTGGAAAAGCGTCCCGCTGCTGATGGCGCGACCATGGAAGAAAGAATTCCTAGGGTTCTATGGGGTGTAATCCTGATGGGGTGATCACCCCATGGATCGGTGCCGGGCTCGGTTTCCCCCGAGAGGATGAAGCGGCCTCACTTCTTACCAGTTCGTCTATTGCCGCCGAGGAGCTCTGCACTTCAGGTTCAATCCACGTCACTTCTTTCCGGGACTGAACATCCGGGGCGGTTCACGAAATTCGGTCGCCGCCGAAGGGATCGATGTTCCGGGAAACACGCCAGAACCGGAGTGCTGCAAGGTTCGGATCAACCGGAACCGTCCTAGACCGGCTCCGGCACCGGCACCAGCCGGTAACCCACGCCGGCCTCCGTGACGAACAGCTCCGGCTGCGACGGGTCGCGCTCCAGTTTCTCCCGCAGCCGCGCCAGATAGACGCGGAGGTAGTGCGTCTGCGTCTCGGCATTGGGGCCCCAGACTTCCCGCAAAATCTGCCGGTGCGTGAGCACCTTGCCGGCGTGGCGCACGAACAGGCGGAGCAGATTGTATTCGGTGGCCGTCAGCGAAACTTCCTGCCCGCCGGAAGTGACCCGGCGGCTGGCCAGGTCCACCACCAGATGGCCCGTGTGAAAGACCGGCGGCTCGGATTTCTTCTCGGCGTGACGCAACGCCACCCGGATGCGCGCCAGCAGTTCGCCGCTGTTAAACGGCTTGGTCACGTAATCATCCGCGCCCGCGTCGAGCGCCGCGATCTTGCCGGTTTCATCGTCCAGCACGGACAGGATGATCACCGGCACGGCGGTCCACTCGCGCAGACGGCGCAGGATTTCGGTGCCGGGCAGATCGGGCAAGCCGAGGTCGAGCAAGATCAGCGCGGGAGTCTGTTGGGCGGCGAGCACCAGGCCTTCCTGCCCGCGCTCCGCAGTCACCACACGGTAGCCATTGGCCTCCAGCGTGAGCGTCAGCAGACGGCGGATCTGCGGCTCGTCATCGATCACCAACACGAGCGGCTTGGCGGCGCTGGGGACGGAGTCACTCATGCCAGTTCGGCCGGCAGGCTAGGCGCGTCCCCAACCGGCAGTCGAATGGTAAAGATGGCGCCGCCCCCGGGCCGGTTGGCCGCCTCGACGCGGCCCCCGTTGGCTTCCACGAAGCCCTTCACAATGGAGAGCCCCAGCCCGGTGCCGCCGGCCTTGGCGGAGCCGGCGCGGTAGAACTTCTCGAACACACGCGGAAGGTCCTCGGCCGCCAATCCTGGTCCGTGGTCGGCGACCTCGATGAGCAGTTCCTTTCCGCCCAGGCGGGCGGTCAGCTCCACCGGCGTGCCGGGCGGGGTGTGGACCGCGACATTGGCGAGCAGGTTGCCGAGGGCCTGTTCGAGCAGAACGAAATCCGCCTTCACGAGCGGCAGGCCGGCCGGCGCGTTCACGGTCAATGGGCGGCCGGCGAGCTGGGACTGGACGTTTTTCAGGGCGACCTGGCAGAGATCGGCCGGGTCACACCAGTCGAGGTGGGCCTGCAGATGGCCGGCTTCGAGCCGGGCCACGTCGAGCAGGTTGCGGACGAGCCGGTTCAGCCGGTCGGACGCCTCCGCAATTTCCCCGGCCAGCACCACCTGCACCGGCGTCAGCGGACCCGCCTGACGCAGGCCGCTGGTCGCGCTGGTGATGGCCGCGAGCGGGGTGCGCAGCTCGTGGGAGATGGAGTTGAGCAGGGTTTTGCCCAGCCGCTCCGATTCGGCGATGAGCCGGCTGCTTTGCTCCGAGTCGCGCAGGCGCTCGCGATCCAGCATGAGGGCGGTCTGGCGGGCAAACGCCTCCAGCAGGTCGCGCTGGTCCAAGGACGGCGACGACTGGGTATCCAGCTGCACGCTCAGCACACCCAGAGGCCGTCCGCCCGCCCGCAGGGGCAGGTGCAGCGCCTCCGCCAGCGGCAGGTTGTCGGTGAAGCGGCCCGCCGCCTGTCCGTGATTGTGCGCCCAGGCGGCCACGCCGTGCTCCTTCTCGCTGATCACCAGGGTGCTGGCGGGATGCGGCTTGCCCTCCAGGCGGTCCTGGCCTTCCGTGGGCAACAGCGCCGAACGGGCGTGGAAGACTTCGCCGATCTGCTTCACCACCGTCCGCACCACCTCGTCCGTGGAAGCGGTGTCGGCCAGGTTGCGGGTGAGGAGGTAGAGCGCGGTGGCCCGCTCCTCGCGGCGGCGGTTGGCCAGCTCCTGTCCGCGCACCTTGGCGACCAGCTGGCCCAGCACGGCGGCCACCACGAAATACAGGCCGAACATCAGGCCATCCTCCACGTTGTTGATGTAGAGGGTGTAGCGTGGCGGCAGGAAAAAGAAGTTCCACAGCAGTGCGCTCAGAGCGGCGGCAAGCAGGATGGGGCCGCGCCCGAGGAACATCGCCAGCCCCACGACACTGAAAAGATACGTGAGCGCGACCGTCCGGTAGCCCAGCAGCGGGGCGAGGAGCGCGTTGGCGAAGCTGACCGCCGCGATGATGCCGATGGCGGTGCCGTACTGCTCGGCCTTGGAGCGGTCCACATCACGCTCGAACGCGACGGGCTGGGAGGCGACGGGCCGGCCACCGGCCTCCGGCTCGCCGCTGGTCGCCGGCAGCTCATCGGCGCGGACGACCAGGATGTCGACACTGCCGCTATGCCGCAGGAGCCGTTGCAGGCGGCGCATGCCGCGCCATTGCGCGAACCAGGTGCCACCGGGTTTGCCGACGACGATCTGGGTCACGTTGTGCTGGCGGGCGACCCGCAGCAGGCCCCGCGAGAACTCCTCGTCGGCGGTGGTGACCACCTCGGCCCCCAGCTCCCGGGCGAGGGCCAGGTTCTTGGTCAGCTGTGCCGGAGCCGGGCCGACGGCGTTGCGGGCCGACTCGACATGCACCGCCAGCCACTCCGTGTGCAGGCTGTCGGCCATGCGGCGCGTCCAGCGGATGAGCTGGGCGGACAGCGGACTGGCGCTCACCGCCACCAGCAGGCGGTCGCCGGTCTTCCACGGCCCCTCGATCTGCATCGCCTGCAGGTAATCCTGCACATCGCGCCCGACCCGGCCGGCGGCATAGCGCAGCGCAATCTCGCGGAGCGCGGTAAGGTTGCCCTCCCGGAAGAAATTGAAGAGGGCCGCTTCCGCCCGCTCGCCCTGATAGACCTTCCCGGTGGCCAGCCGCTTCATCAGCTCCTCGGGCGGCAGATCCACCAGCTCGATCTCCGCACCGTCCAGCACACGGTCCGGCACGGTCTCGTAGATGGTCGAGCCGGTGATCTGGCGGACGGTGTCGGTGCGGCTCTCGATGTGCTGGACGTTGAGCGTGGTGAACACGTCGATGCCGGCGGCGAGGATTTCCGCCACATCCTGCCAGCGCTTCGGATGGCGCGAGCCGGGCGCGTTGCTGTGGGCGAACTCATCCACCAGCGCCAGCTCGGGCCGGCGCGCCAGGACCGCGTCCAGATCCATCTCGCTCAGGGTGACGCCGCCATGCTCGATGATTCGGCGGGGGATGGCCGGCAGCCCCTCCGTCAGCGCGTCGGTCTCCTTGCGCCCATGGGATTCGACGTAGCCGATGACCACGTCGCGGCCATCGCGCTTCGCCTTCTGCGCGGCCTCCAGCATCGCGTAGGTCTTGCCCACGCCCGCGCTCATGCCGAGGAAGACCTTCAGCCGGCCGCGCGTCGGCGACGCTTCCGCGCGCGAAATCGCCGCGAGCAGCGCGTCGGGATCGGGGCGGTAATCGTCAGACATGGTCCAAGCCTAGGTAGCGGCCTCAGTTTTCCCAGTGGGTTATTATCACCGGCAGCGGTTTTTGTTTTCTGAATCAGACCAGGTTGTCGGGCTCCCGTTTCTCCGTCGGTTGGCGCCACGATTTCGACAGGAACACCCGGACAAACAGCCAGCCCAGCAAGGGCGCAGTCGCGGCGCATCCCCACACCATCAGGACTGCGACCCAGCCGTTCATCGGGGATAGGTTCCCAGCCGGTGCAGCCGGCCGTCGGCCGCAACGTGGAAGGCCAGCCGAGGGTCAGTCACAGACGCAAGGAAAAGCATCGTGCGCGAGAGCCTCCGGTCGTCCGGCTTTCCCGCCCGCTGAAGCAGGCGGCCGGTCGAGACCTCCGGGCTTCCGCCGTCGGACTCTCGCGAGCTGCGGCCGAATTCCCGGGTCCGGCACCGCACTCCCCACACGAGCCACCCGAAAATCGGGAGGCTCAGCAGGAAGCCGGTCCAGGCGAGGATTCCGGCGAGCAGTTCGATGACTCCACGGGGGTTCACAGACGGTCGAGCGCGAGATTCAGTTCCAGGACGTTCACACCCGCATCGCCAAAGATGCCGAAATCCGCCGTGGCGGTGTTGGCCGTGATCAGCTCACGCACCTTCGCGACCGGCAGGTTTCGGGCCTTGGCGACCCGGGCGATCTGCACTTCGGCATTGGCGGGGCTGATATGCGGGTCCAGGCCGCTGGCGGAGGCGGTAACCGCATCGGCAGGCACCGGGGCGCCTTCCTTCAGGCCGTTCTCCGTGCGATAGGTGGCGATGCGGTCCTTGATGGCGTCGTTCAGCTTCTGCGAGGTCGGGCCAAAGTTGCTGCCGCCCGAGCTGGTCGCGTCGTAGCCGTTGGCCCCGGCGGCGCTGGGCCGGGGATGAAAATACTTTTCACCCGTGAAGGCCTGGGCGAGCAGCCGCGAGCCGCGCACCACACCGTGTTCCACGATCAGGCTGCCATTGGCCTTGTCCCGGAAGGCCGCCTGCGCGATGCCCCAGACGGCGAGCGGGTAGAGTCCGCAGGTCACCACCGCCAGCGCCAGGGTGACCATGACCGCGCCACGAAGTTCAGAGAGGAAGGTTTTCATAAATCAGACGAGGTGGAGTGAGGTGATGGCGACATCGATGACCTTGATCCCGGCGAAGGGCAGCAGGATGCCGCCCAGGCCGTAGATCAGGAGATTGCGTTGCAGGATCGCGAGCGCGCCGACGGGCCGGTACGCGACGCCCTTCAGGGCGAGGGGGATGAGCGCGATGATGATCAGCGCGTTGAAAATAATGGCGCTGAGGATCGCGCTGTTCGGGCTTTGCAGATGCATGATGTTCAACGGCGCGATGGCAGGGAAGGTGACCATCAGCATGGCCGGTATGATGGCGAAGTACTTGGCCACGTCGTTGGCGATGCTGAAGGTGGTCAGCGAACCGCGCGTCATCAGGAGCTGTTTCCCGATTTCGACGATCTCGATGAGCTTCGTGGGGTTGCTGTCGAGATCGACCATGTTGCCGGCTTCGCGTGCTGCCTGCGTGCCGGTGTTCATGGCGACACCGACATCGGCCTGCGCCAATGCAGGCGCGTCGTTGGTTCCGTCACCCGTCATGGCGACGAGATGGCCGGCGGCCTGTTCGTCGCGGATGCGCTTGAGCTTCTGCTCCGGCGTGGCCTGGGCCATGAAGTCATCCACACCCGCCTCGGCGGCGATGGCGGCGGCGGTCAACGGATTGTCGCCGGTGATCATCACGGTGCGGATGCCCATCTTGCGGAGCTGGGCGAAGCGTTCCTTGATGCCGCCCTTCACCACGTCCTTGAGGTGGATCACGCCGAGCACTTCACCGCCATCGGCGACGACCAGCGGTGTGCCACCCTGGCGGGCGACTTCTTCCACCGTGCGGGCCACCGCGTCGGGATAGCTGCCGCCCTGGGTAAGCACCCACTGGCGCACCGAATCCGCCGCGCCCTTGCGAATGCGGCGAACTCCATCGCCTTTGCGCGCGCTCTTCCCTGCCGGTGCGGCGGTGCTCGGGTCAAGATCCACGCCGCTCATGCGCGTCTGCGCGGTGAAGGGGACAAACTTGGCGTGCGTGTCGGCCACGTCGCGGCCGCGCAGCTGGAACTTCTCCTTCGCCAACACGGCGATGCTGCGGCCCTCGGGCGTCTCGTCGGCCAGCGAGGCAAGTTGCGCGGCATCCGCGAGCCGTTCCACCGCCACACCGGGCGCGGGGATGAACTCGCTGGCCATGCGGTTGCCGAGCGTGATGGTACCTGTCTTGTCGAGCAGCAGCACGTCGATGTCACCGGCGGCCTCCACGGCGCGGCCGCTGGTCGCCATCACGTTGCGGCGGATGAGCCGGTCGATGCCGCTGATGCCAATGGCGCTGAGCAGGCCGCCGATGGTGGTGGGAATCAGGCAGACCAGCAGGGCGATTAGCACCGGCACCGAGAACACCGTGGCGGAGTAGATGCCGAACGGCTTCAGCGTGAAGCACACCAGCAGGAAGATGAGCGTCAGCGCGGAGAGCAGGATGGTGAGCGCGATCTCGTTGGGCGTCTTCTGCCGCTTCGCGCCCTCGACCATCGCGATCATGCGGTCGAGGAAGGTGTTGCCCTTCTCGGACGTCACCCGGATGACGATGCGGTCGCTGATCACCTTGGTGCCGCCCGTGACAGCGCTGCGGTCGCCGCCGCTCTCGCGGACCACCGGAGCGGATTCGCCGGTGATGGCCGCCTCATCCACGCTGGCGATGCCCTCGACGACCTCGCCGTCGGCGGGGATGACATCGCCGGTCTCGCAGACGACCAGGTCGCCCTTCACCAGCTCGGGCGCGGTGACGCGTTCCTCGCGCCCGTCGCGGAGCCGGCGGGCCATGGTGTCTTTGCGGGCCTTGCGGAGGCTGTCGGCCTGGGCCTTGCCACGGCCCTCAGCGACAGCCTCGGCGAAGTTGGCAAACAGCACGGTGAACCAGAGCCATACTGCGAGCTGGGCGATGAAACCACGATCGGCCGTGGCCGTGAAAATGCCCACGGTGGTGAGCACCGCGCCGACCTGCGTCACGAACATCACCGGGTTCTTGACCATCAGGCGCGGGTCGAGCTTGCGGAAGGCCTCGCCCACGGCGGGGCCGGCGATCTTGGCGTCAAACAGGGAGGTAGCTTTGGAGGTCATGGAAGGCGGGAGTTAGAACAGTTTGCCCTGGGCGGTGAGGAAGTGCTCAACGACGGGGCCGAGGGCCAGGGCCGGCAGGAAGTTCAGCGCGCCGATGAGCAGCACCGTGCCGACGAGCAGCAGGATGAAGGTGCCGCCCGAGACCGGGAACGTACCGGCGCTCGGCGGCGAAATCTTCTTCCGCACCAGCGAGCCAGCGAGTGCCATGATCGGCACGATCATGAGGAAGCGTCCGATGAGCATCGCGAGGCCGAGGGTGACGTTGTACCAGGGCGTGTTGGCGGTGAGGCCGGCGAAGGCGCTGCCGTTGTTGCCCGTGGCCGAGCTGAAGGCGTAGAGGATTTCGCTCAGACCGTGCGGCCCGGCGTTGTTCAGGCCGGCCACGCCCCACTGGCTGACCAGCGCCCAGGCGCTGAAGCCGAGGATGCTGAGGGTGAGCACCAGCAGTGCGAGCATCGCCATCTTCACCTCGTAGGCGCCGATCTTCTTGCCGAGATACTCAGGCGTGCGCCCGACCATCAGGCCGGCGATGAACACGGCGAGCACCACAAACACCAGCATGCCGTAGAGGCCCGCGCCGACACCGCCGACGACCACCTCGCCCAGCTCGATGTTGAACAGCGGCACCAGGCCGCCGATGGCGGTGAAAGAATCGTGCATGGCGTTCACCGCGCCGCAGGAGGCCGCCGTGGTGATGGCCGCAAACAGGGAGGAGTTGAAGATGCCGAAGCGGACTTCCTTGCCCTCCATGTTGCCATCGCCTGCGACCAGGCCGAGCGCCTGATGAATGGAATTGCCCCGTGCCTCGGCCCACCAGCAGACGAGCACGCCGGCGAGGAACATCGCCATCATCGCGCCCCAGACGGACCAGCCGTGCGCCTGGTTCTTCGTCATGCGGCCGAGGTAGTAGGTCAGGCCGCTGCCGATCGCGAAGATCGAGAGCATCTGCAGGAAGTTGGACAGCGGCGTCGGGTTCTCAAAGGGATGGGCGGCGTTGGCGTTGGTGAAGCCGCCGCCGTTGGTGCCCAGCATCTTGATCGCGACCTGCGAGGCCATCGGCCCCTGGGCGATCACCTGCTCATCGACCACCTGATCCACCATGACCGGCAGGTTCGTGGTCATCGGCTGGCCTTTCTCATCGAGTTTCGGCACGTCCAGCATGATGGCCACACCGTTGGCCAGCACCGGCTTGCCCGCGGCGTCCAGTTTGGGCGCCTGCACCAGCACGGGCGCGTTGGTGGTGACCGGCTGGCCTTTGTCATCCAGCTTGGGGACCTGGATGGTGTATGGCTCGGTAAGCTTCGCCTTCGTGTAGCCGTTGAAGTTCTGGATCATGCCCTGCGACACGAGCACGACCGCGAAGACGAGGCAGAGCGGCAGCAGCAGGTAGTAGGTGGTGCGGACCAGATCGACCCAGAAGTTGCCCAGCGTCGCCATCGAGTGCCGCGCAATCGCCCGCACCAGCGCCGCCGCGATGGCGATGCCTACGGCGGCCGAGGCGAAATTATGGATCGTCAACGCCACCATCTGGGAGAGGTAGGACATCGTCCCTTCGCCGCCATAGCTCTGCCAGTTGGTGTTGGTGGTGAAGCTGACGGCCGTGTTGAAGGCCAGGTCGGGCGAGAGCGGCCCGAGCCCCTGCGGGTTGAACGGCAGCAGGTGCTGGAGCCGCAGGATCGCGTAGGTGAACACACAGCTCACCAGGCTGAAGAGCAGCATGGCGAAGGTGTATTGCCTCCAGCCGTGTTCCTGGGCGCGGTCCACGCCCATCACGCGGTAGGTGAGCCGTTCGAGCGGCCGGAGCACGGGGTCGAGCCAGGTGCGGCCATTGGCATCCAGCACCTGCATGAGGTAGAGGCCCATCGGCTTGGTGATGGCCAGGAGCGCGGCCATATAGATCGCCAGTTGCAGCCAGTCGGAAGAGTGCATGGTGGAGTCCTTAAAACTTTTCAGGCCAGATCATGGCCACGAACAGGTAGATGAAGAGCAGCAGGGCGATGACGCCGACGATGAGGGTTTCCATAGGTATCCTTCAGATTTCTTCGCACCAGCGCGCATAGAGCGCGGCGGCCACGAAGAAGAGCAGCATGGCGGCAAGATAGATGAGATCAGACATGGGAGTGGTCCTTGAGGGCGGATCCGGCCGGGCAGCCGGCGGATGAAACCGGAGGCCGGTCGAAGCGTTGTCCGTTTCGTTCGTTCATGCCGCCAGCTTCGGGCGTGGCCGGTGGGTCCGGTAATCAAAAGCCGACCCCGAGCCATCAAAAAAGTATCAACAGCCGCCTACGGCAGCCATTTTTGGCGGGTCCGAGCGCAGGCTGGTCGCGCGGCCACTTTCTATCCATGCTGTTCCCATGTCCGCCGTTGATACCGCCCGGGACGCCTATCGTGGCGTCGCGGGTCGTGCCTATCATGAAGGCAAGCGCGCGTTGCCGCCGGTCGCTGTGCCGTGGGTGACGCGGGTGCGGGCGGAGCTCTTCCAGCCGCACGTCGGGGCGGGCGATGCGGTGTTCGAGTTCGGCTGCGGCTATGGCTGGAATCTGGGTGCCCTGCGCTGTGCCCGCCGTGTCGGCCAAGACGTGGCCGAGAGTGTGCGCGAAGATGTGATCGCCACCGGCGCGGAGTTCGTGGCAGAGCCGGCGAGCCTGCCTGGACAAAGCTTCGACGTGGCCATCTGCCATCACGCGCTGGAACATGTGCCCGATCCGCTGGCGGTCGTGGCCGAACTGCGGCGATTGCTAAAACCCGGAGGTCGCCTGCTGCTGGCCGTGCCCTACGAGAATGAGCGACGCTACCGGTGCTTCGATCCGGCGGAGCCCAACCATCACCTCTTTTCCTGGAACGTCCAGACGCTCGGCAACCTTGTGACCGTGACTGGCTTCCGCCTACAGGATGCGGGCCTGCGCCGTTACGGCTACGACCGTTTTGCCGCGAAACTGGCGGTGCGGCTACGGGCCGGCGAATCCGGCTTCCGCCTGCTCCGGGCCATCGGACAGATGCTGCGCCCGTTGCGTGAGGTGGTTGTGACCGCCGAACGTTGAGCCCATCAAACGGAGATATGGTCCGCTTCTGGGCGGTGGTGTCCTTGCCGCCGGCCAGCGCCTCCCGCACCGCCTCGGCCAGGTCCGGCCGGTTCAGACGAAATCGCTTCGGCATCCACACGGTTTCGTTCCGCCAGCAGGATAGCGCGATTTCAAACGCGAATTGGTATGAAAGCTGTTTTTCCCTTCCCGTCCCAAGACCGTATCTAGGACTGCAAGAGTCCGGCTCAATCTTTTCGCCGGAAGATGATCACATGCTGGCGGGGCAGCAGGTGGAGCGTTTCCACCCATTCCAGCGGCTGTAGTGCCATCTCCTTGCGCACCTGCGCCTCGGTCATCTTGTGGAGCGGCTTGATGGGAATCCATTGCTCCTCGCCCCGGTACTCGACAAACACCAGCCGGCCGCCGGGCTTCAGGGACCGGGCGACACCCTGGATGATCTCGTAGGGGTGGTCGCATTCGTGGTAAACATCCACGAAAATGGCCAGGTCCACCGCGTTGGTCGGCAGCTTGGGATCGGTGGTGGTGCCGAGAATGGTCACCACGTTGGTCACGCCGTGCGCGGTGACGTTGGTACGCAGGATGGCCAGCATCTCCGGCTGGATATCATTCGCATACACCAGGCCGTTCGTCCCCACGCGCTTGGCCATCCGCCAGCTCAGAAAGCCACTGCCGGCTCCCACATCGGCGATGACGTTACCGGGCTGGAGCTTCAGGGCGTCGAGCAGTTTGGTGGGCTGTTCCTCGTCCTCGCGCTCGGGCCGCTCCAGCCACATGGCCCCCTGGTGCGACATGTAGTGCGCGATTTCCCGCCCGAGGAACCATTTTCCCAGGCCGTCGGGTGTGCCGGGGCGGAATTCGTAGAGCGGCGAAGGAAGCGTGGGAAGCGCGGAGATCGGAGCGGGGAGCGCGGAGCTGAAAGGGGGCTCGGCGCCGTGGGCGGCGGACCCGAGGCACGCGGCGAGGAGGAGGGAAAGGAGCTGGGGAGCCAGGCGGGCAAAATTGGGACGGTTCATAGGCGGGTAGCTTGGCAGGCTTCGACGAAAGCCCGGAACAGCCGGGTGTGCTCCGGGCCGGCGAGGCGTTCGGGGTGGAACTGGACGGATTGGAACCACGGCAGCCGTCCGCGTTCTTCGGGTTTGAACTCGGTGGCCTCGATCAGCCCATCCTCGGCCACCGCCACCGCCCGAAGCGGCGCGGCGAGCCGCTGGATGGCCTGGTGATGTGTGCTGTTCACGCCCAGATCCGTGGTGCCGGTGATGGCGGCGAAGCTGGAATCGGGCGACAGGGTGACGTGATGGGCGACGTCGTTGCGGACGTCCATCCGGTTGTGCGCCACCGCACCGGGGGCCTGCGTGGGCAGATCCACGTAGAGCGTGCCGCCGAGGAAGAGGTTCACCATCTGGTGGCCACGGCAGATGGCGAGCAGGGGACGGCGCTGAGCAAACACCTCCGCCAGCAGGGCCAGTTCCATCTCGTCGCGGCCCGTTTCGGCGAGGTCGCAGGTTTCGAGCAGCGTTGCCGGCACCTCGGGCCAGTAAAGGCGCGGATCAATGTCATCGCCCCCGGTCAGCAGCACACCGTGGCATTGCGCGACGGCCTCGGCCAGGGTCGCGCGGTCGGTCGTCAGCGGCAGCGAGAGGGGCAGGCCGCCCGCGGTGAGCACGGATCCGAGATAGCGGCTGGACACGCTGATCGAGGGATCGCCCATCTCCACGCCGGCGGGCGCGGTGCTGGGCGAGACCAGGATCAGGGGGCGCATGGCTCAGTCCTCAAACTGGTGTTCGGGGAAGTGCTCACGGATCAGCCGCTTCACATGCTCGACGTGATCCGGCGGATTGAGGTCGCGGGCGGCCCGGCGCTGGATGGATTCGTACAGCTCCAGCCAGTCGGACAGCAGCGGATTTTCAATCGGAATCCAGGCGACATCGCGGCCCTTGCGCCGGTCGCGGGCGAAGAACCGCCACTCCTTGCCGACCTTATGGGCAAAGACGTGGCGTTTCACCCCGTCTTCACCCGGAGTCGTCCAGCCGATTTCAGATTTGGCACCCATGAGCAGGCAGTGTGGCGGAAGCGGGGGAAAGGCAGAAGCGCGATTACTCGGGAAGGTCCACGGAGGCCACGGCCACGGCGGCAATGCCCTCCTCGCGGCCGATGAAGCCGAGGCGTTCGTTGGTGGTGGCCTTCACGCCCACCTTTTTGGGGTCCAGGCCCAAGGCCGCGCCGAGGTTCTGCTTCATGGCGGCGATATGCGGGAAAATCTTGGGCTGCTCGGCCATGAGCGAGGCGTCGATGTTCACGATGCGCCCACCGCGCAGGCCCACCTGCCGCGCCGCCTCGGCGAGAAACACCCGGCTGGGTGCGCCCTTCCAGCGCGGATCGGTGTTGGGGAAGAAGTGGCCGATATCCACCTCGCCGATGGCCCCAAGGATGGCGTCGGTGATGGCATGGGCGAGCGCATCGGCATCGCTGTGGCCGTCCAGGCCCTTGGAATGCGCGATTTCGACACCGCCGAGCACGAGCTTACGGCCTTCGACGAGCGGGTGGACATCGTAGCCGATGCCGACATGTATCATGGCGCTAACAGACAGGAAATCGACGGGGGAATCCAGCAGACAGAATCACCGGCACCGGTCCGGTTGACCAAATCCACGCTCGGTAGGGACCGTGCGTTGCGCGGTCTCCGCTCTGAAGGAGCGGAAGCAGCAGGCGTAGCCCATGGGCCTTCGTTCCGTCGCCTGACGCTGCGCTCGGCGACGGGGACGGCGTGGCACGCCGTCCCTACCTGATTCCGGAAGCAACGGTTAAAACCACTGCAACCGTTCGCGGTTCGCATAGTACAGCAGGCCGAGAATGCGGGCCTGCACGATGGCGAAGTAGAGCGAGTTGAAGCTGTTCCAGATGTAGCCGACCGCTTTCGACGGGAAGGTGTCGGCCAGCACGCCGCCGAGGACCTGCACCGTCATCACGAGCACCAGCACGGCCACGGCGGCGGCGTAACGTCCGGGCACGCGGCTGATTGAGCAGAACACCAGCACCGGGTTCATGCCCGCCAGCGAATCCGTCAGCGCGACCCCGAGCAGCGCCATCGGGTAATACAGGAAGCCGCCCAGCCCCAGCGCGGCGGCAAAGCCGGTAAGCATCGTATCCTCGAAATGCCAGGCGAGCGCCCCCGCCAGCAGCGCCGGACCGAAACAGGCGATCAGCGTGCTCAGCCAGAGCAGGATCGGCTGGATCACCTCGCTCGTCCAAATTTCGAAAGCAGGCCAATTCGGCATCTCCGGATCGCCATGGGCGCTGCTGCGCACGATGATCTGCAGCGCCCCGAACAGGTAGCCCACGGAAAAGGCTCCGATGATCCACGAGGTGAACACCATGAAGCCGGCCAGAAAGTTCACAGCGGTCAGGCTCACGCCACCCGCCAGCAGGATGATGAGCCCGTCGCCCCGGAACGGATAGGCCAGCGAACCAAACAGCAGTGTCCCGAAGCCCTGCAGGTCCAGGTCGTCGTGAGCCGTCGTCCGGGCGGCGGCTTCGTTGGCGCTGAGTGACCGTATGGTCGGCCCGACACCGGGCAGCAGTTCACCGAGCGGTCGCCAGCCCGATTGTCCCTCCTGCCAGCCCAGATCACGGGGACTGGCCTGCCCGGTGTGGAGCAGCACCGTGACCTCCTCGCGCTTGAGTGGCCCGGTCTTCTGGCCGCCCCGGATCAGATAGTACTGGGTGGCGGTGGATACCGGCACCTTGCCATCGGCCGTCGCGCCCCTGATCCGTAACCGGGAGACAAACGGGTACGGTGCCTGGGCGGCCGGTTCCTGGGCTCCGGGAATGTTGGCCAGATCATCGGGCATGGCGTGGTGTGGAGGGGCAGGGTGACGTCGGCCGCCTGCTTAGGCGAAGCGGGCCGCCTTGGCGACTGGAACTTTCGCCCCGAAATCACACCGGCACGGAATGTGGGGCATGAGCGTACGAAACCCGAAATGCGGGTTGAAGTCGCTGGGGCGGTCACGATACTTCCGTCAGACAATTTTTCCGGCCCTCGGCCGCCTTCTCCGATGCTTGAGTGGAACATCCAGTCCCGCGGTCACGTCTGTTTCGTGACCAACCGCCCCTTTGCCGATGGCGAGGCCTACCACACCCTGCTGCTCGACCAGCGCCATGGTTTTGAGCGGCTCGACCTGAGCCGCGAGGCGTGGAAGACGCACGGGCCGGAAATCCTGGCGCGGCCCAACCTCGTCTCGCACTGGCAGGGCGTCTATCACGCGCCGCCGCCCGCCCCGCCCGAGGCGATCCGCAAGGACGACGCGGAATCGTTGCTCCGCAAGCTGATCGAGTGCCGCGACGAGCAGTATGCCGCGACGTGCTACATCCTGGCCGTGATGCTGGAGCGCAAGCGCGTGCTCAAGGTGAAGCAGCAGCTCCGCGAGAACGGCCGGCGCATCTTCATCTACGAGCAGCCCCGCACGGGCGACATTTTTGCCATCGCCGATCCTGACCTGCACCTCGAACAGCTCGAAGTGGTGCAGCGCGACGTGGCCCACCTGCTCGAACACGGCCTGCCCGTGGAAGGCACCCCCTGCGAGGAGCCCTTCAACCCGCCCAGCCAGGTCGCCACGCTCGCGCCGGCCTGAGCGCCCGCGCCGCCGCTGTTCCCCGGTTCCCGCGTCATGATCAAGACTGCCGCCCTCGAAGCCGTCATCGGGCATGAGTTCCATGACCGGCAGCTGCTCCTGCTGGCGCTCACGCATCCGTCGCTGGCGCACGAGGCCGGGGTCGGCCACCTGCAGCACCACAACCAGCGGCTGGAGTTCCTGGGCGACGCCGTGCTCCAGCTGGTGCTCACCCATGAGCTTTACCAGAAATTTCCCGACCACGGCGAAGGCCCCCTTACGCAGGCCCGCGCGCAGCTGGTAAACCGCTCCTCGCTCGCGGAACAGGGCCGTCGCCTGAACCTCGGCGACTACCTGATCCTCAGCCGCGGCGAGGAATCCACCGGCGGTCGCGCCCGCAATTCCGCCCTGGCCGACGCCTTTGAGGCCTTGGTGGGCGCGGTGTTCATGGATGGCGGGTACGACGCGGCCCGCGAGCTGGTGCTGCGGCGCTTCTGCGATTCGATGGGCGGCCTCGTCGAGCTGCCCAACCTGGACAACCCCAAGGGTGAACTGCAGGAGCTGCTGCAGGCCTCCTCCCCGCACGCGCCGACGTACGAGCAGATTTCGGCCACCGGGCCGGACCACGACCGCCGCTTCGAAAGCGCGGTGTCGCACGAGGGTGTCGAACTCGCCCGGGGCATCGGCCGCAGCAAGAAACTGGCGGAAAGCGCCGCCGCCGTGGCCGCGCTGCAGCGGCTGAAGGAGCCGAAGGAAGCCGTTCGCCGGCATCCGTGAACCCGCGCAAGGCGTACTCATGGCGATGAATCGGCGCCTTTGGTTGCGGAGTCTGGGTGGTTTGCTGGTGCTGCTGGGCACCGGCTACATCGCCCTGGCGTTGCTGGTGATGTTCCGCCAGCGCTCACTCTATTATCATCCCGCGCGCCTTCAGTCCGGTGAACTCGCCGCCTTCGCCCGGGAACGGCAGATGTTGCCTTGGACCAACGCCTCCGGTCTGCGGATCGGCTGGCAGCGCGCCAGCCGATCCCGGCCGGTTCAGGGCGCGGTCATGGTCATCCATGGCAACGGGGGCACCGCCGTCGGCCGGGAGTACATCGCGGATCCGCTGCAGGCCGCGTTGCCGCTCGACCTTTTCATCCTGGAATATCCCGGCTATGCGGACCGCCCGGGCGAACCCACGCAGGAGTCGTTTCTTGCCGCCGCGGACGAGGCGTTTCAGCAGCTGACCAACCGCGCCCCGCTTTATCTCGTCACCGAATCGATCGGGACCGGCCCGGGTGCCTGGCTGGCCGGGAAGTACCCGCAGTGCGTGGCGGGCCTGTGCGATCTGGTGCCCTACAACAACCTGACCGCCGTGGCTCACCGGCGCATGCCGTGGCTGCCGGTGGGGCTGCTGCTGTGGGACCATTTTCCGGCTGACGAATGGCTGAAGAATTACCATGGCCCGCTGGCGGTCTGCGTGGGCGGGGAAGATCAGACGATTGCCCCCGAACTGGGCCGCACGCTCTACGACGGCTACGTCGGGCCGAAAAAATACTGGCTGCTGCCGGGCCAGGACCATGTGGAGGCCACG
This sequence comes from uncultured Verrucomicrobiota bacterium, assembly GCA_903922605.1. GTDB lineage: Bacteria > Verrucomicrobiota > Verrucomicrobiia > Limisphaerales > UBA9464 > CAIVQB01. The sequence goes on from CAIXUG010000010.1 coordinate 17,047, forward strand.
AAGCGCCCGGTCGAGTGGTGGCGCGAGGTCGGCGCGCTCTGGCAAGGCCAGGGAAAGTGAGGGGAATTGCGAATGACGAATTTCGAGTTCCGAATGGAATGGAGCGCCCAATGAATTGTGGGCCCACTCGAAACTCGAAATTCCCGGGTTTCTTGACGCTGCGGAACCCCGCTCCTAGTTTCCGCCCACTTTGAAAAACCAGCCTATGCGGAATTTCTCCATCCCGATGGTCATTGAACAGGACGGTCGCAGCGAGCGCGGCTATGACCTGTACAGCCGGCTGCTCAAGGACCGCATCATTTTCCTCGGCACCCCGGTGGACGACATGGTCGCCAACGTGATCGTCGCCCAGTTCCTCTTTCTGCAGATGAGCGACCCGAAGAAGGACATCCACTTCTACATCAACTCCCCGGGTGGCAGCGTTTCCGCCGGTCTCGCCATCTACGACACCATGCAGTGGCTTACCTGCGACGTGAACACCTACTGCGTGGGCATGGCTGCCAGCATGGGAGCCGTGCTGCTGTGCGCGGGCACCAAGGGCAAACGCTTCGCCCTGCCCAATGCCGACATCATGATCCACCAGGTGCTCGGCGGGGCCGAGGGCCAGGCCAGCGACGTGGAAATCCGGGTCAAATACATGCTGCGCCTGAAGCAGCGGCTGAACACGCTCATCAGCCATCATACCGGCCAGACCTACGAGGTCGTGGAGAAGGCCTGTGACCGCGACAACTTCATGACCGCCGAAGAGGCCAAGCAGTTCGGCCTGGTGGACGAGGTGGTGGCTTCCCGCCGTCAGGTCCCGGCACTGGTCCTCGAAGACAAGCCGGGCCGGCTGGTTTCCGTGCCGGAGGATGGCAAGTCCCCGGAACCCAAGTAAGCGCAGGCTGGCCAAACGGGCCAGTTTTGGCATATTGTCATCCGAATGGCGCGTCCGAACCAGATCACGATGTGCAGCTTCTGCGGCAAAAGCCGGGCAGAAGTCAAAAAGCTCATCGCCGGGCCCGGTGTATATATCTGCGATTCCTGCGTCGCGGTCTGCCAGGGCGTGCTGGCCAAGGAGCTCCGGCAGGAATCCCAGAAGGAGCTGCAGCGCTTCCAGGTGGCCAAGCCCGCCGAGATCAAGCGCCGCCTCGATGAGCACATCATCGGTCAGGACGAGGCGAAAAGGGTCCTCAGCGTCGCGGTTTACAACCATTACAAGCGGGTGCTGAACCAGGTGGCCGCCGGTACCCCCGAAGGCGAGGACGAGGTCGAGCTGCAGAAGAGCAATGTGCTCCTCGTCGGCCCGACCGGTTGCGGCAAGACCCTGCTGGCCCAGACCATCGCCAAGCTGATCGACGTCCCCTTCGCCATCGCCGACGCCACCTCCATCACCGAGGCGGGTTACGTGGGCGAGGATGTCGAGACGATCATCCTCCGCCTGCTCCAGAATGCCGATTACGACGTGAAGCGCGCCCAGATGGGCATCGTTTACATCGACGAGATCGATAAGATTGCCCGTAAGACCGAGAACGTGTCCATCACCCGCGACGTCTCCGGTGAGGGCGTGCAGCAGGGATTGCTGAAGATTTTGGAAGGCACCGTCTGTGCCGTCCCCCCCCAGGGCGGACGCAAGCACCCGCAGCAGGAATACATCCGGGTGGACACCACCAACATCCTGTTCATCTGCGGCGGGGCCTTTGTCGGGCTCGAGCGCGTGATCCAGCGGCGTCTCGGGCGACGGGTGATGGGTTTTGCCGCCGGGACCGACGCTGTGGAGGCGGCCAAGATCATCCCGCAGGAGGTGCTCAAGCGAATTGAGCCCGAAGATCTGCTCGGTTACGGCTTCATTCCCGAGTTCATCGGCCGCCTGCCGGTCGTGAGCGTGCTGGACGAACTGGGCGAGGCCGACCTGATCCGCATCCTGACCGAGCCGAAGAGTGCCCTGGTGAAGCAGTTCGCCAAGCTGCTGGCGCTCGACGGGGTGGAACTCATCGTGACCGACGACGCCATCCGCGAACTCGCCGCCCTGGCGATCAAGAAGGGCACCGGCGCCCGCGCCCTGCGGGCCCAGATGGAACGGCTGATGCGCGATGTGATGTTCGAGGTGCCCAGCTCGGTCACCGCCGGCACCGTGACCATCACCGGAGCCGCCGTACGGGGCGAGATCGCTCCGCTGGTCTGCGCCAAGTCCGTGGCCAAGGCGGCCTGATAGCCCGTTTCGGGCGGCACCCCGGCCTCTTTCCTGCCCAACCGAGGTGTTTCCTGCGTAGCCCTTGGTTGATTTTGGCAGGTTCCGTGTAAATTCCCCAATAAAGTGTTGCGCATTCGCGGCAATTCCGGTCCGCTGACGGCAACCCCATGGTATTAACGTTGGTTCAACAGCCGGTTTCGGCATTTGAAGTCACCCTTTTCGGGCATGAGTGTGCCCGTTGCCTGCCGTCTAGGAACTGATCGTTTTCACCATGTCGACCGAAAAAACTATGCGTAATTCCTCATTACCAACGATGCCAAGGGCATCGTCATCGGGCGGTACCCTCCGCACTCTTGGCCGGGCGGCCCTCGTCGTGATTGCGGGCGTCTCCCTGAGCGCCCCGCTGCTCGGCGCTGAAATCACCGGCGCCGCCAAACGCGAAATCTTCCGCGCTCCTGGCACTGGCGAACCCTATAATGTTCCCATAACCTTCACCAATCCGAACTTCCCCAACTCTCCGGACGAGACCACGTTCCTGGACACGTTCACCGCCCCGCAGTCGGCCAATCCGAACGTTGATGATTATCTGTCCAAGCTGAGCTGCTACATTCATCCGTCAGTCACGGGTGACTATGTCTTCTTCTTTGCCACGGACGATCACGGTGCCTTGTACCTCAGCACGGACGCCACCCCGGCCAACCTGAAGCTCATCGCCGAGGAAACCGTCTGGTCGAACCCGTTGCAATGGGTCAGTTCCGGCGGCTCCAGCGACCTGCCCTCCAAGCGCTCCGATCAGTTCCCGGGCACCAAGTGGCCCGGTGGCAACACCATCCACCTTCTCAGCGGCTCAAAGTATTATGCGGAGGCCTACGACCGCGAAGGTGGCGGCGGTGATAACACCAGTGTGACCATGTTGCTCGCGAGCGACGTCGCGGGCGGCGCGCCGGCCGATACCGATCCCTCCACGTTGACCGGCAGCGTGATCAGCGTTGATGCGCCTGACGCGACTGCGATTTCGACGCAGCCGCTGAGCCAGACGATCTTCCAAGCCCGTCCGGTCTCGTTCACCGCCAAGGTGATCGTCCTTCCGGCCGACTTGGTGCAGGACGGAACACTGGTGGTGCCGGGCGGCGTTGCCACCGGGTCCGAAGGTGCTGCGGACGCCTTCCATCCTGGTGTCATTTATCAGTGGCAGCGCAACGACGTGAACATCCCGTTGGTCGATGCCAACGCCGATGGCCTCGCCGATGACGGTTCGGACTCCGAAACCTACAGCATTCCTACGGTGACGCTCGCCGACAACGGCGCCAAATTCCGCTGCATCATCAAGGTCGGCACCAAGACGCTGACCAGCGCGGAGGCCGTCCTGACGGTGAGCAATGACAACGTACCCCCGACCGTGATCGCCTCCGGCGGTGACGGAAACCCGGGTGATGCCCTCACGACCGTCACCCTGACGTTCGACGAGAAGATGGACACCAACAAGCTGAATACTGCGACCTACAAGGTCAGTGGCGGCGTGACGGTGACGTCTGCGGCAGTCGCACCCTCCCAGACGGCCGTGGTGCTCACCACCTCCAAGCAGACGGAAAACACGCCCTATACGGTGACCATCACCGGGGCCACGGACCTCGCCGGCAACGCGCTCACCCCGAACACGGCCGACTTCTCGTCGCTCGCCTTCAAGAGCGGTCTGCTGAACTACGCCCGCTGGGAAAACACGACGGATGACGTGGATACGTTCATCGGTGCCGGTTACCTCACCGATCTGCCGACCTACACGACGGTTCTGACCCAGTTCTACTATCCCCAGACCTCGCCGAACGTTGACAACTTCAGCGATCATATCGCGGGTTATTTCACCCCGGCCACCACGGGTGACTACGTGTTCTTCTTCTCCTCGGACGATCATGGCGTGCTCTTCCTGAGCACCGATGACAGCCCGGCGAACCGGCAGGAAATCGCCCGTGAGACCGTATGGTCCAACGCCGGAGATTGGGTGGCGACGGGTGCCGGCAACAGCGGTGCTGACTTTGCCTCGAAGCGTTCTGACACGGACGCCACCGGGACCTGGCCGACTGCCCCCGGTGGTGGGAACATCTCGCTGACCGCGGGCAAGCGCTACTACATCGAGAGCTTCCACCATGAAGGCGGCGGCGGAGACGACAACACGGCCACGTTCAAGCTGGCGTCCGATAATGACCCGACCGATGGTTCCACCGCGCTGAAGGGCGACCTCATCGGCACCTACGTGGACCTCTCCACGCTGCCTCCGGTGATCACCACCCGTCCGAAGGGCATGCACTTCAACAGCGGTGATACGCTCACCTTCTCGGTCGTGGTTGATTCGGCCAAGCCGGTCACCTATCAGTGGTATCAGAGCAAGCAGCCCGTTGCCAATGCGACCAACGCCACGTTGACGATTCCCAACGCCGGCCCCGGAAACGTGGGTGACTACCTGGTCACCGTTACCAGCGTCAACGGCAGCGTCTCCAGCTATCCGGATGACGACGTCCGTGCCATCATGAATGGCGCGTTCGTCATCGAGGCCGAAGACTACAACTACGGCGGCGGCAAAACGGTGGCTGCGGCCAGCGTGGCGCCCCTCGCGGCGAGCATCTTTTATGGGCTTGATGGTCTGCCCGGCATTGACTTCCACCTCGTGAACCAGTCCACCAGTGATCCTACGGTCAATGGCAATGTCTATCGTGACGGCTACGTTGACACGAATGGCACGGCGGTTGCCTTCCCGGTCCTGCCCGAGGCGTTGGGTAACGTGGACGTGTTGGACGACGTCGGTAACGGCGACCGTGGTGACACCACGCTCAGCCACAACTACAAGATCGGCTGGGGCGATACCGGTGAATGGTATCAGTACACCCGCGACTTCCCGGCCGGGACGTACAATGCCGTGGCCGGTGTCGGCCAGGATGGCCGTGGTGTGACGAACGTCGGTGTGAGCCTCTCGCTCGTGACCGGTGACATCACCAAGACCAATGCGGCGACCACGGTCCTCGGAAGCATCATCTCGGATGGCACCGGCGCCTGGAGCTCGGACGACTATATCCCGTTCAAGGATCCGAGCGACCCCACCAAGCTGGCCTCCTTCACGCTCGGTGCCAACACCACCGTTCGTTTCACCATCACAGTCGGCGGCCCTGACCTCGACTTCCTGATGTTCTACAAAGTCGGCGGCACTGTTGCCCTGCCGACGGTTTCCATCGGTGCGGATGGCAAGATCACGTACACTGGCACCCTTACCAGTGCGACCGACCCGGCTGGTCCTTACACGGCGGTTGCCGGAGCCACCAGCCCGTACACTCCGAATACGAGTGCGGCGGCACATACGTTCTACCGCAGCTCGAACTGAGCTTGGTCTGAGCTGATTCAGGGGGCCGGGGATTTTATCCCCGGCCCCTTTTTAATTTTCATAACCGCGTTTTGAGGCCAGAATTGTTCGTGTGCGCCGCGCCCGTTTCAGTGTGTTCCTGCTCCTGCTGTCAGTGTTGCCGCTCTTGGCTGAAGACGGGGGTAAAGTGAGTCTGATCGGCCCCGTCGGTTTTGGCGAAGGGGCCCGCCTGGCGCACGCCTACTGCACCACCTGCCACCTCTTCCCGGAGCCGGATGCGGTGGATCGGAAGACGTGGTTCGACCAGATCCTGCCGCGGATGAAATACCGGCTCGGCTTCACCACGCCGGAGCTGGATCGCAGCACCAACGTGATCCTGCTCCGGGAAAACCTGCGTATCCCGCTGAAGCCGGTGATCACCGAGGAACAATGGCTGACGCTGGCCAAGTTCTACCTCGACGGGGCGCCTGAAACACCGCTGCCAGAGGCGGAGCACGCGCCCATCACCATCGGGCTGCCCGGTTTCAAAACGATCATCCCGAAGTTCCGTTCGGCCCAGCCGGCCACCACGGCGGTGAAGATATTGGGCAATTCCCACCAGATCCTGGTGGCCGACAACCGGGAAAAAATGGTCCGGGTGCTGGATGCCGACGGGGAAGTGCTTTCGAGTCTCTCGCTGAACAATGCGCTCACGTCCTTCCGCCAGCGGGACGGCTCGCTGATCGCCGCCGGCATTGGCAGCTTCCTGCCCTCGGATCTGCCGCTGGGCGAAGTGCTCCGGCTGAATCTGGAAGGCCCGACGCTGCGGCTGAAGGACCGCCTGATCACGGGGCTGCCCCGCACCACCGATGCCGACTCGGTGGACCTGAACGGCGATGGCCGGCCCGATTTGCTCGTGAGCTGCTTTGGGAACAATCTCGGCCGCATGTCGTGGTACGAGGCCTTGCCCGCGGGCGGCTTCACCGAGCACGTGCTCTTCAACCTGCCCGGTGCCCTGCATACGGAAGTCGCCGACTTCAACGGCGACGGCCGGCCCGACATCGCGGTCCTGGTCGCGCAGGAGACAGAGGCCCTGTATATCTTCCTGAATGACGGCAAGGGCAACTTCGTGCGTCAGACTGTCTTCCAAAAGCCGCCCTATTACGGGCACAGCCATTTTGAACTGGCCGACTTCAATGGCGATGGCCGGCCTGATTTCCTGGTGACGAACGGCGACAACGGCGAGTTCCACTCCCCGCCCAAGCGCTGCCATGGCGTGCGCATCTACGCCTCGCAGGCCGATGGCACCTGGAAGGAGTCGTATTTTTATCCGCTGAACGGCGCCTACAAGGCGGTCGCGCGCGACTTCGACGGGGACGGCGATCTTGATATCGCGGCCGTCTCCTTCTTTCCCGCCTACGACAGCGCGCCCCGCGAAAGCTTCGTGTATCTCGAAAACCTCGGGAACAACCAGTTCCGTCCCTCGACCTTTTCCCAGTGCATGACGGGCCGCTGGATCACGCTGGACGCCGGCGACATCGACGGCGACGGCGACGACGACATCGTGCTCGGTTCCTACATTCACGGGCCAACCCCGGTGCCGACCTTCCTCATGGACATGTGGGAAAAGGCCAACCTGCCCGTCATCATCCTGCGCAACGAACACCGCCAGCCGGCGGGAAAATGACTCAAGCGGGGAGCGCGGAGCGCGGAGCGGTGCGCAACCGACACTGCCAGCCGGCGGGGACAATTTGCCATTGTGAGCAATTGTGCGTTGGCAGTCCATGTTCTCGCGCGCATCCTTGCCCCGTGGGTTTTGAAGGCACCGATTTTGAAGACACGGACTACGGCCAGACCCGGCCGGCCCCCGGCGGGCGCGCCCCGTCGCGTGAGGAGCTGGACGCCCAGCTGACCGGCACCCAGCAGCAGCTCGCCAAACTGCGCGAGACGCAGGAACAGCTGGAGCGCGCCCGGGCCTCGCTCGAGGAGATGCGCCGTCGCCGCACGGAATTCACGCTCGGGCTTGCCGAGATGCGCCAGCAGCTCACGCGCGGTGTGGGCCTGCTCGAAAAGGCGGAGCTCGATGCCCGCCGCCAGGCCGAGCAGCTTGCCCGCACGCTCGACGGCCTGCGGGCTGCCAACGGCACCCTGGAGCCGCTGAGCGACAAGGCGTGGACCGATGAAAACTGGGAGCAGGAACTCACCCGCGCGCTCACGGTCATCGAGAACGCGCGCATGGAATTCAATGGCGCCCGGCTGAAGTGGCCGGTGCTCGACGGCAAGACCACACCGGTCACGGCCGACGAAAAGTCCGTGAACGAGACGGCATCGCTGGCCGATCTGCCCCTGGGCCGGCTGCTCAAGCTCGGGCTGGCCCTCACGTGGCCGCTGGCCGTCGCCGTGCTTCTGGTGGGCGTCCTGGTGTATGTCTTCCGTCACTGATGCCACGCCGCCGGCCCACTGACCGCGCAGGCCCTTCCAGCCATGCCACTCTTTGAAAAAAACGCGGACCCGCTGGCCTCCCGGGAACGGGAGCTGAACCAGCAGATGGCGCGGCTTGAGGCCGAGCTGCAGAAGCTCGCGACCGAAGCCCCCAAGCCCGTCCCCGCAAAACCCAGGGAACCGGTGCCCGCCACTTCGTCAAACTCGCCGCCCTTCGCGCCGCCCCGGGCTTCCGCCAAGGCACCGACCACGGATTCCCAAGGTCCCGACCGCCATTTCAATGACCGGGGTGTCCGCAAGTTCGACCTGCTGGCCGCATGGCAGAGCCTGAGGAACCACCTGAGCGGTCCCGGCGGCAACAATCCCGCCATGGCCAAAATGCTGGCGGCGGGAAGCATTCATGGCCTGCGCCCGTTGCGAAAAGAGCGGCGGGTGGCGCGAAACCGCTTCATTTTCCTGTTTGTCACCCTGTTGGCGGTTCTCTGGGGATTGACGTATAACTACCTACGCCAACGATAACGTTCATGCCAATGGGAGCGTATACGTAGAAAACCTGATTTGACTGTTGGAGGGATTTCAATAAGCTGTCGACGTTGTAAGAGGTTTTAGCCTCGGTTCCTCCTGTGCCCGGCGGCGTTCGCAAGAGCCCGCCGGGTTTTTCGTGCCTTCCACCTCTCCTTTTCAGCGATTGGTCTCGGCAGTGAGCTTTTGCTGAAGCCGTTGCGCGATTTCTTCGGGCGCTTCCGTGGGAGCGACTTCCAGCCAGTCCAAATCCAGCTGGCCGCGAAACCACGTGGACTGGCGCTTCGCGAACTGCCGCGTGCGCTGTTTCACCAGCTCAATGGTTTCCAGCCGGCCCCGTTCACCGCGCAGGTGTTCGACGACCTGCCGGTAACCGATCGCCTGCATGGCCGTGCGGTTCGCTTCCAGGCCGCGCGTGAGCAGGCCACGCGTCTCCTCGATGAGCCCGGCGGCAAACATCTCCTCCACGCGCCGGTTGATGCGCCGGTGCAGATCCTCGCGGTTGCGCAGCAGGCCGAAACTGCGGCCCGCGAGAGTGGGAGCGCGTTCGGGCCACGCGGCGCGTTGCAGGGAAAATGGCTTGCCCGTGATCCGGATCACCTCGACCGCGCGCACCACGCGGCGACGGTTGTTCAGGTCGATCTCGTCGAAAGTGACCAGGTCCTGCCGTGCCAGTTCGTCCAGCAGTTCGGGCAGCGGTTTCGCCTCCAACTCGGCGCGCAGGGCCGCGTCGGGTGGTGGCGAATCGCCGAGACCGTTCAGCCACACGTTGAAATAAAGCCCGGTACCACCGCACAGGATCGGCACGCGACCGCGCTGCTGAATCTCGTTCACCGCCGCGTGGGCGAGCGTGAGAAATTTCGCGGAGTCGAAGGCTTCCGTCAGCTCCGCCACGTCGGTGAGATGATGCGGCACCTGTTGGCGTTCGGCGGCGGTGGGCTTCGCCGTGCCGAGGTCGAGGCCGCGATAGACCTGCATCGAATCCACCGAGATGATTTCGCCGCCAATCGCTTCGGCCAGCGCCAGGGCCGCGGCGGATTTGCCCGAGGCGGTCGGGCCGGCGAGCAGGATCGGCGCGGTCATTTTCCCTCGGCGGCGGGGTTGGCGGACGGCGGGGTGGCCATCCACGACAGCAGGATGAGCAGGCCCACGCCCGTGCAGATCGCGGAGTCGGCGATGTTGAAGGCCGGGAAGCCGATTTCGCCGCCGGCGCGCGAATCGAGATAGAAGCGCAGAAAATCGATGACGTGCTGGCGGCTGGGCAGGAGGCGGTCGAGCAGGTTGCCGGCGATGCCCCCGAAGAGCAGCCCCAGCGCCACCTGGCCGGCCAGCCGCCGGGCCTCAAAGTGCTGGCGGAACACCCACAATGCCACGACCGCCACGGCGGAGATCAGGGCGAGGATGCTGTTCTTCTGGTGGAACATGGAGAACGCCGCCCCGGTGTTCTGCCAGTGGACGAACTTGAAGAAGCCGCTGATGACGACCCGCTCCTCCAACGGCCCCAACAGGGTGAGCACGAGCAGCTTGGTGAGCTGGTCGGCGACAAAGACGGCCCCGGCGATGAGCAGCATGCGCTGATTGGCGGTGAACTGGCGGACGGCGGACACGCGGGGAAGTTGCCGGGCCGGGGCGCGAATGTCGAAATCGGAAGTGAGGCTCCAGTTTCTTACTCTTAATCCTATTCGTAATCCTAATCCTTCCGCTCCTGCGATTACGATTAAGAAGAAGATTAGGATTAAGAGCGCAACAGTAGCCGTGCGCACTCCTGCACTTCGCGCTTCGCACGCCCTCGGTCACCCCTCTACTCTGCCGCCGTGTCCGACGCCTACGTGCAACTGCTCGATGCCGCGATCGCGCATTGCGAGGCCTTGCGCGCCGATGGCATTGAGTTCGTGCCGGTGAGCGCGGCCACGTTCGCCGAGCTGTCGGCCCGACCCGCCGCCCCGGCCCGCGCCACTAGGCCTCCGGTTTCGGCGGCCCCGGCCACTCGGCCTGCCGAGGCGAAGCCATTTGCCTTTGTGCCGGCCGGCACGCCTGACGGGCGGCCAGCCACACCGCCACCGGCCTCTTCGCCAGCCCCTTACACACCGCGTCCGCTGCCCGCCTCTGTTGCTTCGCGGTGGGGGCAGGCCGCCCAACTCCCCAGCCCTTCCGTGCCCAAATCCTCCGCTCCCGCTCCCGCCCAACCGCCCCTGCCGCCGCCGCTGGCACCCGCCGCCAAACAGGCCGCGATGGATGAACTCCGCACGCAGGCGCTCAGCTGCATCAAATGCGCGCACCTCGCCAGCTCACGGACGACCGTCGTGTTCGGCGTCGGCGAGATCCACGCCCGGCTGATGTTCGTCGGCGAGGCTCCGGGGGCGGATGAAGACCGGCAGGGCGAGCCCTTTGTCGGGAAGGCGGGCGAACTGCTCACCAAGATGATCCTCGCGATGGGGCTCACGCGGGCCGACGTTTACATCGCCAACATCCTTAAGTGCCGCCCGGATACGCCGGGCCAAACCGCCGGCAACCGCAAGCCGACCGCCGACGAGATGACCACCTGCACGCCGTGGCTGCACCGGCAGATCGATATCATCCAGCCCGCCGCAATGGTGGCGCTGGGGGCGACTGCCGTGGAGGGTCTGCTGGGCAAGACGATCGGCATCACCAAGCTGCGCGGGACGTGGCAGACCTACCGGGGCATCCCGCTGATGCCGACGTATCACCCCGCGTATCTCCTGCGAAACCAGGCCCCGGCAGAAAAGCGCAAAGTGTGGGAGGACCTGCTGGCCGTGATGGAAAAGCTCGCCCTGCCGATCAACGCCAAGCAGCGCGCCTACTTCCTGCCCAAGCCCTGAGCCGACGAACGCCTCTTTGGGTGGCCGATTAGCGGCTTACACGAACTGGTTGCACTTCGCCGCCAGTGCGAAGTCCTTCCCTGTCAATCCGCCCTCGTCATGGCTGACGAGCACCAGCGTCACCTTGTTCCAACGGATATCGATGTCAGGATGGTGCTGGGCTTTCTCCGCCGCCTTGGCGACGGCATTCACAAACTTCATGGACCCAACGAAATCCACAAACTCGAAGGTGCGGCGGATGGTTCCGTTGCGCCTGGTCCAGCTGGGCAGGGAGGCCAGAGCGGTCTTGATTTCGGCAGCCGTGAATTTTGCCATGATGAAAATTGGCGCATGCGGGACGGCGACGCCAGTAGCAACTTCCCTACCTACCGGGGTAAGCCGAGGGATTCTGAGGGAATTGGCTTGGGTGCCTGCCTCCCCTCTTGGTCGATTGCACCCAAGGAATCTTCGGTTCGCCCGTTAATCAGTTGCCCGCTTGCGTCGCGGGCTGAACGCACCTGTCATTGTGTGGTCGAACTGTCACGCCGACATGAACTCCCTTTTCCCTCCGTTGCGCCTGCTCCGGCTGCTCTGCCTGCTGGCGGTGCTGCCCGCTTTCGCCGCCGATTTTGGTGAAATCCGCCGCAACGCCGAGCAGCTTTACGCCGAAGGCTCCTATGCCAAGGCCCGCGAGGCGTATCTGGCCGCCGATACCAATGCCCTGCCCAAGGCCGAGGCGCGGTGGGTGGTCTTTCGGCTCGCCGATTGCCAGTGGCGGGCATCGGCGACTGCCCGCGGCACCGATGGCGAACCCATCCAGGCCGCCCGGCGCGTGCTGGAGCAGCTTTCCTCGCAGGATGCCCCGCCGATTGAAAGGGATCGGGTCTGGGCCGAAGCCAATGAATCCATCGGTGAACTACATGCCCGAACGGGCGAAAACCGCGACTGGGTGGGCACCCGCTACACCCAGGCACTCGACTGGTGGGCGGGCCAGAGCGACCTCGAGCAGGCGCGGCCCCGATATCTTGCCCTCGTCTGGAAGTGGCATCACCCGGCTTACATGGGCCGGGGGTTCGACGGATTCTGGAATGAGATTCCGATGAATCTGATCGATAACGCCGTCACCATCGCCCGCACCCCCGATGACATCGCCCGCGCGCATTATCTGCGGGCGGTCGCAAAGGCATACGAGACCGGCAATTTTGACGCCATGTTGCAGGTCGAGGAGGATTATCAGGCCGCGATCAAGCTGGGGAAGACCACGGAGTGGTACGATGACGCGCTCTTCCGGTATGCCAACTGGCTTGGCAGTTACGGCAAGCTCCTCATTGAGGAGGAAGACCGGTGGCAGCGTGTTCCCGACTATGAGCGGGCCCTGGGGCTGTACCGGCGGCTGGTCCAGGAGTTCAAGCAGGGAGAAACGCGGTATTGGCCGCAGGCGAAGCAGCAGATTGAAGAGATTACCGCCGCGCACCTCGGGCTCAGCGTGCCGGGGGTTCTCCTGCCCGGCTCCGAGACGCAGTTCTCTGTGAGCTGGCGCAATGTGAAGGAGGTCACTTACACCCTCAGGTCGGTGAGCCTTCCGCGCGACGTGAAGTTCAACGATGCCAAGCGCAGTTCCGGCGAGTGGCTGGAGTTTCTTTCGCCTGGCGACGCGAAGGTGGTCCAGCGTGGAGGCATTGAGACCAAAGATACCGGTGAACACCTGCCTGGCAGCCGGACCATGAACCTCACCAACCGGCTCGCCACCGGGGCCTACCTGTTGGAGGCCAAGGGCGGCGGCCAGACGTCGCGCGAACTGGTGCTGGTGTCCGATGCCACGCTGGTGCTGAAGACCAGCGGCAAGCAGACGCTGGCGTGGTTCGTGGATGCGCTGACCGGCAAGCCGATCCCCGAGGCCACGGTGAAGCTCTGGCTGCACTACTACGACGGCAGCGGCGACCGTCCCCGTTGGGATTCACAGGAGAAGACGACCGATGCCGGCGGGGTTGCGGTGTTCGATTTCAACGGTCGCAATGGCGACCTCTTCGCCTCCGCCCGCGCCGGTGACCGGCAGGCCTTTGCCGTGACCGGCGCGAACGCCTGGTATGAGCGCCCGGACGGCTGGAAGGTCTATGCGTTCACCGACCGTCCGGCCTACCGCCCCGGCGAGACCGCGCAGTGGAAGCTGACCGCGCGCCGCTATGCCAATGGCACCTATTCCGCGCCGGTGAATATGCCGCTGCAATACGAGATCACCGACCCGCGCGGCTCGAAGCTGACCAACGGAGTCGTGACCCTGAACGATTTCGGTTCCGCCTGGGCCGACACGGCGCTTACCGACAAGCAACCGCTGGGCGAGTACCAGGTGAGCTTCTGGGAGGATGCGAAGCACGAGCATCATGTCGGTGGCGCAACGCTGTTCCGGCTGGAGGAATACAAGCTGCCCGAATTCGAGGTGAAGGTGCTGATGCCCGAGGAAGACGCGCCGGGCGGCGGCAAACGCAAGAAGTCCTTCCGCCTCGGCGACCGGGTCGAGATCGCCATCCAGGCCGACTATTATTTCGGTGGCGCCGTGGCCGACGCCAGCGTGGAGGTCATTGTGCGACAGGCCCCGTTCAACTGGTACTGGCCCATGCCCTACGAGTTTCCCTGGCTGCATGAGACGGCGGGCGGCGGCTTTTCATCTGGCTTCGGGCTACGCCGGGGCGGTTACCGGGGCAGAAACTACGGCGGCGACCAGATCGTGAAGCGGGAGACACTGAAGACCGATGCCAATGGCCGGGCGACGCTCACGCTCGAAACCGATGTGAACGGGAGCGACCTCGACTTCCAAGTCGAGGCTAGGGTGACGGATGCCGCGCGCCGCGAGATCACCGCGAATGGCAACGTGCGGGTCACGCGCCAGCGTTACGCCGTGAACGCGCACCCCGCGAACAATCTGCCACGCCCCGGCGACAAGGTGCGCGTGGCTTTCACCGCGAAGGATGCCAATGACCAGCCAATCAGTGTCGCCGGCACCGTCCGGATCACTCGGGAATACTGGTGGGAAATCTGGCTCGACAGCTATGGCCGTGAGGTGAAGGGCGATGCGCTCAAGGCGGCGCGCGAGAAGTACGCCATCTGGCCGCCAAAACCGGAGCCGGGCATGAAAGATTGGCGGCTGAAGTTCGCCGGCTACGAGCACGAGGATATCGCCACCAACACCGTGTCGCTCGACGCCGAAGGCAAGGGCGAGCTGACGTTTACGCCGGCGCGCGAGGGCTATTATCGTTTCGCGTGGTCCAGTCCCGATGCGGCGAACATCCGCGTGCCAGCCCTGGTGCCGCGCATCACCACGGAAGCCACGGTGTGGGTCACCACCGCGCGGACGACTGAGCTCGGCTACCGCACCGGCGGCCTCGAACTCATCGTGGATGCCGACACCTTCCGCGTCGGACAGACCGCGCCGGTGATGCTCGTTGGCCCAAGCGCCGACCGCTGGGTGCTCTTCACCGTCGAGGCGGGCGAGCTGGATTCGTTCCAGGTCGTCCACCTCACGGGCACTACAAAGCTGCTGGAGGTGCCGGTCACCGAACGGCACGTGCCCAACGTCTGGCTTGGTGGCGCATTGGTGAATGACCGGCAGCTCTTCACCGACGACAAGGAAGTCGTCGTGCCGCCCACGAAGAACTTCCTCACCGTCGAGGTGAAGCCCGACCGGGCGGATTACCAGCCGCGCGAAGATGGTTCGCTCACCGTGACCACGCGCGATGACCAGGGGAAACCCGTGAGTGCCGAGGTCGCACTGTCACTGGTGGATGAGAGCGTCTTTTACATCCAGTCGGACTACGCGGGCGATCCCCGACAGTTCTTTTTTGGCGAGAAACGTGGCCAGCAGTTCCGCGCGGACAGCAGTTTCAACCAGCGGCAATACGTGAGGCTGGTGAAGTCGCGGCTGGACGATCTGCGCGATGACCGCAATCCGGAGCCAGAAGAGGCCGTGAACGCCCCCAGCGGAGAAATCCAAACGAAGGGCCTACCTTGGACAGTCTCTGCGAGCGTCAACGGGTTTTTTGGCGATAAAAACGTGCTGGCGAGGCGCTATGGCATGATCCCTCTCGAGAGCAAGATGGCGGCGGCAAACGCGCCCCGTATGCGGATGGATAGTCTGGCCGAAGGTGCTTCCGCCGTGCTCGGTTTGCAGGTGGCCGGGCGTGTTTTGGCGGGATTTTCGGCAGGAGAAGTTTCGGCAGCGGAACCCGCCGTGGTCGTCCGTTCCGACTTCCGCGCGACCGCCTTCTGGCAGCCCGACGTGAAGACCGGCGCGGACGGAACTGCCCGCGTCGCCGTGAAATACCCCGAATCACTCACGCGCTGGCAGGCCACGGCGCGCGCGGTGACCACCGGCAGCCAGGTCGGCTGGGCGAAGGCGAGCGCCCGTACCCGCCAGCCGCTCATCCTGCGGTTGCAGACGCCGCGCTTCCTGGTGGTGGGCGACCTCGCGGTCGTATCGGTGGTCATCAACAACAACACCGCCGAGCCGCTGACGCTCACGCCCAAGCTGGCGGTGGAGGGAGCCGTCATCACGGGCGGCTTCATCAAGGGTGAGTTCGTCAAGGAGGAGGCCGGACCGGTCACGGTGCCTGCGAATGGCGAGGCCCGGGTGAACTGGGCCGTGTCCGCCCAGCAGGCCGGCCACGCGAAATGCACTGTCTCCGGTCGCGCCGGTAAATTTTCCGACGCCATGGAGCGCGTGCTGTCAGTCGAGGAGCATGGCATCGAGAAGTTTCTCGCCAAATCGGGCAAGGCGACCAACGGCGACGTGCTCGTGAAGCTGGATCTGCCGGCCCGGAAGCCTGGTTCCGAGCGGCTCACCGTCTCGGTCACGCCGAGCCTGGCGGTGACCATGCTCGACGCGCTGCCATACCTCGCCGATTACCCCTACGGCTGCACTGAGCAGACGCTCAGCCGCTTCCTGCCCGCGACCATTGTGCGGCAGACGCTCCGCTCGCTCGGGCTCGATGCGGAGACCGCGATGGCGCGGACCTTTGGCGGCATCGAAACCAATACCGCCGCCGCCGCGCAGCCGGGCGGCAAGAAAGACCTGAACCAGCTCAACGCGATGGTTGCCGCCGGCCTTGATCGCCTGAACGACTTCCAGCATGCCGACGGCGG
This sequence comes from uncultured Verrucomicrobiota bacterium, assembly GCA_903922605.1. Taxonomy (GTDB): domain Bacteria; phylum Verrucomicrobiota; class Verrucomicrobiia; order Limisphaerales; family UBA9464; genus CAIVQB01. The sequence goes on from CAIXUG010000010.1 coordinate 33,467, forward strand.
CTGGGGCTGGTGGAAGGAGGGCGAAAGCGACGCGTGGATGACCGCCTACGTGGTTTGGGGCCTCAACCTCGCCCGTCAGGCCGACGTGAAGGTGGACAACGAGCGGCTCCGCCGCGCGCTCGTGTGGCTGGAGCATCACCTGGTCGAGGCCGAGAACGATCCGGCCCTGCAGACCTGGATGCTCCACGCGCTCGCCGTGCAGCACGCCCGGGTGAAGGCCATATTGGTCGGCGAATTCGAGACCAAGGCGCTCCTGAACCTTTGGACCCAGCGCGACCAGATGAACCCCTACACGCGCTCACTCTTCGCGCTGACCGTGCATCATTTTGGCGACCACGAAAAGGCCCTGGCCCTCGTCCGTGCCCTGAGTGACGGCGTGGTGCGGGACGACAAACCGGATGCCTCGGTGCTGCTCGGCAACGCCGGTGCCGGTGCGCCGCCGACCGTCCACTGGGGCCGGGAGACCGGTTGGTGGTCGTGGAGCGATGGCGGCGTGGAGACGACGGCCTTCGTCCTGCGCGCGCTGCTGGCGATCGACCCGAAGAACGAGCTGGTGGAGCCGGCGGCCAACTGGCTGCTCAAGAACCGCCGGGGCGCGCAGTGGAGCAACACCCGCGACACCGCCCTCGTCATCCTCGCGCTCAACGACTACCTGCGCGTCACCGGGGAGCTAAAGGGCGAGCTGGATTACGAGGTCGTCGTGAACGGGCAATCCCTCGCCAGGAAACGGATCACCCCGGCGGACATCGTCAGCGCGCCCAGCGTGTTCACCGTGGACCCCAAGCTGGTGCGGGATGCCAATGAGATCCGCATCGTGCGGCACGGTGGCAATGCGCCCGTTTACTTCGCCGTGCAGGCGGCCTTCTTCAGTGCCGAGGAGCCGGTGACGCCGGCGGGCAACGAGCTGTTCGTGCGCCGCAGCTACTTCAAGCTCGTGCCGCGCGCGACCCTGCTGAAGGGCACCGTCTTTGACCGCGTACCCCTGAACGAAGGTGAGACCGTGAACAGCGGCGAACGCATCGAGACGGTGCTCTCGATCGAGACCAAGAACAATTACGAGTACCTCCTGTTTGAGGACCTGAAGCCCGCTGGCTTCGAGGCGGTCGAGGTCCGCAGCGGCGGTTCGCTCTACGCGCGCGAGCTGAAGCGTTCGGCGGCACCGGTTACCTCGGCGTCGGCGGGCGAGCGCGACGAGTTCACCGGCCGCACGAGCTGGGTGTATCCCGAATGGCGCGACCGCAAGGCCGCGATGTTCGTGAGCCGGCTGCCGCAGGGCCTCTGGGAGCTGCGCTACGAGTTCCGCGCCGAGACGCCGGGCCGGTTCCACGCCCTGCCAGTCGTGGCGGACGCGATGTACGTGCCGGAAATCCGGGCCAATTCCGCCGAGCTGCGCGTGAACGTGGGCGAGGGGAAGTAAGCGCCGAAAATCGAGGGCAAAAGTTCAAAGCTCCTCCCACAAGCCGGGGACATGCCGTTGAAATCTCGCTAGCACCCGGCTTCAGCCGGGTGGGGAAACGGCAACGAAGCGCAACGGTTTCAACCGTTTTTCTGACGGTGATGGCTCCCGACAAGCCGTTGAAACGGCTGAGTCAAACGCGCGGACTCGACACCGGGCTGAAAGCCCGGTGCTAGTGGAATGAGGCCCGGGAACGGGAGCGCAAGGGAAGTGGGGTGGCCGGGCGCAGGATGGAAAGATCGCCCCGTCCTCCTTCTGGTTTCCGGTGGTCCGAGATCACCAGTATTATTTAAAGCGCTCGAGTGTTTCTTTGGAGCTTTGAGCTTGGGTTTTGGAGCTTGCCTCAGAACCCCTCCATCCCGATCACGCGCATGACTTCCTCCAGCGTGGTTTCGCCGTGGACCACGCGGCGCAGGCCCTTTTGCCAGAGGGTGAGCAGGCCGTCGGCCTGGGCGATCTCCTGCAGCCGCCGGGTCGGCGTGCGTTCCAGGATCGCCTCGCGGAGGCTTTCCGAGACGGTCAGCATTTCCGTGACGGTGCCGCGACCGCTGAAGCCGGTATGGTTGCACGCCGCGCAGCCCATGCCCTTGCGGAACTGCGCCGTGTCGAGCATCTCGGCCGGGATCAGGCGCATCAGGGATTCTTCCGGCGAGTACGGCTCGGAGCACACCGGGCAGTTCTTCCGGATCAGGCGCACGCCCAGCACGCCCACGATGGACGAGGATAGCAGGAAGGGCTCGATCCCCATGTTAATGAGCCGCGCAAACACGCCGGCGGTGCTCGATGCATGGATCGTGCTCAGCACCAGATGGCCCGTGAGGCCGGCCTGCACTGCGATATTGGCCGTCTCCGCGTCGCGGATTTCGCCGATCATGATGACCTGCGGGTCCTGCCGCATGAGCGACCGGAGGGCGACCGGGTAGGTGTATTCGCGGGCCGGATTGCATTGGGACTGGGCAATGAGCGGCAGGTTGAACTCCACCGGGTCTTCCACGGTGGCGACGCTGATGCTGGGCCCGGCCCGGTCGATGAGGTGGTGCAGCGCGGCGTAGATCGCGGTGGTCTTGCCGGAACCGGTCGGGCCGGTGAGCAGGATGAGCCCGGTCGGCCGCAGCAGCATCGACTTGAAGGTGACCAGGGAATCCTCCTCCATGCCGAGCGTATCAAGGTCAAAGCTGCGGCCCTTCGGGTCGAAGATACGGATGACCACCTTTTCGCCCCGGATCGTGGGGAAGGTGGAGATGCGGAGCACGACGTTGCCCGCCTCCTCGAAGGTGTTCGCCCGGCCCTCCTGCGGCAGGTTCGTCTCATGGCCGATGAGGTTCGACATGATCTTGAGCCGGCCCACGACCTTGGGGAGCAGGTCGCTGGGCAGGTGGACCAGCTCGTTCAGCACACCGCTGAGGCGCACCCGCACGGCGATGGAGCTTTCCCACGGCTCGATATGGATGTCAGACGCCCCGGCCCGCACCGCGTCGATGATGACGCAGTCCACCAGCTTCATGATGTCGATCTCCTCATCGGAAGTGCAGGTTTGCAGGAACTGGATCGTCTGAGAACTCATGGCACGGATTGTTTACACGGGTGAATATCGAACGGGAAGCCGTTTTATGGCCTCCCCCAGGTCGGCCTCATCAGACCGGGCAGACGCCCGAACGTTTGAATCCATTTTGAGAATTTTCGGCCCGCCCCTGCGCCCGGGGGCGAAAAAAGTTGAATCCGACTGCCGGGCGCAGGCGTATTGCCTGTTATAGGCCCCGGAAAAACGGGGTGCTTTCCGGCGTTGGCGCGTGGGCAGAGCTGTGCCACTGTCCGGCGCCGTCGGGCCAAAGAGTAGCGGTAGCATCGATGAAACCCGCCCCATCAACCACCGCTGAGCCGCGTTCGTGTCTCTACGAATGTTCGGTGATGCATCATCGTCTCGCCCCCCGGCAGCACCGTTTCCGCTACGGCATCTTCATGCTTTGCCTGGATTTGGACGAACTGCCCGCACTGGACGCCCGGCTGCGGACGTTCAGCCATAACCGCTGGAACCTCTATACCTTCCGCGATGATGACCATCTGCAGACGGGGGGCGGGGAGCGGGGAGCGGGGAACACCGAGCGCGGAACGCAGAACGGGGAGCGCGGAGTGGAGAATCAGACGGCTTTTGGCGGTCTGAAATCGGAGCTTACCGCCTGGCTGGCTGAGCAGGGAGTAACACTCCCGGCGGATGCCCGTATCACCCTCGTCACATTGCCCCGGGTGCTGGGTTATATTTTCAGCCCGGTCAGTTTTTACTTCTGCCACACCGCCCAGGGTATGCCGCTGGCGGCCGTGGCCGAGGTGCAGAACACCTTTGGAGAGCTGAAGCCCTATCTGGTCCCCTTGGAAACGGAGGCCGGGGCGGAAAAGTTCCGGGTGGTCGTGCCCAAGCACTTCTATGTCTCGCCCTTCAGCGGGCTCGACCTGTGTTTCGACTTCCGGCTTCGCACCCCCGGTGACCGGCTGGAGCTGAATGTCAACGATGTCACCGGCGACGGGCAGACACAGCTGGTGAGCACCCTTACGGGCACGCGCCAGCCCCTGACCGATGGCCAACTGCTCCGGCTCACCGCCAAATACCCGCTGGTTACGCTGCGGGTGATCACACTCATCCACTGGCATGCGTTGCGGCTCTGGTGGAAGCGCATCTCCTGGCACCGCAAGACCGCCCAGCCCGATCTCCAGAGCGGGGTTTACCGGCCCCACGCGAGCCTTCGCCGGGCCCCGGCGGAAGCGCCGATCATTTCTCCCGCACCTGCGCCCGTCGATTAACCCGAACGACGAAATTCAGCCGTGAACCACCTCGATTCCAATCCGCCCGCCTTTGCCGGCCTGGCTGGCACCGCCGCCCGGCCCGCGTCGCGCCGCTCGTTGCCGGACCGCCTCTGCCAGGCGCTGGTCTTCCGCACGCTCGCGCCCATGCGCCACGGACGGCTGCTGATGCGCCTGCCCGATGGCACGCAGCAGGTTTTCGGCACCGGCGGGGATGGGCCGGTCGCCGAAATGGTCGTCCGCTCGCCGCGTTTCTTCCGCCACTGCGTGCTGCACGCCGACATCGGCTTCGGGGAAACCTATCAGGATGGCGACTGGGATTCGCCCGACCTCTACGCCGTGATCGCGTGGTTCTGTGCCAACGTGGAGCAGTCGCCGTCGATGTCCGGCTCCACCCGGAAGGACTGGCGCGTAAACCTGCTCGCGCTGGCCAACCGCCTCCGCCACGTCCTGAACCGCAACTCGCTGACCGGTTCCCGGGCGAACATCCACGCGCATTACGACCTTGGGAACGCCTTCTACTCGCTCTGGCTCGACCCGACGATGACCTACAGCGCCGCCCTCTTCGAATATCCCGACCAGGACCTGGCGGCGGCGCAGTTTGCCAAGTACGACCGGCTCTGCCGTGAACTGAGGCTAAAGCCCACCGATCACGTGCTCGAAATCGGCTCCGGTTGGGGCGGTTTCACCGAACACGCCGTGAAGCACTACGGCTGCCGGGTCACGACCGTCACCATCAGCGAGGAGCAGCGGAAGTTCTGCGCCGAACGCTTTGCCCGGGCCGGCATCGCGAACCGCGCCGAGGTGCGGTTGCAGGACTACCGCCTCCTTGGTGGCCAGTTCGACAAGATCTGCAGCATCGAGATGCTGGAGGCGGTCGGTGACCGGTATCTGGAGACCTATTTCGCCAAGGTGCAGTCGCTGCTCGCGCCGCATGGGCTTTTTGCGGCGCAGTTCATCACCTGTCCCGATGCGCGCCACGCCGAGCTGCGCCGGGGCGTGGACTGGATTCAGAAGCACGTTTTCCCCGGCTCGCTGCTGCTCTCGATGAACCGGGTCGGCCAGGCCATCCAGAACACCGGCTCACTCTCGCTGCACAGCCTCCACGACCTCGGCCTCGACTACGCGCGCACGCTCCGGGTGTGGCGCGGGCGGTTCAATGAACGTCTCGAAGAGGTGCGCCGGCTGGGCTTTGACGAGCGCTTCATCCGCACCTGGAACTACTACCTCGCCTACTGCGAGGCCGCCTTTGCCTGGCGCAACATCAGCGTCGTGCAGGCGACCTGGACCGCGCCGAACAACCGGAGCCTGATGGGGCAGTGAATTTCAAATTCGAAATTTAGAAATTCAAAATGAACCACGACCACTTGGGGGTTCGGCGCTTTGACTTTTTCATTTTGAATTCTGAATTTTTAATTCCACCTCCCCATGATCCTCTTCCTCCGCTTCGCTTTCGCCGGGGTGATTGTTGCGATGCTCTGCGTCACGTCGTGGGCGAGTTCGGTCGTCGCGCTATGGAACATGCCGCACGAGGTGGCCATGCATCCGTGGTTCATCGCGACGCTGTTCGACACCTACTTCGCCTTTCTCACCTTCTGGCTCTGGCTGGCGTGGAAGGAACGTGCCTGGTTGCCACGGGTGGCGTGGCTCATCGCCATCCTGCTGCTCGGCAACATCGCCATGGCGGCTTACATGCTGATCCAGCTCTTCCGCCTGCCGCGAACGGCGTCGCTGGACCAACTGCTCGCGAGGAGGAACGGGTGAACTCGGCGTGCGAAGCAACCCGCCTCCAAGCCGCAGGGGGCGGAGTCCGATGCGTTCGGTATCCGTGGACGTCGTTGCGTTCCCCCGCTCCTGGGGGTGAGGGTGGGCCAGCCTCCCTCTTCCTATCGCGCCAGGACAATCTGTCCACGCCGGCCCTCACCCTAACCCTCTCCCCCCGGAGAGGGGACTTCCCGATCCTCCTCCGTCTCGTCGCTGGCACACACCGGTGCCGGTTCCAGTCTGCGGAGTTCGGCACCGTTTGCAGCCGGAGCCGCTGAGCCATGCCCATCTTCCTGCTCCTTCTCACCTTCGCCTTGGTGTTCGTCCTCCTTGAGATGACGGCCACCTTCGCGCTGGCGCAACGGCTGCGGAACTTCGGCATCGTGGACATCGTGTGGTCCGCCGGCTTCACGCCGATCGTATGGCTCTACGTGGCGCTGGCCGCGTGGCGTACCTATGACGCCAAGCTCAACGCGCATCCCGAGTGGAACGGGCCCGCCGCCCTCACCATCGCCGTTCTGGTCAGCGCGTGGAGTCTGCGCCTCGGCACGCATCTGCTGGTGCGGGTGAAATCCCACCATCCGGTCGAGGATGTGCGCTACGCCAAGCTCCGGCAGGAATGGGGTGCCCAGACAGACCGGAAGATGTTCGGCTTCTTCCTCCTTCAGGGCGCGTTGCAAGTGGTGCTCTCACTGCCATGGCTGTTGATCATCCTGGATGATACCCCGATGCGAGCCTTTGTGCTGGGTCCGCTGGCGTGGGCCGGGGCGGCCATCTGGCTCGCCGGCCTCGTGGGCGAATCCATCGCCGACCGGCAGCTTGCGAAGTTCCGTGCAGATCCGGCCAACAAGGGCACGGTGTGTCAGGCTGGCCTTTGGAATTATTCGCGTCATCCGAACTACTTTTTCGAATGGCTCATCTGGGTCGGCTACGCGGTGTTTGCGCTGGGTTCGCCGTGGGGCTGGCTGGGGCTGCTCGCGCCCGCGCTCATGTGGCACTTCCTCGTGAATGTTACCGGCGTGCCCATGACCGAGGAACTGTCCGTGAAATCCAAGGGCGACGCCTACCGCGAATACCAGCGCACCACGAGCGCCTTCGTGCCGTGGTTTAAGAAGAAGATTTGAAACCACGGATTACACGGATGACACAGATAAGAAACGGCGGTCCAGCCACGTTCATCCGTGCAGATCAGTATCGATCAGCGGTTAAAGATGTTTGTCCAAACCACTGATCCACACTGACCAAACCCTAATCAGAAACGGCACCGAAACCTTCCTATCCGTGTCATCGATGAAATCCGTGGTTAAGAAATCCTCCGGCAATGCTCGACTCCGTCCCCACCTGCGACGTCTGCTGCGCACTTCGTGCCTTGGTTCAGGATTAACCGCTAACTTCATTGAATCTCTGATGGGTTTGGCCTCCGATTCCCCTATGATCTGCTTCCCAAGAAACATAGCCGTCTTTCTCCTGGCCCTGTTATTTCGCGCCTCCTCACTGGCTCAGGATACCACCTTCATTAACTTTGCGGATTTGGCTTCGGCCGACCGGTTCAGCCACCTTTGCCAGGACGGCAGCTTGCTCCTGTCAGGAGTCCCATTGCGTCTTGAACCCTTGCACGCTTGCGATGGCGCGACAGCCTATTGTGGCGGTTTAAGCGTGCAGGGGCAGGCGGTAGTAGTTGATGCACGCCAGTTCACGAATAATCTCGTGGCGGTCGAAGCCATCGTCACGGATGCCTGCGGTAAGGCTTGCACGGCCATCAGCGGATTGCTGGCCGGCCAAGAGGTGATCCGTTCAGCCAACCAGGCGGCCGCGGAAGGCATCGTGCTTCGCTTCGAGGTTATACCGGGGTCGATCGACGCGGTGCGGTTCACCTCTTTCGAGGGGAGAATTCAATCATTGCAAATGCTGTCGGTCGTCGAGCCCCCCGTCCCCCGCTTGAGCGTAACTCGCACCGAAAGCGGACTGCAATTTACTTGGAGTTACGCTTACTCGGGATGGCGGCTCGAACAGGCTCAAAAACTCGGCACCGGGACTTGGAGCCCCATCGGAATCCAGGCGCTCCGTGACGATTGCGACCAAATGACAGTCACCTTGGCCTCAGACACAGGAGCCGGATTCTTCCGGCTCGTCTCCCCGTGATACCCAAGCAGCAAGTTTCAACGGCTGAACAACACGAATGAACACTGATCAGAAGCGACGACAAAAGCATGCTCATCAGTGCAGATCGGTGTTGATCAGTGGTTAAACAAATCTCTGTCCGATGCTCGATTCCCTCCTCACCCGCGACGTTTTCCCCGACCCTCTCTTGCGCTTTGGCATCCGGCGGCTGCTGCGGCAGCGGTTGCGTGAGGAGGACCGCGGCGGTCTTGAGCCGAACCGCGCGCATCTGCTCGCGCTGGTCGAAGAATTGCGCCGCTCGCCCATCGCCATCGAGACGGCTGCGGCGAATGAGCAGCACTACGAGGTGCCCACGTGTTTTTATCAGCTCTGTCTCGGGCCGCGCCTGAAATACTCCTCCTGCTATTACCCGACCGGCCACGAATCCCTGGCCGAGGCCGAGGAGATCATGCTCGCGCTCACGTGCGAGCGGGCGCAGCTCGCCGATGGCCAGGAGATCCTCGAGCTCGGTTGCGGCTGGGGTTCGCTCACGTTGTGGATGGCCGAGAAGTATCCCCACGCCCGCATCACCGGCGTGTCCAACTCTGCGACGCAGAAGCTGCACATCGACGCCGAGTGCGCGCGGCGCGGACTGAAGAACGTGACCATCATCACGTGCGACATGAACCGGTTTGAGCCGCCGTCCCAAAGTAGGTCAGGCGGCCCGCCTGACTTCCAATCTTCTGCCCTTCCTGCTTCGGTGGCCGCGCTTGGCAGAGAAGACGATCAGAAGATGGGCGGGCCGCCCGTCCTACTTTGTCGGGGCCGCTTCGACCGTGTGGTCTCTGTCGAGATGTTCGAGCACATGAAGAATTACGAGCGGCTGCTCGCGAACATCGCCCGCTGGCTCAAGCCGGATGGGCGGCTCTTCGTCCACATCTTCACGCACAAGGATTACGCCTACCATTTCATCGCGCGCGACGAGACCGACTGGATGAGCCGCTACTTCTTCACCGGCGGCATCATGCCCAGTGACGACCTGCTGCTCTACTTCCAGCGCGACGTCGAGCTGGTGAACCACTGGAACGTCTGCGGCCGGCACTACGGCCAGACCGCCGAGCACTGGCTGCAGAACATGGATGCCCACGAGCCGGAAATCCGCGCGATTTTCCGCGAGACCTACGGCGCGGGGAACGAGACGAAGTGGTGGGTGTACTGGCGCGTGTTCTACCTCGCCTGTGCCGAGCTGTGGAACTTCCGGGGCGGCAACGAATGGCTGGTGAGCCATTACCTCTTCCGGCCTCGTCCCACCGTCGCCTAGGACGGGCTTCCCAAGCGGGCTGACATTCGGCAAGGTCGGTTCGTGCCACGCCTGTCCCTGCTTCGCCTCGCCGCGTTCCTTCCGCTTGCGCTATGCGCCGCCGACATTGCGGCGGTGAAGGAAGCCGGCGTCGGCACGAACGGCTTCCGGTCGCTCGTGGCGGCCGACCGCACCACGGCGCCGCTGCTCGCGCCCGCGAGCGGCGAGGGCGAGGCGCGCATCAAGCAGTTCAAGCTGCTGCCCGGCATGAAGGTCGAGCTGTGGGCCGCCGAGCCGATGCTGGCCAATCCCGTCGCCTTTTCCGTGGATGAACTTGGGCGCGTGTGGACCAGCGAGACCTACCGCTACCGCTCCAGCGTGCTCGATATCCGCAGCTACATGTTCATGCTGGAGGACGACCTGGCCTCACGGAGCATCGACGACCGGCTGAAGCAGATTCGCAAGTGGTTCGGGCCCGATGGCGAGAAGGAGATGAGCAAGGAGACCGAGGTCATCCGCCTGCTGGAGGACACCGATCACGACGGCAAGGCCGACAAGTCCACCGTGGTTGTCGACGGCCTGAACTCGCCGCTCGATGGCATCGCCAGCGGCATCCTCGCGCGGCACGGGCAGATCTGGTTCACGGACATCCCGAGCGTCTGGAAATTCTCGCCCGGCGCCGCCAGCAAGGATGCCAAGGCCACGCCGCTCACGTCGCTGGGGGCGCAAGGCAGCCAGCCCAAGGTCCACCTCGACGGTTATCAGGCCGAAGAACTGCTGCGGGGCTGGGGCATCCGTTTCAGCTTCACGGGGCACGATCTGCACGGGCTGAAGTTCGGCCCCGACGGACGGCTCTACTTCTCCTGCGGTGATCGTGGCACGCACGTCGTGACCAAGGAGGGCAACGTCATTGACCTGCCGGACGAAGGCGCGGTGTTCCGCTGCGAACCCGACGGCACGAAGCTTGAGGTCTTCGCGCACGGCCTGCGCAATCCGCAAGAACTCGCCTTCGACGAATACGGCAACCTCTTCACGGGCGACAACGACTCCGACCAGGGCGACCGCGAGCGCTGGGAATACGTCGTCGAGGGCGGCGACTATGGCTGGCGCGTCGGCTATCAGCATTCGCCGCTGGGCAATGCCGGCCCGTGGAACAGCGAGCGCCTGTGGGTGCCGCATTTCGAGGGGCAGGCCGCCTACATCATCCCGCCAATCGCCAACATCGGCGACGGCCCGAGCGGGCTGGTTTACAATTACGGCACCGGCCTGCCGGCATCGCTCGACCACCGCTTCTTCCTCGCCGATTTCAAGGGCACCAGCGCCAAGAGCGGCATCTATTCGCTGCTGAACCGCCCCAGCGGCGCGAGCTTCGAGCTGGTGGCGCACGACCAGTTTGTATGGAACGCGCTCGTGCCCGACGTGGACATCGGCCCGGACGGCGCGGTGTGGTTCAGCGACTGGCACGAGGGCTGGCCCAAGAGCAACAAGGGCCGCATCTACCGCGCCTATTTCCCCGAAGCCCTGGCCGACCCGGTGGTGAAAGAGACCGCGAAACTCCTCGCCGAGGGCATGGAGAAGCGCCCCGAGAAGGAACTGCTCGGGCTGCTGGCGCACCGCGACATGCGCGTGCGGCAGGAGGCGCAGTTTGAACTCGCGGCGCGCGGGCCGAAGTCGTTCGCGGGATTGAAGAAGGTGGCTTTTGAGCCAAAGAGCCAGTTCGCACGGATTCATGCGATTTGGGGGATCGGGCAGCTCGCCCGGTCGCTGAGGCTTACAAATTTCCAAGCGGAGCTGGCGCAAATGGAACCGCTGCTCACGGCCGAAGAGCCCGAGGTCCGGGCGCAGACCTGCAAGTTGCTGGGCGAAGGCTGGCTTTTTTCCGCGCGTGATAACCTTGCCCACGTGACGAGGGATGAGTCTGAACGGGTTCGTTTTTTCGCGGTTCAAGCCTTGGCCACTTTGGCCAGCCGGCCGACTGGACCGTTCCGGTTTGCCGAGTCCACCCGGCTCAAATTCATCGCGCACGCGGGCAATATTTCGCGCCCATTGGGAAATGCCCTCGCCAATGCCACTGCTCCAAAAGACTATGAGTATCCCGAGACCTATGTGGAGGAACTTCTCAAAACGGCCCCTTTCACCCCAATTTGGGCAACTGTCGGTCATCGGTTCTTCAATGACCCCAATTCGGTGACGAATGCGTTCAGCCAAACCGAATCGGATCCGCAGATATCCAAGCTGTTTGCCTATAGCGGACTCCTGGCCGGCCGGCGGATGCATCACGACAGCGTCGCTCTGTTCCTTGGCTCCAAGGACCCGCTGCTCGTCCTCGATGCCGCCCGGGCCATCAATGACGTGCCGATCACGAACGCGCTGCCCGTCCTCGCCGCCCTCGCCGAACCCGCGAAGCTCGACGCGCTGCTGAAGCAGTTTGCCTCCTTAAAGTCAGAAGCGCGTCCGCCCTCACCCCGGCCCTCTCCCCCGGGGAGAGGGGGAACCGCAGTCAGTCCCGCGGCGCAAGCACCCGCCGCATCCGAAGTCGGCGCGCGCGCGAACGCTTCTCCCTCTCCTGGGGGAGAGGGCCGGGGTGAGGGCGGGCTTTCCTCGCGCAGCGCCATCATCGACGTGCGCGCCGACCAACCCCTGCCGTGGGGCGACGCGCCGATTGACCAGCTCTCGCCCATGCTGCTGCGTGTAGTGAATGCCAACTTCCGCGTCGGCACGCCCGAGACTGCCCAGCGGCTCGCCGCGCTCGCCGGGCGCGGCGACTTGCCCGATCTCATCCGCAGCGAATCGCTGCACGCGCTGGCCACGTGGGCCAAGCCGCACCCGCGCGACCGCATCGTTGGCATCTTCCGTCCGCTGCCCGAACGGGATGCCGCCCCGGCCATCGCGGCCTTGCAGCCGCAGCTGGCCGACCTGCTGGCGAAGTCTTCGGAAGCCCTCCGGATCGCCGCCGCCGAGGCCGTGGCGGAGCTGAAGCTCGTCAGTGCGAGCCGGTCGCTGTTTGATCTGGTCGTGGACACCCAGGCGCCGGCCAACGCCCGCGCGGCCGCGTTGCGTTCGCTGGGAGTGGTGGCCAACGACCGGGCCTCGATGATCCAGCGGGACGAGGCCCTGACCTTTGCCATCGCCGATGCCGCCGAACCGCTACGGCTGGCCGCCTCGAAGCTCAACGCCGAACTCCATCCCGACAGCGCCGCTGGCCAGCTCGCCGGGAAGCTCGGGTCGGGCTCGCTTGCCGAGCAGCAGTCTGCGTTCGCCTCGCTGGGCGATCTCAAATCGGATGTGGCGGACGCCATCCTGGCCGAGCAGTTGGACAAGCTGATGAAGCGCGAAGTGGCCAATGAGGTGATGCTGGATCTCGTGGAGGCTGCCGGGAAGCGCCCCGCTGCCGCCGTGCAATCGCGCCTGGCCGCCTACGGCAAGTGGAAGCTGCCGCAGGATCATCTGACGCCTTACCGCGAGACCCTGGCCGGCGGCAACGCGGCGCGCGGGCGGAAGATCTTTTACGAGAACGCCGCCGTGGCCTGCACCCGCTGCCACCAGATCGGCAGCGACGGCGGTGGCAACGCCGGTCCGCCGCTGGCCGGCGTCGCCTCGCGGCAGCCGCGCGAGTACCTGCTGGAGAGCATCGTGTTCCCCAACCAGCAGATCGTGCAGGGCTTCGAGACCGCCACGGTGACCCTCAAAAATGGCATCGCCTACGCCGGCGTGGTGAAGTCCGAGAACGATACCAACCTGGTGATCCTCTCGCCCGAAGAGGGAGACGTGACCCTGAAGAAGGCCGACATCGCCACCCGGGAAAAGGGGCTGAGCGGCATGCCGGAAGGTTTCGGCCAACTCCTTTCAAAACGGGAACTGCGTGACCTGGTCGAATTCCTCGGCACCCTGAAATAAGGGCAGCCGGGTTTTCCTCGGGTCCATGAATGACATTGTCCACCGCCGCGCGCCCCGTCGCGCGTTCACGCTGATCGAACTGCTCTGTACCATCGCCATCATCGCGGTGCTGGCGAGCCTGCTGCTCGGCGCATGCGGTCGGGTGCTCCAGCGCATGCGGGCCGCCGAATGGGGTGACAAGGCCCCGTATCAGTTGGACCTCGTGAAGGAAAAGCTCCGGAAGCGGTTCCAGGGGCTGGAGGATTTTCCCACGGTCACGCTGGAAAAGCTGGAGGCGGAAGGCGTGCTGCAACCGACGCAAATCCGGTTTCTGAACGACAAGCGGGTTGCCTACGTGCCGTTCAGCGGGGTTGATCCGACCAATCTGGTGGTCGTGGCGGTGCGGATCGACAGCGGCTTCTTCACGGACAAGGCGACGCTCGTGCTCACCAAGGGCGAGATCGTCGCGCCGCCGCAGTGAGGGGGCTTTTCCGAGACGGGAATTTGAACAACAAAGAAACCAAGGAACAAAGTTCCGACAGGAAAGCGCCAGTCTGTCTGGCTACCGTTTTCTTTGTTCCTTGGTTGTTTCTGACCCGGTTCCGCCTAGTCATTCTCCCTCGCCTTGAAACGGTCCGTGTTGCGGGCGCGCGACACGGCGGTGTCGTAGCTGATGAGGCACTTGGCGTAGAGGTCGTGCAGGCAGTTGTCCATGAGCACCATGCCGTCGCGGTTGCCAAGCTGCATGGCGTTCTGGAGCTGGTGGAGCTGGTTGTCGCGGATGATGGCGCGGATCGCGCCGCTGACCATCAGCAGCTCGTAGGCGAGCAGCCGGCGCACCCGGTCGAGGCTGGGCACCAGCTCCTGCGAGATGATGCCCTGGAGCGAGCTGGAAAGCTGGAGGATCACCTGCCGCTGGGCGTTCCCCTCGAAGGTGCCGACGATGCGTTCCAGCGCGTGGCCGACGCTCGGGGCGTGGAGCGTCGCCAGCACCAGGTGGCCGGTTTCGGCGGCGGTCAGCGCCGTCTGGATCGCCTCGTGGTCGCGCATTTCGCCCACGCAGATCACGTCCGGGTCCTGCCGCAGCGCGTGGTAGAGCGCCCGGTTGAAGGAACGCACGTCGGTGAGCACCTCCTGCTGCACCACGATGGCGCGGCGGTTCTCATGCACGAACTCAATCGGGTCCTCGATGGTAAGAATCTTGCAGCGGCGCTCGCTGTTGATGAGATCCACCATGTAATTGAGGGTGGTGGTCTTGCCGGCGCCGGTGGGGCCGGTGATGAGCACGAGTCCGTTGGGCTTGCGGGCCAGCTCGTCGATGCGCGCGGGCAGTCCCAGCTCCTCCCGGGTGGCGATGCGGCTGCCACAGAAGCGGCAGCTCAGCTCGGACACGCCGTTGCGCTTGTAAAAGGTGGCCCGGATACGCCCGGCGGTCTCGTGGCGGATGGAGATGCACAGTTCCCAGTCGCGCTCGAATTTCTCCTGCTGCAGCTCGCCCAGCAGCGAGGCGGCCATCTCGTTGGACTCATCGGCCGGCAGCCCGTCCTCGTCCGCGAGGATGATCTCGCCATTGACGCGGAAGGCCGGGGGCACGCCGGCCACCACGTGCAGGTCGGAGGCACCCATCTCGTGGGCCAGCACGAGCAGGCGGTCGAGGTGCGGGTGGATGCTGGGCCGGGGGAAGGTCATGAGCGGAAAAATTCGCGGAGGCCTCCGGTGATACGCGCCAGCGGGCCGCGATGTTCGAGCGCGATCAGCCCCTCCTGGGCCTCGCGGTTGCCGGGGTCCAACTGTTGGGCCTGGGCAAACGACACACGGGCCCCCTGCGGCAGGCCGAGGGCCAGCTCGCACTGGCCGATGAGCACCCAGAGCGTGAATTCGCCGGGGGCGAGCGTCACGGCCGCGCGGGCGACCGTCAGGGCGGCGGCGAAGCGTTTGTAAAAGTGCAGGATGCGGCCCGCCAGCCAGCCGACGACCCAGTCGCCGGCCGCGATGGTCCGGGCGCGCTCGAAGCAGTAGTCCGCGCGGTTCTCCTTGCGGGCGAGCAGCACGTCGCCGCGGGCGAGCCAGACGTAGGGCGTGTCGCCGCGCTCCTCGAGGCTGGCGTCGGAGAAGGCCAGCGCGTCGTCCACGTCGCCGAGCCGGGCGAGGGCCACGGCCTTGGCGGCGAGCAGCTCGGGGGCGGTGGGAAAGCGTTCGAGTGACTTGTCCGCCCAGACCCGCGCCTCGCTATACTCGCCCAGCTCAATGAGCGAGCGCACCTGGCCGGCCCAGGCGACGGCCGATTGCGGGTCGTGCTCCAGCACGCGGGCGAAGAGCCGCAGCGCCGGCTCGAACTGCCCGTGGGCAAAGGCCGCGTTGGCCTCCGTAAGCCAGTACCCGGCGTCGCGCTCCACCCGCGTGGCGCTGACCTCGCGGGGTTCCGCATCGAACTCGAGATTTCCAAATCGGCTCATGGCTGATCCTGCCGTTGAAAGAACCAGCGGCGGAAGGCGCGGCCAACGAAATTCTGCTGCGGCACGTTCGCCAGGCGGAGATAGGTTTCTGCCATAGCGCCCGAATCCGAGCCCTCGTAGCCGGGAAGTTTCACGGTGGGCCAGACCAGCCATTCACCTGGCGCCGCGACCAGCTCGCCTTCGGTGGGCATGGTCGGCAGACGTTCGGCATCGTGCCCGTTCACCCGGATCCGGTGCGGCCCGAACTCCACCCGGTCACCGGGCAGGCCGATGACGCGCCCCAGCATCAGGCCGCCGGCCAGCCGTGCCCCCCGATCCAGCCGGAAGCTCTCGTTTTTGAACGCCACCAAATCGCCACGTGCGACATCCGCCCGGGCGGCGTGCGGATCGAAGACGACCGAGCTGTTTTCCCCCGGAATGAACATCGGCCGGGCCACGGTGTTCTCAAAGAACCGGTAGCCCGGCCAATAGAGGAGGCCCGCGCAGAACAGCCACGCGACCAGCTGGGCCAGAATTTTCACCCGCAAGCCGGCCGGGTAGCCCCGACTGGTCTCCCGGTCGCGCAAATAGAGGAAACCGAGGCCGCTGGCATGGCACGAGATCATGCCGCTGACGGCGAAACCGTTGAGGGTCGGCGAGCCGAGGAAGATGAGCAGGACCAGCGCCCAGGCCCACCAGATGATGAGGAAGACGCGCCCCAGCGTCCGCTGGCCCAGCCGCCGGTACGGCTCGCCGGGGATGAGCAGGCACAGCAGCAGTTCCGGTGCGTTGAACGAGAGGACCAGCGGGGTCGCCAGGAAGGAGCGGGAAAACCGCAGACGCAACCAGATCCGCAGGCGGTCCAGTCGCTGACCGAGAATCCGGCCCAGCCAGCGGTCCTGCGCCCGGGGCGGGTAATAGCTGGAGAATTCCGGGTTCATCAGGGCGCGCGGGCGGCTCAGTGGTGCCGTTCCGAATGCAGATGCACATCCTCTTCCGGTTCGTAGAAGCCGGAGGTGTGGCGCACGTCCTTCGTCTCGCCGACCATCTGCTCGAACAGCTTGATCGCCTCGAGGCAGCCTTTGCCCTTGAAGCCGTCCACGTGGATCTCCACTTCGCCGGTGGGGCTGATCGTCAGTTCGTAGGTGCGCTGTTTCATGGGAAGGAAAATCGGTGGGACGATGCCGGTTCAGTTTTGCCAGTGGCGCACGCGCAGGCGGATGGACTGTGATTCGTCCACGGTCTCCTCGACCAAGTCCATGCCGCGCGCCGCCATCTCGTTCTTGAGCTTGGTGAGCATGTACTGCTGCACCATGCGCCCGCCCAGTTCCTCGCCGATTGCCCGCAATTGCTCCTCGGAATATCCGGCTCCGGTCACGCACACGGCGGCGCGGCCCCGGGCATCGCGGCTGAATTCGGCCATGACGCCGTCGCGGCTCATCCGGAGGCGCTGATCACGTCCCAGCGTGCCGGTGACCACCTCGCTGTGCGGCACGTTGAGCGTCACCTTGCGGGCGGTTTCCGTCTCGACATCGAGCGACACGCCCTCTTGGTTGGCATCCTGCAGGACCTTGAAGCCGAGCGAGACGGCGGCGGTGGCCACGGCGGAACTGATGGCCGGCCACGAGGCGACCACGATGGGGGTGAGAACGGCGACGGCACTCATGAAGGGGGGAAGATTCGGTGTTTCTGAAGCTTCGACCGGGGACGGCTGTAAACGTCACGCGGGGATTTGCCAGAAGAGAAGGCAGCCTATTGATTCAGGAGTGTTCCAAAAATTCTGCGGCCGTTAAACGAAACGCGCCGTTCCCGGCTGCCACTGGCGAGATCGCCGTTTGCGAGGTGAGAACTCATCCAAGGCGCTGGTGGGGTAACGCTGCTGCGTTACCCTGATTTCGCCGTCCTGCGAGCGTAGCGATGCAGGCGGCTGGCCGCCCAAGGCCGACCGGGTGACCCATCCTGTGGGGGCGTCACCGTTCCGCCCTTCCGGCGCGATCTTGAAGCTCCTTCGTGTCTTTGCGTCTTGGTTGTTTTCTCCAGCCCCCTGTGACTTGGGAGCCTTCTTGCCAAGGGCCGCCCCGACGGCGCAGACGCTGGTCGGGGCGGAAATAGTGGGTAACGCGGCAGCGTTACCCCACCAACGCCTCGGGAGAGTCCTCTCGCCTCAAACGGCGATTCGGCCTGGGATTGTCAGGAGTTTGGAGGAGTATTTGCCCCCGTCTCCTGCGATTACGATGAAGATCAGGATTAAGAACTACCTCGTCAGAACTCCACCTTGCGGGGCAGATGCGCCGAAGGATCAGCCTCACGGTTCGTGCTGGCATTGCGCGCGCGGCCGTCGGCCCAGCTGCGGAGGCGGTTGATCTGCTCGTCCATCGTCTTGGCGAGCGGCACGGTCTGGCGGATTGCGGCGAGCACCAGCTCGGTCGAAAGCTCCGTGCTGGCGTAGAAGGCCTCGTAGAGTGCGCTGTTGATGGCCTCCTCGATCTCCGCGCCGCTGAAATCCCCCGCCGCCTGGGCCAGCGCCGCGAGGTCGAAGTTCTCCGGGGTGCGGCCCCGCTTCGCGATGTGTACGCGGAAGATTTCGGCCCGCTCGGGCTCGCCCGGCAGGTCCACGAAGAAGATCTCGTCGAGGCGGCCCTTGCGCAGCAGCTCCGGCGGCAGGTGCGAGATGTCGTTGGCGGTGGCCACGACGAAGACCGGCGCGGTCTTCTCGCTGAGCCACATGAGGAAGGTGCCGAACACGCGGGCGGTGGTGCCGCCGTCGCTGGAGCCGCTGCCCTGCGAGCCGGCGAAGGCCTTGTCGATCTCGTCCACCCACAGGATCGCCGGGGCGACCGACTCGGCGACGGCGATGGCACGGCGGACGTTCTCCTCGGACGAGCCGACGAGGCTGCCGAACATCCGGCCCATGTCGAAGCGCAGCAACGGGAGCTGCCACTGGCTGGAAATGGCCTTCGCACAGAGGCTCTTGCCGCAGCCCTGCACACCCAGCAGCAGCACGCCCTTGGGCGCGGGCAATCCGAAGGCGCGGGCCTCGGCGGTGAAGGCCGCCGAACGCTTGGCGAGCCAGTCTTTCAGCACGGTCATGCCGCCCACGCTGCCAAAGCTCTCGCTGGTGGCGTAGTACTCGAGCAGGCCGCTCTTGCGGATGATCTGCTGCTTCTCGGCAAACACGTCGTTCACATCCTCGCCGCTGAGCCGCGCATCTTTGACGATGATCTTGGCGAAGACGTTTTCGGCCTCGCCGAGGGTGAGGCCCAGCGCGGCCTGCAGGAGCCGGTCGCGCCCGGCGTCATCGAGCTCGATGCTCACCTGCCGAAGCTGGCGCACGTCGAGCAGGATGCGGTCGAGCAGCGTGCCCAGCTCCTCCTTCGTCGGCAGCGGGAAGTTGAGCAGGGTGATCTCCTTGTCGAGCTCGGTGGGGATTTCCAGCACCGGCGAGATGAGGATCACGGTCTTGAAGCTGTTCTTCAGGTGCAGCGCGATATCCTTGAGCTTGCGGATGACGGCGAAGTTCGACCGCGCGAGGAACGGGTGGAAATCCTTGAAGACGAAGATTGCCGGCTCGACCTGGTCCATCACCTGGTCCAGCGCGGCCAGGGGGTCCTTGGTGGCGGCGCTGCGCGACTTCTGGCTCTGCATGTTGGTGCCGGCGGGCACGATGCCGGTGGAATAGGACCACTCGAAGACCTTCTTCCCCCGGCGGCCGGCGATTTCCAGCAGCACGGGCAGCACGCGCATCTCCTCGCTTGTCTGGACGTAGATCAACGGATAGCGGGCGCGGATGAGCACCTCAATTTCAGCGGCGAAGGACATGGGCAGAAGGTCAGCGAGTCAGTGAACCGGTAAATCGGTGGGGCAGGCGGTTTGCAGGAGGGCGGCGAGTTCCGGGGTCAGATGATGCGCCAGGATACGGCCATCGGGCAGCAGGAGCAATTCGGCGTCGACCTCGATGCCAGGGGTAGGGGTGGTGGCGAGCCCGATTGGGGAGATTTCGGCAGGGATGGCAATGGGCTTGGCGGGCGGGTTCATGGGATGAGCCGGAGGCCGAGGCGGGTGGCCAGTTCGCGGGCCAGCCGTTCCTCCGGCACCGAGGTGGTGCGGACGAGTTCCGGGTGCTGCGCGCTGAACCAGCCCGGCCAGAAGCCGGTGCGCAGGCTCACCTTGACGCCGGGCAGTTCGGCGGCGAGCCACTCGGCCACGGGCCGCCAGCAGCACTCCAGGTGCCCTGGCATGAGCAGGTGCCGTACGATCAGTTCGGTGTGGGTCGCGGCCCATGCAAGGTTCTCACGCACGATGGCGGTGTAATGAGGAACCTTGGCCAGGCGCTGGGCGCAGAGGTCATTGCCAAACTTATAGTCGGCCACCCAAACGTCGAACACGCCGTCGAGCAGTTCGCGGGCGGCAGCGGTGCCGTGGGCATTGGTCTTCCAGACCAGCCGGGCGTCGTCGGGCAAAAGCGACACGAATTCCAGCACGGCGGGCAGGTGGATGGTGGGTTCGCCACCGAGGATCATCACGCTGCGCGCGTTGCGGGCGAGCGCTTGGTGAGCGCGGGCTGCCAGTTCCTGCCCGTATGCCAGCGGGGTCGCCTCAGTGGATTCCCGTTGATGGCTGACGGTCAGCTTTCCGGCCTCGGCGTTCCAACTGTCGCGGCCTGTATTGCAGAAGTCACAGCGCAGATCACAGCCGCCGAAGGCCACGGCGAAGACCGGGGCCAGCTCCGCCTCGTCGCTGACCTCCGTCTGCGCGTGAAAGACGTGTGCCTCGGTGTTGGCATGGCAGGGGCCGAGTTCGCCGGCCAGGCGGTTTGCGCCGCAGCGATGGGCGCAGAGTTCGCAGTGCGCCAAGTGTTCCCACGCCAACGCCGCGCGATGTGCCGCCAGCAGGCGGCGGGAGCGGCCCGACCCGGCTCCGGCTTCCGGTACCGGCAGAGGCGGCGCGGTGGCATTCACAGCAGGCGTTTCCACCACGGCTTCGGGATGGGGGCCGGTTCGGCGGCGAGGGTGCGTTCCAGCCGCTTGCCCACGGCGCCGGGCACCTTCGTCTGGAGCAGGTCGTGCCGGATCATTTCCTCGGGCGTGGCGAATTCGCGAACGGTGCCGCTCTCGGTGGTGGCGGTATGTGCCGATTCGGCGGTCACCTGTTCGGTGGTCTGCTGGCGCAACTGCTGGGAGGGAGGTTTCATTGGGCGGGCGGGGAGGTGGGCAAAAATCAGGCGGTTTTGGCGAACGCGGCGGTGAACGCGCGGCGGGCGCGGTGAAGTTTGCCGCGCACGGCGTCGGCGGTCTGGTTGGTGAGCTGGCCGACCTGCTCGTAGCTCAGCTCCTGGTCGGCCACGAGCAGCAGGAGCAGCCGGTATTCCTCGGGCAGCCCGTCGAGCGTCCGCTGGATGCGTTCGCCCAGTTCCTTGGTTTCCAAGAGGCGGAGGGGGCTCTGGCTTGCCTCGTTGGGGCGTTCGAAGACCGCCTCGTCCGCCGCCGGATGGATGTTCCGGGCGGCCCAGCTCTGGCGGAGGTTCGAGCAGTGGTTGAGCGTGATCCGGTAGAGCCAGGTGCGGATGTCCGCATCGCCCCGGAAGTCGCCCAGTTTGCGGAAGGCCTTCACAAACACGTCGTGCGCCGCGTCTTCGGCCTGCGCCGGGTCACCGAGCAGGCGCAGAGCGAGGTAGAAGATCGGCTGGGAGTGCGCGGAATAGATTTCCGCGAAGTCGGCGGGCAGGCCGGCGGGCAGGACTGCCGGTTCCGGTGCCGGCGACACCAGGTCGGGAAGGGCTTCAGCCATGGTGGACACGCTGGTTGGACCGCGAAGCGCGTCGGCTGTCACGCGCAGAGTTTTGACCGGTCCAGAAGTCGGCGGTTGAAAGGCCCGGTTTTTCGTGTAGTCCTTGGCGCGTCCGCCGAACACGTATGAGGAAACTTTCGCTGATGATCCTGGCTCTGGGAGCGGCCGCCGTGATGACGGGCTGCAACCAGGCCGACTCCACGGTCACCGCCGCCGGTGTGAAGCCCTACCCGCTCGACAAGTGTCCGGTTTCGGACGAGAAGCTCGGCGAGATGGGCACACCCGTGGTGTTTGTGCACGAGGGCCAGGAGATCAAGCTGTGCTGCAAGAACTGCCGTAAGGACTTCGACAAGGAGCCGGCCAAGTACCTCGCCAAGCTCACGGTCAAGTGATCCGCAAAACCAATTTTCCTAAAACCATCACCACCTCCCCATGAAAGCACTCCTCCTCGCCCTCGCCACCGCCGCCCTGCTGACGGGCTGCTCGACCACGGAAAGCAAGTCCGCCAGCACTGCGGGCGTGAAGCCCTATCCGCTTCAGATCTGCGTCGTCTCGGGCGACAAGCTTGGCGAGATGGGGCCGCCGGTCGTGAAAGTGTACAACGGCCAGGAAATGAAGTTCTGCTGCAAGAATTGCGTGAAGGATTTCGAGAAGGAGCCGGCGAAATATTTGACGAAGCTGGAAACGAAGTGACGTTCAGCGGGGCGATTGGGCCCCACGCCGTATGAAACAAACCTGCGCCCTGATGCTGAGCCTTGTGCTCCTCATGGCGCAGTTTGCCTTTGCGGCATCGCCCTGCGGGGCGGAGGGAACTCCGACCGTGACGCCCGCCCGGTCCGCCGGACATTCCTGCTGTGCGCCGGCCCAGCCGGTCCCGATGGCCTGCAACGCCCCGTGCTGTGTCGCGCGCAATGCCCCGTCTGACCAGGGCTCGGCCCCGGCGGCTCCGGTTCCCAGCTCTACCCGTTCCCTGCCTTTTGCGGCGGCGCTCCTCGCCGCCCTCTGGAAGCTCCCGGCTCCCGCCGATCTGCCCGCGTCCCTTTCCGCACCGTCCGCCGGTGCGATTTCAGCCCCGCCCGTCCCGCTCTATCTGCGGCACGGCGCGCTGCTGATCTGAGCTGACCCCATACCCCGGAAGACGTGTGCCCACGCATGGGCATGCGTTTGCCGTGCTGTCGTCCTGTCACGTCTGGGTCTGTTGGTCCTCTTTTCCCGTTGGTTTCCATGAACACTCTCTTTCTGCCTGCCTGGCTGGGCGGGTTCGCTGCTGCGGCCTTGACCGCGCTGTCGGCGGAACCGCTCCCGGCCCCCTTGCCGCCGCCGGCGCACCATGCCGTGGCCGGTACCAACCGCGTCGTCATCACCGCCGACGTGCTGGCCGGCTTGGCGGCCGAGCTGCGCACGAATCATCCGGCGCTCCGGGCAGCCGCTGCTCGGGCCAACGCTGCGCAGCTTGAGGCTGCGGGCGTCCGGCACTTCGACGACCCGACCTTCAAGCTGGGCGGCAGTGTTTCCTCGCCGCGCGGCTTCAAAACCGAGGAGGAAGGCGATCTGGTTTACGGCCTCGAACAGAAGCTGCCGCTGCTCGGCAAGGAAACCGCCGCCCGCCGCCGGGCCGAGGCCGAGGCCGCCACGGCGGAGACGCGTTCCGAGGCGCGCTTCGAGGCGCTGCGCCGGGAGCTGGCGCGGGCGGTCTTTGCCAGCGCGCTGGCCGAGTCGGTGGTGCAATCCGGCGCGGAGGACCTGGCGTGGCTCGACACCACGCTGGCCACCACCGAGGCGCGTTACCAGGCGGGCACCACCTCGCAGTTTGAGCTGCTGCGCGTGCAGAACGAGCGGGCGAAGCGCGCCACGCAGCTGGCGAATGACGAACTCCGGCGCGATGCCGCGCGAGCGCTGATCAATCACTCGCTGGGCCGCGAGCCGCGTACGCCGTTGCCGGCTTTTGAGCTGCCCGCCCTGGCGGACGGGCTGGCCTTTTCATCGGCGCTCACCGACCTCGCCGAACAGCACGCGCCTGATGTGCGGGTGCTTCAGCGCGAACTGGCCACCGCTGCCGCGACGGTCGAGAGCACCCGGCGTTCGCAACGGCCCGACGTCGCGCTGGGCATCGAAGGGCGTCAGTTCAGCGGCGACGGCGGTTTCCGCGACGGGCTCTTCACCGTCAGCCTGAGCCTGCCCTGGTTCAACCGGGCCAACTACCGGCGCGACCTGGACCGCGACCGTGAACGCCTGCACGCCGTCGCCGAGGACCGGGCGGATGTGCTCATCAGCCTTCGCAACGAGATCCACCACCTCACCGTCGAGGCGGAAACCGCCCGGCGCGAGGGGCTCCTCTACCGCGACGATGTGCTGCCGCGCTCGGAACAGGCGCTGGCCGCCGCCCATGCTTCCTGGTCCGGCGGACGCGGCATGATGAACGACGTGCTGGAGGCGCGCCGCATGCTCGTCGAGTCGAAGCTCATGCTCGCCCGCGCCACCGCCGAGCAATGGAGTGTCCTCAGCGACCTCGCCTATTTCTGCGGCCTGCCCGATGCGACTGCGCTGACCTCCTCCGTCCCGGTCCCGTCCGCGACGGCGAAACCCTCACTTCCGTAATCCGATGAAAAAGCTCCTTCCTCTCCTGTTCGTGGCCGTGCTGGCCGGAATCGCCGGCTGGTTCGGGCGCGCGCACTGGGCGCCCGAAGCCTCGCACGCGACGGGTGGTCACGGTGACACTGCGTCCACCGCGCGCCGAGTGCTTTACTACCAGTCGCCAATGCACCCGTGGATCAAGTCGGGCCAGCCCGGCAAATGCACCGTGTGCGGCATGGATCTCGTGCCCGTGTACGAGGGTTCCGAATCGCTGGACAGCAACCTGGTCACCCTCAGCTCCAACGCCGTCACCGTGGTCGGCGTGCAGACAGCGGCCGTGCGGCGGCAGCCACTCACGCACGAGCTGCACGTGGCGGGCACGATTGATGACGACGATTCACGGCACCGGTTCCTGAGCGCCTACGTGGATGGCCGCATCGACGCGTTGTTTGTGAACTACGAGGGCGCGGAGGTCGTCGCCGGTCAGAAGCTTGCCAGCATCTACAGCCCGATGCTGCTGACCTCGGTGCGCGAGTACGTCGCGCTGCGCGGCCAGCCCGGTGACCATGCCATGCTGCTCACGGGCGCGGCAACCCGCCTTCGCCAGCTCGGTCTCGCCGAAGCACAGATCACGGCGCTGCCGGAGACCTTCCACCAGACGGACATGGTGGTGGACATCCTCGCGCCGATGACCGGCACGGTGGTGAAGCGCATCGCCTACGCGGGCCAGTATGTGAAAGAGGGCGAGACGCTGTTCGAACTGGGTGACTTCGCGACGATGTGGTTCAAGTTCGATGCCTATGAGCGCGATCTGGCGTGGCTGCATGCGGGGCAGAACGTCGAGATCACCACACCATCCCTGCCGGGCCAGGTGTTCACCAACACGCTCACCTTCATCGACCCGAACCTCGATCTCACGACGCGCAGCGCGAAGGTGCGGGTGGAAATTCCCAACCCGCTTATTGTCGAGGACGGACGTACGAACCGCCTGCTCCGGCACCGGCTCTTCGCCGATGCGCGGGTGCGAGCCGTCATGCCCGAGGTGCTGGCCGTGCCGCGTACGGCGGTGCTGAACGCTGGCGGATCGCCGCTCGTGTACGTCGAACGCGCCACCGGCAACTACGAGCCACGCCCGGTGCGGCTCGGGCGCATCGGGGATGAAGTCGTCGAAATCACGGACGGCCTCGCTGAGGGCGAGCGCGTGGTGACGCACGGCAACCTGCTGCTGGATGCGCAAAGCCAGATCGCGGGGCAGGGACGTTCGGAACCGCCCGCCACCTCGCCCCAACCGACCAGCCCTGCGCCGCGCGCCGCCCAACCTACTGGGAACGCGCCTTCACTGGGGCCGGAGAGCCGTCGGGCCGTCAACGACTTCCTCCAAGCTGCGGACGCGGTGCGCGAGGCGCTCGCCGCCGATGATCTGGCCCGCTTCAACGTGGCGGCAATGAAGCTGCATCCGGCGATTGCCGCTCTGCCGAAGGAGGGAACCGTGCCTGCCCTGACTCAAGCAGCGAGCGGCGCGCATCTGCCGGAGGCCAAGGACCTCCCTTCGGCGCGCAAGGCATTCTATCCGCTCAGCACCGCGCTGGTCGAAGTCGTGCGCGGGTTGCACGCCGATCCGGCCTTCGCGGGGGTGAAGCTCTATCAGTGCCCCATGGTGAAGCAGGCCTTTCCGGGCGCACCGAAGACGGCGGCGTGGTTCCAGCTGGGCGGCCCCATCCACAACCCATGGTTCGGCCCGGCGATGCTCGATTGCGGCACCGAACTGAAACCCTGATGTATTTTCCATGACTTCAGGCCATTCCACTCCGCGCTCCCCATTCCGCACTCTGCGCTTCCATGATCTCCCGCCTTATTGAGTGGTCGCTGAAGAACCGTTTCCTCGTGCTCGGTGGCGCGCTGCTGCTCGCGGCCTGGGGCGTGAAGGCGCTGCGCGATACGCCGCTAGACGCCATTCCCGACCTCTCGGAAAACCAGGTGCTGGTCTATGCCGACTGGACGGGACGTTCGCCACAGGAGGTCGAGGACCAGGTCACGTATCCGCTGAGCGTGAACCTGCAGGGGCTGGCCGGCGTGAAGACGGTGCGGGCGAATTCCATGTTCGGTTTCGCGCTCGTGACGGTCGTTTTTCAGGACAAGGTGGACAACTACTTCGCGCGCCAGCGGGTGAGCGAGCGCCTCAGCCTTATCGGCGCGCAGATGCCCGCCGGTGTCACCCCGCAGCTCGGACCCGATGCGACCGGCCTCGGCTGGGTGTACCAGTATTACCTCCACGTGGACACGAACGCCGTGGCGCAGGCGCTTCCACTGGCGCACTCATCTCCCTCTCCCCTCAATGGGGAGAGGGCTGGGGTGAGGGGTGAGGATGCCAATACCGCCGCGACGTCTCCGGGCTATGACCTCGGCCAGCTCCGCGCGGTGCAGGATTTCTTCCTGCGCTACCAGCTCCAGAGCGTCGCCGGCGTGGCGGAAGTCGCGGGCGTCGGCGGCTTTGTGCGGCAGTACCAGATCGAGCTCAGCCCGACGAAGCTGCGGCAGGCCGGGGTCACGCTGGCACAAGTGCTGGAGGCCGTCAGCGCGAACAACCTCAACGTGGGCGGCAAGGTGATCGAGGAGAACGGCATGGAGTTCGTGCTGCGCGGCGTCGGGCTTGTGAAGTCTACGGCGGACCTTGAACAGATCGCCGTCGCCGAGCGCAACGGCACGCCGGTCTATCTGCGCGACCTCGCGACCGTGGAGTTGGGCGGCGACTTCCGCCGAGGCGCGCTGGACGTGGCTGGGCAGGAGGTCGTCGGCGGCGTCGTGGTGATGCGCACGGGCGAGAACGCGCTGGAGGTCATCCGCCGTGTGAAGGCCCGGCTGGCGGAGATCGCGCCGAGCCTGCCGCCAGGCGTGACCGTGCGGCCCTTCTACGACCGCAGCGACCTCATCATGCGCACCATCGAGACGCTCAAGCACGCGCTGATCGAGGAGATGGTGCTGGTGACGCTCGCGCACATCCTCTTCCTGTTCCACTTCCGCAGCATCCTCATCGTCACCATCCCGCTGCCCCTGAGCATCCTCGTGTCGTTCGTGCTCATGGAGCGGTTCGGCATCGCCTCCAACATCATGTCGCTCGCCGGCATCGCCATCGCCATCGGCGTGCTGGTCGATGCGGGCATCGTGATGACCGAGAACGTCATCCGGCACTGCGAGGAGGCGGAAGCGCGGAAGAAGAAAGTAATCAGTGAAGCAGTGATCGGTAATCAGTCACGCCAAGCGTCCCTCGGCCCACTGACCACCGGCTCACCGAACACCGGTTTACTGATTACTGATCCACTGATCACTGATTACTCTCTCACTCCTGCTGAGCGCCTCCAAATCACCCTCACGGCTGCCCGGCAGGTCGGCCGTCCCATCTTCTTCGCGATGGCCATCATCATCCTCGCGTTTGTGCCGGTGTTTGTGCTGGGCGGGCAGGAAGGGAAGCTGTTCCACCCGCTCGCCTTCACGAAGACCTTCGCCTGCGCCGGCGCGACGCTGCTCGCGGTGACGCTCGTGCCGGTGCTCTGCTCGCTGCTGGTCAAGGGACCGTTCCACCGCGAGCAGGACAACTGGCTGATGAAGGTCCTCCTGCGGATTTATGACCCGGTGCTCGACTGGGCGCTCAGCCATCGCCGCGCGGTGCTCGCCCTCGCCGCGCTGATGCTTGCTGCCGCGCTGACGCTGGCGTTTGGCCTGCCGCGTCCGGTCCTCACCGCCCTCGCCCGCGCCACCGTGGCGACGCCGGGGGATTCTCATGCGCCAAAGGACGATATCTCCCTAATGGCGCGTTTCGCCGGGCAGCATCCGCGCCTGGCGAAGACGCTGGGCGGCTTCGGGCGCGAGTTCATGCCGACTCTGAACGAAGGCTCGCTGCTCTTCATGCCGGTGATGCTGCCGCAGACCTCGCTCACCGAGGTGAAGCGCATCATGGCCTGGCAGGATCGCGTCATCAGCCAGACGCCCGAGGTGCTCAGTGTCGCGGGCAAGCTGGGCCGTGCGGAGACCGCCACCGATCCCGCACCGGTCGAGATGATCGAGACGACCATCCTGCTGAAACCCGAGGCCGAATGGCGGACGGGCATGACGCGGCAGAAGATCGTCGCCGAGCTGACCGAGAAACTCACGGCGGTGCCCAGCTATGTGCCCGGCTTCCTCCAGCCGATCGAAAACCGCGTGCTGATGGTCTCCACCGGTATCCGTGCCCAGCTTGGCGTGAAGCTCCTCGGCGAAAACCTCGACCAGCTCCAGCAGCTCGCGTTCGACGTGGAGAAAGTCGTGCGTGAAGTCCCGGGCGCGGTCGGCGTCGCGCCGAGCCGCGTGCAGGGCAAGCCCTACCTAAATGTCGAGATCGACCGGCCCGCAATGGCCCGCTTCGGCCTGAGCGCAAAAGACGTCCTCGAAGTGGTCGAGGCCGGCCTGGGCGGCCGGAACGTGAGCACGACCATCGAGGGCCGGCAGCGCTTCCCGATCCAGGTGCGCTTCGCCCGCGATCAGCGCGACGACATCGAGAAACTGGGCGAGGTGCTGGTGCCGACGCCTGCCGGCAAGTTCATTCCGTTGGGCAGCGTGGCGAAAATCCAGCGGGTCCTCGGGCCGAGCGAGATCGCGAGCGAGAACGGCCGACTGCGTGTGTTCGTGCAGGCCAACGTGCAGGGGCGCGACCTAGGCGGCTTCGTGGACGAGGTGAAGGCACGCGTGAGCCGGGACATCGTGCCCAACCTGCCGAAGGGCGTGACGGTCGAATACTCGGGCCAGTATGAGAACCAGATCCACGCCGAGCAGACGCTGCGTCTCATCGTGCCGGCGGTGCTGCTCATCATCTTCCTGCTGCTCTACCTCGTCTATCACAGCGCGCAGGAGGCGGCGCACGTCCTCCTGGCGGTGCCGTTCGCGCTGAGCGGGTCGGTGTTCCTGCAGGCGGTGCTCGGTTACAACTTCAGTGTCGCGGTGTGGATCGGCTACATCTCGCTCTTCGGCATCGCGATCCAGACGGGCGTCGTGATGGTCGTGTATCTGGAGGAGGCCATCGCCAAATCCAAGGCTGAACGGGGCGCAGCGTTCAATTCTGCCGATTTGCTCGGGGCCATCAAGGCCGGCGCGCGGCTGCGCCTGCGGCCGAAGGTGATGACCGTGGCCACCACCATCGCGAGCCTGCTGCCGATCATGTGGAGCACACGGGCGGGCGCGGAAGTGATGAAGCCGCTGGCCACGCCGGTGATCGGCGGCTGCGTGAGTTCCCTGATCCACATCCTCATCGTCACCCCGGTGATCGTGGCGTGGCTGCGCGAGCGGGAACTCGCGAAAGAGCGGAAGCAGGGAGGCATCGGCAGTCCGATTCCGGCGGGTTCGTAGAGCAAGCGGATACCGGCGCATGGTAGGGATAGCGCGCTGCACTATTCCCCGTCGCCGAGCGGAGCGTCAGGCGACGGAAGGGGCGCCCAGGGTTTCGTACGCTCCTACCGCCCCTTCAGGGCGGGGACGGCGCAGCGCGCCAGCCCTACCTTTCAGATACAGCCCGTGTCGGCCTACGACTCGATCGCGCGGACGATCATGTCCACGGTCTTCTCGATGCCGCCCAGGTTTTCCTGGACCACGTCGCGGGCGCGTTCGCCCAGCTCGGCGCGCAGTTCAGGCTTCGCGAGCAGCTCTTCCAGCGCGCGTTCGAGCGCGGCGGCATCGGCCACCTGGCGCACGGCGTTGCGTGCGACAAACTGCGGCACGATCTGCGGGAAGTTCTGCATGTGCGGCCCGAAGACGACCGCCTTGCCCAGCGCCGCCGGCTCGATGGGGTTCTGTCCGCCCTCGGCCGTGAGGCTCTTGCCGACGAACACCACGTCGGCGCGCTCGTAAAAATAGCGCAGCTCGCCGGTGGTGTTCACGAGCAGGCAGTCCACTTCGCCGGGCGCACGTTGCATGGCGGCGGTGATCTCCGAGCGGAAGACGAATTTCATCCCGCTCGCAGCGACGGCGCGGCCGGCCTCGGCCCCGCGCTCCTGGTGGCGGGGTACGATCACGAGGAACAGTTTTGGAAATTTCGACCGGAGCCTGCGGGCGGCCTCGGCGAGAATCGCCTCTTCGCCGGCATGGGTGCTGCCGCCGACGACCACCAGTGCATCGTCCGGCACGCCGAGCTGGCGGAACAGGGCGGGCACATCCACGGCCCGACGCTCATGCACCTTGGCGGAGTCGAACTTGAGGCTGCCGAGCACCTCGATGGCCTCCGGACGGCAGCCGAGCGCTTCCAGCCGTCGCGCGTCCGCCTCACTCTGCACGCCGACGCCCGTGAAGCCTGCGAACAGCTTGCGGAAGATGAAGCCCGCCCGCCGGTAGCCCCGGAAGGAGCGGTCGGAGATGCGCGCGTTGACGAGGAAGTAGGAAATTCCACGGCTCTGTAGCAGCCAGAGCATGTTTGGCCACAGCTCGGCCTCGATGAAGACCATCGCCTCGGGCCGCAGCAGGCCCAGCGCGCGCAGCACGTGTTTCCGGCGGTCGATCGGGTAGTAGATCTTGGAAATGTGGGCGGGCAGCCGCTGCTGGAGCTCCGCCATGCCGGTCGAGGTGGTGGTGGAGACGACCAGCTTGTGGTTGGGCAGGCGCGGCTCCAGGGCCCGGATGATCTGGGTGCAGAGATTCACCTCGCCGACGCTGACGGCGTGCAGCCAGATCACCCGGCGGTTGGTGAGCGACTGCTTGAGAATGGCGTCATACAGCGCAAAACGCTGGCTGAAGCCCCGGCGCCAGTTGCCGCGCCGCCGCATCTTCAGAAAATAGAAGGGCGCACAGACGGCAAAACCGAGGTTGAAAAGGATGTTATAGAGAAACCGCATTGTTCGGGCCGGCCTTTTGGGCGGCGGGCAGATTTGACCAGAATGTCACGGCCGCGAAGAAAAAATTACGCCTGCGAACAGCTGAAGCGGCGGGCCGGTCCCGGAAACCCGCCCCGGCGCGGAATCACCACCGGGTCTGGCGGACATTTCCCGGGGAATCCCCCTGATTTTAATGGCCATTTCTACCACTGGACAATGGGCTGGATTTGTCCCAAACCTAGGGAAGTTCCCATTCCTTAATCTGATGAACACCAACTTTCACCCAATTGTCCGGCGGGTTCTGCGTGGGTTGCCCGCGCTTGCCCTCGTGTCGTTTGTGGCCCCGGCCGCCGCTGGCGATCTCTTCACGCTCAATGGCAACACGACCGATGCGGGCCTGCCGGTCACCTTCAACGAAGGCAGCAGCAGGCTGCCGTCCTTCATCAGCGACCTGGTTTCGGGCAGCAACCAGTTCGACGCCCTCAACAACCGCCAGTTTTCCGCCTCGCTCCGCTACGCGGATGTGGCCAACGCCCTGAACTTCAACATCCGGCAGATCGGAACGACCTGGCGGGCGGACCTGACCTCGCCCTTCGACCCCGGCCTCATCAACCGCAGCTTCAACAGCAACACCCGGGACCAGCTCGACAGCGCCATCCAGGACTACCTCAAGAAGGACGGCTCGGCCGACCTCGCCCGGTTTTTGGCGGCGATCAACAAGAAGTCGGCGGTCGCGGGCGTGCTGGATGGCAATCCCAACTCCGCCACCGCGCAGATCGCGAACCAGAGCTTCATGGAGTATGGCCTGCGTCCCACCGAGACGGCGGAGGAGATCGACGGAAGCGCCGACGGGAATGGGAATGGCAGCGACACCACCAGCCGTTCCGGCTTCAGCTTCACGGCGGATGTCGGCACGTTCCGCGGCCAGGGCGTTGAGGGCCAGAGCTACAGCTGGACGCCCATGATCCCCTACACGATCGGCAAGGCCCGCCGGGTGCGCCTCGAACTGGCGCTGCCGATCAATTACACGAAGATCGAGGGCGCGGACCAGTACCGGGTGGGTGCGCAGCTCGGCGTCGCGGTGCTGCTGGTGAAGCGCACCAAGGACCAGCCGTGGCTCTGGCAGGTGACCCCGCAGGGCGGCGTGACGGTGGCGGGCTCCGCCGACATGATCGCCGGCGGTGTGCTGCTCTCGGGCGGCGCGACGAGCTACACCTCCTATCGCTGGAACAACTGGGAATTCTCGATGGGCAACCACATCAGCTTCCACGAGGGGCTGAAAGTCAGCGTGGACAACTACACGTTCGACCCGCAGATCAGCCAGCAGATCGTCAAGAACGGCCTCAAGATCGGCCGCAGCCTGGGTGAGCACTGGTATGCGGAGGTTTATGCCATCGACACCGAGTTCGTGGAGGCCGCCTACGCCTCGCGCTTCACCACCGTGGGCGCGGGCGTCGGCTACCGCGGGCAGAAGCGCAAGGGCTACATGATGCTCGGCACCTACATGGACTTCGGGCCCGGCTACCAGTCGGCCCATGCGCAGTTCGGCACGGGCTGGAAGTTCTGAACCCCTGATCCGCCCAACCTTTGAAGACCTTTCTGCTGCTTGGGCTCGTGGCCCTGCTGGCTGTCCCCGTGAGTGTCGCGGCCGACGTGACGAATGCGCCGAGCGTGACGAGCGTGACGAACGTAGCGAACGTGACCCCGCCGAACCTTGCGCTCGAACTCACCGTGATCCGCTTCAAGCCGGACTCCAAGGACCAGGTGCTGCAGGACTTCAAGCTGGAGGGTGCGGCCTCCAACATCGTCGATACATTGCGGGGTCTGGGCCGGAGCGTGGACGTGGTCTATCGCGGCACGCGCGACGTGGTGCTGGAAGCGAAGAGCCTCGCCCGGTTCGACGCCACGGAAACCCGGCCGATCATCCTGATTGGCAAGCCCGGCGCGCCGGTGCCGCCGGCTGCGGTGTATGGGCTCACGTTGCAGGTCACGGTGCGGCCGGCGGCTGAAGACAGCTTTGTGCTCGCGTGGGAGGGCAGCCTGAACTGGTCGCCCGACCTGATGGACCGCCGCAGCGGGATGCAGAACACGTTTCAGTTCCTGGGCAAAACCGCGGGCGTGGCCCAGAGCGCCAGCGAGGTCCTGGGACAGACGGGCGGCGTGGTCAAGGGCGGGGCGGATATCGGTCTCACCGTCGCCGAACTGTTCAAGAACGGCAATTCGGACAGCTCCATCTACGAGCTGCCCGTGCTCAAGACCGTGTCGTTCACCGGCAGTCGCGCGTGCCGCAGCGGGCAGCTCATCATCAGCACCACCGCCGCCGAGGCGGGCGTGAAGGAGCCGCAGATCATCTTCTTCCTGCTCACACCCAGGTTGCGCCCATGACGACGCGGGCCGCTGTCACCGCGCTGCTGTTGGGTGGGGCGGTCGCGTTGGCCGACCCTCCGGTCGGCCAGGTGTTGGTCCTGACCAACGGCGCGCCTACCGCCGCCATGCTCACCGAGACAGCCGTGAGCACCCCATCCGTCAATGTCGTCGTGGTGGTCACCCTCATGCGCCATCGGCCGACGAAAAAGGTCTCCTTGCCGCCCGAGAAGGTCATCGCCTGCCGGACGCTGCCGGAATTGGCGCAGACTCTCCGCAGCAGCGGCACGTTGGAAGTGCTTTGCCACGCCCGGCGCGAAGTCGCGTGTGGACCGACGGCACAGGCCGAGTTCCTCGTCACCGAAGGCCGGCCGGCATTTATCCTGCACGACGATGGCGGCACTCCGACCAATCAGGTCTTCGGCCTCGAGCTCCATACGCAAGTGTGGGTGGTGCCACCGGCCTTGGGCGTTGCGCCGCGCCTCGTTGGTCTGGCCTGGGAGGGCACCTGGTCGGGTTCCGTCACACTCTTGGGCGAGTGGGAGACGATTGCCGCGCGCGGCTTCACCCTCCTCCACGCGGTACCCGGTGTGGCTTACGCGAAGGTCGAGGAGGACGAGGACGGCTTCGTGAGCACTGGCGGGGGTGCCAACCTGGGCGGCCTGTTCGGACGGAAGAGCAAGAACGTCGGGAAAAAGGAAGCGGCCGACGCCGTGCAGGCGGCCGGGCACGAACCGTCCTACCTGTCGGATATCTCGGTGGACAAGTATCCGTTCCACGGCGAATGGCTGGGAACGGGCGGACAATTGCTCATCAGCCGCGCGCCTTGGTCGGTCGGCAAGGATCCGAGCGACCTCTACCTCGTGCTTCAGTCGCGCCTGGCCGACTGAGCGGCCTTCAGCCCTTGGCCTTGGCTTCGGCTTTCGACTCGGCCTTCGCTTCAGTCTTGGCTTCCGGCTCGGCGGCGGCGGCGCGCTTCGCCATGATGGTGTCGGTGATCTTCTTCATCAGCTCGGGTTTCTCGGCGAGCGTCTTGCGGGCGGCTTCCTTGCCCTGGCCGATCAGTTCGCCGGCGAACTGCAGCCATGCGCCCTTCTTCTCCACGACGCCGTTCTCGATGCCCACGTCGATCACGCTGCCCTCCTTGTCCACGCCGTGGTTGTAGATGATGTCGAACTCGGCCTCGCAGAAGGGCGGCGCGACCTTGTTCTTCACGATCTTGATCTTCACGTGGTTGCCGGTCGCGTTGCCGGCGGCGTCCTTGAGGGTGTCCTTGCGGCGGATGTCGATGCGCACGCTGGCGTAGAACTTCAGCGCCTTGCCGCCGGGGGTCGTCTCGGGGCTGCCGAACATCACGCCGACCTTTTCGCGGAGCTGGTTGGTGAAGAGGCAGGTCGTCTTGGCGCGGCTGAGGATGGCGGTGAGCTTGCGCAGCGCCTGCGACATGAGGCGGGCCTGCATCCCCATGGTGGCCATGCCCATCTCGCCCTCCAGCTCGGCCTTGGGCACAAGCGCGGCGACGGAGTCGATGACGATGATGTCGAGCGCGTTGGAGCGGGCGAGGGTCTCGCAGATGGTGAGGGCCTCCTCGCCGGAATCGGGCTGCGACACGAGCAGGTTGTCGAGGTCCACGCCGAGCTTCCGCGCATAGCCGGGGTCAAGGGCGTGCTCCGCGTCGATGAAGGCCGCGACGCCGCCGGCCTTCTGGGCGTTGGCGATGAGGTGGAGCATCATGGTGGTCTTGCCGGAGGATTCCGGGCCGTAGATCTCGATGATGCGCCCGCGCGGCACGCCGCCGACACCCAGCGCGATATCGACCGCG
Organism: uncultured Verrucomicrobiota bacterium; assembly: GCA_903922605.1. Lineage (GTDB taxonomy): Bacteria > Verrucomicrobiota > Verrucomicrobiia > Limisphaerales > UBA9464 > CAIVQB01. The sequence goes on from CAIXUG010000010.1 coordinate 68,571, forward strand.
AGTGCGCCGGTGGGAATGACCTCGATCAGGCGGTGCGAATTGGCCGCGCCGAGCCGCATGATGGCACCATCGCCAAACGACTTGGTGATGGAGGAAATGGCGGCCTCGAGGTCGCGCGACTTGGCTGCGGAGAGCTTGCCGGTTTCGGCGACTTCGGTGGTGGGCTTGGGGTCGGAAGATTTGGCGGCCATAGGAAAGGATGCGGTAACGAGGGGCGAGGCTAGGAGGCCGAGGCGGTCTGTCAACCTTGGCACTTCGGCGGTGAGGGCGGGCACTGCGCTGGTGCGCGAACCCGCCTTGACGGCGGCCGATTCAGCGCCCGGGGAGCGACTCAAACTTGTTGTCATGGGGCGATCTTTTACCAGGCGGTACGACAATGGCGGTCCCAGCCGGATTTTGCCATGGCACGGGAATCGGCCGGCCACAGGGGCAGGCCGCCTGCCGGCGGCCCCAAAACCGCAGAAATCCCCCGTATTTGTGGATTAAATGCATTGCTTAGGCCCGCAAATTGCTTTGAACATCCGCCACGACCACCGCCCAAAAGTCATCGGTCCGCGTTGGAGCAGCTTCAGCTCAAGGTCCGAAAAGGGGCGCAGCATGCTCCGGTTTCAAGGGGGTGGGACGGGTTCGGGTAGATTGTGTATGCGACTTGCGATTTGTTTCATTCTGGCAGCTTTCACCGTGGCCGCGGGCACAAATGATGTCCCGGCCCGTCCGCTCACCCTGGCCGATTGCATCCAGCTCGGTCTCAAGAACAACTACGACCTCCGCATCGAGCGGCTAAATCCCGAGATCGCCCGGTACAACCTGTCCGGGGCGAACGGGGCTTACGAGCCGGTATTCAATTTCCAGGCTGGGGAGCAGCTCCTCACGGTCCCAGGCGGCGTCGATCCCAAAAAGACAGGGCTCGATTCCCCCTATGAAGTGACGACCGATTCGGTCGGCATGGGGCTCTCCGGGGTTTTGCCCACCGGGCTGCAGTACGGCCTCCAGGCGACTTCGAGCCGATTGCATGAGCTCACGGATTTCAGCACGCTCCCCGGCTTTATCTTCCTCTATCCACCGGACGGAATCCGGAACACCAACCAGTACGTGTCGACGGCCGCAATCACCCTCCAGCAGCCCCTGCTCAGGAACCTGTGGATTGACAAGTACCGCCAGACCATCCAGCTCCGGCAGAAGGACCTCAAAATCTCGGAGCTGGCCGTGCGCGCGCGGGTGATGAACCTGATCTACAACATCCAGCAGGCCTATTATGAGCTCATCTATCAGAAGGAGCAGGTGGAGGTTCAGGAACAGGCCCTGAACCTGGTCGATCAGTTGGCGGTCACCACCCGGCACCAGATCGAGATCGGAAGCTCGGCGGCGGTCGAGCTGCCGCAGGTCCAGGCGCAGGAGGAGTCGGTGCGGACCGCGCTGGTGTCCTCGCAGCAGCAGCTCGAGAAACAGCGCCATGCGCTCAAAAACCTGATCTCGACCGACTACCACAGCTCGCCGGACGACATGCTTGATGCGGCGGAGGATTCGCCCGCGGTTCCGTACACGTATGACCGGCACGAAAGCTGGCGTTCCGCGCTGGAGCACCGTCCCGACCTCGCCCAACTGCGCCTGGACCTGGAAAAACAGGGCATTCAGGTCCGCTTCCAGTTCAACCAGCTGTTCCCGAGCCTTGATCTGGTGGGCGGATATGGGCTGCAAAGCCAGGAAAATTCCACCGAGGCGTCGCTGGCGGACATCCGCGACCGCTCGAAACCCCAATACGGCTTTGGCGTGGTCCTCAGCATCCCGCTGGGCGGGAATCAGTCCGCGCGCAACACGTACATGGCGGGCAAGGCGGCCCGGGAGCAGTCGGCCCTGCTGCTGAAGAAGACGGAGCAAAACATCCTGATCCAGGTGGACGATTCGCTGAGCCAGGTCCAGGCGGCCTACCGCCGGACGGAATCCGCCAAGAAGGCGCGCGAATATGCGGAGTTGGCCCTGAAGGGGCAGCAGATGAAGCTGGCGGAAGGGGCCAACTCGGCTTTCTTTGTGTTGCAGTACCAGGAAAAGCTTTGGGAGAGCCGGGCGGCCGAGATCCGTGCGCGCGTGGATTACCGGCTCGCGGTGGCCCAGCTGGAACTGAACGAGGGAGTGACGCTGGAACAGAACCACGTAAATCTGTTGGTCAAATAGCGCATCCGGCCAACCTTGGCGGGTGGAAAGCGGTTCTTTGGACGTGCCCGGACCAGCTCACGCAACCGATGAACCACGCTGTCACGCCAAACCAGTCGCTGCGCCTCGACGGGCCCGATGTTGCCCGGGCGCTCGCGATTCTCGGGATGATGGTGGTTCATTTCATGTTGGTGATGACCGACGGCATGCCGCCGGAGCACTGGAGCGATTTCCTGCTGGGGCTGCTCGATGGCCGGCCCGCCGCGACCTTTGTCATTCTGGCCGGCATGGGGGTGACTTTCATGGCGCGGAAGGCCGACGGTACCGCCGGGGCACCGGACCGGAAAACGATGGCGACAATCTTGCGGCGGCGCGGCCTGCTGCTCTTGGTGCTGGGATTTCTCAACCTCACGATTTGGGAGGGGGACATCCTCCGGGTTTACGGCGTGTCGTTGCTGCTGGCCCCCTGGCTGGTTTGGCGGTGTTCACGCACCGTGCTGCTGGCGGCGCTGGGATTTGTGCTGACGTTTGGCGTCCTGTTTTTCGCCCTGGATTACGGCCGCAACTGGGACTGGAACACCATGACCTATCACGGTCTGTGGACCGCGTCCGGGCTGTGGCGGAACCTGTTCTTCGATGGTTTCCGGTCCGTGTTTCCCTGGACGGGATTGCTGCTGTTCGGGGTCTGGCTGGGGCGGCTGGACTGGTCCACGGCGGAGGTTCCGCGCCGGGCCGTGCTCTGGGGTGCGGTCCTGCTGGTTTCCAGTGCGGCTGTTTCCCGGCTGCTGCTGAACTGGTTTGGTACCCATCCGCAACCGGGCTTCGATCCCGAGGAGGCCGCGGCCTTTTTCGGCCTGCAATCCATGCCGCCACTGCCCCTGTTTCTGCTGAACGCGACGGGCTTTGCCCTGGTGATTGTCGGCACGAGCACGCTCGCGGCGAGACGCTGGCGTGACCGCTGGCCGGTGCGAGCCCTCGGTGCGACGGGCCGCCTGGCCTTCACCTGGTACGTGGCCCATATCCTCCTCGGTCTGGGTGGGGTGATAGTCTTGGGCTGGACCCGGACGTCGCACCTGCGGGCGCTGCTCACGGCGCTGGCGTTTTTCTCGATGGCCGTAGCGGTTTCGCTCGCGTGGCGACGGCGATTTGCCAACGGCCCGATGGAATATGTTCTCCGCCGGGTCGGGCGGTGGTGAGCGCCCGCAAACTTCTGCCTTTGCACCGGGGATGCCGGCGTTAGCCTGCCGCCGCCATGACACCTTCCAAGGCCGCTCTCTGGTCCCGCTTCCGCCAGTTCTACACCGAGTATCCCACCCTCGGGCTCGCGATGGACATCAGCCGGGTGAATTTCCCCGACAACTTCTTCGCCACCATGGAGCGCCCCATGCAGCGTGCCTACATCGCCATGGCCGAGCTGGAAAAGGGCGGCATCGCCAATCCCGACGAGAAACGCATGGTCGGCCACTACTGGCTCCGCAACCCGAAGCTCGCGCCGACGCAGACCATTGCCGACGAGATCACGCAGACGCTCGCCGATATCAAGGCCTTCGCCGCCGCCGTGCATGTGGGCGCGATCAAGGGGGCGAAGGGCCCCTTCAAGAACGTGCTCGTCATCGGTATCGGCGGCAGCGCGCTCGGGCCGCAGTTCGTGGCCAAGGCGCTCGGCCAGCCCGCGACCGACAAGCTGAAGCCCTTCTTCTTCGACAACACCGATCCCGACGGCATGGACAAGGTGCTTGCCGAACTCGCCGGCGAGCTGGATGGGACCATCGCGGTGGTCATCAGCAAATCCGGCGGCACGGCGGAGACGCGCAACGGCATGCTGGAGGCCAAGGCGGCCTATGAGCGGGCCGGCCTCGACTTCACGAAGCACGCGGTGGCCGTCACCGGTTTCGGCAGCGCGCTTCACAAGGTCGCCACGACTGGCGGCTGGCTGAAGACCTTCCCGATGTGGGATTGGGTCGGCGGCCGCACGAGCGAGCTAAGCGCCGTGGGCCTGCTGCCAGCAGCGCTTCAGGGGCTTGATATCCAGGCCCTGCTCGATGGCGCGAAAGCGACGGACGACGTCACGCGCGTGCCAAACACGAAACAGAATCCCGCCGCGCAGCTCGCGCTCCTGTGGTACTTCCTCGGCGAAGGCCGCGGCGCGAAGGACATGGTGGTGCTGCCCTACAAGGACCGCCTCGAACTCTTCTCGAAATATCTCCAGCAGCTCCTCATGGAATCGCTCGGCAAGGAGCTGGACCTCGACGGCAAGATCGTGAACGCGGGCATCAGCGTCTATGGCAACAAGGGCTCCACCGACCAGCACGCCTACGTGCAGCAGCTCCGCGAGGGCGTGCTGAATTTCTTCGTGGTGTTCATCGAGGTGCTGCACGACCGCACGGGCGCGAGCCTGGAGGTCGAGCCGGGTGCGACCAGCGGCGACTTCCTCAACGGCTTCTACCTCGGCACGCGCACGGCGCTCTACGAGAACGGCCGCCAGAGCATCACCTTCACGGTGCGCGATGCGGGCGCCTTCACGGTGGGCTCGCTCATCGCGCTGTTTGAGCGCGCGGTCGGCCTCTACGCGTCGCTCATCAACATCAATGCGTACCACCAGCCGGGCGTGGAGGCGGGCAAGAAGGCGGCTGCCAGCGTGCTTACCCTGCAGGGCAAGGCGGTCGCGCATCTCACGGCCAATCCGTCACAGAGCTTCACCGCCGACGCGCTGGCGGCAGCCATCGGCCAGCCGGACGAGGCGGAGACGCTGTTCAAGATTCTGAGCCATCTCACGGCGAACGCGCGCAAGGTGAGGCTCGCCGGCGGCACCGGCCCCGGTGCGGCCTTTCAGGCGGCGTGAAGACGGGGTCTGGGATCTGGGGTCTGGCGTCTGGGGCTTGGATGCGCGTGACCCGGGCCCTTGGACTTAGGACTCGGGACTCGGGACTCGGAACCGTATCGATTCGGACCATGAACACATTGGGGCAAACACCACTCAGGCGGGCGATGAAACACCTCGCGGTAAGGCTGGTGGCACTGACGTGGCTCAGTCTTGGGCTCGTCGGTTGCTCGGAAAAGAAACCCACGAGTCAGGCGAAACTGCCGGAACAGGCGGCCAGCACCAACGCGCCGGACACCAACGGTATGCCGGAGCCGGTGGCGGCGACGTCGGAGGCCAAGCCGGCCGGACCGCCCGTGCCCGCTGCCGACCAGCAGCTGTGCTTTCAATGCGAGGGCACAGGCCAGATGACGTGCCATCACACCGGTTGCGACCACGGGTTTGTGGAGTGCCCCGGCCCATGCCTCAAACGCTCCAGCAAATGGGAGCACGCACAGGTGGACGGCCATCCGCCCGAAACCCTGTGGCATGTGATTCCTCTGGGCGGTGGGCACGAACAGCTCGTGAGCCAAGCCCACATCGGCGAGGTGTTCGTCGTGCGCAACGGGCAGGTGGATCGTTTGGGCAAGTGCAAGGTCTGCAACGGCACTTGCCATCTCCCGTGTCCGACCTGCGGGGGCAAGGCCAAGGTGGTCTGTGACCTCTGCGAGGGGCGGAAGGTGATCCCCGCCGCGTGGAAGACGAACGACAACCCGGTGCTGAACCGTCAGCCGGATCTCCTCCGGCTCAAGGATGGCCGGGTGTTTCTGGGCAAGCGGAGTGACCTGGGCGAACGTGCCTTCATCCGCACCCGCGACGGCCAGTTCATCACCGTCGGCAAGGACGACTTCGCCGAACCGGAGGGGAAGTAAGCCAAGCCGGGAACGGCTCAGCGCACGCCGGTGACGCAGAGCGCGACGAAGCGGAGCATGCGCCGGATTGCGGGAACCTTCTCCGTGGGGGGCTGCAGATTGGGCACGGCCGGACCCTTGGGCTGGGCAAAGGCGATCTTGGACCGCACGATCAGCGTGCCCGTGCACAGGTCGGCCAGCGGCAGCACCACGTTGAAATTCTTGTGCATGTAGCGGTGGTGCAGGATGTGGTGGCCGTTGAGGCGGAAGAAGATGCCGGACCGCTCCAGCGAGCGCTGGCGGGGCAGGTGCATGCACCAGTGCAGGTATTCGTAGGTCGCGAAATAACCGGTGGTGGCGATGGCCGCCCCGCCGTAGATCGACCAGTGGCCGGTCAGCCAGGCCACCAGCAGGAAGGGCGACTGGCACAGCAGCACCAGTACCGGACCGTTCCACCACGCCATGGGGATGGTCCACTTGTCCTTCTCCTCGATCAGGTGGTAGCTCTCATCCGCCTTGAAGATCTGGTGGTGCACCAAAGCGTGCGATTTGAAGGGATAATCGAATTTTCCCAGCGGCCGATGCATGATGAACCGGTGCAGCGTCCACTCAAAAAACGACGACCAGATGACCGCCGCGATGAAGCCAACGGCAAGCCAGAAGTAAATAGTGCCAGACATGTTCTTTCTTTCTGACGCCTTGGGCCTAATCACGGCAAGGGGAATCGAAGGGATATTTCCACTTGCCTAGCCAGTAATAGGGAAAATGCCGAGGAGGATTCGAAAATCGGCGCCACTGGCGGCGGAGTGAGGCCCTGCCGCCAAGAGAAATCGGGCTGGGGTCTTGCCACAGGAATCCTTCTCTCACGTGCCGATGAGGAATGACGTTCTGGCGTCTCATGGCGAGTTTCCCGCATGCGGTCTGGCCGTAGTCGAGCAATTTCGGGGATGACGCCGGGCGCCGGCAGCCGCTAGAAAAGCGCGGCCACGCCCTTAACATTGCCGACCGAACGGCCGATATTCACCCAGACGGCTTGCCCATGATTCAAAATGACGTTGATCCCGGCCTGGCAGATCGCCGCCAGGGCCGGATCGCCATGGTGGCCGGGCTGGCATTGCTAACGCTGGGACTGGTCGTGATCATCGGCTGGCGGGCGCATCTCACGTCGTGGCTGCAGGTCATGTCCGGCCGGGTACCGATGCAGTACAACACGGCGGTGTGCTTCCTCGGCTGCGGTGCCGCCCTGATGGCCCTTGCCCACGACTGGAAACGGACCGCCCTCGCGCTGAGCGCAGCGGTGGCCGTGCTGGCCGGGCTGACCCAGATGCAGTACCTCACCGGAGCGGATCTGCACATTGACCGGCTTTTTTTCGAGCCCTACTCGGTGGTTCCCTTCGACCAGCCGGGGCGGATGTCGCCCGTCACGGCCGTGAGTTTCGTGCTCTGCGGTCTCGTGCTCTGGCTGGCCTGCCGGCCCCGCGCCCACCGGCTGCCGCTGGCACTGGCCGCTTCCGCCGCCTGTGCGGTCGTGCTGTCGGCGGTCATAGCGCTGGTGGCGGGCTTCATCCATGCGGAAGTCAGTTTCGGCTGGGGACTGCAGTTGCGGGTGGCCGTACACACGGCGGTGGGCCTGCTGGTGCTGGCCGGGGCGCTGCTGTACCGGATGTCCGGCGAACTGGCCCGGACCGGCATCCGTTTCCGCCGCTGGATCGCCCTGATCGCTGCGGCGGAGCTGCTGCTCATGGTCGGGTTGAACTCCGGCGTGAGCTTCCGCGAGCTGGGCGTGGCGCTGGCCTCGGGCCGGCACTCCATCGATGCGCTGCGGGAAATCCAGATCCTGCGCGACAGCATGTTGGACTTCCAGCGTGCCCTGATGCGCTTCTCAGGGGGCGACCGCACCGGGCTGGCGGCCTACACCAACGGCGTGGCCGCCATACCACCGCACCTGGCTGAGCTGGCCCGGCTCACGGAGGGCGATCCGGCGCAGAGCCGGCGGACCGATGCGGCGCGGGCGGCCATTGACACCCTGCTGGACCACAACCGGCGCTGGCTGGAGCTGCGGCGGGCCGGTGACACCAACGGCGCGGACCGGCTCTCCCAGACCGGCGCGGGCCGCGCGGCCTGGGAAAAGACCGTGGGCGTGCTGGCCGAGTTTGCGACCGAGGAGCGGCTCCGGCTGGACCAGCGCGACGCGACGATTCAGCGGCAGTTCCGCGACACGCTGCGGCTCTTCTGCTTTGGTGCGGGGCTGGCCGGGCTGCTGCTGGTGGTTGCATTCGTGCGGGCGACCCGGGAGGCCGACGGGCGGCACCTGGCCCAGCTGGAACTCCACCGGCTCAACGAGGAGCTGGAGGTGCGGGTGAAACAGCGCACGGCGGCCCTGGATGCTGCCAATGAGGATCTGCGCCGGGCCGACGAGCAGGTCCTCCGCGCCAACGCCGAGCTGGAACAGCGGGTGACCCGGCGCACGGCCGAACTGGAGGCCGCGCTCGCGCAGTTGAACGCCCGCAAGGAGCAGATGCGCCACACCTTTGACCATGCGCCCATCGGCATGGCCCTGGTGAGCCTGGAGGGCAAATGGCTGCGGGTGAACCCGGCCCTCTGTGAGATTGTCGGCCTTTCTGCGGCCGAGCTGCTGGCCACGGACTTTCAAACGATCACCCATCCCGATGATCTGGAGGCCGATCTGACGCAGCTGCGCCAGTGCATTGCCGGGCAGATTTCCACCTACCAGATGGAGAAGCGGTATTTCCACCGCGACGGGCATCTGGTGCATGTGCTGCTCAACGTGTCGCTGGTCCGCGACGACCGCGGCCAGGCGCTGCATTTTGTCTCCCAGATCCAGGACATCACGGCCCGCAAGGAGTCGCTGGCGGAACTGAACCGGGTGACCGAGCGCCTGCAGCTCGCCACTGCCGCCGCGGGGGTGGGCATCTGGGATCTGGACGTGCGCCGCAACCGGCTGATCTGGGACGAGCAGATGTTCCAGCTGTATGGGGTGCCAGCGGACCGATTCGGCGGCACAGCGGAGGCGTGGGAGCGCACCATCCATCCTGACGATCTGCCCCGGACCAAACGGGAGCTGGAGCAGGCCCTGCGGGGGCAGAGCGTGTTGAACACCAGCTACCGCGTGATCTGGCCGGACGGCACGGTCCGCCACATCCGGGTGCTGGCGGCGGTGCACCGCGACGCGCAGGGCCAGGCCCTGCGCATGCTGGGCACGAACTGGGACATCACCGAGCAGGTGCAGGCCCAGGAGTCATTGCGCCGCAGCGAGAGCTTCATCCGGCAGGTGGTGGACCTGAACACCGTCCTGATCTTCGTCCAGGACCGCGAGGGGCGCTTCGTGCTCTGCAACCGGGCGGCGGCGGAGTTTTACGGCACCACCGTCGAGCGGATGATCGGCCGCCGTGACGCCGATTTCAGCGACGACGCCGAGATGCTCGCCCGGCTGCGGCAGGAGGACCGCGAGGTGCTGGAGACGAAGCTGGACAAGTTCGTTCCCGAGGAGCTCTACCCCAATGCCCGGGGCGAGTTCCGCTGGCTCCAGACGGTCAAGCGGGCGATCCTCGCCCCCACGGGCGAGGCGACCCACCTGCTGGTGATGGTCACGGACATCACCGCCCGCAAGCTGGTCGAGCAGGAGTCGCGGCGCGCGCAGGAGGCGGCCATGGCAACCAACCTGGAGCTGGTCGAGACCAATGCTCAGCTTGAGCGCGCCATCGCCCGCGCCAACGAGATGGCGTTCGCCGCCGAGACCGCCGCCCGCGCCAAGGCCGAGTTCCTCGCGACCATGAGCCACGAGATCCGCACGCCCATGAACGGCGTGATCGGCATGACCAGCCTGCTGCTCGACACCTCGCTGACGCCGGAACAGACCCGCTTCGTCGAGACCGTGCGCAATTCCGGCGAGTCCCTCCTGGTCATCATCAATGACATCCTCGACTTCTCGAAGATCGAGTCGGGCAAGATGACCCTCGAAATTTCCGCCTTCGACCTGCGCGCCTGCGTGGAGCAGAGCCTCGGCCTCTTCACCGCCAAGGCGGCGGAAAAGGGGCTCCGGCTCTCCTGGGCGGTTGCCTCCGACGTGCCCCGGATGCTCCTGGGCGATGTCACACGGCTGCGCCAGGTCCTGGTGAACCTCGTCGGCAACGCGGTGAAATTCACCGCCGCCGGCGAGGTGGCGGTCGCCGTGGAGGCGGAGCCGGGTTTCGCCGGCACGCAATGGCACTTCGCGGTGCGCGACACCGGCATCGGCATCCCGCGGGACAAGCTGCACCTGCTGTTCCAGAGCTTCCAGCAGATCGACTCCTCCACCACCCGGCGCTTTGGCGGCACCGGCCTCGGCCTGGCGATCAGCCGCCGGCTGTGCGAGCTGATGGGCGGCAGCCTGTGGGTGGAGAGCGAGCCGGGCCGGGGGTCGGTCTTCCACTTCACGGTGAACGCCCTGCCCGCCGAATTGCCATCCCGTGATTCTGCGCCCCCGACCGCTCCGACCCCCGTCACCGCAGCAGGGGCCCGTTCCAGCCGTGCCTCGCTGGCGGTGGAGCGACCCTTCTCGATCCTGATGGCCGAGGACAATTCCGTGAACCAGCTCGTCGCCCAGAAGATGCTGGAGCGGCTCGGTTACCGCGTGGACACCGTGGCCGACGGCCAGGAGGCCGTCAGCGCCGTCGAACAGCGGCATTACGACGTCATCCTGATGGATGTGGAGATGCCCAACCTCAACGGGTACGACGCCTCCCGGCAGATCCGCCAGAACGAGCGGCCCGGCCGGGCGCCCTGGATCGTCGCGCTGACCGCCCACGCGGTGGACGGCATCCGCGAGGACTGTCTGGCCGCCGGCATGAACGACTACCTCGCCAAGCCGATCAAGCTGGAGCAGCTCGAACAGATCCTGCGCCGCGTGCCCCGGCCCGATCTCCCCAACCGCCCGCCGCCGGATGCCGGCGGAGCCGCCCCGCACGGTTCCAGCCACGCGCCCGACAACCTCCGCTTCGAATTCTGAAGCGGCGGCATGTCAGTGCTCATCCACCGGGCAGAAATCCGTCTGCGCGCCCGCGAGTACGCGCAGCTCCTCAAAAAAGTGCGAGTTGTCCACCTGTCGGAGAGGGATGACATGAGCTTGGGTTGGGGTCAGAAAAATGAGAATGAATTGTCGGGTGCGGCGCACCCGCAGTATTGCTGACCAGAAAACCTTGCTCTGAAATGCAGCCCCGCTGAGGTGCATGCCTTCAGTATCAAACGAATAGACAATAGGGTCTTGGGCCAGTTTGTTGCCCCGACGGACGGACCATACACTGAATATAACGATAAGCAGGGGAAACAGGATGCCCACCGGGGCGAATACCAGGCAGCTCCAGACCCCCGCCGTATCCAGTCGGCCAGCAGCCAGTTCGCGGAGGCTGAACGCCAGTACCAGCAGGCCCGCCAAGGGAAAAAGCGAGAAGAGGACCAAGGACTGGGGCCGTTGCAAGATCATCACCAAGTTGGCGCTGACCATTTCCCAGAAGCTTGCCCGGATGGTCAGCGAAAGACGCTGCGGGGTGACTGAATCCGTGGACGGCTGGAATTCAGATTGGGCCGCCAAAAACTGGACCGGCTGATTCGTTATGGCTAGCGGCCTGTCCCCGCCAAAATCCGTCCGCTCACCTCCGAGGGCTCGCAGATTCTCGAAAAACTGCGGGTCCGAAACCTGCCGGAGCGGCATGGGATAGACCATTTTCTGCGTCAGGAAGATGAGGATGAACTTCCGGGTGCGACGCACGCGCAGGATCGCCGACCATGAGAGACTCTGCTGAAAGGTGGACCCGCTCAAATGCATTCCTTCCGCATCGAACGCATACTCGACCGATCCCAACAAGTGTCGGCTGTTCCGGCGGGCCAACCAGATCAACAGGGCCGGGAGGTACAGGGGAAACGTCAGGCTAATCAGGCTGATAAACAGGCCCTTGAGGGTTTCTGCCATCCCCATTCTGTGACCTGTGGCGATTTCATAAACCAGGAGCGCGATGGTTGAAACGCCCGCCAGTGGGAAAATGGACAGGATGACAATGCGCCAGAATCCCTGCCGCATAACCGTCAGGACGGCGGAATACGCGTCCCAGAAGCTCGGGGTTACTGTCACCGTCAGGCGGTACGGGATGGCTGGATTCATGCGGACTGGGTGGAGCGAGGCTTTGGAACTTCGCCTTGGTCGGCCGGAATTTACGGGGAATCCCTCACGCCGCCATCCATTTGTGCCGTCGCCGGCGAATCATCCGGCCGGGGCCGGTGTTTTTTTAGCGGTGGGCCGGGGTGGAACTTTTGCCGCCGGGCGGGTATGCATTCAGGCAACGTTTATGCCGCAGTTCACTTACCAGGCCCGCCGCCGCTCCGGCGAACTCGTGGAAGGGCTCCTCGATGTGGCTGACCGCGCAGTCGCGCTCAGCCACATCGAGAAGCTCGGGCTTTTCCCGGTGAAGGTCGAGGCGGCCAAGGGCACCGCCAAGGCCGGCCCCAAGGCGGGCGGGGCCGGGGCGTCCCTGCCCGGCGGCCTGCGGCTGTTCGCCCGCCGGCGGCGCAAGCCGAAACTGCAGGAGATGGCCACCTTCACGCAGCAGCTCGCGAACCTGCTCCGCGCCGGCATGCCACTGACCATGGCGCTGAACAGCATGTGCAGCCTCACCTCCAAGGGCATCCCCAGCGAGGTGCCCAAGATGCTGCGGCAGGATGTCACCGAGGGCCGCTCGCTGTCCGACGCGATGGCGAAGCAGTCGGACGTCTTCCCGCCCATCGTGGTGAACATGGTCCGCGCCGGCGAGCAGAGCGGCGCGCTGGAGGAGGTGCTGCGGCGGCAGGCGGCTCATTTCGAGCGTTTCGCCGAGGTGCAGTCGAAGTTCAAGTCGGCGATGATCTACCCGCTCGTCGTCTGCTTTGTCGGCTTTGCGCTCGTGATCTTCTTCATGACGGCGATGCTGCCGAAGTTCATGACGCTCTTTGAGAGCCTCCAGGGCGTCGAGCTGCCGGCGACGACGCGGTTCCTCATCAGCGCGAGCCATTTCCTCACGCGGTGGTGGTGGCTGTTCCCGATCGTGGGCACACTGCTCCTGATCCTCTTCCGGCGCTACCACGCCTCCTCCGAGGGGCGGCACACGATCGACCGCTTCCTGCTGCGCCTGCCAATCTTCGGCGGCGTGATCCGCCTCAACCTTTTCGGCCAGTTCGCGCGCACGCTCGGCACGCTGCTGCACAACGGCGTGCCCGTGCTGCAGGCCCTGCGGATCACCGAGCAGATCGTGCCCAACGTCGTCGTTGCCGAGGCCATCGCCAAGACGCGCGAGGGCGTCACTGATGGCAAGACGCTCGCGCAGCCACTGGCCAAGAGCGGCCTCTTCCCGCAGCTCATGATCGACCTGCTGCGCATCGGCGAGGAGACCGGCGACATCCCCGGCGCGCTGGAGAACGTGGCCGAAACCTACGAGCGCGAGCTCACCCTGGCCCTGCGCGCGATGACGAACCTGATCGAGCCCGCCATGATCGTGGGCATCGCCATCGTCGTCGGCTTCCTGCTGCTGAGCGTGATGTCGGCGATGTTCGCCATCACCCAGAACCTCCAGCGATGAAACGCCGGCCCCAAACCCGGACCCGGTGCCGCTCGCGCGCGGCCCCCCGCGGCTTCACGCTGATCGAGCTGATGGTGGCGATTGCGATCGGGGCGCTGATGCTGCTGATCGCGATCCCGGCCTTGAAGGCGACGCAGAAGCCGCCGCTGGTGCGGGCGACCAACGCCCTGATCGAGGCCTGCAATGAGGCGCGGGCGCGGGCGATCTTCACAGGGCGGCCCTTCCAGGTGGCCTTCGTGGTGCTGGACAACAAGGACTCCATGGAGATGCGCGTCGAGCCGGCCCCGCTGCGCGAGTTCGAGAGCATCGCCAGCGAGAACACCCCGCCGCCCGCCGGCGGCAGCGGTGCGGAGGCGGCGCACCGGCCCATGTTTCACGCGGAGTTTCCCGACGACGTCGCCTTCCGCTACCTCGCCATCGACCGGCACGTGATCTTCGACGCGGGCGTGCGCGGGCAGCAGGATGCAGGCATGGCGGCGATCCGCTTCTACCCGAACGGCACCTCGTCCGAGCTGATCTCGGACCTTGACTACCAGCATCGCGAGACCCTGCACATCAGCACCGATCTGGTGACCGGGCAGGTCACCGTGGAGGCCGCCAAATGAGACTCCACCGGCCAGCCGCAGGCCGGGGGCTCCGGGCCTGGGGGCTGCGGGCCTTCACCCTGATCGAGGTGCTCGTCGCCTCGATGGTCCTGGCGATCGGGCTGATGGGCGTCCTGCTGCTCTGCTCGACGAGCATCCGCAACGCCCGGGCGCTGAACCGCATGCACGTGGACGCCACGAGCGTCGCGGCGGAGCTTTCACTCACGAACCGGCTGGAGGAGGGATTCGATTCCGGGGACTTCGGCGAATTCCACCCCGGCTACGTCTGGGAGCGCGAGATCACGCAGGTGATGACGAACGGGCTGTTCCGGGTCGATTTCTCCGTCTGGTCCGCCTCCGACCGGCAGGCGACGGAATCGAAGATGTCGATCCTGCTGTTCCGACCCGACTCGCCGCAGAAAGGCTTCCGGTGAACGCGGCCGTGACCAGATTCGTGGCCCGACGGACCCGTCACGCCTTCACCCTCATCGAGGTGCTGGTGGCGATGTTCATCTTCGCCATGATCCTGACGTCGCTGTACGGCATGTGGCGGATCATCACGCAGAGCAGCCGGGTGACGCTGAAGCTGGCCACCGACGCGCAGCGCTCGCGCATGGCGGTGCAGTCGGTGGAGCAGGCGCTCACGGGCGCGCAGCTCTTCCAGGCCAACGCGGCGCTGTATTCCTTCGTGGTGGACACCAGCGGCTCGTTCGGCGCGCTGAGCTTTGCCACGAGCCTCAGCACGACGTTCCCCGGCAGCGGCTTCTTCAACGGCGAACGGCTGCGGCGCGTGACCTTCCTGGTGGACGACAACAACCAGCTCGTGGTGCGGCAGAATTCGCTGCTCTCACCCCCCGAGGATGAGTTCGAGACCTATCCCATCGTGCTCGCCAAGGATGTGAGCGTGTTCCAGCTCGAGTTCTGGGACGGGCGCAAGGGCGAGTACGTGCCGGAATGGCTCTTCACCAACCAGCTCCCCGCCGTCGTGCGCGTCACCCTCGGGCTGGGCGCGACCGGGCGCTATGCCAAGCAGCCCGAACAGCTCGTGACCCGCGTGGTCCGCATCCCCTCCGGCACCGTGCCGGCAAACGCGCAGTCCCCGGGCCCGGGCGCTCCGCCCCCGCTCAACTGACCGGCCATGCGTGTAAACTTCCAACATCGCCGGCATCCGGGCGCCCGTAGGGGTGTCGCCCTCGTCATTGTCATGCTGACGCTGGTCGCGATGGCGGGCATGGCCGCGGCCTTTGCCTACTCGATGCGCGTGGAAACACGGCTGGCCAACAACACCGACGCGACCGGCGAGCTGGAATGGCTCGGCCTCTCCGGCGTGGAATTTGCGAAATGGGTGCTCTCGGAGCAGCAGCGCATGCCCGGCAACCAGGGCTGCAACACGCTCCGGCAGTTCTGGGCCGGCGGTCCGGGCGATCCCGACCAGGCCGAGAACCCCTTCGAGGGCATCGACCTTTCCCACATTGAGATCGGTCCCGACAGCTGGGTCGCGATCCGCATCGTGGACGCGGAGCGCAAGATCAACATCAACACCGCCGACGCCCGGATGATCGAGACCGCCATGAACCTCGCCGGCGCCGGCGCCTCTGACGCCAGCGCCATCCACGCGGCCCTCACCGACTGGAAGGACCGTGACGACACGCCCACCGCCGGCGGCGGGGCCGAGAGCACCGATTACTATCTGCGGCAGGACCCGCCATACCGCGCCAAAAACGGCCCGATCGACGACATCGCCGAGCTGCTGAAGATCAAGGGCATCACCCCCGAGCTGTATTACGGCGCAGCCCCGACCGCCCCCGGCGTGCGTGGCCCGGTGCCCACTGCGGAGGCGGGCGGGCCCCACGGGCTGGTGGATCTTTTCTGCGCCCTGTCCTCCGCGCAGGTGAACATCAACACGGCCTCGGAGGCGGTGCTCCAGGTGGTGCTCCGGGGCGACGCCAACCTGGCGCGGCAGATCATCCAGATCCGCGCCGGGCCGGACGGCGTGGACGGCACCGGGGACGATGATCCGGCCAAGAACCCGGCGGAAATTGCCCGGCTGCTGGGACCCAATGCGCCGCCGGCCAATTTCACCAGCCTCAGCGCCACGTTCGAGGTCCATGTCGAGGCGCACTACGGCCGCAGCGTCGGTCACTTCATCGGCACCATCCAGCGGCCGGGTGGCGGCCGGAACTATCTGATGCTCGTGTTCCGCGCGCTGTGAGGCGGGTCCGTAAAATCCATCGACCACTTTTGGTGGCCAAAACGGCGGCACCAATCGGGGATCGGCCCCGGCTCAGGGGACTTCGACGAGTCGGAAGAAGTCACCCGTATCTGCCACGATGAATTCTTGGGCGATGCTTTCGGCGCTGGCCACAAAGGCCGGGCCAACGGCCG
Organism: uncultured Verrucomicrobiota bacterium; assembly: GCA_903922605.1. Lineage (GTDB taxonomy): Bacteria > Verrucomicrobiota > Verrucomicrobiia > Limisphaerales > UBA9464 > CAIVQB01. The sequence goes on from CAIXUG010000010.1 coordinate 85,006, forward strand.
TCCACAGTTGCAGGTCCTTGGATGCCTGGTATTGATATTTTCGGCCAAGGGCGGTTCTGGCTTTTACATTTACCCGGCTGACTTCGATTTCTGCGGCCAGGGGAAATGGGGGTGATGCGACCAGCACTGTTGGCGCAGAAACGTAGCCGCTCCCCTGATTTGCAATGGTGAAACCGGTGACGTGGCCATCAAACATGGTTGCCACCGCCGTTGCGTCCGCGCCGCCGCCACCGGAGATCACCACAACGGGTGGCTGGGGATACCCGCTTCCGCTGTCACTTACGCTGAGGCCCACAAGTTTTCCGTCCACAATGACCGCCACTGCTTTCGCCTGCCGGGGTCCGGTTATGCCCTCGCTCTGCAAGGCCACCGAATGGGTGCTGCACGCTGAGACGGCCACGATGTCCGTCAGCAAGTGCGGCACATTGAGCTGCCCCATGGAATTTCCTCCCCACGCCACGACCGTGTGGTCCGCCTTCAGGGCCAGCGCGTGTTCAAGCCCGGCCGCCATGGCCACCACATCTTTCAAATCTGCCGGAACGGTTGCCGCAACATAGGCTCCATCCCCATTTTCACCGCCCAGGGCGTCAAAATATTGTCCCCACGCCACCACGGTACCATCTCGCCTCAGCGCCAGGGTTGCGGATGAGCCGGCAGAAATGGCGACCACGTCGGTCAGGCCGGCGGGCACGTTGGTCTGGCCGTTTGAACTGTTCCCCCAGGCTACCACCGTGCCGTCCTGTTTGAGCGCCACCGAATACGCTGATCCTCCGGCTGCGATCGCGACCACGTCCACCAGGTCAAGGGCCGAGGTCAGGTTTCCATATTGGTTGTTTCCCCAGCCGACCACCGTCCCATTGCTCTTCAGGGCGAGGGTGTAGCCGTTTCCGGCGGCAATGGCCACAACGCCAGTCAGGCCATTGGGAATGTTGAGTGTATTGTTGTCGCTGGCTCCCCACGCAACCACGGTCCCGTCATCCTTCAAGGCGACCCTGTGGGAAACTCCGATCGAGACGGCCACCACGTTGCTTACGTTGTTTGGAACCGTCCGGACTTTGTTATCCAATCCCCAGATGCCAAGCGTGCCGTCGCTCCTCAGCGCGGTGGTGGCCGCTTGGCCCGAGGCGATGGCGACAAAGCTGTTGCCGTCCGGAACTGGCGTCTGCCCTCCCACATTGCTCCCCCACGCAACCACCGAGCCCGTAATGGCCGGACGTTGGAGCGGAAAGGAGGCCGGCCGGGTTGGTCTCGCCAGCGGGAATGTTTGGGCCTGCCCCGTAAGCATCGAGGCGAAAGCAATATAAACCGGCAACAGCTCAGCCAATCTCATTTCATCCAAGCTTGTCCTTCTCCGAAGGAAAGATTCAAGGGCCGAGGATGCGCAATCGGGAAGGTCCGACGGCACGGCGCGGCCGTTTTGCACCCATCATCTGTTCAGGCGTCAACGGCCGTCAGTAACCGATACCGTTTCCTGATGATAATCGGACGAATTGGCAAGGATGGTGCGCTGCTGTAGAGTTGTCAACACATCGGTAACACTTCGGCGACGGGATGGACAAAGGGCTGGGTGGTGTGGCCCTCGAGGTCCAGTTCGCGCAGATACATCTGGCGGAAGCGTACGAGGACCTGTGCTCCCAGCGGC
>CAIXUG010000011.1 GCA_903922605.1 uncultured Verrucomicrobiota bacterium
CCCGGATCGGCTTCCCGCCGTCCACTTCACGCAGCATCCGGATCTTCTCCTCAGTCGTGTGTCGCTTCCCTTTCATGGTCTGGCCTTTCTTCGTTGCCCAGACTCTCACTCCTCCTGGCTCAGTTTGGCGAGGTCAGGTCAAGGTCTTCAGCGAGAAGCTCAAGAAAACCCTCAACGCCTACCACAATCGAGCCATCTCCACCATGGAGGTGATCGAGGAACTCATCCGCCTCGCCAAGGAACTCGACGCCGCGACCAAGGCGGGCAAGGAGATGGGCCTAACGGATGACGAGAAGGCTTTTTACGACGCCCTTGCCGCGAACGCCTCCGCCGTGACCGCAATGGGCAACGACAAGCTCAAGCTCATTGCCGCCGAGCTGATCACCCAGGTGAAAAAGAGCGTGACCATCGATTGGACCCTGCGAGAGAGCGCCCGCGCCAAAATCAAAGTCATGGTGAAGCGAATCCTGAACAAGTACGGCTACCCGCCCGATTTGCAGGAGGAGGCGGTGAAGACCGTGCTTATGCAGGCGGAGTTGCTATGCGCGGAGTGGGTCTGAAGGGAAGGGCCGGCTTACGGTGCATCCGCCCCGTGGTTAAGTCAGAGCGGCGGCGGCTTTTCCAATTCCAAGGCGGTTAAGGTACTTCGCTCTTGCCTATTCGTCTTCCAGTTTTCTGAGCCGGCGAATCAACACAACTTGCTTGGCATGTTACCCTTTTCCGTCCGGCCTGCGATCGTGACCAGCGAATGCAACTGCCTTTGGGGTTACTACGCAAAAGCCAATCCCGTCAATGAAGCCGATTGGCGTTTTCCGTTTCCGCCCCCTTATAGGGTGCGGCTGAGAGCGGAAATCCGCGCCTTTTCCGCCGGAATTCCGGACGGAAAACGAGACGGAAAACATGTTCCGCCATCCGCCATTCGCCTAGGGGTTTGGCGGTGGCGGAAGGTCAGCCCAGCCCCGGCGGACGGGTGGCTCCCATCAGATAGGTGCCGTGGGGATTACCTGACGCCAGATAGCCGAGGTCAACGGCCCGGCTCAATAGTCGCTCCACCGTTCGTTTGCTGGCGTTATGCGTCTGTTTCAGGCGGTCAGCGATCTTGCCGGTCTTACACTCACCACTTTCGACGACGCGCCATAGATCGGCCATGGTCAGGCTTGGTGTGTTGCTCTTCCCTTCGACCACCGCCCGCCATTCCGTGAGATTGAAGTCTGGGTCCAGGCCGTAGGCGAATGTTTCCGAGTCAAAGAGCAATCCACGCGTCTCAAAGCGTTCGCCGTTATTGGTTTTGCCGCAGGCGAGCACGAGTCGTTCGGCATCATCGCTGTCGCCGGGTGCTAGGTTCAACTGGGCCCGAGCGGTGGAGAACAGCACTTTGGATCCACGTACGAAGCCTCCGCCATCGAAGCAATCCGCCGCACGCTTGGCCTGGTCACGTCCCGTGCGAGCGTGAGCGACCACGAGTACCGCCGCGGTCGGCGCTTCCTGACGTAGGATGCCGAAGAGGTACGCCAACGCGTCGCGGGTGTCTTGGGTGTCGTTTTCGTTGCCGGGAATGAACGCAGCCCACGGGTCGAGCACCAAGACGTCCGGCTTGTGCGCTGCAAGAGTCGCGGCGAGCCGGGCGGCTGATTCGGACAGAATCATGACCCCATCGGCGGGCTCTACGAGGGCCACGAGACGCAGCTTGGTTTCTATGAGCGCCCATTCGTCGGCAGAGAAGTTCTTTTGCATCTGCCGCAGGTCGGTCTTCCAGCGGACCACGCTGTTTTCGTTCCCGACGAAGAGCCAGGTCGCGGGTGCGCCTTTGGTGGGCAGGCCGCACCAAGGCCGGCCGGTGATCTGGCAGAGGGCAAGCCAGAGTGAGAGACGCGACTTGCCCAAACCGCCTTGGCCCGCCAGCAGGCACAGCTCGCTTCGCCGCAAAAGGCCATCGCCCAGAAGGTCCTGTCCGGGAGGCGGTTCGTAGTTCAGGAATTCCGAGGGCTTCCAGACCGTGAAGGCGGAGCGGACGCGGGCCGCGACGGGATCCAACCGAACGGGAGAATGGGCTCGTTCAAGGTTGCGGATGGCGTTTTGGACCATTTCACGTCGCCCTCGGCAGTCTTCCAGTAGGTCCAGCGCGGCCCGGAAATCAGGCTCAAACCCGACGGCGACCTGAGCGTCGGTGAGTTCGGCATAGCTGGCCGAAGGGGGGCCGGATGCCGGTCCTGCGGTGTTCAGCGCGGCGATGAAGGCCGGCACGCTTGGCGTTCCATCGGGCGACAATACCTTCACCAGCGCCCGAAATACGTCGGGGTGGTGGTAGAAGTGGTCAGATCGCAAGTCCTTGGTCCAAGCGTGAGCCTCGACCACCTTTCCGTCGAGGAGAGCGAGAAGGATGTTACCGAGGGCGCGCTTTTCCTGGCGGGCGTCCGAGGGCGGTGGGAGATCGGCCAGGCTCACACAGTGCCCTCCGTCTGGCCCTCCGTGGTAGGCGCGATCCGCTGGCTGCGGCTGGCGGCGGTGTGGGAGGGCTTGCGGCGGGCGACCAAGAATCGCTCGCGGAGCCACGCGTCGCAGTCCGCGATTGGAAACAGCAGTTTCCGCGAGGAAACCCGTAAGACCGGGCAGCCAAAGGCTACCCAGTTGTCCACCGTCCGTGGCGAGGACGAGTGGCGTTTAGCAAAATCTTTCTTGCTGAGTGACGCGATCGGCGGGGTGGGGGTGTCGTTGTGATTGGATATAGTTTCGTTACGCATAACGCCCAGTGCTTTAACACTCTCGATTTAGGGCGTTGGCGGGCTGTTTGGTGCTCAGCTCATGCGCACGGATGCTTGTGGGAGGGTGGGACGATGCTTGCGGGCGGACGAGGGATGCTTACGGGAGGATTTTGAGTTGCTCAAATCCGGTTTGAAGTGGGGAAGGGCACAAAAAACTTATTTTTTCCCATAGCGCACATTGGATGCCTTGACGGCGCGATCATGGGTCATCTGTTTCTTGCTCTGGTTGTACCAGAGAAGGAAACGCCAAGAGAGATTGTCGTAATTATCCTCATTCAAGAGCCGGCTGCTGAGCTTCGCAATCGTATCGCCCGCCTCGGCGAGGGTGGTCTCCGGAGCCAGTCGATAATTCTCCATCGTGAAACCCGTGGGGTCAGCTTGCATTGCTTTGTCCACCCGCAAACCATACTTCAAGTAATCCCGGAACCGCTTTGTCCGCTCGCTTTCCGACTTGCCGGGCACGATGAGCGTTAAGAATTCTTTGAAGCTGATGGGGAACTTCTCTGGCCAAGGTCTGGATGGTTCTTTCGCGGCAAATGCACGAGTATGTAGGTCAATGCCCGCTTCGCGCGCCACGGTCCGGCTCAGGGTGTCGCCGCAGGCCTTCCAAAGGTCAATCGCCTGGGTCGCGCAACCATAAGCCTGTTCCCGGCCGAGCGGCCGGCCTTGGGCGAGGATGGCAGCGGTCTGCCACAATTCTTTTTGGCTCGGAAAGGAGTCCCGCCGCCGGAGTTCGATCTGCGCGCGCTCGTTTGGCACGGAAGAAGGGGGCACGTCGGTCGCGGCCTTCTCAACCGAGTTCTCAGGCGGGATTGTGAGGGCTCCAGTGCTTTTTGGTTTGCTCATAAGGCAGCGGGGAGGGGGATGACGTTATCGGCCGGAGCCGGGTAGATCGCGAAGTACCGCTTGGCGTCGGTTTCATTGGCAAGTCCACGATAATGGCTATGGATGACTGCCACACTGTTGCCAGCTTCGAGGGAGGTGCGGGCAACGTCACCCCCGAGTGCGACGCGATACGTCACCCAGCTATGGCGGGCGCCGTTTTCCACGCGACGCACGTCGGCGGTCGTGCAGGCCTCGGTGACGCGCTTGGGTACGGCGGTCGCATGTTCGGGGAAAATGCGCGACAGCGCCGCCCCCCGGTGCGGCAGGAGCCAGCTGGCCGCATTGGCAGGAAGGGGCACCAGTCGGCGTGAGGCCGTCTTGGCGTCGCCGGCGCGCACGGTGACGTGACGTTGTTCGAAGTCCACGTCCTGCCAGCGCAGGCGGGCGACCTCGGCAGTCCGCAGGCCGCAGAAGAGACCGAGCACCAGGGCAGGCAGGACCACTTCGGGTGCCGCGCGCAACAGGGCTTCCGCTTCGGCGGGGGTCCAGAAATCGACGTCTCCGCCGCCGCGCACGGCTTCCCGCTCCAAGTCGCGGCAGGGATTCTCGGTCAGGATCCCCCGACGCCGATAGTGTTCGAACATTCCGCCCACCACTGTGGCGAAGTTTCGCCGGCTTTGGGCCGAAACCGGCTCGCCGTCCTCCCGGCGCAGGTCATCGAGCCAGCGCTGAAGGTCGGCGGTGGCGAAGTCGGCCAGAGCCTTGCCGGGGTGATCGGCGATAAACCGGCCCAACCGGGAGCGGAGATCCTGCAGCAGGCGAGGGGAACGGCGTTTGGACTCCTTGGCGTCGAAATAGGCATCCGCCGCTTTCGCCAGCGGCAAACGTTCACGGGAAGCCGGAGAGCGCTTGGCGAAGGCCTGGCAGGCTGCGACGACATTATGCGGGCCGACGAGCTTGGCGGCTTCCGCGAAAAGGGAGCAGGCGGTCTGCGGGTCGAGCTGAAACGGCGCAACAAGTTCTGTTGCGCGGAGGAGTTCCATGCGATCCGTCCCGGACATCTGGGCGCCGATGGCATCCCCGGCGTTCGTGAGGGCGGCGATGCGGGTGGCCTCCTTTTTGGCTTCCGCAAGGGTAGGGAGGGAGATGAGGACGCGCTTGCCGGAGGTATAGCTGGCCACCACGAAACGGGGCGAGCGACCGCGTTCAGAAGGCCTCGGATAGATGCTGACCGAGGTACGGCCGAGTTTGACGACGATGGGGGCGAAGGGGTCTTGCGAGTCCGTGCGAGTCGGTGCGGCCATGCGCGGACTGTTGCGCATTTGTTGCGCGGATTGCAACCACCGATTGCCGTCCAAGTTGCAACCTGTTGATTACCACTGGAGCCGGTGGTCGGGATTGAACCGACGACCTACGGTTTACGAAACCGTTGCTCTACCACTGAGCTACACCGGCAATGAGGCGGGCAAGGCGGGAAGCCTTGCGCGCGGTGTATGTATGCTCCGGAAACGTGGGCGGCAAGTCTCATTTCCAGCCGGGAGCGAGGTGTGTGGCTTTGGTTTCGGGGCAATCCGCCGGGGAATGCGTCGCGGCGGCAAGTTTGACGGACATCCGGAGGGGCGCGAGGGATTCTGGCAGCGGATTCCACGAGCCGTTTCACGGAATTCCAGGGAATGCCGGTGGAACAAATTCCATTCCACCCATACCCCCAGAGTTTGGTGGAATGGAAATGCAATCACGGAGTCAGGGGTGAGGTTGACCAAACTACCGGGTAGGGTTCTGCCCTATTGTTGACGGAAAGGGCTCTGATAAAGACGCCCCCATGAAAACTACAGGAGAGGAGAAAGAGGTCCGTCATTTTAGCGCCGGCGAAGAGGTGGGCTGCATCCTGACCGGCAAGATCGGCACGGTCGAAGCGGTCGAGGTGGATCCGAACTCCGAAGGTGACAACGTCTGGGTCAGTTTCGATGAGGGGAGAAGTCACCATAAAGTTTCCTCCCTCAATCTTGAGCCGGTTTAGAGAAAGTCCCAGATGGGCTGGGCGAGGTCGGTGGCGGCTTCGACCACAAAGCCCGGGCCTCGCGTGCCCGTCACATTGAAGCCGAACTGACCGTCCCGCACCCCGAAGCTGGCATCGGCGGTGAGGATCTGCGGATCCCATAGAACCGCTGGCCGTCCGACATGGTTGGCGCCTCAACCGACGGTTTCCGCAGGGGTTGGTCAGGTTGACGCAGTTGAAGAACGCCTGGTTGACGATGGTGAGGACGCTGTCCGGAATCGTGACGCTGGTAAGCTGGTAGGAGTCATGAAACGCGGACCATTCAAGGACCGTGACCGGCCAGCCGTTGATCACGGGGGTATGGCCAGAGCGTGATCCGGACTGGCGTATCATGGTAGGCACCGCCGCATAATCGTGGTGACTACGCCGCGATTGACCTGTGGAAGCAAGACCCGGGCAAATGGTGAAGCAGAGAAGGCCGGTTCGAATTACCGGCTTGTATGCGGAACTTGCGGATCGTTCCATTGCTGAAATGAAGGAAGGTTTCCGAGCGAGGTGCAATCATATGTCTGCCGCTGCCCGCCTGGGTGCCAGCCTGATCCGGTCGCCATTGGGCATTGCCTGGATGCCTCTGGGCGTGGCCCTGATGCTGATGGGGACGCTGTCCGTGGTGGTCCAGGCCCAGTTCGACTACACGGTGGATCAGGGCGGCATCACCCTCACCGGCTACGAGGGCCCGGGCGGCGACCTCAAGATTCCGAGCTTGCTGGACGGACTTCCGGTGACCGCCATCGCGGCCGGCGCCTTTTATAACCATGCCGGCCTGACTGCGGTGAGCATTCCCGACAGTGTCACTTCCGTGGGCATCCAGGCCTTCCTGGACTGTCCGGATCTGGTCACTGCGACATTGGGGAAGGGCGTCACCAACCTTCAGGATGCCAACTTCGGCTTCTTCGGCACGCCTTTCAATGGCTGCACCAACCTCGTCGAGTTGAAGGTGGCTCCGGAGAATCCGGCGTACACCGTCGTCGATGGCGTGCTTTTCGACAAAGGGCAGACGCGGCTGATTCTGTATCCGCCAGGCAAAGCCGCAACCTCCCACGCCATCCCCGACAGCGTCACCAATATCGTGGGTTATGCCTATTTCGGCTGCAATCGCCTGATCGAGGTCAAATTCGGGAAAAATGTGGTGTCCCTCGGACGCTCGGCGTTTTCGGGCTGCGAGGGGCTGTCCCAGATCACCTTTGGCCCCGGGCTCAGGAGTATCGGTGATTCCGCATTCGCGAACTGCTCCTCCCTGAGCGGCGTCCTTGACCTCGGAAACGTTTCCGAGATTGGGGAGTCAGCGTTTGGCGGTTGCACCAACCTCACCGGCGTCAACCTCCCCGGGAGCGTCACGGCGGTCGGCGCGGATGCGTTCGAGGGCTGTGACCATCTGGAAGCGTTTGCAGTGGCACCCGGAAATCCTGCCTTTTCCGCCCGCGATGGGGTTCTCTTCGACCTGGGCCAGACCCGGCTGGTCCAATACCCGGGAGGCAAAGCGGGAGACGCCTACCTCATTCCCGGAAGCGTCAAGGAAATCGGTGAGGGCGCATTTGGGCCCGGAATTGGCCCCGTCAGCCTCATCGTTCCCGCAACTGTCACCAACCTTGCATCCGCTGCCTTCGCGTATTGTGCCAGCTTGAAAAGCATCACGCTCGCCGAGGGAGTCACCGCCATTCCGGACAGTACGTTTGTCGGGTGCTCCGGCCTGACGAACGTGGCGATGTCGTCCCAGGTCCGCTCCATCGGCATGGACGTCTTTGCAGGTTGTGACGGCCTGACCAGCATTACCATCCCGGCTGGCGTTACGAGCATCGGGAATTCGGCGTTTGGCCCGTGTACCAATCTGGCGAAATTCGAAGTGGACGCCGCCAACGTGTCGTTCGCCGCCGTTGACGGGGTGCTCTTCGATCGGAGCCGGACGGAACTGGTCTGCTATCCGGGCGGCAAGGAAGGGACGGTCTATGCCGTACCGGACGGGGTTACAGGCATCGGTGAGTCGGGCTTTGGCAGCGCCGCCCGGCTCGGCCATGTATTGCTGCCCGACAGCCTCCGGCTCATCGGAAGCTTTGCCTTTGCCGGTTGTGCCAGCCTGGTCAGCATCGACATTCCCCGGGCTGCCGCCATTGACTATTTTGCCTTTGTCAACTGCCCCAGTCTGACGGGCATCAACGTGGCCATGGACAATCCTTACCACACCAGTGTGGATGGAGTGCTTTTCGACAAATTGATTACCGATCTGCTCCAATATCCGGCGGGGAAAAAGGAAACCACCTACACCATTCCGCAGGGAGTCGGTTATCTTTGGCAGTCCGCTTTTTATGGCAGCAAGGCTCTGAACAGTGTGACGGTACCCGATACCGTGTGGAAGATTTTGCCCGATGCCTTTGAAGGATGCACGGCGCTGACACGGGTTTATTTCGAAGGCTCCGCGCCAGTCTTTCAGGGAGCCGTCTTCTACCGAACCCCGGCAACGATCTACCATCGGCCCGATACCGGCGACTGGCCGGCGAGCATAGGCGGGCGACCAGTCGTCTCCTGGAATCCGGCGATTCTGACCGCTGACGGCCGCCTTGGCCTATCGGCGGGTCATTTCGGTTTCACGATCACCGGTGCGTCGGGTGTCCCGCTGATCGTGGAAGCGTCTGACAATCTTGCCCAGCCCAATTGGGCCCCGGTGAACACGAACATCTGCGATGCCCAGGGGCTGGCCCAATTCAGCGATCCCGCCGGGGCAGGGGGAGTGGGACGTTTCTATCGTTTCCGGCCGCAGTAGGCGGAACGCGCCTGCACATTCGGCTGGCGGTGCCTGTCGCCGTGGTTTTCCATGGGCAGGCCGCGCATCGCGTCCTTCAGACGGGACCAGGTGACGGCATTTGTTCGTGAAGATACTCATCACTGGAGCCTGTGGTTTTGTGGGCAGCACGCTGGCGCGGCAGCTTCTGGCCGAGTGGCCGGGCGTGGAGCTGACCGGCTTTGACCACCTCGGACGCGAAGGTGCGGAACTGAATCGCGATGCCCTTCGGCAGTTGGGCGTGCGGCTTATCCATGGCGACCTGCGTTGCGCCTCGGATCTGGCGGACTGGCCCGCAGTGGACTGGGTGATCGATGCCGCCGCCAATCCCAGCGTGCTCGCCGGTCTCACGGGCGAGGGCGGCAGCCGGCAGTTGGTCGAGCACAACCTGCTCGGAACCGTGAACGTGCTCGAATACTGCCGTCGTCAGCGCGCTGGCTTCGTGCTGCTCAGCACCAGCCGGGTCTATTCGCTGCCGCCGCTCGCCGCTCTGCCGTTGAAGAAAGTGGGGCTGGCGTACGATCTGGACACCACCCAGCCGCTGCCGACGGGAGTCTCAGCCGAGGGGGTGGCCGAGGGTTTTTCCACCGCACCGCCGGTGTCGCTCTATGGCGTGACCAAGCTCGCGTCGGAACAGCTCGCGCTGGAGTACGGTGCGACGTTCGGCTTTCCGGTCTGGATCAACCGTTGCGGCGTGCTCGCCGGCGCCGGCCAGTTTGGCCGGGCGGACCAGGGCATTTTCGCCTACTGGATCAATGCTTGGCTTCGGCAGCGTCCGCTCAAGTACATCGGATTTGACGGCACGGGAGCGCAGGCGCGGGACTGCCTGCATCCGGCGGATCTGGTGCCGTTGCTGCGGCTCCAGCTCACGGAGCCGGCCCGCGACGCAACGCGCATCCAGAATGTCGCCGGTGGCCGGGCCCAGGTGATGTCCTTGGCCCAGCTCAGTGCGTGGTGTGCGGAACGGTTTGGCCTGCGGGAAGTGGCGAGCGATCCGGTCCCGCGTCCCTTTGATGTGGCGTGGCTGGCGTTGGATGCACGTCTGGCCGCCCGGCAATGGGGCTGGCAGCCGCGCACGTCTTTGCCGACCATCCTGGAGGAGATTGCCACCCACGCGGAGGCGAATCCCCGGTGGCTGGAAATCTCAGGCGTGCGATGAACCCGAACGTACCCAACCCCAATGCGCGGCCCTTGCGCCGATACAGCATTATCATTCCCGCACGGGATGAGGAGGGCTGCATCGAGTCGATGGTCGAGAAGCTCCATGTCGAGCTGCGCCTTCGGGCCATCGAGCATGAGATCGTGGTGGTGGACGACGGCAGCAAGGATGCCACCTGGGCGAAGCTGACCGCGCTGAAGGAGCGCATCGCCGAGCTGAACCCCGTGCAGAATCCGGGCCCGCACGGTTTTGGGCGGGCGATCGTGTACGGGCTGGATCACATGCATGGCGATGCGGTCGCGATCATGATGGCGGACGAGTCGGACGACACCCGCGATGCAGTGCGCTATTGGGAGGAGCTGAACAAGGGCTACGACTGCGTGTTCGGCAGCCGCTTCATCAAGGGCGGCGGCGTCATCGACTACCCGAGGATCAAGCTGCTGGTGAACCGGATGGCAAATTTCTTCATCCGGCTCATGTTCAACCACGCGCTGAATGACACGACGAACGCCTTCAAGGCCTACCGGGCCGAGGTCATTGCCGGCTGCCGGCCGCTGATCGCGCCGCATTTCAATCTCACGGTGGAGATTCCGCTGAAGGCGATTGTGCGCGGGTTCAGCTACACGATCATTCCCATCACCTGGCGCAACCGGCGGACGGGCGAGGCGAAGCTCAAGATGAAGGAGATGGGCAGCCGTTATCTGTTCATCTGTCTCTACGTGTGGCTGGAGAAGTATTTCAGCCGGGGCGACTACCGGAAGCGCTGAACGGCGGCCCATGAATTCCTCCGCCATCGCGCCCGAGACTTCCACAGCCACGCGGGACACCCCGCCTTCCCAGCGGTTCCTATGGGGCACACTGCTTGGGCTGGTGGCCGTGTTGGGCTTGCTCGGCTGGTTTCTGGTGCGCGAGTTCCCCGCGCGCTTCTATGGGCCGGACTGGCTGACCGGTGAGCACAGCAACCAGCTTTATCGCGCGCAGGTGCTCGGCTCGGGCGGCCTGCTCTATCGGGATGTCGAATGCCAGTATGGGCCGCTGCCCCTCTACGCCTACGCGGCCTTTGCCAAGGTGTTCGGAAACACCGTCCAGACGGGCGTCGCTTTTCACCTGTGCCTGAGCCTGGTGGTCGTGGCGGCGCTGTTCCGCTGGCTCGCGCGGGCCGCCCGCAGCCGTAACGAGGCCCTGTTGCTGGCCGGCCTGCTGGGCCTGGCCTCGCTGTGTCTCACGGTCTTCTACCGCAGCCCGCTGATCCTGTCCTTCGGGGCGAACTTTGAGTATCTGAGTTTCGAGCGGCTGTGGCTGATCGGGCTGGCTTCCGGCTGGCGACCTCTGCGCGAGCGTACGGCCCGGGATGCGTTCCGGATCGGCCTGTTTCTGTTCCTCTGGCAGCTGACCAAATTCGGCGGGGCGGCGTTTGGCGTCGCCGGGTATTTCCTGACCGATGCCGTCCATCTGCTGCTGGACGGCTCGCGGAGCGACCGCCGGGCCTGGTTTCCCTTCTGGCTGCGCGCCGGCCTCGCCTGCGTGGCGGCCGAAGCCCTGCGGATCGGGCTCTTCTACGCCGTGCTGCCGCCCGACCTGGCAGTCCGCACGCTCTGGCCGCTCTGGGTGGTCAGCACGTATCCATACGACCGGCTGGATCTTTGGCTGAGCCCCCAGCACTTTCTCGTTTTCATTGCGCCGATCTTGGTGCCGGTCGTGGTGGGCTTGCTGGCGACCGCCGTCCGGCTGCTCCCGGTGGCGCGTGGCTGGAAGGCCGACCGGATGCCGGAGGCGCTCTGGTATCCGGTAGGGGTGCTCCTGGCTTTTTACCTGTGCGGGTCGGTGAACAAAGTCGGTTATTTCGGCCGGCAGTGGCTGTTTTTCCAGTACGCGTTTGCCCTGGTTCCCGTGCTGTTGTTGTTGGCGCTGCGCCTGCCCCGGGTCGCCGGCCTCACGCTGGCGCTTGGCACTTACGCGGCCAGCGCCGGCATGTTTCTGCGCACAGCGGCGGTGAAGCCGTCACCCACGATGATCCGCGTGGACACTCCGGTGGGCTTTGTGTGGGCAGGGCGGCAGGATCCGGAAGTTCTGATCTGGCAGGCCGCCCGTGGCTGGCTCGAAGCGCGGCCGGGCTCCCAGATGATCGTGTTCAGCAACTGGCTGGGCGGCGGATGGTATGCGGCCGAGCGGAAATGGGCGCCCCTGCGAAACACACTGTTTGTCACGGGGACGCGGACCGCCAACGATCAGGATCAGCTGCGCGAACAACTCCCCAAGACCGACCTGCTGGTCTGCTTGCTGACTGTACCGGGGACAAAGGGCCCGACGGATAATCGGCTGGCACGCCTACGTCAGGAGCTTTCCCGCGTACTGCCGACCGACCTGCTACAACGGGTGCTGGCCGAATACATGGTGGCCGAGACCGATCCCGGGCTGGAAAACTGGCTGCTGCTCCGCCGCCGCTGAAGTAGCCGGTGATTGGTGGGCCTGCAAAGCGTTACCGCAGTTTGGGTAAACCCGACGGATGCCAGATCGCGCGGATTCGGTTGGTTCCAACTGGCTGCAATTCCACACCTTCATTGCGAAGGGCCTCCCAAAGGTCGAGCACCCGCCGGGAAGGACTGTCAAAGACCAGATGGTCGGAGTCGAGGGAGGGGCTGGTCCAGCGCCACACCGAGGAGGAAATCGCGGTCGTTTCGTAATTCAATGAAACAGGCTCATCAGTCCTGGACTTGGGCTGTCGGGCGAACTCGATGTCGCCCGAAGGTAACTTTGCTTTGCAGATGGATTCGATCCCTTGGGCGACCCCAATTTTCCGGAGAAATCTCCGGCAGAAGTCATCCTTGCTGTGCAGCCAGAACACCGCGGTAGGCAGGCTGGATCTGCCGGTCAGATTGGCATATTCCGAAACCGCATCCGCGATTGAGATCTTGCGTGAGAATGTCCGGGGAAGGTCCGGCAGGCGGCCCTTCCGGGAGTCGATCGGCAGGGGCCCCATGAATTCCGAACGGTTCTTGGATGAGCCTGACGTGACAACATGGAAAACGGTGAACGTCACCGTCATCGCGACCATGGCGAACAGGAGCGCCAGGAAAAGCCGCCGCCGGTGGCGCCGCTTGGGATTCCCCGACAATGGATTGAACATAGGACCTTGGAGATCTTCCATCTTGGGCATCGAAAGATAAACCAACGCGGACCATCCGGCGTTCAAAGAAGGGCTGTCTGCCGGCGTTTCAAACCATTCACCCCCGCTGACACCGCGGGCACCAGTAGGTACTCCGGGCGGCCTGAACCATTTGCCGGATGGGGGTGCTGCAGTTCAGGCACGGCTGGCCGGCGCGGTCGTAAACCCGCAGGCGTTCGTCGTAGAAATTGGCACCCTTTTCAGCCGCCGCGCCATAATAGAACAGGCCATCCTTGCCGCCCGCAAAATCCAACGGGATCGTGGAGCCGCAGGTGATTGCTTCGGCGAGGACTTCGCGGACGGTTTCCCGTAGCCGCCCAATCTGGTCGGACTTCAGCCGATTGGCAGCCCGGCGCGGCGAAATGCCGGCGCGGAACAGCGCCTCGCTGGCATAAATGTTGCCGATACCGGCGACGACAGTCTGGTCGAGTAACTTCACCTTGATCGGCTGGGCGGAGCGTTTCAGCGCGGCGGCGAAAACTTTGGGCGTGAAGTCTTCCGAAAGCGGTTCCGGCCCAAGCGAAGCCAGGGCAGTGGTATCGAGATGGAAGCGGCCGAAGTAGCGCGTGTCCTCAAACACAAACCGTTCCCGTCCCAGATCCAGCGACACTGCGGTGTGCTTGGGCAGTGGAGCCTGCTTGGGCTGGAGAAACATCCGGCCGGTCATGCCCAGATGCCCGATCAGCGTGAACGGTTCCTTCTTTCGACCGGGTTGGAGTTCGAACAGCAGATATTTTGCCCGCCGGGAGGTTGCGCCAAAGGTGGCCCCGACGAGGCGTGCGGAAAGCTCCTCGGCCGAGCTGGGCGCCACGATTTTAGGGCGGTTGACCGACACTCCCCGCACCGTCCGGCCGCGCATGAGCGGATCAAGGTGACGAACGAGGACTTCGACTTCGGGCAGTTCCGGCATGGTCGGAGGTTAGAACGCCGTCGAGGCCAGGCAAACACCCGATGCCCCGGGATTGCCCTGTGGTTATGGCTTGGCTGTTGCCCGGGTTTCCGCGGATGGGGACGTGGCGATGGCGGGCAAGTCCGCCACGATCGCGTTTGCCGCTGCCGCCATGGCTTCGCTGAGTCGCCCGGCCAATTGGCCGTAGTCTTTCCCGTCCCACGCCACGGCCTCGGCAATGAATCCACCGCGCTTGGCTGCCACCGAATTGGTCCCGACCGGTCGCACTTCCCACGTCGCTTCAAACCGAACCGAACCGCCGCCATTGGCCACGCGAACTCCCTCGCAGGACAGAACCCGGATCGCCACCTCACAATCCAGTGAGCCGTCGCCATGCGAATTGACCGCCACGCCCGCCACATTGGGGGCATGACCGAGATTCTCCTTCATCACCTGGCTGATGGCCTGGTCCAGCGGCTCGGCCCAGCGGTCGAACTCCGCGAACTGGATTTCATTCGTGCCCGTCCGTACCACCATGGATCGGCCCTGCAGATAGCGCGGCAATTCCACGGGCTTCAAGGCGACCAGCAACCGTTTGCGACCGCTTTCTTCAACGGGCCCGGTGGCGAAGTGCGCGGCGCTGAGCACATAGAACCGGGTAGGGTCCTCCTGCGGACGCATGAAACCGCAGCCAACCAGAAGGATCGCGGCAACAGCGCCGAGCAGCAGGCCCATAAGATAGTTAGCAGAATGGCGGCCGGGCGAACCGGTCTTGGGTAAAAAGTTCATAGGATTATGGGTCTTTGTCCGGCCGCTTTTTCCCCGTGAGCAGGGCCTTGGGATTCTGTTCGAGAAAGTCCGCGAGGCGTTGCAGCGATGAGGCCGCTTCCCCCACCTCCTGCAGCGTGCGGTCCGCTTCCTCGCCCAGGCCGGTCTGCGGGCCGAGAAGCTTGTGGATGCTCTCGGCCGCGTCGTGAAACGAGCGCAAGGACTGCACGAGTTCGGTTCCGACCGGTCCGACCTGGGCATCCAGCTTGGCGATCAGGCCCTGCAGGTCGGTGGCGGTCTTGCCCAGGCTCGCAAACGCCGACTTGGTCTCGGCGGAACCGGCCAACGACCCGATGGAATCGGCCGCCGCAGTCACTTTCGCCACCAATTGCTTCAGGTCCACGGTGCTGATCTGCTGGTTCATGGTGGCCAGCAAGCCCTCGAGTTCGCGCGAAAGGGCGGCGAAATCGACCTTGTTCAGGTTGTTGGCGGTCTTGGAGAGATTCTCGACCAGCTCTGCTATGTCGGAGCGCAAGGTTGGCACGACGGGATATTTCTCCTCTGCGCCGGCCCGGTCCTTCGCGGGAAATTCCTTCGGGTCGAACAGATCCAGCTCCACAAACTGCATTCCGGTGATGCCGACGAGGGCGATCTTGGCGCGCAACCCCTCATCGATCAGCCGTTGGAGGACGGCCCGATCCCCCAGCTTGACCGGTTTTCCGGCCCGATCACGGACCGTGTCCTTATCCAGCTCGGCCGTGACCGCGACGAGCGACCGCCGGGCCTGGTCATCATAGCGGATCTGGAGGGCCGCCACCCGACCCACACGGACACCGCGAAATTTCACCGGACTGCCCACGTCCAGGCCGGACACCGATTCGTTGAAGTAAGCCTGAAAGCGCGCCGGCTTGGAGAACAGGTGGAGGGAGCGAAACGAGAGCAGCGCGACGACGACGAGCACCACGCCACCGAGGACGAAGGTGCCGACCACGACCGGGTTGAGCTTGGCTTTCATGGTGAGTGTGTTTTTGAACCACCGTCGGCGGGGTTGGGTTGCGGGCCAGGACCGTCATCCCGTTTCAGAAAATCGCGCACGCGGGAGTCCTCGCTGTGGGCGGCCAGTTCGTTGGGTTTGCCCTCGGCAATGATGCCTTTCGCGGTGCGATCGAACATGAGGACGCGGTCGGCGAGCCGGAAAATGCTGGAGAGCTGATGGGACACGATGACCATGGTCGTGCCCAGGACATCGCGAACCTGCAGGATCAGGCGGTCCATTTCCCGCGACGTGATCGGGTCGAGTCCCTCCGAGGGTTCATCGAAGAACACAATCGCCGGATCCAGCGCCAGGGCGCGGGCGAGGGCCGCGCGTTTCATCATGCCGCCACTGAGCTCCGAAGGGTAGAGCTCTTCCGAGCCGGCCAGGCCCACTTCCGTGAGTTTCAGGGTGACGATCTCTTCGCGATCGGCGCGCGACAGCGAGGTGTGTACCTCCAGCGGCAGGGACACATTTTCCGCCAACGTCATGGAACTCCAGAGCGCGTTGTTCTGATAGAGCACACCAAATGTTTTCAGAATTTCCCGCCGTTTAGTGGCATCTGCGCCCGTGAAGCTCTGGCCGAAATAGGCGACATCTCCTTTGATCGGTTGCAGCAGGCCGATCAGGCAGCGGAGCAGGGTGCTCTTGCCACAGCCGCTGCCGCCGATGACGAAGAGCAGTTCGCGGGGTTTGACCGCAAACGACACGTCCTGCAGCACGACCGACGCGTCATAGCCGCAGGTGAGGTTCTTCACTTCGATTGCGGGTGCTGTCGGGTTCGGGTCCATGGTCGGTTCAGATACCCAGCACGTTGAAGATCAGGGCGAACACGGCGTCCGTGATGACGATGAGGAGGATGCCCGTGACCACCGCTGAGGTGGTCGCCTTGCCCACGCCGGTGGCGCTTCGCTCGCAGTTCATTCCGCGCAGGCAACCGGCGAGGCCGATGCCCAGGCCGAAGACGACGCTCTTGATCAGTCCGCTGCCCACATCCAGCAGGCCCACCCGGTTCTGCGTCTCCACCCAGTAGGCCGTGGCCGGAATGCTCAGCATCGTGGCGGAGACAAACATGCCGCCCAGGATGCCCAGCACGTTCGCATACAGGGCCATGATCGGCATCATCACCGTTGTCGCCAGCAGCCGGGGCAGTACGAGGAAGTCCACGGTGGAAACACCCAGCGTCTCCAGCGCGTCGATTTCCGAGCCGACCTTCATGTTGCCAATTTGGGCGGCGAAGGCGGCACCAATGCCGCCCGCCACGATCATGGCCGCCATCATCGGCCCCATCTCGCGCACCACCGACAGTCCGACGAGATCCGCGACGAAAACGGCGGCACCGTATTGCTGGAGCTGGATTGCCGCCTGAAAGGCCAGGATGACACCGACGAGGAAACTGACGAGGGCCACAATCGGCAGCGACGACACCCAGCACTGCTGCATCTCGACGAGGACATCCATCCACCGGAATTTGTGAGGCCGCTTCACTATCCCGGCGAAACCCAGCGTGCATTCGCCGAGGAACGAGACGTTCTCCCGGACCTTTTTTCCGAGGTTGACCGTCCAAGCCTGGACGCGCTCGGCCAGGGTTTTGGCGCCAGGTTTGGTCTTCTTCTGGGAAGTGTCGGCCTCGGCAATCTGGCGCAGCAGCGTCTGGAGATTTTCGGGGAGGCCCTCGACGTTCAGGGTGTGCTTCGATTGCAGGCACCACGTGCGGCCATGCACCAGGAACAGGAGGAGTGAGGAATCCCATCTTCCCAGGCCGTCCGGGACGACCCGCATATTCGCGGGCGCGTGCTGGGCGATTACACTGTTCCAGGAAGGCACGGCGGCATTCAACTGCCAGTCGCCCCCGACCTTGACCACGCAATCGCCGTCCGAGGAGCCGTCTTCCAGCTTCGCGGAAGCGGCTTTGGATCTCGATCCTTCCACTGGCAATGGATGGCTCGTGGTCATGAATCGGAAATCAACGTGGATGAAACGCGGCGCGCACCAAGTGTCCGTTCGGCGTCAACGTCGAAGGCCGGGAGCGCTGCGCCAAAGGGACGCTTGTGCCTGAGCCATACTGCGGTTGCGTGCGCCGCCATTGCCATGGGGTTCAACCCTACCGGGTACTTTGATCAATGAACTCCCGTCCCGGACAGGATGTTGCGAACCTCGCCCCATCCATCTTGTCGCAGTCACCGTTTGCTTCCGACCCCGCCGTCGGCTACTTCTCCCCGACTATCTTTTATGGCTGCCACCGCACCCGACACACGCATTCCCGTCACCGTCCTCACCGGCTTCCTGGGAGCGGGCAAGACGACCCTGCTCAACCGCATTCTCACCGAGAACCACGGCAAACGCATCGCCGTGATCGAGAACGAATTCGGCGAGATCGGCATCGACAACGCGCTGGTCATCGGTGCCGACGAGGAGATCTTCGAGATGAACAACGGCTGCATCTGCTGCACCGTGCGCGGAGATCTCATCCGCATCCTCGGGCAGCTGCTCAAGCGCCGCGACCGGTTTGACTACATCCTCGTTGAAACCACCGGCCTGGCCGATCCCGGCCCGGTGGCGCAGACTTTTTTCAGCGACGAGGAAGTGAAGGAAAGCTACCGCCTCGACGGCATCGTCACGCTCGTGGACGCGAAGCACATCGGCCTCCACCTCGGCGACGCGCCTGAGGCCAAGGGCCAGATCGCCTTCGCCGATCGCATCCTGTTGAACAAGACCGATCTCGTGACGACCGCCGAGCTGGACCGCCTCGAGGAAACCATCCACAGCATCAATGCGGTAGCGAAGATCCACCGTACCACGCAGGCCAATCTCGCCGTGGACCAGGTGATCAACCTGCACGCCTTCGATCTCGACCATAAGCTGTCACTCGATGGTGATTTTCTCGAGAAGGAGCTGCCGTTCGAATGGAGCGGGGCCTACCATCTGGATGCGGGCGAACACACCCTCGTGCTGGATGCCGGCCCCGATCCCGTGATGGGCGTGGTGCTGCTCCAGCTCGATGCGCATGAGGCGGGCCATTGCCCCGAGCACGGTGAGAAGCACGAGTGCGGCCACGGCCATGAGCACAAGCACGGCCCCGATTGCGGACATGATCACGAGCATGACCACAAGGACGAGCATGGGCACGCGGAGAAGGAAGGCCACAAGCACGGGCCTGAAAGTGAGCATGAGCATGAGCATGAGCACGCGCATGAAGATCATGGGCATGACCACGATCACGACTGCGAGCATGATCACGGCGGCCTGCACGGTGCGCTGCACGCGGCCGAAGACGTGGCCACGACAGTTTTCAGCTATCCGGCCAGTTCCGTTAAGAACGGCGGCGAATTGAAGCCCAGCAAGAAGCTCTTCAAGCTCGTGCTGGGCGAGGATGGCGGCCGCTATCGGGTGACCATCCCGGAGCATGGCAATTACGCGCTGTTCACCCAGCATGGCCTCGATGAGTTCTCCGGCCGTCTGGAGCGCGACGGCAAGGCGATTGAGCCGGCGCACGAGCATGAGCACGGCGGACACGTCCATGAGCACACGCACGACGAATCCGTCAGCAGTGTCGGCATCGAGGAAAAGCGCGAGCTGGATCCCAAGAAGCTTAACAACTGGCTCAGCGAACTGCTCCAGAGCAAGGGCGCGGACATCTTCCGCATGAAGGGCATCCTCAACCTCAAGGGCTCGCCCAACCGCTTCGTGTTCCAGGGCGTCCACATGATGTTTGAGGGCAAGGCCGACCGGCCCTGGAAGGACGCAGACGAGCGCAAGAGCCAGCTCGTGTTCATTGGGCGCAAACTGGACCGTGAGGCCTTGAACGCGGGCTTCCGACGCTGCCTCGCCTGATCCGGCGATGAGTCTGATTCCTCTCTGTCCCACCGACTGGCTGACCAATCTGGGCGATCCCGTGGCACAGGTCTCCTGGTCGCCCGATGGCACCGTCATCCTCGCCGGCGGTGTGGATGGCCGGGTTGCCCTCTTCAACGCTGCCGATGGCAGCCTTCATCGCGGTTTTGTCGCGCACGAGGGTGGCTTGTTCCGCGCTGCCTTTTCACCGACCGAAAATATTTTTGCGACGTCGGGGCAGGATGGCACGGCCAAGCTCTGGAATCCGCTGACTGGCGAATTGCTGCACACGCTCAGCTTCGGTTCGGCGTGGGTGGAGCAGCTGGCCTGGGCACCCGCGGGAGGATGGCTCACCGTCGCCGCCGGGCGTCGCCTGCGGCTCTGGCAGCCCGCAACCGGGGTGGTTCACGAATCCCCCGACCACCGCAGCACCGTCGCGGCGCTGGCTTGGCGGTCCGATGGCCAGCGCGTCGCCTCCGCCTGCTACGCCGGCGCGGAAGTCTGGGCGGTCGCGACCGGGCAGCACGTCGAGACGCTGCCCTGGAAGACCTCGCTCATCTCCCTCGCGTGGTCACCCGACGGCCGCTGGCTGGTCGGTGGCACGCAGGAACAGAGCGTCCAAATCTGGGAGCTGCCCTTCAAGCCGGGCAACGAGCTCGCCATGTCCGGCTACGCCGCGAAGGTCCGCGAGCTGGCCTGGCACTATTCCGGCCGCTATCTTGCCACAGGCGGCGGGGAACAGGTCATGGTCTGGGACTGCGCGGGCAAGGGCCCCGCCGGCTCCACGCCGCGAATCCTTGAAGGGCACCTCGGCCGCGTGAACGCGCTGGACTACCAGCGCGCCGGCCACCTGCTCGCCAGCGGCGCGCAGGATGCTTCCGTGCTCCTCTGGAACGCCGGCAAATCCAGCAACGCCCTGCGCCAGTTCAAGCTGCCCGCCGCCGTGACTGAGGTCCGCTGGTCGCCCGACGGCAAGCGTGTCGCCATTGGTTGCCGCGATGGCTCGGTGGCAGTGGGACCGGCGCCGGTCTGAGGCCCGAAGCATTGCGGATGCACGAGCCTATCCGACTTTGAGTGCGGGCGCGACGAACGCGTCAGCGTCCTGGAGTGCGGTGGCTTGACACCGCTTTCGGCTGCCGGACACGCGTGCGAATCAGAGCCAGGGTGAGTCCGCTCCATTGCTTGCGTCCGAAAGCGGCGTCTCCGCTACGCTCCACCGCGCGCACTCCATGACGCTGGCGCGCTCACCGGACGCTCCCGACAGATTGCCCCCCGAATCACCCCTTCTTCGCCGCTTTGACCTCCTCCACCCAGGGCTGGTGGTCGAGATACCACCGAACCGTCTCGCGGATGCCCTTCTCGAAGGTGTAGGCGGGCTTCCAGCCGAGGTCGCGCTCGATCTTGGCGGCGTCGATCGCGTAGCGTCGATCATGGCCGGCGCGGTCCTTTACGAAGGTGATCAGTTGGCGCGAGTTGCCGCCAAACTGCGGGGCGAGTTCATCTACGAGATCGCAGATCAACTCCACGATGCAGATGTTGGCCCATTCGTTGTGGCCGCCGATGTTGTAGGTATCGCCGTTTTGCCCGCGAGTGAGCACCTGCCAAAGCGCCTCGCAATGGTCCGTGACAAACAGCCAGTCGCGGACGTTCAGGCCGTCGCCATACACGGGCACAGCCCGGCGTGCGATCAGGCTCTGGATGACCACCGGGATGAGCTTCTCCGGAAACTGGAAGGGCCCGTAGTTGTTCGAGCAGTTGGTCATGACCACCGGCAGCCCGTAGGTGTGGTGGTAAGCACGCACCAGCAGATCACTCGAGGCTTTGCTGGCGGAATAGGGGGAATTAGGCGCATATGGCGTGGTCTCGGTGAAGTAACCCGTCGCGCCCAGCGAGCCAAACACCTCGTCGGTCGAGACGTGATGAAAGCGCCGTTCGGCACTCGAACCTCGCAATTCGGAACTCGGACTGAGCCAGGCGTCGCGGACGGCTTCCAGCAGGTTGAACGTGCCGACGATGTTCGTGGAGATGAAGTCGCCCGGCCCGCTGATGGAGCGGTCCACATGCGATTCAGCGGCGAGATGCAGCACGTGCGTGATCGTGTGCTGCCGTACCACGCGGACGACTTCGGCCTTGTCGCGGATGTCCACGCGTTCGAACACGTAGTTCGCGTGCGCCTCCGCGCCGCGCAGATTGGCCAGATGCCCCGCGTAGGTGAGGGCGTCCAGGTTCACGAGCTTGGCAATGTCGGACCGGCCCAGCAGGTGATGGATCAGGTTCGAGCCGATGAAGCCGGCACCGCCGGTGACGAGGAGGTTCATGGGTTATTTCTCCGGCTGCCAGTTGCGGAGTGAGGTTTCTAAGGCTTCCTCGACCGGGCGGATCTTCACGCCGGTGGCCAGCAGCTTGGTGGTGTCCATGATGCAGTTCGAACGCGGGGTCTTGGCGGCGATGCGGTAGAACTCCGCGTCGTCGGCCCAGAACTCGAACGTCCGCGCCGGCTTCAGCACGCGCTGGATGGCGGTCACTACCTCGCGGGTGGTGACGTAGCCGGGGTTCACCACATTGTAGATGCCAGCCGGAGCGCGGCGGTCCCACAGGTCAAGGCAGGCCCGGGCGAAGTCGGCGCGGTGCGAGATCGAGTTCACGTTGTCGTACACGCGGGCGTAGCGCTGAACCTTGCTGAGGTAGTTGCGCGCGTTGTCGATCTCGTCG
Source organism: uncultured Verrucomicrobiota bacterium (assembly GCA_903922605.1). Classification (GTDB taxonomy): domain Bacteria; phylum Verrucomicrobiota; class Verrucomicrobiia; order Limisphaerales; family UBA9464; genus CAIVQB01. The sequence goes on from CAIXUG010000011.1 coordinate 21,984, forward strand.
AAGGGAATGCGCAGCCGCCAGATATAGCCTTCATGGTTGCGCAAGGCCTCCTCACCGAGCGCCTTCGAGCCGCTGTAAAAGCTGCACGGCTCGCGGCGGAAGGAGAAGTTCGGCTCGTCCGCCTCGGTGAAGCCATGGATCGCGGCGCGGTTGCCCTCCAGCAGGGCCTTGGCTGCGGGACTGGTCATGTCCTTCTCCACGCGCTGGATGCCGTTCTCGGTGATCTTGGCTCCGGCGTAGATGCAGCCGGAGGAGATGTGCCCCCATGACACACCAGCCGCCAGACACGACTGCGCGACGGTTACGGGCAGGATCGCATTGCCCAGCAGGGTGTCGGCCTTGGCGGATTCGCAGGCATCGACATTCGGCTTGCCGGTGAAGCCGGCGCAGTTGACCACGAAGTCCCACCGGGAGGCGCGCAGCAGCTCAAGCAGTCGGTCGAAGCGCGTGTAATCCACCTCGGAGCGGCGCACCGTGCGGTATTCCCAGCCGCGCGCGGCCAGTTCGCGGGCGAAGGCCTGACCGATATAGCCGGTGCCGCCGAGCAGCAGGACGCGGGGCGCGCTCACGCCACACCTCCCAGACGGCGGGCTTCGCTGACGACGGCGGCCAGGTAGTCGCGGTACTCGCAGTTCGGCAGCGAGGCGGTAAGGCTGTGGAGCTGGTCGAGCGACAGGAAGCCACGCCGGAAGGCGGCCTCCTCGGGACAGCCGACCTTGATGCCCTGGCGCTTCTCGATGGTCTGCACGTAGGCACTGGCGTCGTGCAGGCTGCTGCTGGTGCCGGCGTCGAGCCAGGCGAAGCCGCGTCCGAGCCGTTGCACGTGCAGTGTACCGCGGCGTAGGTATTCGAGATTCACATCGGTGATCTCCAGCTCGCCGCGTGCCGATGGCTTCAGGGCCTTGGCGATGGCCACGACGTCATTGTCGTAGAGATAGAGGCCGGGCACGGCGTAATTGCTCTTGGGCTGCTTCGGCTTTTCCTCGATGGAGATGGCCTTACCTGCCGCGTCGAATTCGACCACGCCATAGCGCTCCGGGTCGTGCACGTGGTAGCCGAAGATCGCGGCCCCGGTGGTGAACTCGCTGAACGCCCGGAAGAACGAGTCGCCGCCGTAGAAGATGTTGTCGCCGAGGATCAGCGTCACGGAATCCGCGCCGATGAAGGTGTCCGCGATCCGAAAGGCCTGTGCGATGCCCTGGGGCTGTGCCTGTTCGCGATATTCGATGCTGATGCCCCAGCGCGAACCGTCACCGAAGAGCTGGCGGAAGCGCGGCAGGTCGTGCGGCGTCGAGATCAGGCAGAACTCGCGCACGCCACCCTCGATCAGTGTCGAGAGCGGGTAGTACACCATCGGTTTGTCGAAAACCGGCTGGAGCTGCTTGCTCGCGACCTGCGTCAGCGGATACAGGCGCGAACCGGCACCGCCGGCGAGTATGATGCCCTTCATGTTCGGACGGAGAGTCGGGAACGAACCGGGGCTGCGCAACCGGGAAGCGCAGTCAGGCAATGTCCGATGCGTTCCGAGGAAAAACCGGAAAACCGGCGGGGAGCGGCCTGCCCTGACGAAATCGCCTGTACCCTTGAGAGGTGACATGAGAAGTGTCGGATTTTCCGTTTTCGCCCGAGGCACATTGGACTCACCGCTCAGAGAGAGGCCACTGTCCTCCAACCGTCTGATTTCTTGAGCAACCTGTTAAGCAGCTCAGCCTGCGCCCAGACAGACCACATCGCCCCGGTCATTGCGCACGTAGATGCGGTGGCCCGCATAGGCGGGCGGGGTCCAGCAGGTCTTGGAGAGCACCTGCTGGCGGCCCAGCTCGGTGTAACCGCCGGCGGCAGCCTTCAGCGCGATCAGTTCACCACCCTCGGTCAGCGCCACCAGCGTGCTGCCCACACCGATGACGGTGCCGTAGCCGAATCCGTCCCTGGCCCAGTTCACCTTGCCGTCCTCCAGATTGAGAGAGACGAAGCGGCTGCTCGGCTGCTGCTGGGCGCCATCCACGCCATATAGCGCACTGTCCACGAGCACGCTGTTGTTCAGGGCGTTTTTCAGCTCGGTGCTGGACCAGATCGAGGTGAGTTTCTGGCCGTCGAAGGCGAGCAGTTCCGAGCCCGAGTTGCCGGAGATGAACAGCCGCTTGCCGTCGGCCAGCGCGTAGGGCGTGCTGCCGGTCACATCGAACATCGCCTTGTAGGGATGCCGGGTGATTTCCTCGCCATCCTTGGCCGAGAGGATGGAAACGCCCTTGCCATCCATGGCGGCGATCAGCTTTTTCCCGTCCGCCGTGAACGCCACGGTGGTGGTATAGCCGGGGTCGTAGGCATTCTTGGAAATCCACAGCAGCTTGCCCGACTCGAGGTCAAAGGTGGCGACCTTGCCGGCGCTGAAGATGACCTGACTGCCGTCAACGACGGGCGAACTGGCGAAACCCCACCTGGGCAGTTTCAACCCGGCAGCCTCCGGCAGGCTGGCTTGCCAGAGCTTCGCCCCCGTATCCGCCGCGAGGCAGTACACCTGGCCGTCCTTGCTGAGCGTGAGCAGGCGGTTGCCGATGACCGTGGGGGTCGCATTGGGACCACCGGGGTGCATCATGGGCATCAGTTGCGCCTCATAGCTGTACTTCCACTTGGTCTCGCCGGTGGCGGCGTCGAAGCAATAGACTGTCTCCTGCGACTGCCCATCGTGCCCGAGGGTGTAGGCCCGCCCATTCGCCACGACGACCGACGAATAGCCATGCCCGACGTTGGCTTTCCAGGTGACCTTCCACTTGCTCAGATCGGCGTCGAATGATTGGTCGGTTGGGGCGAGATTGTAGCCAGCCGGCCCGAGCCAGCGTGGCCAATCGGCGGCGGGGAGCGGCTGGGTGAACAGGGGTAGGCTGAGGGCGAGCAGGGACAGGGTCGGTCGGGCGAGGCGGAAGTTCATGGGCAAGGGATAAGGAGGGTTGATTCGCAGGCAAAGACCGCGCACATCCCAGTCAGTTACAGCCCAGTCAGGCGTGGGGATATCATGCCTTCGGGGCGACTGCAAAACCGGTCTGGCGCAGGGCTTCGAACAGGGTGATGGCGACGCAGTTGGACAGGTTCAGCGAGCGGGCCTCCCCGTTCAGCATCGGGATGCGTAACCAGTGATCGCGATGCGCTTCCAGCAACGCGGTCGGCAGGCCGGCGCTTTCCCGGCCAAACACGAGGTAGTCGTTCAGCTCGTAGCCAGGATCAATGTACGTCCGTGGCCCGTCTGATTCGATGAGCCAGAACCGGGCTTCCGTCGGCTGGGCAGCCCGAAAAGCGGCCCAACTGGGCCAGACGTGCCACGTGACGTGCTTCCAGTAGTCCATGCCGGCGCGCTTGAGCTGCCGGTCGTTCAGCTCGAAGCCGAGCGGTTCAATCAGATGCAGGGTGGTGCGGGTCGCGGCGCACAGGCGGGCAATGTTCCCGGTGTTGGGCGCGATTTCCGGCTCCACGAGGACGACGTGCATTGGTCAAAAAGTGGGTTTGGCAGGAAGGTGTGGCAAGCGCCGGCCTACTCGATGTCGGCTGCTTCGTCCGAATCCGTTGCGCCCGGTTGTGGCTTGGGTTTCTTCCCGTAATAGACCTTCCACAGCACCAGGCCGTGAGCGGGAGCCGTCATGCCGGCGAGGGAGCGGTTGCGGCGCGCCAGCATCGGGACCAGTGCGTCCGGCTGAAGACGGCCCAGGCCGACTTCGACGAGGGTGCCGACGATTCCCCGGCACATCTTGTAGAGAAATCCGTCGGCTTCGATCACGACCGTGAGCAGCGGACCGCTGCGTTTCACCTCGCAGCGGGTGACGTTGCGCACGGTGTGCCGGCGCGCGTAGCCCGGTGTGGCGCTGAAGGCGAGGAAGTCGCGGCGTCCCACCAGCGCGGCGGCGGCGGCGCGCATGGCTTTCAGATCCAGCGGACGCGGCACATGCCAGGCCTGGGTGCGCAGGAGCGGGTTCTGGGCGCTGTGGTTCCAGATCAGGTACCGGTACTGCTTGCCTCGGGCGGAGAAGCGCGCGTGAAAGCCGGGCCCCGTCGGGGCGACCGCGAGCACCCGGATGTCCTCGGGCAGATGCGCGTTGGCCGCCAGGATGAGCTTGGCCGGCGTCATGCGGAACTCCGCCTGCGGTACATCGAAATGCGCGATCATTCCAAGCGCATGGACCCCAGTGTCGGTGCGACTGGAACTATGGACGCAGGGGGAGCTGGGAAAGAGCTTCGCCAATGCCTCCTCGACGCGCTGCTGGACCGCCACGTCATTGGGCTGGCGCTGCCAGCCATAGTAAGCCGTGCCGTCAAAGGCAATGGTCAGCCGATGGCGGATATGCCCAGGCAGAAGGATTTCAGGCTCAATGCGCAAGGCGGGCAGCGTGCGGCATTCCCCGCCGATTGGCCAGCCCGCGCGACCGATGGCACGGGCTTTCAACCGGGCTCTTAAGCCCGCCCGTTTGTTGCCGATGAACCCACGGTGAACTCGTTGTCACTCCGGTACGGGCTGCCGGCCTTATTGGCGTGTGCCATTCTGGGCGGCTGCTCAGGCGAGGTTGAATCTTGGCCACCAGCGCTGCATACCCAACAGGAACGGCAGATGGTCGAGGCTGCCCAGCGGGCGGTGGACCGGTACGACGGCTGGTCGAAAACCCTCTTTGTGGTGGAACACCACGCGGACCAGTGGCGGGTTCAGGCCTGGAGAGTCGTGCATCCGCAGGCCCAAGGCCGTGGCCAGTGCGTGCCGTGGGGCGTCCGTAACGTCATCCTCAACGAGCAGGGCGACATGCTCGAATACCGGAACCACCTATAGCATTTTACCGGTCAGGTCACCGTCGGCTTGGCGGGCTGAACTTCCGCTGTGTCATCACCACCCAACCGGGTCCACCACTGATGGTAGAGCCGTTCCAGGGTTTCGCGTGGATCCTCGACCAGCAGCGCCTCCTTGATCTTGGTGGCGTACATGCCAAACGAAAGCGGGGGCACATCCGCCACCGGCCGGAGCCGGATGGGCCGGCGTTGCGACTGCAGGTCGGCGAGAAAAGCGGCGGCGCCGGGCGCGTCCAGGAAGCTGTGCATCGTGTCGCGCCGGGCTTCGCGCAGCAGCACGTGGTCCGGCTCATACTGGGCGAGCACGTTGAAAATGACCTCGGCGCTCCATTGCAGCTTCCGGGCGGATTTCGACTCGCCGAAGTAATTCCGATAGACCATCAGGCCCGTTTGGGCGGCGCTGCGGAAATGGTATTTCAACAGGTTGGAACGGCTGAGCGATTCGTCCAACTCCGCGAGAAAATGCTCCGGCGCAAAGAGGATCGGCAAGTCGGCTGCCGTCAGCCGCTGCTCATCGCTCACGGTGAGCACGAAGCCATAGTCATCCGGCGTGGACACGGCATTGCCGCCTCGCAGCCGCGACAGGCGCAGCGCGACGACGCGGGCCAGGGCGTCATTGGCGGCGCGGCCGATCAGCGAATGGAAGAAATAGTAACGCGGCTTGGCCGGGGTCGGTGGGCTAGGGGGCGGTGCGATCTTGGACGCGACTGTCAGGCCAGCGAGACGCAGCTCCCCCTGTGGCGGCTTCGAGTTCCGGCGCAGGTGGTTTTCCTTGGGCGGTTTTAGTCGCGTATCGGCGGGCAGTTCCGGCTCACCGATGAGTTCCTCGACCAGCAGAAAGTCGGCGGTGGGAATCTCGCTGATCTGGTGCTGCGCGGCGTGGATACGGAAAATGATGGCCGCGTTGGGCTCCTCGCATTCGAGCCGTTCGGCAATCCACGGGATCAGGGCAGGGGACTGGTTGAAATCCATCGACTCCAGCCGGGCGCGCAGCTCGCCACGAAAGGCCACGATCTCGCGACCGACGCGGTTTGAGAGCGGCATCTTGTTTGCACCCCAGCGCGGTATGGTGGGTGTGGCTCCGTCGGCCCGTGCCACCCGGGCCTCCATCATGCCGACACCTTCGAGCCGCAGGGGACGACCGCCGAGCATGAAGACATCGCCGGGGCGAAGCTGGCTGATGAAGCCCTCCTCCACCGTGCCGAGCGGGGTGTTGCGGAGCACGACGCGGACGACGCCCTCATTGAGGATCGTGCCGATGTTTTGCAGGAAATCGCGGCGAACCGCTCCGGCCCGCGCCTCATAAACACCGCGTGCGGCATCGATCACGATCTTGCCGAAGACCTCGGTGTATTGCTGCCGTAAGGCCTTGCCGCCGCCGGCAAGGTAATCAAGGACATCATCGAAGTCCTGCCGTGACAGGTTGCGATAAGGGTAGGCGCGCCGCACCAGTGCAAACGCGGCATCGCAACTGACCTCGCCCAAACAACCGAGGCTCAGGAGGTGCTGGGCGAGCACATCGAGCGGTGCCTGCGGGATGCGGACGGCATCCAGATGGCCGCGTCGCGCCAGTCGGGCCGTGGCACAGCACTCGACGAGGTCGTTGACGTTGGTGGCCATCAGCAGGCCCCGGCTGATCTCGTGAATGCTGTGGCCCGCGCGTCCCGTGCGCTGGAGCGCTTTGCTGACGCCCTTCGGCGTCGAGAGCATCACCACGAGGTCGATGGTGCCGATATCGATGCCCATCTCGAGCGAGGTGGAACAGACGACGGCGCGCAGTTCGCCGCGTTTGAGGCGGTCCTCGACCTCCAGCCGGAGATCCCGGTCGAGGCTGGCGTGATGGCATTCAATCTGGCCGGCGAGTTCGGGCAGGGTTTCCTTCAGCCAGTAGGTGGTGGATTCCGCGCCGCTGCGGGTGTTGCTGAACACGAGCGTGGTGCGGAACTTCTGGATGAGCTTGCCCAACGCCCGGACCAAGCGCGTGCCGCTGAAGCCCGCCAGCGGATACGGGTTGCCCTTCAGCGGCGTGTAAAGCCGGAGGTCGATCCGTTTCGTGGTCGTCACGTCCACGATCTCGCAGTGCCCATGGGTGCCGGTCAGAAAGGCGGCGACCTCCGACAGGGGAGCGACGGTGGCGGAAAGGCCGATACGCTGGAGCGGCGTACCGGCGGTCACTGCGCGCAGGGCCTCCAGCCGCTCCAGACTAAGTGAGAGGTGGGCACCACGCTTGTTTTCGGTCAGGGCGTGGATCTCATCCACGATGATCCAGCGGACGGAGGCGAGATGTGGCAGCCATTTGGGTTGGCTGAGCAGCAATGCGATGCTTTCCGGGGTGGTCAGCAGGATGTGTGGCGGATGGGTGAACTGGGCTTCCCGCTCCTTCACCTCCGTGTCGCCCGACCGTAGGCCCACGCGGATCGGCGGGGCTTCCCCGTAAATCTCGCGCAGCGGGCCGGACAGGTTCTTCTCCAGATCGTAGCTGAGCGCCCGCAACGGAGAGACGTAGAGACAGTGAATGCCTTCCCGCAGGGGGCCGGTGGCCTGTTCCCGGGCCAGCCGGTGCAGAACCTCGAAGAAAGCGGCGAAGGTCTTGCCGGTGCCCGTGGGTGAGACGATGAGCACATTTTTCCCGGCGCGGATGAGCGGCCACGCGGCCGCCTGTGCGGGCGTGGGCTGCTCAAATTTGCGCCCGAACCAATCCTGCACCGGGGAGGTGCCGTCACTCATTGGCAGACAGGGTAGAACGAGGGCGGTTTGAGGCAACCGCAGGCAGCATCCTAATCGTAATCTTAGTCCCAATCACTCCGCTTCGCGCCATGGGCATTAGGAGGAAGAGCGCGATTGGGATACGCAGCCGCGTCGCCCGTTGCACAAACGGCGCTCTTCGTGTAAATCTTGGTGGCCCGATGAAAAGACGCTTTTCCAGCATTGCGGTCCTGAGCCTCCTCTGGTTGCTGACTGGCTGCGTTCATCCGGTCGATTGGAAGAACCGGATCGGCAGCTACACCTACGACGACGCGGTGAGGGAACTCGGCCCGCCGGACAAAAAGGAAACCCTGTCCGACAACACCCTGGTGGCCGAGTGGGAGACGGCCCGCGGTTTCACCCGTGTGAGCTATGAGGCGCTCTATCCCTACCATCGCTTCGAGCCAATCCGGACCGTGGAGTTTAACACGATGTCCACCCCGGACACATTTGTGCGCTTGACGTTTGACCCCGCGCGGAAGCTCACTCTGTATAAGCGCTTGTACCGATGAGCAATACCGACCGCAAAGAAGTGCGCCCCGGCCTGTTTGACTGGCTGAACCGCGTCCTCGTGGTGCTCATCGTCCTCGCGGTGGTGGTGGCCATCGGCCTGAACTATGTGCCGCTGATCCGGCAGAACCAGATGCTCCGCGAAAAGCTGCAGCTTCGGCAGGAGGAGGTGGCCCGGCTGAATGCGGAACTGCGCCGACTGGACACCGAAAACCGCGCCTTGCAGGGCGATCCCCGCTACATCGAACGCAAGGTTCGTGAGCTGGGTTACGCCAAGCCCGACGAGCTGGTGGTCACCTTCCGCGACCCCGCCCGGCCTTGACGTCCGCCGGATCGGTGTCAGGTTCTTGCTGTTCCGTTGGGGGGGCGTACTGGTTTCGACTTGGAAAACCCGCCTGTGACGGCATGCCGAGGATGGTTCGTTGGCCTCGTAAATCGTCGGACCAAAAAAGTAATTGCTAACGAAGAGTTGGCTCTCGCGGCCTAATTAGCTGCGACGTTCGTTCCCGAACACCTGCTACGGGAGTACGAACGCCTTTAGCAGGCATGGTTGACGGCGGAGACTGCGCGTCGGCGACCGAGAAACTTCATGCGGACTAGGCGGAGCCGTTTCCTGTCGGTCGATTACGGTTTCGTAGAAAATCCTGACCGGCTAAGCATGTAGTCGTTACTGGTTGGCTAGCCAAGGACGCGGGTTCAACTCCCGCCGCCTCCACCAACCTTGCAAGTGGGTTGAATTACCCGCCGCGCTCGACGCGGCGGGTTTCACTTTTCCAGACACCCCCGCTAAATGCCTGTGAGAGGCAGTGCCACATCCCTCATTGGGCGAGCACTTTGACCTTGTACACGGCGGCGATCGGATCCACCGGACTGGCGGAGATGTTCGAGGCACGGAGGGTGACGGTGTCGGTGGCGCTTACAAAGGCGTTCCATACGATTCCGCCAGTCGGGGCAGGGGGCAGGCCGAGGACCACGCTGTCACCCGTCTGCGCGCCGGTGACGGTGAGGGTGAGATCGGCCTGGGTACCGGGGGCGATGCTGCCGAAATCGAGCGTGGCCGAGCCGGCCAGCTCCTGGGGCGTGTTGTACCAGCGCGTGCCGTTGTAATAGGAGCCCTTGTGATCGGTAGTGTTGGCCACCTCCAATCCTTCCGCAGGGCTGGCTATGGCGGTGCGCTGGAGCTTGTTCAGGCGCGGCGACAGAAAGCCAGTCGTGGCCGATTGCAGATCGAGGACGGCGCTGGCCGCCGGCGTGGTCGCCGTGGAGCTGGCGACGGACATGGCATTTCCGGTGTCCATCACGTTCACGATACGGGTCGTGGTGCCGGCGGGCGTCGCGGAGAATCCGGCGGTCATGCCGTGGTCAGCGGTGGACCAGGTCACAGAGGGGGTAAGTTCAACCGTCGCTCCCACCCACCAATTCGTGGAGCCGGCCAGGTCGAGCCCGAGCCCCGCCAGCCGCGCGATCTGGTAGATGGTGGTAGGCGTGGGATTGTCCGCCGTGCCATTCGCGGTCAGGGCATAGAGACCGGAAGCTCCGCCGAAGGACTGAAACAATGCCGTGCCGTTGGCCCCATTGCCCATTAGGGTTTCGAAGGTGGCGACGCTGGAACGGTTCGAGGGAACCGGGTTGCCGATTTTCCCGCTTGTGGCCGCCAGGGTCCCCAGGTTGGCTTTGCCGGGCACGGCCAGGTTCGACGCCGTCACCGCGCCGTTTGAGATGGCCAGAGGGAAGGTCGCGCCGCCGTCGGTGGTGAACTTATGGCTCAAAGCCTGGTAGGTATGCGTGATAGGTACGGCACTGTCATTGAAGGTGCTCTCGCGGAGAGTTCCGCCGAAGGAATCAAGCCCGAGGTTCACGTTGGAGGCGGGCCGGAGCTGGATGGGTACAGTGGCATAGGCAACCCCCAAGCCATCGGCAGTGATGAAGGTGGGCGAGCTGACCGTTAGCCGGCCGGAGGTGGCCGTGACCGTGCCGCCGATATTCAAGCCTCCCACCGTCGAGGTGCCGTTGACCGCCAGGTTGCCGCCCACGGAGGCGGCTCCGGCGGTTGCCCAGGCGGGGGCGGTGGCGACGTTGTTGGAGAAGACCAGGCCGTAGGTGGCACCGCCATCCGTGCTCCAGGCAAACGAGGTCGCCTTGCTCACCATCGCGATGGGGCTGTTGACGTCGTTGAAGGCTGAGAGTTGCACCGAGGCACCGACACTGCTGACGCCGAGGTTGACTCCGGTGGCGGGGCGGAACTGCTGCGGGGTGCGGTTCACCCAGTTGTTGTCAAAGCTCAGGGTGACGTTTGACCCGGTCAGGTTGATCGGGTTGCCGACGAAATTGACCGGGATTCTGGTGCTGGCATCGTCCTTCGAGGCGTACATGAGAACGCCTGAGCCCGACTTGGTCCAGGCGAGGTTGATATCGGTGGCCATGCGGAACTGGGCGAAGGTGCCGAACTTGTGGTCCTGATCGTTGAAATTGAAATAATGCTGCAAAGCGTCGTGGCGGCTCAACGCAATCGGTACGCCCGTGTACGTTCCCACCCAGAAAGTGCTTCCGCTGCCTCGGGTTTGCAGCCGCAGGTCGCCCGGGACGCGGCCAAATCCCCAGGCATCGGTGGTTATCTCGCCGTAATTTCCGTTGAGGACCGAGCGTTGCCTCACATCCAGAAAGTTAAGGGCCGCCCCTTGGTTGGCGTAGATGTCATCCGCGCAAAAGTCCATCCACACATCCGCGTTCGCATTGTTGGGCATGAGGTCGAACGGCATGCTGTAGCCCGGGGTCGTTGGACGGAAAAATGCCACCGGGTAGGGGCCGCCGGTACCGCCTGGAATATAGCCGTTTCCAATCGAATAGCCGTTGTTCGCGCCGGCCAGATCGTCGGCATAGATAGTGATCGGCCAGCTGGTGCCGGTACCGATCTGCTTGGCGGTAAGCCCGCAACTGACGCCGTTGGTGCTGTCGATCCCGCCCAGGTCGCTCACCGTGCTGTTAAAGGTCGCGGTCGTGGTCGTGGTGCCCGTCAGCCCGGTCAAAGTCCCGCTGGAATTGGTGATGCGGACGGTATTCGCGATCCCGCTGAGGCCGTTGCCGCCCTGGCTGCCGCCAGTCAGGCCGAGCTGGTCCAAGGTATACGCCCGGGTGACACGCAGGCCGGTCGCCGGATCCACCGGGCCCAGGGCCCAGAGTTTGATGGTGTTGCTGAGGTCGCCGTACATGGACGGATCGGCCAGGATCAGATTGGTGTGGGCACCGATGATCGTGGTATTGCCGTAGATTTTCGCCAGTTCTGTGCCATCCCACAGCGGGTTGGCAGAAAGCTCCGTGAGCGTGAAGCTGCCAGCCCATTCGGGCACAGTAATGCGGAAGAGCAATTCGGCCCCGACCGTCACAGTGTAGTCGTTCGCCGGGAGCTCCTGGCTGAAGTTGCCGTTGGCGTCAGTCGTCGCCGTGACATCGGCTGCTGCAGCAGGCACGCCAGCATTGTTCGACACCGGGTGAAAGACGACGTTACCCACGAACGCTGCGCCATTGGCCTGGTGGATCGTGTCCAAGATCGTCGCGGCGAAGGCCGGGACGCTCAGGGCGAATACGGCCAGCAACCCGAGTAGAGGACGGAAAACTGTGGCTCGCCTAACTCCGGAAGCCTTCGGGTGCGGTCTGAAAACGGAGGGCAAACGCTTCATGATGAAGGTCATACTCAATTCGTTAAATCGCGGCAATTGTTCATTCTACGGGTGTCAATGGGGTGAAACCCTAACTCAAATAAACAGCAATGTGTGAAATAGTCGTAAATTCCTCACAGTTTTGATTTTGCGGATGATGCATTTCACCTGCCAACTCACTTTTGATGCCGATTTCAGGCATGCCATACCGCCTAATCATTTGGGGTGGTGATGGTTGTGTATTCTCGCAACGATCGCCTGCCAGGTGTCGCGATCGCCTACCGTCGAGCCGCGGTCCCCATGGAATGGTTTCGGAAACGCCCCCGCCGCGATTTTTCTCCCCGCTATTGGCCCACGAAAAAGGCCGGAGGGGATTCCTCCGGCCTTTTTTGTTTGTAAGCTGCTGGAGAGCTTAGCGTTGGGCGAACATGGTGCCGGAAGTATGCGGCAGCCGAATCGCTTCCTGTCGCTGTTCGATCAGGCGGCCAAAGGATTCGTGGGAGAGGACCGTCACGGTGGCGATCACCGCCAGCATGCCTACCAGCCAGGTGAACCGGCGCAGCGTTTCCCGCAGTTCCATCGCCGGCAGCGCTGTGGTCGTGCTCGTCTTCATGTTGTTCCCTTTGTTCATCGCGTCTCTTGCTGGCAACACGATGCCCAGATTCACGCCTCAAAGGGCAATCCACCCGATGTTAGGGGACGATCCGAGGTCTCCCGGAAACGGATTAGGGACTCCGTAGGGGATTTGCCGGAGAGCTTGGAACGGCGAAGCCCGAGGGCTCCAGGCCGGTTGCCTCAAAAACTTGGGGCAGGCCAATTCTCACGTCCCCGGGGCAGTTCGGAAGGGGCCTGGCAGCATCACTCGGATCTCAGCGCCTCCACGGGATCGATGCGGCTGGCACGGAACGTTGGCAGCAGGCAGGCGAGGAGGGAAACCGCCGCCATGATGCCGGCGGTGCCGACCAGGGTTGCGGCCGGGAGCGGGGGGACGTTGAAGAGGACTCCTTGCATCGCGCGGCCCGCCAACCAGGAGCCAAAGCCACCCAGCAGCGTGCCAACGGTCAACAATCGCAGGCCGAGCCGGAGAAACTGGCTGGCGATCTGTTTCGGCAGCGCACTGAGCGCCATGCGCACGCCGATCTCGCGACGGCGCTGGGCCACCGCGAAGGCCAGCACCCCGTAGGTGCCGATCCCGGCCAGCAGCAGGGCCACCCCCGCGAAAATGGCCACCAGCAGCGCCGGGGAACGGCGTGCGACCAGGCTATCGGCGATCCGGACGTCCATGGACCGCAGATCATTGACCGGCAGTTCGGGGTCGATCCCGCGCACGATCTGCTGGAGCGTGAGGCCGAACGATTCCGGCCTTTGGCTGGTCCGGACCACGGCGGAAAAGTTGGCGACCGTGCGATACTGATAGGGAAAGTAAACCGCACCGGGAGTCCCTTTCTCGGTGACCTCCGCCTGCTTCATCGCCCCCACGACCCCGACGACGGCGAAGGCTTCGGCTTCAGCCCCCTGGGTTACGCCGAGGAACAGACGCCGGCCAATGGCTCCGCCCGCCGGCCAATAGGGCCGGGCGAAATCCTCGTCCACCACACAGACATGGCGGTCGGAATCGGTGTTCCCGAGGAAGCGCCCTTCGCGCAAGGGGATGCCCAGAGCGGCGAATGCGTCGCCGCCAACACCATAAAAGTAGTGCCCGCGCAGGGAATCCCCGGCTGCCGGGACATAGCCCTCCACCGTAAAGGCGCTTTTGACACTGTTGCCGCTGAACGGGAGATCGTTGATCACGCCCGCCGCCGACACTCCGGGCTGGCTCGCGATCCCCTCCAATAGCCGTCCGACGAAAGTGAGCCGCTGCGGCCAGTCGGGGTAGCTTTTCCAGGGCAGGGAAATTTGCCCCGTGAGAATGTGATCGGGACGGAAGCCTAGCGGTGTGGCCAGGGCATGTTTCAGGCTCAGGCCCAGCAGGCCGGCACCGGCGACCAGGACAAAGGCCAGGGAGATCTGCGCGACGATGAAACCATGGCGCAGGCGTTGGGCGGCATGGCTTGCCATGCCGCCGCGGGATTCGGATTGCAGCGCGTGAGCGGGATGACCGCGCAGATTGAACCACGCGATCGGTCCCGCGATCAGAATCCCAGTGGCTACGGCCCCCTGCAGTGCTTCCAGCGCCAGCCTCCAGTCGAACTCAATGGTCGTTCCCAAAGGCATCTGCTCCACCCCCAGGACGGCCAGAAGGCGAATGCCACCGGCGCCAATCGCCAGGCCGAAGAGTCCGCCGATGCCGGCGAGCAGGACCGTCTCGGTGACCACCTGCCGCACCACGCGCCAACCGCTGGCGCCCATGGACCGACGGATGGCCATTTCACGCGCCCGGCTGCTGGCCCTGACCAGGAGGAGGTTGACGAGATTGACCCCGCCGATGAGCAGCAGGCACAACACCCCGGCCTGTGTCAGCAACAGGACCGGGCGAACCGACCTCACGTGGTCGGCATGAAGCGGCGCCACCATCGTGCGGAAGCCCGCATCGCTGATCATTTTGGCATTGGGATATTCCGCCGCGTGCGTGGCATTGTGCGCATCCATCTGGGCCTGCGCCTCCGCGAGCGAGACGCCCGGCTGAAGTCGGCCGATCATCTCGCCGTCCACGTTGGAATGGCGCTCACTGACTTGGCGATTCTCGGCAGTGGATGCGAAGGGGAGGTAAAGCCGCGCTTTGGAGGAGAGGAACCGGAAGCCCGGAGGCAGCACCCCCACGACCGTCTTTTGCAAGCCGTCCACGCGTACCTGGTGTCCGATGATGTTGGAGTCGGCGTTGAAATGCTGCCGCCAGTACGCGTCCGTGAGGATGGCCACGCCGTCGGTCTGATACGTCATTTCCGTGTCCGTAAAAGTGCGGCCGATCCGGGGGCTCACCCCGAGGGTGGCAAAGAAGTCGGGAGAAACACGGGCGATATCCAACTGTTCGGTGGAGCCTGTTTCGCCCACGATCGCCGTGCCTGCGTGCGCGAGGCCGATTTGGGAAAAGGCCGGGAGCTGGCCGCGGCGTTCATAATAGCCGGCGAGCGACGCGCCGGAGCGCTCGATGCCCGCGCGGGGGTAGATGTTGAACAGCGTCACGAGCCGGTCCGGGGCGGGAAACGGCAGCGGCCGGACCAGCACGGCATCCACGACCGCGAAGATGGCGAGGTTGGCGCCAAGGCAGATGGCCAGCGTGAGCACGGCCACGGCGGTGAAGCCGGGATTCCGGCGCAACTGCCGCGCCCCGAACCGGAGGTCCTGCAGGAGATTTTCCAGCCCGGACACGCCCCGCTGGTCACGGCAGGTTTCCTGGATCGATTCGGTCCGGCCAAATTGGCGAAGCGCGGCATAGCGGGCCTCCTCGGGATTCATCCCGGCCTCGATGTGCTCCTGCGTCCGCAACTCGATGTGCGAGCGCATCTCCTCCGCCATGTCGGCGTCGAGCTTGCGCTTGTGAAAGAGGGCCGTGAGACGGGATTGTATCCGGCGCAATAAGTTCATGGGTTTTCCTCTCTTTTAATCATACCTGTCTTAGCGCCACCATCGGGTTAACTCGCGCCGCCCGTCGCGCAGGGAAGTAACCAGCAACCAAGGCCACGGCACACAGCAGCAGAATCACGCCGGAGAAGACCACGGGGTCCGTCGCCGTGATGCCGAACAGCAGGGACTCGATCCACTTGGTCAGCGCCAAAGACCCCACCGCTCCCAGGGTCACCCCGGCGATGGCGAGTCGCAGCGTCTTCGTGAGGACCTCCCGCTGCACGAGCCCTTCGCTGGCTCCCAGGGCCATACAGATTGCAATCTCCCGGGTACGGCGATTCACCGAATAAGAAATTTGCGCGTAAATCCCCAGCACTGCCAGCAACAGTGCGAACCCCGCAAACCCGGCCATCAGCAGCACCAGAAATCGCCGCGGCGATACCACCTTGCTGACCAGGTCCTGGAGCGTCTGCAACTCGCCAACCGGCAGATTTGGAACGATTGGACGCAAAACCGTTCGGAGGCTGGCCGCGAGGCTGGCGGGCGGCAGGGCGGTTCGCACCACCAGCATCATGGTCGCATAGTCCCCGGTCTGACGCATGGGCAGATACATTTCCGACCCGCCTGCCCTTTCAGGCCCTCCGTGGTGGACATCGGCAACCACACCGACTACAACCCGGCCCCCGTCCTGCGTCACGGTCTGTCCGATTGCGTCCTGTCCGGGCCAAAGAGTACGGGCCAAAGTTTCATTCACCATGACCACCGGTAGACTCGACGCCTGATCGCTCCCGGTGAATTCTCGGCCCGACTTCAAGGAGATTCCCAAGGCCTCGAAATATCCATCGCTCACGACACGAACAAATGCGTCGGGCGGGTAATGGCCCTTTTCGTAAACCTGTCCTTTGCCCGAGACTTGCCAGGACCGGTCCCCATCGAGCGGCAGGACATCGCTGATCCCGGCGGCGGCGATCCCGGCAACTGAACGGGTGCGCTGCAACACATCATCAATGAATGAGTTCTGTTGCGCGGCAGTCGCGTTCCGAAAACCCGGATCGATCCGCAACGCGAGTGCGCGTTCCGGCTGAAATCCCAGATTCACATCCAGGACCCGCAGGAAACTCTGGATGAGCAGCCCCGCGCCAACCAGCAGGACACAGGCGAGGGCAAGCTCGGAGACCACAAGTCCGTCGCGGAACCGGCCATGTCGGCGCCCGCCACCTGAATCGCGGCCATCCTGCAACCGCTCATTCAGCCTGTAGGCGGGGACCTGCAGCGCAGGTGCCAGACCGAAAAGCACGCCCGAAGCGACCGCCGCCACGAGGGTAAACACAAGCGTGCCGCCATCGACCCGGACGCTTTCGAGAAGAGGAAGGTTGACCGCATTGAGATGCGCCAGCCCCCGCGTGCCTGCCACGGCGAGAAGGAACCCCAGCGCAGCGCCACAAAACGAGAGGGCCACGCTCTCGGTCAGAACCTGTCGCAGCAGCCGAAAACGCCCGGCTCCCAAGGCCGCCCGCATCGCCATCTCCTTTTGCCGCGTCCCCATCCGCGCCATTTGCAGATGCGAAAGATTGGCGCAAACAATCAACATCACGACACCGACCGCGCACATCATCACCACGAGAGCCGGACGGACCTGTCCGCTCACATGCTGTTCCAGCGGAACCATTCCCGGGCGGACCAGATTCCGCTCCGGATGCTGGCTTTCGAGCTGTTTCGCCAACACGGTGAACTCAGCCCGCGCGCTCTGCAGGGTAACTCCAGGCTTCAGCCTTCCGATGATCGCCAGGTTATTTCCCGCCGGTTTCGTGTTGTCCAATAGCGGCCAGGGAACGAAGGCATCGATCAGGGTACCGGGGTCAAAGGCACTCGCGAAATCGAACGAGGCAGGCAGCACGCCCACCACGATTGCGGGAGCGTTGTTCAAGACCAGTATTCGTCCGACCATGTTCGGATCAGAAGCAAATCGCCGGCGCCAAAAGCGGTGGCTCAGCAGGACGGCGGGCGGAGCGGAATACTTCCCCTGGCACTCCTCCTTCGTAAAAGATCTGCCGATGACGGGCTCCACTCCCAGCAAGGCGAAGAAGTTCTCCGTGACCGGAACGCTCGTGAGCCGCTCAGGCTCGCCGCTTCCGGTCAAAAGCTGGTTGCCCTTGTTATAAGTCCCGGACCAGCCCGCCAAATCGGAGAATGACTGATTCTGGTCCCGCAGGTCTGAATAGTGTTCGGTCTGCGTGCTGTAGTTTTCCGAATTGGAAATCCATACCAAGCGTTCCGGATCGCGGAAAGGGAGAGGGCGCAATAACAAGGCGTTGACCACGCTGAATGCGATCGAAGCGCCGCCGATGCCAAGGCCGGCGATGAGGATTGCAAACATGGTGAAACCCGCCTCGCGGCGCATTCCGCGAAATCCGTAGCGGAGGTCCTGCACCAGGTTCTCCAGCCAGGTGACGCCCCGTTGGTCGCGGCAGGTTTCCTGGATCGATTCGGTCCGGCCAAACTGGCGCAGCGCGGCGTAGCGGGCCTCCTCGGGATTCATCCCCGCATCGAAGTTTTCCTGTGTTCGCAGCTCGATATGCGAACGCATCTCCTCCGCCATGTCGGCGTCCAGCTCGCGCTTGCGAAAGAGGGCGCGAATCCGATTCTGAAGTTTGCCGGGCCAGTTCATGATATTTCCCCCCTAAGTTTTCATTCAGCTCGCAAGGCTTCCATCGGGTCCACGTGCGCAGCGCGTCGGGCCGGCAGCCAGGAGGCAAAGAAGGCGATGACCAGCAGCAGCCCCAGGACCCCGGCAAAGGTCACGGGATCGGTCGGAGTCACTCCGTAAAGGAGCGTTGAAACGAGCCGCGTCAGGGCCAGGCCACCGGCAATGCCAATCACGGCCCCGATCAGGGCGAGCTTCAGCCCCTTGGCGACGATCAAAGACAGCACGTCGCTCCGCTGCGCGCCCAGGGCCACGCGGACTCCAATTTCGCGCGTGCGCTGGACGACGGCGAACGACAGGACGCCATAGAGTCCCAGGCATGCGAGGGCCAGGGAAAGCAGACTGAAGAAGCTCCCGGTCTCGGCCACCACCCGCTCCTGGCGGACCGATTCATCCACCACCGCCTCCAGAGTTCGGAAGCCTTCCACCCGTGCGGGCGCGAACACCTGCCTCATGGCTTGCTGCACCCGGGGCAGGGTGAGCGCTGCGGGGGTGGCTCGGGTGCGAACGACCAGCGTCATCGGCTGATAGGGATTCAACGGGGACGGCACATAGAAGGTCGGGGGCGAATCCTGGCGCAACGAATCGTATTTCGCGTCTTTGACGAGTGCGATGATCTCGAATTTCTGATCCGGTCGTCCGGGGAAATGGAGGCGTCTGCCGACCGGGTCCGCGTCGCCAAAATAACGCCGGGCCATTGCCTGATTGATGACCGCCGGCCAGGGCGCATTCGTGAAACTGGCCGCCCATTCGTCCTGCGGGGTGAAATCACGTCCCGAAAGCATTCTGAAGCCCAGTGTCTCCAGGAATTTCTGGCCGACCAGGGTTGCCTGACAGTCCAGCTCCTCTCCCGGAGCGGGGTCTTGACCGTCGGCGACGACGCGCTCGTGCCAGCCATTGCCGCTGAGCAGGCCGAACCCGTAGAGGCTCGCGGACTGGACTTCCGGCAGGGCTTCCAGGCCGGTGAGCACTTCGCGGTAGAGGGCGGCACGCTGCTTCGCGCCGACCCCCGGCCCGAAATCAAGGTCGAACTGGACGACGTTGGCGCGGTTGAAACCCAGGTCCAGGTGTTTGAGGTTGCGCAGGGTCCTGACAAAGAGGCCGGCCCCCACGAGCAGCATCAAGGAGAGGGCCACCTGTGCGACCACCAGCGACTGCTGCAGCCGCTGGCGGGATGCGTTGCCCGCGCGGCTGACCACCGCCCCCCTGAGCACCGACGCGACATCCATCCGGCTGGCGCGCAACGCCGGGCCAAGCCCGAACAGCATGCCGGTGGCCAAAGCGATCCCGGTGGTGAAAACCAGCACCCGGGCATCGGGGGCGATGCTGAAGGAAATGGGGTCGGCGTCCAGACTCATCAGAGCGAGCAGCGCACGCGTGCCAAGCTGGGCCAGAAGGAGCCCGCAGAGGCCACCCGAGACCGCCAGGAGCACACTTTCCGTCAACAGTTGGCGCACCAAACGGGCCCGTCCGGCCCCGAGGGCGTTGCGCACGGAAAATTCGCGGGCCCGCGAGGCCGAGCGCACCAACAGCAGACTGGCGACATTGGTACACCCAATGACCAATACCATGGCGACCACCGCTGTCAGGATCGAGAGGGCCACGCTGGACCGGTCCCGCAACCTCGTCCAGCCGGCATGGCCAGGGCGCAGTTCGAGCTCCGACGCGAGGGCGCGCTGCTGCTGCTCGGAAGGCCAGTCAGAGGCGTGGGCCCCGACGAGTTCATTGCGGTAGTGCTGGTAGGCCACTTTCAGCTCCGCCCCGGCCTGGCCCCGCCCGATCTCCGGAGCCAGCCGTCCCATCAGCCGGAGCCAGCTGCTGCCTTCCTTGAGCCGCCAGCCGTTGGGATCACGATCAACCTGCGGAGCCATCTGAATCGGCCACCACAGATCGGGATTCTCTCCGGGCTGGAAGCCGAAGAAGCCGGGCGGTGTGACACCCACGATATTGAACGGCAGTCCCTTGAAGGTCACCGGTTTGCCGATCACGGAAGGATCAGCGCCGAAGCGCCTCTGCCAATAACTGTGGCTGATGACGGCGACCGCTTGGGGCTGTTGCGGGCGATCATCCTCGGAGGTGATGGTACGGCCGATCAACGGCGGCACCCTGAGCACGGAGAAGAAATTTCCGGAAACAGGCTGGCCACGGACGTATTCGGTTTCGGTGTTGCCCAGCGAAGGAACGACCAGCGTGTCTTTGAGTCCGATGCCACCGGCCGCAAACAAGCCGGAAAGACCATGGGCACCGTCGCGGAGCTGCTCGTAAAGGGGAAATGAGAACGTGTATTCGGGCCGGCCCGAATCGTCTGCCACCACCGCTTGCACCAGTTCTTCCGGTTCCCTTACCGGCAGCGACCGGAACAGCAAGGCGTTGGCCACCGTGAAAATTGCCGTGTTCGCCCCGATGCCGAGCGCCAGCGTGAGCACCGCCGCGGCGGTGAAGCCGGGATTCCGACGCAACTGCCGCGCGCCATACCGGACGTCGTGGACCAAATTCTCCAGCCAGGTGACGCCCCGCTGGTCGCGGCAGGTTTCCTGAATCGACTCGGTCCGGCCAAACTGGCGCAGCGCGGCGTTGCGGGCCTCCTCGGGATTCAACCCGGCTTCAATGTTCTCCTGCGTCCGCAGCTCGATGTGCGCGCGCATTTCCTCCACCATGTCGGCGTCGAGTTGCGATTTTCGGAAGAGGGCGCGGAAGGTGCGCCGGAGTTTTTGCCAGGAGTTCATGCGCGCCTTAGGCGGATTGCATCACCTGACGGATCGCCAGGCACATGCGCTCCCAGCCGACGTTCTCGGCGTCCAGTTGTTTGCGTCCGGCCTTGGTCAGCCGGTAGTACTTGGCCTTGCGGTTGTTCTCGGACTGGCCCCATTCCGATTCGATCCAACCCTGATCCTGCAAACGGTAGAGAGCGGGATAAAGCGACCCCTCACCGACGCTCAAGACTTCATCGGAGAGCTGGTGGATGCGCTGGCAGATGCCGAACCCATGGATCGGTTCGCGCTGGAGCACTTTGAGGATCAGCATGTCGAGCGTACCGAGGAGGAGGTCAGTTTTTGCCATATGCTTGCGTGTTCCTATCGAACTTCGATGGGAGAGTCGCCCGCTTCCTATCGACGGTCAATAGGAAAACGGAGAAGGCGGGAGACGAACAGCGAACAGGGAACAGGGAACGGCTGGTATGTTCGGCCCGCTCCGTCTCGCCCAAGCGCAAAATCCCCCCGCCGCAGCACCCTTTCCAATTCTCCGGCCGGCTCTAAGGTCCGGCGATGGCGCGCTATTCACGGAACGATCAGGCCGGTGTGGACCTGCCCAAAGCCAAGCTGGACCGGGAGTCGCTCCGGCAGACGCTAGAACTGTTTGGCTACCTGCGGCCTTACCGGGCCCGCTTCACGGCGGCGCTGGTCGCACTGTTCATTTCCAGCCTGCTGAGCCTCGCCTTTCCTTATCTGGCCGGCAGCATCGTGGATGCCGCCTCAACCCAGGCCAAGGGCGGCGCGATGACCGGCGTGAACCGTACGGCGCTCCTGCTGATCGGGGTGCTCGCGGTGCAGGCGGGCTTCATGTTCTTCCAGTCGCTGTCGTTTGCGACGGTGGCGCAACGCAGCCTGGTGGACCTGCGTCGCGACACCTACGCGCGGCTGATCTCGCTGCCCATGACCTTCTTCGCGCAGCGCCGGGTCGGCGAACTCGCCAACCGCCTCTCCGCCGACCTGATCCAGATCGAGGATTCGCTGATTTCCGTCCTGCCCCAGATCCTGCGCCAGAGCACCCTGCTGATCGGCGGGGTCGGCCTCATTGCCGCGACGTCCCTCAAGCTCACCGGCATCATGCTGGCGAGCCTGCCGGTGCTCACCGTGGTCGCCGTGGTGTTCGGCCGGAAGACCCGCGGCATTGCCCGCGAGGCCCAGGATCGGCTGGCCGACACGGCGACGGTGGTTGAGGAAACGCTGCAAGGGATCATGAACGTGAAGGCCTTCGCCAACGAGTCCTACGAGCTGCGGCGCTACCACGACGGGTTGCTCCGGTTTCTTACGGCCACACTGCGCGGGGCCAAGCTGCGGGCGTCGTTCATCGCCTTCATCGTCTTTGCGCTGTTTGGCTCCATCGTGCTCGTGCTGTGGTCCGGCGCGCGGCTGTTGCAGGCGGGCGAGATCACCTTCGGCGAGCTGACCCGGTTCATCCTCTACACGACGTTTGTGGCGGGGGCGATGGGCCAGTTCGCCGAGCTTTACAGCCAGCTCCAGAAGGCCGTCGGTTCAACCCAGCGGGTTCGCGAACTTCTGCGCGAGACGGGCGAGGTGGAGGTGAAGCTCACGCCGGAGCCGGCCACGTCATTGCCCCGGCTGCGGGGGGAAGTGCGGCTGGAGCAGGTCCGCTTCACCTATCCCTCGCGCGCCGGTGTGGAGGTGTTGCACGGCATCGACGTGGTCGCGGCACCGGGGCAGGCGATTGCGCTGGTGGGGCCGAGCGGCGCCGGCAAGTCCACGCTCATCTCGCTGCTGCTCCGGCTCTACGATCCTTCGAGCGGCCGGCTGCTCATCGACGGCCGTGATGCTCGTGACTATCCGCTCGCCGCCCTGCGCGCGCAGATGGCGATGGTGCCACAGGAAGTGCTCCTTTTCGGTGGCAGCATCGCCGACAACATCGCCTATGGAAAACCCGGCGCGACCGCCGAAGAGATCGAGGAGGCGGCGCGCCAGGCCAATGCCCATGGTTTCATCAAGGCCTTCCCTGAAGGCTACGGCACCTTCGTGGGCGACCGGGGCATCAAGCTCTCCGGTGGGCAACGCCAGCGCGTAGCCATCGCCCGGGCCATCCTGCGCAATCCGGCGATCTTAATTCTCGACGAGGCGACCAGCTCGCTGGATTCGGAAAGTGAGCGGCTCATCCAGGAGGCGTTGGAGAAGCTCATGCGCGGGCGCACCTCCTTCATCATCGCTCACCGCCTCGCCACCATCCGCCACGCCGACCGCATCGTGGTCATCGCCGACGGCCGCGTTGCCGAGTGGGGCACACACGAAGAACTCTCGGCGATCGAGGGCGGGGTCTATCGCCGGCTGGCGGCGCTACAGTTCCGGGAGGAAGCTTCGGCGGGCAACAGCTCCGAAGCGAATGCCGTGATTGCGCCGATGGTGTGATTGGCCCAAGTCAGGCCAGCAGCGGCTTAACCAGATCGCCGCTGATGTCGGTCAGGCGGTAGTCGCGGCCTTCGAAGCGGTGCGTGAAGCGCGTGTGTTCGATGCCCATCAGGTGGAGCATCGTGGCGTGGAGGTCATGCACACTCACGGGATTCTCGGCGATGTTATAGCCGAAGTCGTCGGTCTTTCCGAACACGAGACCGGGCTTCACTCCGCCGCCGGCCATCCAAAGCGAAAAGCAGCGCGGATGATGGTCACGGCCGAAGCTGGCCTTCGTAATGTCGCCCTGCGAGTAGGCGGTGCGCCCGAATTCGCCGCCCCAGATCACCAAGGTTTCGTCGAGCAGGCCGCGCTGCTTCAGGTCCTTTATCAGGGCGGCGCTGGCCTGGTCGGTGGTCTTCGTCTGCGCCTTGAGGCCGTCGGGCAGGCCGCCGTGGTGGTCCCAGTCGCGGTGGCAGAGCTGGATGAAGCGGACGCCGCGCTCCGCGAGCCGGCGGGCGAGCAGGCAGTTGTTGGCGTAGGAGGCCTTGCCCGGTTCCGCTCCATAGGCCTCCAGAACTTCCTTGGGCTCCTTCGCGAGGTCCATGAGCTCCGGCACGCTCGTCTGCATGCGGAAGGCCAGCTCGTAGTTGTCGATATGCGTGGCGATGTCGGGATCGCCCAGCACGCCGAGCTGGCGCTTGTTCAGTTCCTGCATCGCGTCAAGGAGCTGGCGACGGGTGGTGCCGCTCATCCCGGGCGGATTGGACACGTAGAGCACTGGATCGCCCTGGCTGCGCATCTGTACGCCCTGAAAATTACCGGGCAGAAAGCCATTGCCCCAATAGCGCGCCTGCAACGCCTGGCCGCCGCTGCCGCTGACAAGCACGACGAAAGCGGGCAGGTTCTCATTCTCGCTGCCGAGGCCGTACGCCAGCCACGCACCCATCGTCGGACGCCCCGGCTGCTGGTTGCCGGTGCCGAAGAAGGTGACCGCCGGATCGTGATTGATCGGGTCGGTATGCACCGAGCGGACGAGCGCAATGTCGTCCGCAATGCTGCCGATGTTCGGCAGCAGGCTGCTCAGCTCCATGCCCGACTTGCCGTACCGCTTGAACTCAAAGGCCGGCCCGACGCACTTGAGCACGGACTGTCCCGCCGTCATGCCCGTGATGCGCTGCCCCATGCGGACGCTCGGCGGCAATTCCTGCCCGGTCATCTCGGTGAGCTTGGTCTTGGGATCGAACAGGTCGAGATGCGACGGCGCGCCCGACTGGAAGAGGTAGATGACCCGCTTCGCCTTCGGCGCGAAGTGCAGCGTCTTCAAGGCGCCCAAGGTCTTCGGAGCCGCGTCCGTCGCGCTGAGCAGGCGCGGGTTCATCAGCGTGGCCAGCGCGACCGCGCCGAGGCCGGTCGTGCTGCGGGTGAGGAAGGCGCGCCGGGTCAGGGTGCGCTCGAGGTCGGGTTGGAAGAGCATGTCAGTCCCAAGGATTTAAGATTTTGGCTCCGGTACGACTCAGATCAGCGATATTGCGAGTAACTATCGTCAGTCCATGGGTCAGCGCAGTGGCGGCCAGCAGTGCGTCAATCGCGGGAATCGGGTCGCGGGATGAACCGACGAGCTGCCCCCAGCGGATCGCCACAGGCTGATCGATCGGAAGGATTCGGCCCTCGAACCAATCCGGCACATCCTGTTGGACCCAACTTTCGAGTCGCGCGCGGCGCTTGGCATCCGTGACTTTCATCAGTCCTTTTTCCAGTTCGCCCAAGGTCAGGACGCTGAGAAACAGTTCGTCCTCATGATCAACCAACCAGTGGCTGACTTTTGTGTTCGGCACCTTCCGGCTCAGCTCGGAGATGACGTTGGTGTCGACGAGCCAGCTCATAGCTTCACGTCGCGCGGCAGGCTGCGATCACGGGTGACATCCAGTTCCAGCCCACGGATTGGTGCAAACAGCTCCAAGATGCTCTTCTTGCGCGACTTGATGCGTTTGAACTCCGCCACCGAGATGACCATGACCGTTGGTTCGCCATGGCGGGTAACTGTCTGCGGCCCTTTGCTCAGGGCGTTGTCCACGACCAGGCTGAACTGGTTTTTGGCATCCTGCAGTTGCCATACGCTTTTCATGGGCATGATTCTTCACATCAGTTCTGGCCAGTCTAGCTAGAATTTACACATCGGTTACTTCGTGATCGTCTCGTTCAGGTTTAGCAGCACATTGGCGACCGCCGTCATGGCCGCCAGTTCGGCCGGCACGGCGTTGGTGGCGGCTTTCGACTCGCCGACCTTCAACAGCTCCTCGGCCGCTTTCGGGTCGGCGCGGAAGTTGGCGAGCTGCTGTCCATAGGTCTTCTGCAGCACGCCCAGTTCCTCGGCTTGGGGGGCGCGGCCCAGCGTATGGCGGAAGGCGCGCACGAGGCGCTTGTCCAAGTCGGTCGGCTCCTCGCGCAGGACCCGCTGGGCCAGCCCACGGGCGGCCTCGACGAAGGCGGGATCGTTCATCAGCACCAACGACTGCAGCGGCGTCTGCGTGCGCTGCCGGAGGAAGGTGCAGACCTCGCGGGTGGGTGCGTCGAAGGTCGCGAGCGGCGGATAATGCGCCGAGCGCCGCCAGAACACGTACATGCCGCGACGATAGAGCGCGTCGCCGTGGTCCTGCACAAACACCGAGTCCGTGCCGTCCCACAGGCCGGGCGGCTGGTAGGGCTTCACGCTGGGGCCGCCGATCTTCGGGTTTAGCAGGCCCGACACCACGAGGGCGTTGTCGCGGATGAACTCGGCGTCCAACCTCAGCCGGGGACCGCGAGAGAGCAGGCGGTTGTAGCGGTCGCGCTCCAGCTTCTCCGGCGTGATCACGGCGGATTGCCGGTAGGTCGCGCTGGTAACGATGAGGCGGACAAGTGCCTTCACATCCCACGGAGGAATCAATTTCGAGTTTCGAGTTTCGAGTTTCGAATCCGTGTTGCCGCCGTCGCGGAATTGGACGGCGAGCCAGTCGAGCAGCTCGGGATGGCTGGGCCATTCGCCTTGGGAGCCGAAGTCGTTCGCCGTCTTCACCAGGCCGGTACCGAAGAACATGCCCCACCAGCGGTTTACCGTGACGCGGGCCATGAGGGGATTTTCCTTGGACACCAGCCAGCGGGCCAGCGCGAGGCGGTTCGTGGGCCCGGCGGGCAGGGGCGGCAGAAACGACGGGGTGCCGGCGGTGACGCGCTCGCCCTTGTTGCGGAAATCACCGCGCACCAGCACGTACGTTTCACGCGGCGGGTCCATTTCCTCCATCACCAGCGAGGTCGGAATCTCTGCCAGGAGCGTGTCCTTCTTCTGCCGGGCGGTGGTCAGGGCGGCTTCGGAGCGCAGGTAGTCCACCGCGTAGCCCGCCTTGTAGAAACGCGCCAGATCGGCCCGTTCCTCGTCGCTGCGATGACCGCGCGATTTGGCGATGAGCGGAAGGAACGACTGGAAGGTCAGCCGGCGCGCTTCCTCGGCAGAAACCGCACGCCCATAGAAGCGCACGTCATCCATCAGCCCGGTGAACTGGGCTTCCGCGTTGCGGGCGCCGATGCGGAGCGGCTCCGCGTTGGCGAACGATTCCCTGAGCTGGTCCTTCTCGGTCTCGGTCTCCCGCACCTGGCCGTTCACGTAGAGTTTCAGCCCGGCGGCCTTGCCCGAGCCATCGTAGGTGACCACCAAGTGTGCCCACTGTCCCGTCGGCAGCTGCTCCTTGGCCTTCACCTTGAGCGCATCGTCGGGCCAGGCGTGGACGAGGTGAATCTGAGGCCGTCCGTCGCTGATGAGCAGGTCGAAGCCACGGTAGCCCGGGCCTTTCTCCATCTTGCTGAGCACCGCGCCGTTGCCCTGCGGCTTGATCCAAGCGGCGAAGGTGAAGGCGTTCGTACGATCAAAGGCCACGAGCGGGCCGAATTCGGCAAACGACTTGCCGTCGAGTTTCAACGCCTGATCGAGCCGGCCATCCGCGAACTCCGGCTTTTCCGCCCCGACGAGTTTGCCCTCGTTGGTCGTGCCGTTGGCCAGTGAAATGAGGGTTCCATCGAAGGCCAGCGTCGCCAGCAGGTTTGCCTCGTTCGGCTTGGCGGGCGGGCGTTCCTGGGTTTCCCGTTCCCATTTCTCCTGCGTCTCGCCGAGCTCGTTGATGCGGTCCTGCAGTGTCTTTTCGGCGTCCTTCAGCCGGAACTCGTCCTCGACAAACTGGCGGGCCTGCTCCGGGCTCGGCATGGGCAGGCGTGGTGGCGGGTTGTCGGTGCGGATGCGGTCGAGGCCCTTCTCCGGCACGTTGTGGAAGAACGCGTAGAGCCGGTAAAACTCCTTCGTCGTCATCGGGTCGAACTTGTGGTCGTGGCATTCGGTGCAGCCGACCGTCAGCCCGAGCCAGACCGCGCCCAGCGTGTTCACGCGATCCACCACGTACTTGTTGAGGTACTCGTCCGGGTCCGCGCCGCCCTCGTCGTTCGTCATGTTGTTGCGGACGAAGCCGGTGGCGAGGCGCTGCTCCGGCGTGGCGTCGGGCAAGAGGTCGCCGGCGAGCTGCTCGACGGTGAACTGGTCATAGGGCTTGTCGTCGTTGAAGGCCTTGATCGTCCAGTCGCGCCACAGCCACATGAAGCGCACGCCATCGAAATGGTAGCCGCTGGTATCGGCAAAGCGCGCCAGGTCCAGCCAGTTGGCGGTCATCCGCTCGCCGTATTGTGGTTCGCCCAACAGCCGTTCAACGAGGCGCTCGTAGGCTTCGGGTGACTTGTTCGCGAGGAAGGCATCCACCTCCGCGATCGTGGGGGGCAGGCCGGTGAGGTCGAACTTCACGCGGCGGAGGAGCGTGGTTTTGTCCGCCTCGGGAGCCGGCTTCAGGCCTTCCTTTTCCAGGCGCGCGAGAATGAAGCGGTCAATCGGGTTGCGCACCCAGCGGCGGTCCTTCACCTCGGGCAGCGGTGGCCGCTCAGGCGGGATGAACGACCAATGCCCCTTCCACTTCGCACCGTCCTTCACCCAGCGTTGGAGCAGCGCGATCTGCTCGGGCGAGAGCGGCTTGCCCATCTTCGGTGGCGGCATGACCTCCTCGGGATCGGTACTGAGGATACGTGCGACGAGGGAACTCTTCGTCAGGTCACCGGCCACGAGCGCGTGCTGGCCGGATTTCAGCTCCTTGAACGCGTCCTTCTGCCGGTCGAGCCGCAGGCCGGCCTTGCGCTTGTTTTCGTCCGGCCCGTGACAGGCGTAGCAGCGGTCGGAGAGAATGGTCCGGATGTCGCGGTTAAAATCGACCGGGGCAGGGGAAGCGGGGCTGGCACCGACCGCCCTGATGGCGGCCAACAGGCACAGGCCGGCCAGTGAAAGCCAGAGGCCAAAGGGGTGCCGGTGCGGAATCATGGGCAAAGCGTAAACAGCCGCCGACGCGTTTCAACGCTGTCGCCGGGCTTTTGAATCAAAATGTGCTGAAGGTGACACCGGTTGGACTTCAGCGGCCCCCGCCTGATTCAGGAAACCATCCGCGCAGGAACTGCGCTTCGCTGCCGTCATAGACCGCCTCGGCCAGGTGCTCGATGCCGAGCTGGTTGCCCCAGGAGTAGTTGAGGACGAGCCGGCCATCGTGCTCGCAGAAGTCGATGTCCGAGTTGTTGAGGTTGACCGCGTTGGCGATGCGGGCGCGCTGGCCGTCGTCGAGCTTCGGGTTGGCGATGACCTTGTCCTGCTGAGAAGCACGCAGCACAGGATTGAGCGGGCTGGCCTCCCATTTCACCAGGTCATGCGAACGGACCACGCGCAGCTCGTAGCCGTCGTGCGCCTCCAGAAAGAAATCGTAGAACCAACCGTCGAGCCAGCGCAGGCAGTGTGGCGCGGTGTAGCGGTCCTTGGAGTAGTTGCATTCAGGCGGCGTGACGGTCCAGGTGCGCAGGTCGCGCGACTTGGCGAAGCGGGCGGTGAACGGCACCCCCGCCTCCTCCGTGGGCTTGTCGATCTCGAACATCAGCACGAACTCGTTCCCCGCCTGACAGACGGAGGTGTTGAAGATTTCGTAATGACCCGCCGGGATGGCAGTCCAGGTGTCCCAAGTCTTGAAATCGCGCGAGGCGAAGACATTCACCTGCCCGCGCCCGAAGGTGCCGGTGACATAGACGGTGCCGTCGTGGACGAAGGCGCTGCCAAATTCGTGCCCATCGGCAAACGGCGGCGTGACTTCGCCCGTCGCCGGGTCGCGGAAGCGGAAGTAATTCGTCGCGCGTTTGTTGTCCCAATATTGCTGACCTGTGCCCTGCCGCACCCATTCGAAGCGCCACAGTTTCCCGCCCAGCACGATGGGCGTGGTCTCGACCAGATCGAGGTCAATGGTGCCGAGTTTGCGGATCAGCGGATGTTCGGTCGCGTCCAACGGCCCGCCGCCGTGCTGCGCGAGCCAGGTCTTGGCTTCTGCATTGGCAGTATTCCGCCAGATGAAATCCACGATGGGCGTCGAGTCGTCCAGACCGTGCGGATGATGCTTTCCTCCCGGCTTGGCGATGAGCGTGATGTCGCCGCCGAGCTTGCGGTAGCGCTCCGCGATCAAGCCGGTGTTCTCGTCCCAGGGCACGACCTCATCCGCGTCGCCATAGACATGAAGCAGGGGGACCTTGGCAGCAGCGAGTGGGGCGAGGCGGTCCACGGGATTATCCTTGTAGGCGAGGGCTTCGGCCTCGGACTTGAAACCGTAGCGCTGGAGCACGAGCTGCCAGTCGCCGGCGCTGCCCGGACCTTTGCCTTTGCCGCCCGGCCAGCTCTTGAAGTCGCACACCGGTGCATCACCATAGAGGCACGATACCTTGTCGGGATTCGCGATCGCCCAGTTATAGACGTAAAGGCCCCCGCGGCTCAGGCCGACGAGCGCGGGTTTGGGCGCGAAACCGTATTTCTCGGTCAACTCCTGATGTAGGACGTTCCAATGCGCGACCGCCTCCGGCGCGCCCAGCATGTCGGGCACGCTCATGTAAACGATGTGGAAGCCCCGGCCGAGCAGGGCGAGGTCGGGGTTGGGCTTGTGGCCAAAGAATTCGCCGTGCCACGCCCATGGCCGGCCCGGGGCGACATGCTGGGGTGCGACCACGAGTACCGGTTTGCCATCCACCACGAAGTCAAAGCGCTCGAACCCGTACCAGAGCGAACGTTTGCCGGGAAACTGCACGTCCGCCAGCGCCTGAATCTGGCCCAGCAGCCGGGCCGCTTCGCCTTCGGCTTCGGCCACGGGTTTGCCCTTGGCCATGCCGGGACGTTTATGACCGACCTGTGTCAGCCACGCGTCCTTGAGCAGGCGCTGGCGGAGCTCGACCAGCTTCAGCACCTCCGGGCCATTGGGAAGTGACTGAAAGAGCGCGTCGGGCGAGTCGGCCGCGAGCAACTCAGAAGGCGCGCCCAGACAGCGCAGCAGCTCGCGCGCGATGAGCCAGTGACCCTGCCGGTTGGGATGGATGCCGTCGCCGGACACCGTAAACTGAGGTACGCTGGCGCGTTGTTGCTTGAGGAAGCGGCTCATCGGCCCGTGGACATCCACGACCTCCCAGCCGGCGGCGCGCTGTGAGAGGAGCCATTCGGAATAGCGCGCGAGCACGTCATCGTAGCCTTCGTAGGGCGAGGGGTAGGCGGTGAGTCCGGCGGGGAGGGTGCGACCCTTCAGCGGCAGCGGGTCAAAGATCGGCGGCGTGAGATGGACGATTTTCGCCCCGGCCGCTTCCACCTTTTGGTGCAGGCGTTTCATCCCCGCCCGGAACTTCTCGGCCCGCTCCTCGCCGAAAGGGAAATAGATGCCGTCGTTCATCCCGTAGCAGGCCACGACAAGATCGGGCTTCACTTGGGCCAGCGCGCGGTCCAGGCGCTCGTGCAGGTCGGGGCGGGGGAAGGCACCGCCCGCGTGTCCGTCTTCGGAAAGGCCGGAAACCGTCTCACTCGGCAGGCCGCTGTTGATGAGCTCGAACTGGGCGGTAGGAAACCGCAGTCGTAGCCATGCCTCCACCATTTCCACCCACTCGCCGCCATAGGTGATGCTGTCGCCGAGCACGAGGATGCGCTTGGCAGCGGCGAACGGTTTGGCCGCCGCCGGAGCGTCCGCGGTCGGGTCCGTGGGCAGCAGGCGTACCTGCCGGATGTCCATGATCGCGCCGGCCTGCTTGCGCTGGGGCTTGATCGCGAGCGTATGACGACCCGCCGTCGTCAGGCGCACATGACCGATGTGGCGCGGCAGGAAGCTCTGAAAGTGCCCCGTTTCCTCCACCACGAAGTCAAAGCGTCGGCCATCGACCTCGACGGCCACGTCGCTGCCGCCCTGGCCCTTGCCGCAGCCCTGCCAGACTTCGATGTCGAACGTGCCCGGCTGCGTGACCGTGAATTCCCAGTCGGCCCAGTCGGAGGCGTTCACCCAGTAGCCCAGGCAGTTTTTGTTCGTCGCCGCCTCGTAGCGCATCATGACGCTGTGGGTGGTGGCGTCATGGGAGCGCAGCACGATTTCGCCGGAGGGCTGTTGCGTGACCGGATCGCCTTCGGGCGCGGGCACGAGCGTGACGCCGCCAAGAGCGAAGGCAGCGGTCGTACCCGGTTTCGGCCCGGCGTGGACACTGAACGGATCTGATTTTACGAGGTGGAGCCGGCCGAGCGTTACGGTTTTGGGGCTGGCGCCGCCGTCAGTGGACAAGGGAGCCGACAAGATCTGGCCGGCGATCTCGACTTGCAATTCGGCACTCGCTGCCGCCGCTGAGACCGTCGCCTCGACCTCATACATTCCCCAGCGGGTCGGCTTGAAATCCCAATTGGCAGAATTACCCGTGGCCGGAACCGGGGCGGTGAAGGTGATCCGCCCATCCGGCAGCTGTTGGGCGCACACCACGATTCCCCCAGCGGAAAGCCACAGCCCGACAGCGAGCCAGCACAGCGTACGGACGGATTTCATGCGGCGAGTGTGGGGATGGAAGCCGTCTGCGAAAAGCCCGGAGCGGGACGTGTGGGTGAATTTTGTGTCCGGCCTTCCGACAATCCATGGCCCGATCGCCGTTCGGGACGCGAAAACTATCCTGGCGCGCTGGTGGGGCAACGCTGCCGCGTTGCCCATTATTTCCGCCCCGACCAGCGTCAGCGCCGTCGGGGCGGCCCCAGGCAAGGACGCGGGGGGAATGTAAAAACAACCAAGATGCAAAGACGCGAAGGAACTTTCAGACCACGCCCTTTGGGCGGAGCCGTAACGTCCTCGCCAGACAGGTCACCCTGTGGGCCTGGTGCGGCCGGCCGCCGGCATCGCTGTGCTCGCAGGGCGGCGAAATTAGGGCAACGCGGCAGGGCATGTGCTCAGCGCATGGGTAACACTTTATGCTCAGCGCATGGGTGACACTTCTGAGGCGGTATGCCTTGGAAAACTGAGAGTGCGGCGCGACAGCGGTGGGAGTTTGTGCGGGAGCATCTGGCTGGCAAAAGC
>CAIXUG010000012.1 GCA_903922605.1 uncultured Verrucomicrobiota bacterium
CGCCTGTTTTCCTGCGAAACCTGACGCTGGGTTTGCCGGCAACACGTTCCGAAAGCCGGTCCAGCCGCCCGGCTTTCCCCTCGCCCTGAGGGAGAGGGTCAGGGTGAGGGGGAAGGCAACCTGCGCACAGAGGGGCCTTCCACCTTCCAGCGCGGTTTCCAAGCGGGCCGCTTTCCGTTCGGCCACATATTTTATGAAACTGCTCTAATTCGGCGGTCCGGTCCGGGCGGTTCCCCGCGACCTCACTTGTGGGTGAGCGTCCAATCGGGGCGATCGGCAATGTCGCACCAGCGCCGCATGTCCTGCAGGTCGGCAAGCTTTAGGGGTTCGGCGTGGCCATCCACCTGGGCGGTCACCGCGCGGTCGCCAAACCGGGGATGCACGTTGCCCCAGGCCTCGGGACCATCGGCCGGATTCCAGTCCACCGCCCAGCGGCGGGCCATCAGGTAGGGCGGCGTCACCTTGTAAAAGCCATCCACGATCTTGCCTTCAAAGGGGCCGCGGGCCGACATGAACGCCATCAGTTCGGAAGGACGGTGTGCCTGCGTGACCTTGAGCAGGCAGAAGTCGCCGAACATCGCCCGCGCCTTGCCGTCCGGGGGCAGTTCCAGATCGTCGCCACCCACAAACACGCCGTTGACCCCCAACGACGGAAACACGCTGGCCGCGTAAATGCCGAGGCCCGGGTCCGCCATATGCTGGAACTGGTCCAGCAAAACGCGGTTCTCATTCGCGTAGATGACCCCGAAGCTGTTGCCCAGATACGGCATCAGCCGCCACGGATACCGCGCATTGATTGGAAAGATCACCTCTTTGCCTGAGAAATCGCGGGCGGAGTAGCCGTAGCGGTAGCCGGGCAGCACGCGGTCCTCGTGCTCACTCGCATACATCTGCCAGGCGAGCATGAGCTGGCGGGCGGAGGAAAGCTCGTTGGTCCGCTTGGCCAGCATCTTTGCCCGGCCAAACGCCGGCAGGATCAACCCGGCCAGCACGGCGATGATGGTGATCACCACGAGCAGCTCAATGAGCGTGAACCCGCGGCGCCCCGACTGCATTTTCTGTTCAACCGTCACGTACAGAGACATAGCGGCCGCTCGCCGATCGTGCTTCCGCCATTTTGCCAAAAACTACCGCTGGCTTGTTCTGCTTCACCAGCGGCCTGGTTCATAACGTGTTGGGAATGAATGGACAAAGACAGTTACGAGGATATCGGCTCACACTGGCCGAAAGCCTCGTTGCCGGCTATCTTTGGCGCGTGGAATCTGCAGGCAAACTCATCGTGATCGCCGGACTCGTGCTGGTGGTGGTCGGCGGGCTCATGTGGGCTTTCGGTCCGAAGCTCGGTGCAGGTGGTGGATTGTTGCCGGGCGACATTTCGCTGCGCCGGGGCAACTTTTCGTTCCACTTTCCTATCGTGACCTGCCTGGTCGTCAGCGTGGTGCTGACGCTCCTGCTGCGCCTCTTTCAAAAATGAACGACCGGAACAATCCCCTCGTGAAATGCCCCCGCTGCGGGGCGCGCGGCCATTGGTTTCAGGAGCCGTGGGGGCCCTTCTGTTCCCAGCGCTGCAAGCTGATCGACCTCGGCCAGTGGTTCAGCGAGGAACACAAGGTCTCGCGCGAGCTGCGACCGGGCGATTTTGAGGGTTTTGACGAGCTGCACCCCGGCCCGCACCTCGACCGGCCCGAAAGCCAGTGAATCCTCGGCTTGCTTTTGACGTCGGTGAGCGGACACGATTTTCCCGCACCACCGAAATCATGAAAGCGACCACACTCATTGCCGCGCTCGCCCTGGGCGCCACCGCCACCTTCGCCTATGCCGAGGGCTACACCGACACCCCGATGCAGCCGAACGGCAAGTGGCACGTCCACGATCCCAACCGCCCCGTGCCGCCCATCATCACCCCGGGCGCCACCTTCAGCGAGATGGCGGCCGCGCCTTCGGACGCGGTGGTGCTGTTTGACGGCAAGGACTTCTCGAAGTGGGCCGGCGACAAGGGCGGGGAGATCAAATGGAAGCTCGAGAACGGCTACATGGAGACCACCCAGACGGGCATGATCCACACCAAGGATGACTTTGGTGATTTTCAGCTCCACCTCGAATGGGCCACGCCCGCCAAGGTCGAGGGCAACGGCCAGGGACGCGGCAATAATGGCGTGCTGATCTTCGGCCGGTACGAGATCCAGGTGCTCGACTCCTACAACAACCCCACGTACGCAGATGGCCAGGCCGCCGCCGTGTACGGACAGACCCCGCCGCTGGTGAACGCCTCGCGTCCGCCCGGCGAATGGCAGACCTACGACATCATCTGGGAAGGGCCGCATTGGGATGAAAACGGCAAGCTGACCAAGAAGGCTTACGTCACGGTGCTGCACAACGGTGCGATCGTGCAGAACCACACCGAGCTTTACGGCAACACGCCGTACCGCGCGCTGGGCAACTACGACAAGCCGATGCCGCCCAAGGGTGGCATCTACCTGTACGAGCACCACAACCCCGTGCGCTTCCGCAACATCTGGATCCGCCCGCTGGGTGAGGTGAAGTAGGCCGAAAAACGGGGGCGCTTCCCCGAGTTGCCGGTAAATACCAAAAGAAAGGGGGGGTGCGAAACATCCCCCCTTTCTTGTCTTCTTTTGTAATTTAGTGGAATTGCAATATTGGTTTCAAAGTATTGGCGACGAATTGAACTTGAGACAATTTCATCAGGTTTATTAATTCTAGGCTCAAATCATTGCTAGGCTAGTTTGGCGGATAAATTCGTAGGGCAACCAGGATTTAAATGGCTCAAGATTTACGTTTTGTTGACCCGGCTTTCACCTGTGAGGTTACTCTCACAGGTGTTGCGCGTGCGCTCTATAAGGCAGCAGAGCCGCAGTTCGAGCGCCTCAAAGGCGTTCGGAGCCTTGGGTTGATTGCTCAAATTCAAGACGTGGCACAACACACCCGGCATCAGCACCTAGTAGGGCTAATGCGCATTTTCAATAAGCTATGCCAACAGCCGGAACGGAAGGGTTTACCAAAGAAATTTCTGTGGTCCTTCTGGTGCCGTCTCTGCTTTGCCCAAACTGGGCATGCTGCCCTTAGTTATGATTCTGAGAAGGCTGTGCTACTTGCATGCCATTTGGATTCGGATTTTAAAGAGCAACTCCGCATAACTTTTCAACCTGTCAACGACTCACTTGCGGCCTGTACCAAGTGTGCACGTAATGGATGTGTTGTTAAGGACTTAGGAGCTACTGAGGCCGCAGGCTGGTTTAACGATCTGGTGGCAAAAAACAAGACCCATCAGCTTTATCTTTGGGTTGCTGCATTAAAACTGATTGAGAATTCTTCAGTGTTGAAGATTCTCGAAAGTCAAGTATTGGGCGAGAGAAATCAAATAGGATTCTTCCGGCAGGAAGCGTTAAAAATGTTGGTCGCTCCCTCTTGCAAATGGGATTCAGTGGTTCGTAATTTGAGCAGAATGGATTTCATACCTCGCGATCTAGCCTTCGCGGGAACTATCGGAATCAAATTGGATGTAGATAGTTTAATTGCCGCTGCTGATGAAAAGCATCCGGATTGGAAATTGCTCGCTAGTCTGAGCAATTACATGTCGGAGAATATTTATGAAAGCCCTGATCTCCAGTTGCAGTCGACGCTTTGTCAGCGAGCCCTTGCTGGCTTGCTCATTAAAGGCAGAGTTACGATAAAGAGCCTTTTTTGGCTCGAACTTTCTAAGGCTTTTAGCGATGACACGCTTCGTGTTCTTGTCGCCAAGACTCAAGCGGGCAAACAAGTGTTCAATAGAACAATTCGTGAAGACTGGAGGGTTTGGCCAATTAAGTCGATCGAAGAAGTGAACCGCACCCCCTCAGAGATTGAAAAGGGAATTACTGGCCATGCCAAAGGGCACCTAATCCGACACGTCGACTCGAAACTTACGGTCGTCAAATTCCGTCAGCCTGGAATCGTGGCGCTTGCTATGCGGCATCATGATTCGAAAGAGAAGCCTGATGCGAAGGCATTCGTCAAACTATGCCGAAGTATTTTGCCTGTCGTTATGCCCGGGTCTGGTACAAAAGGACTTACGAATGCGCTTTACGAGGGGCTTGTAGATCGCCAATGCGAGCATGGGCTCATTGCAGTGGTAAGGAGGCTTGCTGGCCTTGGGCTAAATGAGACTATCCTCAAGAAACCCGTCACAGTCTTGAACGAGCGAGTAACCTCGCTGCCAGATGACGGGATGACTATACAAGTTGGTGGCTTCGCTTACAAGTTGCCCAGTGACAACCGAGAGTTTCAGGTCAACGCAATGCACGCCGCAGTTTCTGGAGGAGAGACAGTGCAACGGAATCTGGGGATGACCCTAAAAGATGCTGCCATTATTCTCTGGGGCGAACTTCTCCATTGGCAATCGCTCCATTTCGGATTGCAGCCACCAAAAACATTTATTCAGTTGGTGAACGTTGCGCAAGCCGCTTTGGGAAAGGAAGTTATTGCCGGTGGCGCCACCGCCGAGAGTGATCTCGAAGCTTACGCTCTTCTGGAAGCGCTGAAACACCCGAGTGATTCCGTCTCATTTCGCATCGCGCTTCCAAACCTCAAGCTCATGAATGACGTTGGAGTGCCTGAGAACGAGTACGATGTCGTTTCAGTCATTCTTAAAGGCGATAAGTTTGTCGAAGTCTGGGTTTGGGGTGTGACTATTGATCAGAATCTGACGACTAAACGCGCTCAAGATATGACTAAGATTCATAAACTTAAGGACTTATTGGGTGCATGATGGGCTGGCGATGTGGTCGTGCGCACTTGCTATGTGCACAAAGATGGTAATG
The DNA here is from genome assembly GCA_903922605.1 of uncultured Verrucomicrobiota bacterium. Taxonomy (GTDB): domain Bacteria; phylum Verrucomicrobiota; class Verrucomicrobiia; order Limisphaerales; family UBA9464; genus CAIVQB01. The sequence continues at coordinate 4,818 of CAIXUG010000012.1, forward strand.
AGATTTGCTGTGAGATTGACGGATGTCAGACGCGACGTTCATTTGTAACACCCTAGTAAGTGATGATTTTGCCCTCGATGTGTTCATAAAGTCGTCGAAGGAATGGGGAGGCTGTAGTAGGATTCGATTGGATGGATCACGCTCCGATCTCCTCCAAATTGGCCTGCGATGCCGGGTACGGGACGCCCAAGATATCTTTTGCCCTCCTAAAGCTAAACATCACTCATACCATCTCCAGTCCGCGCATCGTGCCGGTGGCGGAGGCGAACTTGTCGGTTTCGAGGCCCATGCGTTGCAGCATGGAGACGAAGAGGTTGGGCAGCGGGTAGTTGCGTTCGCGGTCGAAGGCGAGGTGCTGACCGTGCTTGAAGCCGCCGCCGGCGAAGAACGTCGGGAGGTTGGTGGTCACGTGCGTGTTCGCGTTCCCGAGGTTCGAGCCGTAGAGGATCATCGTCCGGTCGAGCAGGGTTTCGCCGTCCTCGCGCACGTCGCGCAAGCCGGTCATGAGGCCGGCGATCAGCTTCATGTGCCATTCGTCGATGGCCTTCAGCTGGGAGAGTTTGGCCTCGGATTTTCCGTGGTGCGAAAGGTTGTGGTACGCGTCGGAGAGCTTGGTCTCACCCAGCTCGATCACCGGCGAGTTCACGCTGTCGAGCAGCAGCGCGATGGAGCGCGTGGAGTCGGTCTCGAAAGCGAGCCGCGCGAGGTCGTACATGAGGCGGACCTTCTCCATGTATTCGCGGGGGCTGGCCGGGTCGAGCGGCACGCTGGCATTGACGGTCGGCTTGGGCTTCCGCTCCCACTCGCGCGACATCTGCATCCGCTGCTCGAGTTCGCGGACACTGGTGAAATATTGGTCGAGCCGTTCACGGTCGTGCGTGCCCACGCTGCGCTTCAGCGCGTTCGCCTGGCCGGCAACGGCGTCGAGGATGCTCTGGCCTAGCTCCAGTTTGCGGACCTGGTTTTCTGTCTCCTGCGGACTGCCCTGGAGGAAGAGCCGGCGGAAGACGTCGGACGCCTTTTCCTCGCACGGAATCAGCACGCCTGAGCCGGTCCACGAGAGGCTGCGCTGGCCGCGGTCCACATTGACACCGAGATTGAGCGACGGGAAACGGGTGAGGTGCCCGATACGCTCGGCAATGTACTGGTCGAGTGAGATGGTGTTGCGGAAACCACCGCTGCCGGGGTGCGGTGCGGCCGTGAGGAAGCAGTTGTCCGCCGGATGCCCACCATCCACATCGGGATGCGACACACCGCTGAAGACGGTGAAATCGTTCCGGTGCTCTTTGAGCAGCTCAAGGTAGGGTGACAGCGCGTAGTCGCGCCCCTCCGTCTTGGGGAAGAACTGTTCGGGCAGCAGCCCGAGATTGTTGCAGATGCCGAACATCCGGCGCGGCTTGCCGCCGGGCGTCTGAGCCACCGCCGCCTTGGTTACGGCGGCGAAGGCCGGGTTCATCGCGTCAAGAAACGGCAGCGACAGGGCGATGCCGGTGCCCACCAGGAAACGTCGGCGCGAGAGCGCGCGCCGGGTCGCGATGAAGGGAGCGGCGGGCGAGGGGGCGGTTCGCAGCGTTGTCATGGTGATCGGGATGAAGTTATCGGCAGTCTTCAGGAAAAGGGAAGTAATCAGTAGGTCAGTATTCAGTAATCAGTGCAGGAGGCTTCAGGCATTGGGTAGGCGGCGGTTCTTGGCGGATTCTGGTCTGAGTACTGATCACTGTTTTACTGATTACTGAAATCACTTCTCCCGGAACAACCGGCTCTGGACCAGCTCCCGAATCAAACTGCGCACCCCATACTGGTCGGGCTTGGTCCGCGCCAGGATGGCCTCAATCGCCGGCCGGTCACTGAAGCGGATCGGCGCGCCGGTGGCATAGACGGCCAGCTGTCGGACGAGGTTGCGCGCCACTTGTTGTTCGTCATCGAGGAGCAGGCGCTTGAGGTCGCGAATGTCGGTGAACTTCCGGCCATCCGGCAGTTCGCCGCTGGGATCCACTGGCAGGGCGGAATGGAAGGTGAACTTTTGCCCACCCTTGCCGATGCCGGGATCGGGTTTGCCCTCACCATCGGCGCGGTAGCGCTCCCGCCACCCGCCCATGACGTCGAAGCTTTCCAGGGCGAATCCCGCCGGATCGATCTTGGAGTGGCAGACATTGCAGGACTGCTGGGAGCGGTGCTTTTCCAACTGCTGACGCAGCGTCACGGCCCCACGGATGTCGGGCTCGATGGCCGGTACGCCCGGCGGCGGCGGCGGCACGGGTCGGCCCAGGATGCGCTCCATGACCCACGCGCCGCGCAGGACTGGCGAGGTGGTGGTGCCGTTGGCGGTGACCTTCAGCACGCTCGCTTGGGTCAGCAGGCCGCCGCGCGGACAATCCGGCGGTAGCGGCACCCGGCGCAGGCAGGCACCCTCAAACGGCGGCAGGCCGTAATGGACCGCGAGCCGTTCGTTGAGCATGGCAAAGCCGCTGGTGATAAGGTTCCGGGCGGGCAGGTTGCCGTGAACCAGTTCCGCGAAGAAAAGCTGCGTCTCCGCCTGGGCGGATTCCGTGAGCAAGTCGTCGAGGTAATAGTCCGGGTACAGCGTGGCATCCGGCGCGGTGCCTTCGATCTTCCGGAGGTCGATCCAGTAATCGAGGAAGGCATCCACAAACTGGCGCGATTTCGGGTTGTCCAGCAGCCGGTCGGTCTGTGTGCGCAAGACCTCGGGGCGGTGCAGTTCGCCGGTATGGGCGAGGCGGCGCAGCTCGGCATCCGGCGAGGAATTCTCCAGGAAGAACGACAGGCGCGCTGCCAGCGCAAAGTCGTCCAGCCGTCCGGGCTTTTCTTCCAGGTTCACGAATTCGGGCGAGCACAGCACTGCCGTGTAGCCGGCGATCATGGCGTCGGCAAAGGGGCTGCCCGATTTCAAAGCGCCTTCGATGACGGGGAGGAAGCGGCGGTACTCCGGTTCGGCTTCCGGGCGGCGATAGGCCTCCTTGACGAAGTTCCGCAGCAACCGCTCCGCATCGGCCATCGGCGTTTGGGAAATCACATCCACGCCGGGGGCGGGAATGAACCGCCGGCTGGCCTTGGCCTGGTTGGTCTCCCCAGGCTTCTGGCTTGCCGACTTTGGACCTTGGACCCGGGACTCGGGACGCTCTGCCTCCACCGCCTTACGGGTCACGAGGGGTAGATCGCCGAACAGCAGGCGGTGACCGGCGGTCGGCCATTCGTCGTAGATCGGCCCTTCCACTTCCAACCAGCGGAAGACCACGCCGGGCTGGCCGTCCTTTTCCGCCAGGGGATTCTGAAAGCGTCCGGCACCCGGCCGGGAGCGGAACAGCCGTGCGGGGTCCGCGCGGATGGTCTCGCCCGCGAGCAACCACGCGTCGAGTTCCTGCACCATCGGCACGGGTGTCACGTCGAAATTGCCCAGCTTGCGGAGCAGACGCGGCGGCGTCTCGGAATAGACCGTGATCGGTTCGGACCGGCGGCCGGCGGAGATGGTGTCGAGATCGGGAATGTACCATTTGTTCGTCGGACTGGGGCCGACCCAGACGGAATAGCCCTTGAACCGCAGCCGGTAATGGCCCGCCACCGGTGCCCGGAACTTGTTGAACTTCGGTTCGAGCGGCTCGTAGCTGCCGGCCGCTACGCCCACCCCCTCCAGTTCGCGCAGCTCGGCGTTGGTGCTTCCCACGCTGATCGGGGCCTTGCTGGCGCGCACGTCGGGCTGGGCCATGAAGCCGAGCACGGGGAAGGTGGCCCGTTCAGGCGAGGTGTTGAACACCGTGTACGTCATGGGCCCGGTGTAGCTCCCCTGGTCACGCGTGTAGTAGCGGACCGTTGTCGTGGCGGGCCGTTCTGCCTGCGGGGCCATCACCTCACGCAGGGCGTGGTCGGCGGCGGCCAGATACCGCGCCATCTGCACATACGACACGTCGAGCGCGTCGCCGAGCTTGTTGAAGCGGTGTGACAGGCCGTCCTCCGGCAGCGAATCACGGATCTGCAGCCAGGGGGCGTGCAGCAGGTCGCGCAGGGCGTTCTCGTACTCGAAGCGGTTCAGCCGCCGCCGCGTGCTGCGGCCTTCGCCGGCCACTGCTTTCAGATCGGTCTCGGTGAGCGTGGCGGCCAGGCGGTTGGTGAAGGCGGCAAGCTCGGCTGGCTCGGGCCGGACCTTCTTTTTGGCCGGGGGCATCTCACCGGCACTGACACGATCGTGAACCAGCACCCAGGCGGCGAAATTAGTCCGAGAACCGAGGTCGAACTTCAGCGCCGTGAGGTCCAGCCCGCCTTTCTTCGATTCCGCATCATGGCAGTCCACGCAGTTCTTCTCGACGAAGGCCTGCAAGGGGCCATCCGCCGCCCGGACCGGGATGGCCGCGAAGGCGGGGAGCGCGAACGCCAGCGCGCGCGCCAGCAAAGCCGATGTTTTCCTGAATTTTAAAAACCGCATAATCAAATGGCCGTCCGCACAGACGGACGGGACACGACCCAAAGGGAACCGCGGTCAGCATAACCGACCGATTCCGCATGTCGATGAGAGTGCTTGGACGGATAGGTCTTCCCCGGACTTCACCTACTTCTCTGATCCAATGACACTGACCCACTGGCTCACTGCCCCTCCCGTCGCCTGCCCTTGCCTTTCATCATTCATCCTTCCTAATTCATCCTTTCGGATGACTCCCGGCCCCATCCTCATCATGAAACCTGCCGGCTGCGAACTGCCGGTGAAGCTCTTCACCGTCGCCTCCGGCAACCTGTTCGGCGCCGTTTCCTGGACCGATGGCAAACAGGAAGCCCCGATGATGCCCGACGAACCCTGGCTGCGGAAAAGCCCCATCGAAGGCGTTCTCTTCTGGACCGATGCTTGTGAGCGGATCGGCGAATTCGACCCTACCGAAGGAGAGCCCGAGCCGCGTGAATGGGTGGATTTGAAATTCGCGGCGAAGCCCACGGAAGACGACCTCTTCGCCGCCCTGTCCTCAGGCCTGGCCGATACGGAGGAAAAGCTGCGCTATCTGCGGACGCGCCTTTGGTGGCTGGGTAACGATCCGGTCCGACAGGGGAAAGCCCGGCGCCCCACTCCGGTGCACCTGCAGAATCTGGAAGCGATGCTGGCCCTGCTTTCCGATGCCGATCCGGGGCAGCGGCTCCAAAAGGCCGAAGCGCTGCGGGAACTTTCCCGGTTCGGCGAGGCGCTCCCCCTACTGAGCCAGGAGTATCCGAAGGAATATGCGCGCGCGGTTGCCGGCATCCGCTCCCTGACGCTTACCCGGGAAGCGCGGGTCGCGAGATTCCAACGTTGAGGCTTCCGGCTGCCGGCGGGGGCGGCCAGGAATTGCTACAGGATCAATCCGGGAAGCCAAAGGGCATTGGTCGATGAGAAGGCGAGATCTCCAAAGCCTATTCAAACCCAACTCCCGTGGTTGCAAGAACCTCTCAACCTGCAATGCTCGCTTCGTTCCACATATTGCCGATGACGCGTCGATCTCCCGGAAGAATGCCGGTCTGGTTCTGCCTCTTTGCCCTGGGGGCGATGGGCTGGCGTGTGGTGGGCGCGGATAGCCGGGCGGCGGCGGACTTTCACCGGGACATCCAGCCGTTGCTTACCCGTTACTGCTATGACTGCCACGGGGATGGGGAGCGCAAGGGCGGGGTGGCCTTTGACGAGCTGAAGACGGACGAGGCCCTGCTGGGCAAACGGGAGCTCTGGATCGCCGCCCTGAAGAACACCCGCGCCGGGCTGATGCCGCCGGCGAAGAAGCCGAGGCCGACCGCCGAGGAACAGCAAAAGCTGGAGGCATGGATCAAGCGCGACGCGTTCGGCTTGGACCCACAGAATCCCGATCCGGGCCGCGTCACCGTCCGGCGGCTGAACCGCACTGAGTACCGCAATACCATCCGCGACCTGATGGGCTTTGAGTTCAAGGTCGAGGACGAGCTGCCACCGGATGATACGGGCTACGGCTTCGACAACATCGGCGACGTGCTCACGGTGTCGCCCATGCTGCTCGAAAAGTACATGCAGGCGGCGGAGACTATCGTGGCCGGCGCGGTGCCCCGTGTGGCCCGGGTGGTGCCGGAGCAGCTGATTCCTGGCAGCGCCTTCCGCACGGCCGACGGCAAACGCAAGGCGGAACGCATCTCCTTTTATGACGCGGTGACCACGACGAACCGTTACGTGGCCGCTCATGACGGCAGTTACCGCGTCGTGCTGGATCTGGAAGTGGCGGGCGAGTTCGATTTCGATCCGGGCCGCTGCCGGGTGGCGCTCAAGGTCGATGACCAGGAAGTATGGCAGCAGGAATTTGGGTGGCAGAACGGCAAGAAGTTTCATCCAGAGATCGACCAGAAATGGACGGCCGGGGAGCGACGGCTGAGCCTGGAGGTGCAACCGCTGGTACCGGTGGCGCAGAAGAAGAACTCACTCGACCTGAAGGTCACGGCGGTGCGGGTCCAGGGGCCGACCGAGCGGAAATACTGGGGCCGCCCGAAAAACTTCGACCTCTTCTTCACCAAAGATGTGCCGGAGAAGCCTTCGTCCCGCCGGCAATATGCCCGTGAGGTGCTGGGCCGCTTCGCCACGAAGGCCTTCCGGCGGCCCGTGGATGAGCGCTCCCTTTACCGCCTCGTGGCGATTGCCGAGGCCAGCTACGGGGAGCCGGGCAAGAGCTTCGAGGATGATGTCGCGCAGGCGATGGTGCCCATCCTGGCGTCACCCCGGTTTTTGTTCCGCGTGGAACAATTGGAGCCGTTGGCAAAAGGATCGAAGGCGGCTTCGCTGGGGCTGCCCATTGACGAGTATGCGCTGGCATCGCGCCTGTCCTATTTCCTGTGGTCCACGATGCCGGATGCCGAGCTGTACCGCCTCGCGGAGCAACATGCACTCCGCCGGAATCTGACGGCGCAGGTGCAGCGGATGCTGGCCGATCCTCGTTCATCGGCGCTGACGGAAAATTTTGTCGGCCAATGGCTCCAGGTGCGCGACGTCGAGGGCATCGACATCAACGCGCGGGCCGTGGCCTCCCGCGACCGGGGCGATGAAAAGGAACAGCAGGCCACGCGCAAACGCTTCGAGGAGCTGCGCGGCAAGCCCAGCCTGACGCCCGAGGAGGAAAAGGAGCGCACCCAGCTTCAGGAGAAGTTCCGCCGTATGTTCCGTCAGTCCGTGCCCGAGCTTGACCGCGACCTGCGCCGGGCGCTGCGCCAGGAGACGGAGATGACGTTCGCCCGCATTGTGAAGGAGGACCACAGTGTCCTGGAGCTCATTGACAGCGATTACACCTTTCTCAATGAACGCCTCGCAAAGCACTACGGCCTGACCAACGTGGTCGGCACGAACTTCACCGGGCCCGAGATGCGCCTCGTGACCCTGCCGGCCAACAGCCCGCGCGGTGGCGTGCTCACCGATGGCGCGGTGCTGATCGTGACCTCCAATCCCACGCGCACCTCACCCGTGAAGCGCGGCCTCTTTGTCCTCGATAACATCCTGGGCATCCCACCGCCCCCGCCGCCGCCCGACATTCCCAATCTGGAAGATTCCGAGAAGGGTTTTGGCGACCGGCAGCCCACCCTGCGCGAGACTCTGGAGGTCCATCGCAGCAAGCCGTTGTGCAGCTCGTGCCACAACCGCATGGACCCCCTTGGGCTGGCGCTGGAGAACTTCAATGCGCTCGGCATCTGGCGCGAACAGGAGCGCGGCCAGCCGATTGATGCGAAGGGAAAGCTCATCACGGGCGAGGAGTTTAACGACATCCGCACGGTGAAGCGCATCCTCGTGGCGAACCACAAGCGCGACTTCTACCGCTGCCTGAGCGAAAAACTGCTCACCTACGCGCTCGGTCGGGGACTGGAATACTACGACACCGAGACGGTGGACACGCTCGTCAGCCGTCTGGATGACACCAACGGACGCTTTTCCTCGATCCTGATGGGCATCATTGAATCGGTCCCTTTCCAGAAAAGCCGTAACCCTGACGCCTTGGGCGGGTCTGTCCCTATCAGGCTGGTCCAGCAACGGGCGGATATCCAAACCAAACCATGAACCTGAATCCCTCGCCAAACCCGGACGCCGCCGCGCAGCGCTTCGCCAGCCTGAACCGCCGCCGCTTCCTGCGCGGACTGGGTGCCTGCCTGGCCCTGCCGGCCTTTGAATCGCTGGGGCCATCCAGCCTTTTCGCCGCCGAGGCTGCCGCGAACGGTCCTTTGGCCAGCACGGCCACAGGTGCGCCGTTGCGGACAGCCTTTGTCTATTTTCCGAATGGCGCGATTCAGCCCAGCTGGTGGCCCAAGGGCGAGGGCAAGGACTTCGAGCTGGCCAGCACGATGCAGCCCCTGGCCGGGGTCCGGAGCCAGCTTCAAGTCCTTGGCGGGCTGGATCATGTCAATGCCACGCCGGGGCCCGATGGAGCCGGTGACCACGCGCGGGCAAGCGGCACTTTCCTCACGGGTGTCCGCGTCAAGAAGACGGCCGGTGCGGACATCCATGCCGGTATTTCGATCGACCAGCTGATGGCCGCCCAAGTTGGGCATCTCACGCGCTTTCCTTCACTGGAACTGACCTGTGATGCGGTTCGCAAGTCGGGCAACTGCGACTCGGGATATTCCTGTGCCTACCAGTACAATCTGGCTTGGCGCTCGCCCAACACGCCCGTCGCGCCGGAGCCGAATCCGCGTCTTCTGTTCGAACGGCTCTTTGGCGGTGGTGCTCCGGGCGAGCGCGCAGCCAACCTGAAGCGCCGTCAGGCCCAGCAGCGGTCCATCATGGACTTCGTGCTGGATGACGCCCGCACCCTGCAGGGCCGTCTCACGAACCGCGACCGCGAGAAGCTCGACCAGTACCTCTTCAGCGTCCGTGAGATCGAGAAGCGCCTGGAGAAAGCGGAGAAATTCGGGGCTGCCCCCGATCCCGCCATCGCCACGCCCGCCGGGGTGCCGCTCGGCTACGAGGAGTATTTGCAGGTGATGTTCGACATGCTGGTGCTGGCCTTCCAGACCGACTCGACGCGCATCGCCACGTTCCTCATGGCCAACGAGGGGAGCAACCGTGCCTTCCCCGAGATCGGCCTGGCCGAGGGCCACCACTACCTCACGCACCACCAGAACAAGCAGGACATGATCGACAAGGTCGCCCAGATCGACCTGTTCTACATGCGCCAGTTTGCCCGCTTCCTCGGGAAGCTGGACCAGACGAAGGACGTGGACGGCAAGTCGCTGCTCCACAACTCGATGATCGTCTATGGCAGCGGCAATTCCGACGGCAACCGGCACACCCACGTGAACCTGCCGATCATCCTCGCGGGCGGTGGCGGTGGCGGATTGAATCCGGGCCGCTTCGCGAAGTTCGGTGGCGTGCCCATGAGCAATCTGTTATTGGGCATGGCGGACCGGATGGGCGCCCGGAACATCGAACGGCTGGGCGATTCGACAGGACGGATCTCGGCGATCTAGTGTATACCAAGGCATGCAGCAGGTTTTTCAGCGATGGACGCGATCAGGGGCCAGTCTGCTGGCACTTACGGTCCTGGGCCCGCTGTGCCTCGCGGCGGAGAACCGGGCGGCGACGGATTTCCACCAGGACATCCAGCCGTTGCTGACCAAGTATTGCTACGACTGCCACGGCGACGGGGCGGAGAAGGGGAAGGTCTCGTTCGACACCTTCAAGTCCGACTCCGAACTGCTCGGCCGGCATGACCTTTGGCTGTCGGTGCTGAAGAACACCCGCGCGGGCATGATGCCGCCGGCCAAGAAGCCGCAGCCTACTGCCGAGGAACTGGCGCGACTGGCGCAATGGGTCAAGTTTGGCGCGCTCGGCCTCGACCCCGCGAATCCCGATCCGGGCCACGTCACCGTCCGCCGCCTCAATCGTGTCGAGTATCACAACACGATCAAAGACCTGCTGGGGGTGGACTTCGACACGCAGGCAGAATTTCCGCCCGACGACACGGGGCGTGGCTTCGACAACCTCGGCGACGTGTTGACCCTGCCGCCCATGCTGCTCGAGAAGTATATGGCCGCAGCCCAGACCATCGTCGCGAAAGCCGTCCCGGCGACGCCGGCCGTGCCGGCGGAACGCATGGTACTCGGAAAGGACTTCCATCCCGACGCCACCGCGGCTGCCGGCGCAACGAATCGGCCCGTGACATCCGGCAAGGCGCTGACGCTCTCCTATTATGCGCCGGCGCTAGTCACCAACGTCCTTTCGGTCACGAACAGCGGCCGCTATCAGCTCGTTTTGGATTTCGCGGCCAACGAGCGCTACGTCGACAACGTCTTCGACTACAACAAATGCCGGTTCACCTTCAAAGCAGACGGCGAGGAGCTGCTCAAGAAGGAATTCACCCGCGAAGGCAACCGCCCGATCCATCTGGAATTCACGCGTGAGTGGAAAGCCGGCGACCACCAATTGACGATCGAGGTCGAACCCTTGACGCCCGACCAGAAGCAGGTGCGTTCGCTCACGATGCGGATCGATTCGGTCACCTTGCGCGGGCCGATGGACGAGCAGCACTGGGTGAAGCCCGAGGGCTACGCGCGCTTCTTCCCCAAAGATCCGCCCAAGGGTGCCGCCGCCCGCCGCAAATATGCGCGCGAACTGCTGGTGCCCTTCGTGACCAAGGCCTACCGGCGTCCCGTGGACGACCGGACGCTCGACCGGCTCGTCGCCCTCGCCGAGGCCACCTACCAGCAGCCAGGCAAGACCTTCGAGGCGGGCATCGGTCAGGCCATGACTGCGGTGCTGGCGTCGCCCCGGTTCCTGTTCCGTGAGGAATCGGCCGAACCTCTCGTGGCCGGCCAGACGTATCCGCTCGTGGATGAGTATGCTCTCGCTTCGCGGCTCTCCTATTTCTTCTGGGCCACCATGCCCGATGCCGAGCTGTTCCGGCTCGCGGGCGAAAAGGCCCTGCGCAAGAACCTCGACGCGCAGGTCCGCCGGATGATGGTCGACGACCGGTTTCAGGGCTTCATCCGCAACTTCGTCGGCCAGTGGCTCCAGACCCGGGATATGGAGTCGCTCTCGATCGATGCGCGGCAGGTGCTGGCGCGCGAAGCCGCCGCCGACCCGGAACAGGAGAAACGCCGGACCCGCTTCCGCGCCCTGCGCGACAAGGCGGACGGCAAGGACGCGCTGACCGCCGACGAAAAGAAGGAGCTCGAGGAACTGCGCACCACCTTGTTCCGCGGCTTCGGCAAGCCGCTCCGGGCGGAACTCAACTACGACCTGCGTCGCGCGATGCGGCTGGAGACCGAGAAGACCTTCGACTACATCGTGCGCGAAAACCGCAGCCTGCGGGAGCTGCTCGATGGTGATTACACCTTCCTCAACGAACGGCTCGCGAAGCACTATGGCCTCACGAATCTCAATGTCGTGGGCGACGACCTGCGACGCGTCACGCTGCCGGCCGGCAGTCCGCGCGGCGGCATCCTGACGCAGGGCACCATCCTGGCCGTGACCTCAAACCCCACGCGCACGTCACCGGTGAAGCGCGGCCTGTTCATCCTCGACAACATCCTTGGCACGCCGCCTCCGCCCCCGCCGCCGGATGTCACTCCGCTGGAGGATGCCGCCAAGGGCAAGGATCATCCGGTCTCGCTGCGGGAGACGCTGGCGCTGCACCGTGAGAAGCCGCTGTGCAGCTCGTGTCACAACCGCATGGACCCGCTCGGGCTGGCGCTGGAGAATTTCAATGCGATGGGCATGTTCCGTGACGCGGAGCGCAGCCAACCGATCGACGCGACCGGCACGCTGATCAGCGGCGAGAGCTTTACCGACATCCGTGACCTGAAGCACATCCTGGCCACGAAGCATTCGCGCGATTTCTACCACACGCTCACCGAGAAAATGCTCACCTACGCCCTCGGTCGCGGGCTCGAGGCCTACGACGTCGAGACCGTGGACCAGATCACCGACCGACTTATGCAGGCCGACGGCAAGCCCTCGGCCCTGTTCGCAGGCATCGTGTCCTCCGCGCCGTTCCAAAAGACCCGCGCCACCAATCCCGCGCAGACCCTTTCGCCCCTCAAGCCGGTGCAACAACGGGCCGATGCCCGCCTCCTGCCATGAACACACTCCGCCAGCTCGCCGCCGAACGTCACGCCAGTTTCAGCCGCCGTCACTTCCTGCGCGGCCTCGGCGCCTGCATCGCCTTGCCGGCCTTTGCTTCGTTTCCTGCCGGGCAGTTGCTGGCCGCCGGTGCGGCGGGCCAGTTGGCCACCACCGCCACGGGCGCGCCGTTGCGGACGGCGTTTGTGTTCTTTCCCAATGGGGCCATCCAGCCGAACTGGTGGCCGAAGGGCGAAGGCAGCGCCTTTGAACTGGGCGCGACGCTCAAGCCGTTGGAGGCGTACCGGCAGCACCTGCAGATCCTCGGCGAATTGGACCACAAGTCTGCGGAAGGCGGCGTGGATGGCGGTGGCGATCACGCGCGCGGCAACGGCGTCTTCCTCACCGGCGTGCGCCTGAAGAAGAGCGCGACGGACATCCACGCGGGCATTTCCATCGACCAGGCGATGGCCCAGAAGGTCGGCCACCTGACGCGTTTCGCCTCCTTGGAGCTGACCGGTGATACGGGCCGCTTCTCCGGTGCCTGCGATTCCGGATACGCCTGCGCGTATCAGCACAATCTCTCGTGGAGCTCGCCGACCACGCCGGTGGCGGCGGAGGCGAATCCCCGCCTGGCCTTCGAGCGGATGTTCGGCAGCGGCGAGGCCGGCCAGCGGGCCGAAAGCCTGAAGCGCCGGCAGCAGGAACAGCGGTCCGTGCTCGATTTCGTCCTGGAAGATGCGCGCGGCATGCAGCGCCGTCTCAACGCGGGCGACCGGGACAAGCTCGATCAGTACCTTACCGGCATCCGCGAGATTGAGACGCGCATCCAAAAGGCGGAACACTTCGGCGCGGCCAAGGATCCCGGCATTGCGACCCCGCCCGGCATCCCCACGGATTATGGCCAGCACCTCCAGCTCATGTACGATCTGCTGGTGCTCGCCTTCCAGACCGATTCGACCCGCGTCGCCACGATGCTGCTCGCCCACGACGGCAGCAACCGCTCCTTCGCCGACATCGGCATTCCCGAGGGCCATCACGACCTGTCGCACCATTTCAACAGCGAGGAGAAGATCAAGAAGGTCGCCGAGATCGACCTGTGGTACGCGAAGCAGTTCGCGATGTTCATCGATAAGCTGTCGTCCACGAAGGATGTGGACGGCCAGTCGCTCCTGCACAACTCGATGATCGTGTACGGCGGCGGCAACTCCGACGCCAACCGCCATACGCACACGAACCTGCCGCTCGTGCTGGCCGGCGGCGGCGGCGGCACGCTGACAACCGGCCGCTACGTGAAGCACGGCTCCAAGCCGGCCACGAACCTCTTCCTCAGCCTCGCCGACCGGATGGGGCTGAAGGATCTCGAACACTTCGGTGACTCGACCGGGCGGCTGGCGGATGTGTGAGGGGGATAGTTTGTCAGGGGAGCTATGCTGCGATAAGGTACGGACATGGATTATCACGACATCATCACCATTGAGCCGGGCAAGCGCAGTGGCAAGCCGTGCATCCGTGGCACACGCATGACGGTCACTGACGTACTGGAGTATCTCGCGTCGGGCATGACGCACGCTGAGCTGATGGCTGATTTTCCCGACCTTACCGAAGCGGACATTCGCGCCTGCTTCGCCTTTGCCGCCGACCGTGAACGCCGGTTGGCGACACTGCCCGCATGAGGCTTCTGTTTGATCAGAATCTTTCTCCCAGCCTGACCCATATTCTCCGCGATCTTTTTCCGGGCAGCGTCCATCTCCGGGAGGTCGGCTTGCAGGAGGCGGACGATTCGATTGTTTGGAATTACGCAAAGGCACACGGCTTTGTGATCGTTTCCAAGGACTCCGATTTTCAACAGCGCAGCCTGTTGTATGGTGCGCCGCCAAAGTTTGTGTGTGGCTGCGATTGGGGAACTGCTCGGTGACAGAAAGCGCCGAACTGCTGCGGAAGCATTCGGTTTCCATCCACACCTTTGACCTCAATCCGACGGAATCCCACCTGATGCTCCCCTGAGGGAAAGCCTGTATCATGCACAAGGTTAATACCAACGAACTGGTCGAAGACCCGTGGTCTTCGCCGAAAGGGAAGTTTGTCGGCGCCAGCAAGGGGGTCTCCGAGGCGCTCGGTCGCAAGCCGCATTCCACCGATCTGAATGAGCGTCATCCTTTTGACGTTGAGATCACCCGTATCCCACCCGGTCAGACGCCTTACCCGTACCATTCGCACAGCGCCCAATGGGAGTTCTATCACGTGATCTCCGGCACCGGGGTGGTGCGGCATCAGGACGGCACGACGCCGATTGCGCCGGGGGACGCGTTTCTCTTCCGACCAGGCGAGCCGCACCAGATCACCAACAACAGCGCCGCGGATCTCGTGCTCTACGTGGTGGCCGACAATCCGCTCGGGGAGTCCTGCCATTATCCCGACAGCGGCAAATGGCTGGTGCGTTCCCCGGAACGACGGCTCATCCGGTCCGAGAGTGTGGACTACTTCGACGGTGAGGAGTAAGTCGTGCGGCGGCTGAAATACCGTTGTCCTCCGCCTCGGTCCCGGCGCAGATTTGCCCGTCCCCGGGAACTGCGGCTGCGTGGTTGCCAGGAAATCCGTTGAATCTCCTCCGCATGAATCACCATAGCGTCTGTCTCGCGCTCGCCCTGGTCTGCGCCGCGAATCTCCCGGCCCACGCCCAAACGGCCAAGGTCCCCAGCCTGGACGAATACCGTCGGTACGCCCTCACGCATGAGGGCGACATTGCGCGCGGCGCGAAACTCTTCTCCGATGAGCAGAAGCTGGCCTGCGTGAAATGCCATTCGACCGACGGCAAAGCCTCCAAGGCCGGCCCGGATCTGTACGCCGCCGGGGATGCCTATGGCCGGCGTGACCTCGTCAACTCGGTGCTGACGCCCTCGGCGACCATCGCGCCGGGCTACGGCACCGTCATCGTCGAGACCAAGGCCGGTGAGCAGGTTCAGGGCACGCTCAAGCAGTCGAATGCTGATGGCATCCAGCTGATGAATGCGGAGGGCAAGCTGATCAAGATCGCCAAGGCGGACATCAAGCAGCAGCAGGGCAGCGCCACCTCGCTCATGCCCGAGGGTTTGCAGAACGGGCTCACCCTGGCGGAGTTCACCGACCTCATCGAGTACCTCACGACCCTGAAGCAGCCGGCGAACACCCTCGTGAGCGATCACGGCATGCCGCCGCAAATCCCCGAGCTGGCCAAACCCATTGTGGCGACGCCCTTCTTTGCCGAGCCGCTCACGGTGGCTGGTACCAAGGCTCGCGCCGGTCTCACCGAAATGGTGCAGGTCCCCGGTTCGCCCGATGTGTTTCTGGTGCTGCATCAGACCGGTCTCATCTGGCGGATGCAGAAAACCGCGAACGGCGAGCAGAAGTCCGTCTTCTCCGACCTCACCGGCCCGGTGTTTTACGAGCGCGGCCCGAACGGCCTGCTTGGACTGGCTTTCCACCCGAAGTTCCGGCAGAACCGGAAATATTACCTCCAGCACCAGATTTTCGAGGACGGCACGGTCGCCACCGTCATCGAGGAAAAGGAGGCCTCGGCCGACTTCATGCGCGATTCCGGCAAGCCGCCCCGCCGCCTGATCAAGATCAACAGCGTCGCTGAGGACCACAGCGGCGGCTCGTTGGAATTCGGCGCGGACGGCTATCTCTACTTCGGCATGGGCGACACCGGTCCGCACAACGACCCCAACGGCCATGCCCAGAACCTGAAGCTGCTGCTCGGCAAGATGCTCCGCATCGACGTGGACCACCAGGCCGACGGTAACGCCTACGCCATCCCGTCCGACAATCCGTTCCGTGGTCAGGAGGATGTGCGGCCGGAAATCTGGGCCTACGGCTTCCGCAATCCGTGGCGCTTCAGTTTCGATGCGGTGACCCATGAGCTGTGGCTGGCCGACGTCGGGCAGGATCGCGTGGAAGAGGTTGATATCGTCCACCGCGGTGAAAACTATGGCTGGAGCGTGTTCGAGGGCTTCGAGCCGTTCTCCAACCAGTACCGAGTGGAAGGACGAAAGTTCACCCGGCCGGTCTTCGCCTACCGTCGCAAATACGGCAACTCGATCACCGGCGGCTACGTGTACCGCGGTGACAAGAAATCATCCTTCTACGGCGTTTATCTGTGCGGCGACTACACCTCCAAACGCATCTTCGGCGTGAAGCAGGAAAAGGGCGTGCTGAAGGCCGTCCATCAGCTCGGCACCATTCCCCAGGGACTCGTCTCCTTCGGCACTGACGAGGCGAACAACCTCTACGCCGTCGGCTACGAGGGCATGATCTACAAGCTGGATTTCAGCGGGGCGAACTACAATGAGGTAAAGGCCGAGTAGCCCATACGGCTTGTACTGCATCATTGATTTTCAGGCGTCGCGCTCGTTTCTATGAGCGAACCATCCCTAATTTTGGCTTGGTTTGGGATGACCGACTCTCATTCTTGCGCGAATGCTTCTTAGCACAAGGATCGCCTCAATCACTCTAGCCAGCCTCATTGGTATTGGAGCCACGGCCAGCCCCGCCGACATTACCCCGGACTCTCCCCGCGCACTCCGTCAGGCGGGGTTTATGATCGGGGAATCTATCGCGGAAACCCAGCGGAACCTGGTGCATGTGATTGATCGCACGCACGACCGTCTCCTCAGCATCGATACGGACACCGGCGGGGTGGTGGCCAGCACCGGACTTTTAGGGGCGCCTGATGTTGGGGCCCTGATGAGCCTCTCGCTGGATGGCACCACGCTCTGCGTGCCGCTTTCCTCAAGCGGAAAGCTGCAGTTCATCCGCCTGTCGGACCTCACCACGCGGGACGTGGTCTCGACGGGCATTGTCCCGGACTCCACCGCTTACGGTGCCGACGGGCAGCTCTACGTTGCCAGCCAGGGTGGCATCTTCAAAGTGGATCCGGTTTCGGACAACTCGGTGGGCGTGGGGTCGGGATATTCTTCCCCGTTGCTGAAAGGCAACGCGGACGGGACCAAGCTGTTCATCATGGAAATGGGGGCGACCGGAGGCTCTTCCACGATCGCTGAACTCACAGTTGTTCCGGGGGGCGTGCCGATCCACTCGGCTAACTATGGCCCGAGCAAGGAGAACGACCAGGATTTCGAAGTCAACGATGCCGACGGCATCATTTACACCACTGCCGGGGGCGTTTATGGGATCAACGCCATCAGCCTGCTGACCGACGTGACCCGGTTCTGGCCCTACGATTCGCCCTATGGTGTGGCGGTCGCCTTCATTTCGGGAGGTGATTTTGTCTATGGCGCCTCGGGTAGTTACTACCCCCCACGGATCCGGAGATTTAACAGGCTCACGGGAAGCATATCGGCGACCTTTGATATCGAGGCGGCGAACAACGGCCAAATCCTCACCCGCTCGCTGCAGGTCACGCCCAACGGGCATATCTTTTTCTGCCTGGTGGACAACGGGGTCGGCCTCATTGGAGCAACCGATGTCATCCCCTCCATTCCCGCCTCGTCGGTGCCGATCGATCTTGGCGGAGGCCGGACCACCGATGTGGAAATGCCCCTGACTCTGTCGGCGGCCGGTGCGTCCGCCAAAGGAACGCTCACGTGGTCAAAGCGGCAGGGGCCCGGAAAAGTCGTCTTTTCCAGCACGGCCCCGGACACGGCCACCGCGACGTTTGCCCTGCCCGGCAATTATCTCATCGAGGCGAGTTACACCGAAAACGGCCTCGTCAGCCGGGATACGGTCACCGTGCTCGTGCGGCAGGCTCCCCGTGCAATCGTCGCGCAACCGGCGTCCATGCACTGGCGTGTGCCGGCCTCAGCTTCCGAGACCGTGAGCAAGCAGGGTCCGTGGTACACGAATTCGTTCGATGACGCGGCTTGGGCCTCCGGGCCGACCGCACTCGGTTACGAGACCCGGATCGAAGGTTTCTATGATCCGCTCATCGGCACCAGCGTGACCTCCGCCATGCAGAACCTGAATCGAACCGCGCTGCTTCGGATTCCGTTCAACTTTGCGTTTTTGCCGGGGCAGGTGCAGAGCCTCGAATTGCGAATGAAGTTTGAGGACGGCTTTGTGGCGTACCTCAACGGCGTGCCGGTTACCCGCGCCAACGCGCCCGAGGGCGATCTGGCTTACAATGCCGGGGCCACCGGCCAGCGCAGCGCCGCGCAGGCCCTCGCCGTTTCGGTGTTTGATCTGACCGCACAGCGAAGCCTGCTGCGGAAGGGTGAGAACGTGCTGGCCGTCCAGGGGCTGAATTTCGCGGTGGATGATCCTTCGTTCCTCTGTTCGCCCGAGCTTTACGCCACCGTCGAGCTGACACCCTTTGATGCCTGGCTCAGCGATTTTGCCGGCATTCCGGCCGAAGTGAGCGGTCCCGATGATGATGCGGACCATGATGGTCGGAGCAACTGGCTGGAGTTCGCCACCGGCGGCAACCCCGGCCATATCGAGACTCCCGCAGAATTGAACGCGCTACAGGTCCAGGAACGGGTGACTGGTGTGGGCGACTCGGCCCGGCTCGAGATCACCTACCTTCGCCGAAATGACTCCGCGTCGACCGGACTGAATTACAGCCTGCTTTTCGCGAACGACCTTGAACCCGGCTCCTGGCGCCTGGCCGGGACCTCGCGCTTTCCGATCACGGAAGTCTCCGAGCAGCCCAGTGCCGTTGAGGATATGGTCTCGGTCCGCATCCGGCTGGAACTCCCGCTTACGCCCGCCCGGACCGCAGTCTTCTCGCGAGTCGCTTACGAATAGTCGGGCAAGGGAGGCGATAGGTGGCCGGCATCCCTCGCTTTTACCAGCCCAGCCACCGCTAGCTCAGCTTCGCGCTCTTCACGGCGGAATCGACGATCTTCAGGCCAATGCGGCAAACGGAGTGGTCGTGTCGAATCCCGGCATTTTGGGCGGCACGCCGGTCTTTCGCGGTACCCGACTGCCGGTGAAGACACTCTTCGACTACCTCGCGGATGGCCTTTCGCTGGATTACTTTCTCGAAACCTTCGAGGGCGTGATCCTGGAGCAGGCGCAGGCAGTCTTCCATCACGGTTGGAGGCGCATCGCGGCGGAATTGTCCGCATGAAGGTGCTGCTGGATCTGTGAACGCCTAGCCAGGTGGGGGAGGCGCTATCGGATCATGGGGTGTGGCCGGCAGTGATGATGGGGTGCGGGAGTTGGGAAAACGGCGACCTTTTGCACGCTGCGGAAACGGGGAGGTTCCAGCGTCTCCCTTCGCGCCTTGTCGGATGCGCCGCCAATGTCTAGGCTTTCCCCATGAGTTCGCTGGCTGAAATCGAACGGGCGGCAGGAACGCTCCCGAAGCACGAGATGGAGCGACTCTTCGTATTTCTCGCGGGCCAGCTTGGCCGTGACGGAATGCCCGACGAAGCCAACCGGTCCTCTGGACGCCATGGCGTGCTCGATATCCCGCCGGCTCATCTGGGGCAGATGCTCCCACCATCCGGTGAAGACAACCTTCTCGGTGAAATGCTTGAAGGCCGGCTGTGACCCATGGTCTCGACACCGGTTTTTTGGTTGCCACCGAAGTGGCGGAACATCCGGACCATTCAAACGCTCGGTTGCAACTTGCCCGCCTGCTGGCGGCTGGTGATCGGCTCATCCTTGCGCCTCAGGTGCTCGCGGAGTTCGTTCATGTGGTCACGGACCCGAAACGGTTCACTCGGCCGCTGGAGATGAGCGATGCCATCCGTCTGGCGCAGCAATGGTGGACGGCCCGCGAGGTGGATCAGGCGTTTCCCAATGACGCGGCAGTGCGCCAGTTTCTCGACTGGATGCAGCAACACCGGCTCGGGCGGAAGCGGTTGCTGGACACCCTCCTTGCAGCCACCTACCGCACTGCCGGCGCGAATTCGCTGCTGACGCTGAACTCGGCTGACTTCGTCATTCTGGGCGGCTTCACCTTCATCGCACCAAAGCCGACGAGCGCCGCATCGTAGCGGGCAGACGAGAAAACTTACGCCAGCTTCACCGGGCGCTTCAGCTTCGCGCTCTTCACGGCGGCATCCACGATCTCCTGGCCGATGCGGCTGATGGGCAGGCTCACCGGGCCTTCCAGCGGCACGCCTTTGCTCAAGCAGTGCAGGAGGTATTGCACCGGGTTCTGGTTCGGCGCTTTCGGCGCGGGTGCGGGGAGCTGGTGCGGCACGGGCTTCTTGCGGGTCTGGACCGTGACGTAGTCGTCGTAGTCGTAGCTGCTCACCGTGCCCTCGGTGCCAAGAATCACAAAGCCGCACTTGGGCTGCGGCTGGATGACCCACGGGTCGGTGAACGTGCCCCAGCGCGTCTCGAACTTCGAAAGGCCATGCGCGTAGCGGGCGACCACGATGCTGTGTTCGTCGACCTCCAGCCCGGCGGGCTCGTCCACGATAGCCGTGACCTCGATCGGGCGGCGTCCGCCCTGATACCAGGTGCCGAGCGTGGTTCCGTAACCGAGGTAGTCGAGCAGCGAGCCGCCGCCCTGCGCTTTCTGGTAGAACCAGGAGTGCGGCTTCTCCTTCGCGACCTGTTCGCGGGTCTTCTCGTCCTTGTCGGCACCGTGGAAGAGCGGGCCACGGTTGCCGCCGATGTGCCAGACATTGAGCACATCGCCGATGACGCCCTTGGACACCAGTTCGTGGGACTTCCGGTGTGAGCCGACCCACTGGAGCGGCCAGTTGATCATCAGGGTCTGGTCCTTGCCCATCGCCTTGACCATGGCATCGGCTTCCTTGAGCGACGCGGCGAAGGGCTTCTCGACGAGGAGATGCGGGCCGTAGGGCGCGACCTTTTTCACCCATTCGCCGTGCTTCGAAGCGGCGGGGCAGAGGATCACCACGTCGGGCTTGCTCTTCTCGAGGCACTCGCGGTAGTCGGTGAAGGCCTGGTCACGTGTGACAAGGCCCTTGCGGATGGCCTCCTCCATGCGGGCCGGCTGCTCGTCGCTGATGCCGACAATCTCGGCGTGGGGATGCTCGTGCGTGTAGCGGAGCAGGTCGCCCATGTGGAAGTGGTCGAAGTTGATGCCGGCGATTTTCCAGGTGCGCTGTTTCATGACGGAGATACCGGCGGAATGGTGACGTTCCAGTGCGCGAAGGCGAATGGAAAAGTCGCCGCCATCGGTCACCGCAACTTATGGTTAAACCGTGCGGTCAATCGCAATCCGTGTAACCAACATGAGTGCCACAGTGCAGGCAACGAAAGACGTACGCGGTCGGACTGCCCTCGCTGCTCAATGCCCCGAAGAACCACGGCCAATATTCGCCCATCTTGCTGTCGCTGCGAATGGACTCGAGGGCGTCGGAAAAGCGTGACTGAAGCTCGGCGTGACCCGCACGTCCGACGTATGCAGCCGCGTCATGACAGCACACAAGCCAGCGCTCCTGTTGCCAGCCGGAAAAGCCTGGCGTCCGAAAAGCGACCTCCTCGACCACTGCTGGAGAAACCTGCCGGGTCTTGTCGTAACTGCCGACGCCTGCCGAGTCCGTGAACTCAGCGTCGAACTTGGTGTGCGCCGAACCGTCTGCGATGCACCACGGGCAAATGCACTCCGACAGCTCCTCGACGCAATAAACCGGGCCAGTGTAGATGTAGCCACGCTGCTGACCGCAGCACTCACACTTGTCATCCGAAGGCTTGATGCTTCCGGTCGCAATCGGGTCAGGATGATATTTGAAAGTTGGCAAATTCATGGCGCAGTGTGGCCCGGCGAACCAGTTTCAGCCACGGCGCAGCATGACAGGACGCGTTGTGTGGTAAAGCGCAACAGGCGCGCTGCTTCATCCCTTTTTGGCGTCCAGACTGCCCCCTCGATTATCCCCCAACAAATCGTGAATGTGGCTTGAGGCATGGCAGTCGGCTGCTTAGCCTCCAATTGAATACCCGTGACGTCATGCGAATCGCCCGCCCATTTCGCCCCACCGGCCTGGCTCTGCTGGTCGCCCTCGCGCTTCCCCTCGTGGCGGCGGACAAGGCGTCCGACAAGGTCATTCCCGCGAAGCCGCCGTTGCCGGCGATCAAGGCGCTCCGCCTCGAACCGGCCACGCTCACGCTGGACGACCTGCGTGACGCCCGGAAGGTCCTCGTGCTGGGCGAACGGACCGACGGTGGCGTCATCGACCTGACCGCCGAGGCCCATCTCACGCCCGACTCTGCCGGCGTGATTGTGGATGCCGAAGGGTACGTTGCCGCGAAGGCTGTGGGCGCTTCGACGGTTACCGTCAGCGCGGCGGGCCGTTCCGCGAAGCTGCCGGTGAAGGTGGCCAGTGTGACCGAGCAGCCGGTCGGCTTCGTCCGGGAAATCCAGCCGATCCTGGCGCGCACGGGTTGCAACCAGGGCACCTGCCATGGTTCGGCCAAGGGCAAGAACGGCTTCAAGCTGTCCCTACGCGGCTACGATCCGGAGTACGATTACCAGGCGCTCATCAACGACCTGAGCGGACGCCGCTTCAACCGCGTGAAAGTGGACGACTCGCTGATGCTCCAGAAGCCGCTCGGCGAGGTGCCGCACGAGGGCCGGCAGGCGATCAAGCCCGGTTCCCGCTATCACACGCTGCTTCGGCAATGGATCGCCGAGGGCGCAAGGTTTGAGGATGTCGCCAAGGCTCGCGCCACGAACATCACGATCCTGCCCGCCACGGTGGAAATCGACCTGGCCGGCCGGCAGCAGCAGTTCCTCGTGCTCGCCAGCTATCCGGATGGCTCGACGCGCGACGTGACCCGCGAGGCGATTCTCTCCAGCAACAACGAGGAGGTCGCGCTCGTGAAGGGCAGCTCCCTCACCGCGCTGCGCCGGGGCGAGATGGCGGTGTTGGTCCGCTACGAGGGCATCTATGCCGCGCGCGAGGTGGTCGTGATGGGCGACCGCACGGGCTACCAGTTCGCCGCGATGCCGGAGAACAACTTCGTGGACCAGCACGTCAACGTGAAGCTCCAGCGGATGAAAATCAATCCGAGCGGCCTCTGCACCGATGCGGAGTTCGTCCGTCGCGTGTACCTTGATTTGACCGGCCAGCCACCCACCTCGGAAAAGGTCCGCGCCTTCCTCGCCGACGCCACCGCGACCAAGGCGAAACGGGATGCCCTGATTGACGAACTGATCGGCTCGCCGGCTTACGCCGAATATTGGGCCAACAAATTCGCCGACCTCCTCCAGTGCAATTCGGAAAACCTGGGCAAGAAGGGCGTGTGGGTCTTCCGCACCTGGATTCAGGAGCAGTTCGCCAAGAACCGTCCCTATGACCAGTTTGCGCGCGACCTGATCCTCGCGAAGGGCAGCACCTTCGAGAATCCCGCCGGCAATTACCTGCGCGCGCTCCGTGATCCGGGCAAGATGACCGAGGACGTCTCGCAGACGTTTTTGGGCGTGCGCTTCAACTGCAACAAGTGCCACGACCATCCGTTCGAGCGCTGGACGCAGAACCAGTACTACGAGTTCGGCGCGTTCTTCGCGCAGGTCGCTTTCAAGCGCGGCACGCTGGGCCGCGATACGCTCATCCGCGGTACCGAGACCTACGCCTCGGAACAGGTTTCAGAGGACATCGTCTATCAGAACTACAACGGCGGCGAGGTGAAGCACCCGAAGAATGACAAGGTGATGGCCCCGCACGTGCCCTACGGCCAGTCTCGGGACATCGCCGCCGGCGAGGATCGCCGCGTCGCCTTTGCCGAGTGGATGACTTCTCCCGGTAATCCCTACTTCGCCAAGTCCACGGTGAACCGCTTCTGGAGCTACTTCTTCGGGCGCGGGATCATTGACCCGGTGGACGACATCCGCGCGGGCAACCCGCCCAGCAACCCCGCGCTGCTCGACGCCCTGACCGAGGATTTTGTGAAGAGCGGTCACGACGTGCGGCACCTGTTGCGGACGCTCTGCCAGTCCCGCGCCTACCAGCTCAGCATCGAGCGCAACAAGTGGAACGAGGACGACACAATGAACTTTTCCCACGCCATCCCGCGCCGCCTGAGCGCGGAGCAGATGCTGGATGCCGTCTCGATCGCAACCGGACACCGCTCGCAGTTCAAGGATCTGCCCGCCGGCCTTCGCGCAGTCGAAGTGCCGGATGGCATGGTCGGTGGCAACGATTTCCTGACGCTCTTCGGCCGGCCCAAGCGGCAGAGCGCCTGCGAATGCGAACGCAGCAGCAACGTGACGCTCTCGCACGCGCTCAGCCTCATCAACGGCCCGACGCTCGGCGAATGCGTGGGCAGCGCCGACAGCCGCTTCGCCAAACTGGTCGCGACCGAGAAGGACGACCGCAAGGTCGTCGAGGAGGTTTACCTGAGCTGCCTGAACCGCCCGCCCACCGAGAAGGAAATCACCGGCATCAACCTCGGCGAAGGCGACAAGCGCCTCGAAGGCGCGCAGGATCTGGCGTGGGCGCTGCTGAACAGCCCGGCGTTTTTGTTCAACCGGTGAGCGGCGCATCCATGAATTGGCTCAGAAACTTAGGACTCAGGATAAAGCCTTGGCTGCTTTGTTCCCTGATTACCTTCATTTCAATGCTGTTTGTTCCCTTTCCTTGGCGCCAGACCGCTGAGACGCGCCTGCCATTGTGGCATTTTTTCGCCCCAATATTTACTGCATCTTACTGGAGCGAAGTTGCCAGCGGATGGCCGCCGGCCATATTTACAGGTTTACTCTTTTTAGGTTTCTTTGGCTTCTTGGTGGCCATTTCTTTGATTAATGGAGGGCTCGCCGCTTTTCTATTACAGATTGCCATCGAACGGTTTCGGCAACGGGCCAAGGAAAATCGTCGAGATCTTAACTCCCATTAATTTATGGTCTCCATTCCCGGCCAATCTGGCGCCACGTGTGACGGTTTCAGTCGTCGTGAATTCCTGCGGCTAGGCCGCGCGACTGCGGCTGAGGAATGCAGATTGGAGTCGTGGAACGGCTCCGCTAGCTTACAGCCATGACAACGACCCTGTCAGTGCCCGTCGAGGTGCCCGTGATGGCCAGTGGCTTCCTCGGTTTCAAGACGGAGGCCGAGCTGACCGCTGATTTACGGGTCACGCTCGCGGTGCGGCTCTTTGAGGAGGGCCGGGTTTCCTCTGGCCGAGGCGCGCAGATGGCCGGCATGGGCAAGTGGGATTTCATCGAGGAGCTGGGCCGTCGCAAGGTGCCGGTCGTGAACTGGGACGAGGACGAGATCCGTCGCGAACTGGAGTATGCCCATGAGGGAGTCGCTGTTCGTCGCTGATAGCGGGCCGCTTATCGCGTTCGCCAAGCTGGGACGGCTGGACGTCCTGAGGCAGCTGGCAACGCGACTGATTGTGCCGCCGGCAGTCTGGCGGGAAGTTACTTCTGAAAAGCCTGGTCTAGCGGATGCCCTGGCCGTGAGCCAGGCGACATGGATTGAGGTCTTGTCGCCCACGGCACCACTGACCGAGGCGGTTCATCGTGGGTTGGGACCGGGCGAAATTGAAGCCATGCAGCTGGCGTTTGAATGGCGGGAAGGGCGATTGCTCGTGGATGAGGCTCTGGCCCGTCGTGAGGCGCTGCGTTTGCGGCTGCCGATCATCGGCACAGTCGGCCTGCTGGTCCGAGCCGAGCAGGCCGGCCTGATTCCTTCGGCAAAGGCCGAGGCCGACACTCTGGTCCGAGCCGGTTATTTTCTTTCGCCAACGTTGTTGGAGCTGGCTTTCGGACCGTGATGACAACTGACATGGCGGTGAATTCCATTCGGCAATTAAACATCTAAGACCATTCCATGATCTCCATCCCCGGCCAATCTGGCGCGACCTGTGACGGTTTCAGCCGTCGTGAATTCCTCCGCCTTGGCGGCGCGGGCATCGTTGGCGTCAGCCTCGCGGACATCCTGCGGCTGCAGGCCCAGCAGGCACCCGGTGTCGGGCCGGCCGCCGGCATGGCCAAGAACGGCTGGGGCAGGGCGAAGTCCGTCATCATCATCTACCTCCAGGGCGGGCCCAGTCACATCGACATCTGGGACCCGAAGCCGGACGCGCCGTCGAATGTGCGCGGTGACTTCAAGCCCATCCGCTCGAAGGTGCCCGGCATCTTCCTCAGCGAGGTCATGCCCAAGCTCGCGCAGCAGATGGACAAGGCCACGCTCATCCGCTCGATGAGCTATACGCCGGTCGGCCTCTTCAACCACACCGCCGCCATCTACCAGATCATGACCGGCTACACGCCGGATCGCGTGTCGCCCTCCGGCCAGCTCGAACCGCCCGCGCCGAACGACTTCCCGCACCTCGGCTCGCAGATTTCGCGGCTGCGTCCGCCCGAGGTGCCGATGCTGCCTTTCGTGATGCTCCCGCGCCCGTTGCAGGAGTCGAACGTGATCGGCAAGGGCGGCACTGCGGGCTTCCTCGGCGCGGCCTACGATCCCTACTACTTCTACCAGGACCCAGCGAAGGAGATTAACCTCGCCGACCTGACGTTGCGCAAAGAGGTCAGCAAGGAACGACTCAACCGCCGCGAGACGCTCCTCAAGACCGTCAACGACGCGATGCCCGACATGGAGAAGGCGGTCGGCAAGTATGCGCTCGACAGCTACTACCATAAGGCCTTCGACCTCGTGAGCAGCGGACGGGCGCGCGATGCTTTTGATCTCGCCAAGGAGCCCGACAAGCTCCGCGACACCTACGGCCGCCATACCTTTGGCCAGGGCTGCCTCCTCGCCCGCCGCCTCATCGAGGCCGGCACCCGTGTGGTGCAGATGAACTGGCCCGCCGTCGCAAACGGCGATCCCAACGTGGACGCCTGGGACACACACGCCGCGAACTTTGGCCCCCTCCGCAACCTGCACTGCCCGAAGCTCGACTCCGGCCTGAGCGCGCTGATCGAGGACATGGAACAGCGTGGTCTGCTGAAGGAGACGCTCGTGGTGGCCCTCGGTGAGTTCGGCCGCAGCCCGCGCCTCGGTGTGAGCACGAGCGGCAACTCCAATTCACCCGATGGCCGCGACCACTGGCCGTATTGCTACACCGCCTTCGTCGCCGGTGCCGGCGTCAGCCGGGGCGCGCTCTACGGCAAGTCCGACGCGACCGCGAGCAGCCCGGCGGAAAATGCCGTCCACCCGACGCAGATCGTCGCGACGATCTACCATGCCCTCGGCATTGACCCGCACACGATGGTGATGAACCACCTCAACCAGCCGCGCGAACTCGTGCAGGCCGAACCGGTGCTGGGGCTGTTCAGCTGATTTTCCCCGTGATGCGACGACGCTTACCGAACGTGCGAACGTTTCTCGGCACGCTGCTGGCTCCTCTGGCATTACTCGCAGCCTCCGCCCAGGCTGTGCCGAAACTCGACTCGCTTTCGGCGACGTGGTTTCAGCGCGGCACCACGAATGAGGTGACGGTCAACGGCGAGGCGTTCGGAGGCGTCAACGCCGTGCTATTCACGGGCAACGGTCTGGCGGGAAATTTTGCGGTGGGCGCGGCGCACGGGGTGACGCTGGAGGCTTCCGCCGGCGGCATCACGGTCGGTCAGGCCGACACCGGCAAGTCGCTCACGTTCCAGGTCATCGTGGCCGGTGACGCCCCACTGGGCGGTCATGAAGTGCGCGTCGCGGGACCGAATGGCGTGTCGAATCCGCTGGCCGTCAATGTCAGCGATTTGCCCGAGCTGTTGGAACCTAAGGGGAACAACCATCCGACCGACGCCCCGTGGATCACGCTGCCGGCGGCGGTGTCGGGCATCATCGGTGGCAGCACCGAGGCCGATTATTTCCGTTTCAAGGCCCGCGCGGGTGAGAAGCTGATCTTCGACGTGCAGGCCAACCGCTTCGGTTCACCACTCGATCCGACGCTGGTTCTGCTGGATGCGACCGGCAAGGAAATCGCCCGCAGCGAAGATGCCAACGGGCTGGATCCCTTCCTCGAATTCACGCCCACCGCCGATGGGGATTACACGGCGAAGGTTACCGACCTGCGTTTCCAGGGCGGTGGTGACTACCGCTACCGCATTGTGGCGGGTGTCTTGCCGTATCTGGATTTCCTGTTTCCCTTCGGCGGCAAGCGCGGGACGTCGGTCGAGCTGCAGCTCCAGGGCCGCAACCTCGAAGGTGCCGACAAACTGACCGTTCAGGTCGCGGGTAATGCGCCCATAGGCCGACAGGATATCCGGGCGCGCACGTCGCGCGGGTTTTCCAATCCGCAGCCGTTCGAGGCGGGTGATCTGCCGGAGGTCATGGAGACCGAGCCGAACAATGCGAACGACAAGGCCAACGCCGTCACCGCCCCGGTCGTCATCAACGGCCGCATCGGCGAGGCGAAGGATTCGGACGTGTTCCGCCTCAAGTCCGTGGCGGACCAACGCCTGGTGATCGAGGTCCGGGCCCGGCAGTTCGGCTCGCCCCTGGATGCCTTGCTCACCCTCATGGACACCAACGGGGTCGTGATGCAGCGCAACGACGATGCCAACGGTCTGGATGCGCGGCTCGAATTCGATGCGAAGAAGGACACGGAATACCTCGTCGCGCTGCGGGACCTGACGGATCGCGGCGGCGAACGCTTCGGCTACCGTATGAGCATCCGGCCGCCCAATGGTACGCCGGATTTCACCGCGCGCGTTCCGGGCGGGCGCTTCCGCGTGAACCGGGGCGGCAGCACCGCCGTGCGCTGCGAAGTGGACCGTCGCAACGGTTTCGACGGGCTCGTGCGGCTTGTGGGCGATGGTTTGCCTGCCGGAGTGACCGCCTCGGCGTTGGTGATTGGCAGTTCGCCCAATTACGGCTGGCTGATTCTCAACGCCACGGCGGACGCGCCGGTGGGGAACTTTCCGCTGAAACTCTCCGCGGCCGGCGAACGGGGCGGCAAGGCGCTGATGCATCCGGCGCAGTTCGCCGAGCAGGGCTGGCTTACCGTGCTGCCCGCGACGCCGTTCACGCTGGAGGTGGCGCCGATGTCCGTCCTGACCGAGCAGAATGCCGGAACTTCGCTGGAAGTCAGTGTGACCCGGCGCGACGGCTTCACGGGTGAGATCAAGGTGCTCGGGGAAGGTCCCAACGGGGTGGACATCCCGGCGCTGACGATTCCGGCGGACCAGTCCCGGGGCAAACTTGCCCTCAGCGCCGCTTATAACGCCGAGGTCGGAGCACGTCCCGTGATGGTCCGTGCCGAGGTGGCGGCGGATGGCGGCACGGTCGTGCAGTACGCTTCCTCGCCGGTGACACTTACGGTGCAGCCGATCGCGATGTTCCTCACCGCGATGCTGCCGGGTTCGTCCTTTTTTCGGACCGACACCTTCAAACTTTCCGCCGTCGCGCTGCCGACGAACTCCACTTCGGCCGCCAACGCCACCGAGTTTGTCGTGAAGGTGGATCGGCGCGGTCTGAGCGGTGAGATCGCCCTCGCGCTCGATGGCCTTCCGGCGGGCGTGGCCGCCACGGTGGCCAACATCGCAGCGGACAAGAACGAGGCCGCCATCCGTTTGGTCGTCAGCGACCAGGCCGAGGCGGGCAAGGAGTTCACGTTCAACCTCGTGGGCACGGCCACCTACAACGACCGCATCTGGCGGCAGAAAACCCAGCCGGTGACGCTGGTGATCGCCGCGCCGGAAAAGGAAACGGCGGCGATTGCGCCCGCACCCGCAGCGGCGCCGGCGGCTGTCACGCCGGCCGCCAAATGAAACCATTTTTGATTCGCACCATGATTCGCTCCTCCCGATTCCTGCCGCTTGCCACGGGCCTGGCCGCGTGGCTCACCGTGACCACGCTTGGGGCCGAAGCGCCCGTCTCCTGGTTCAAGGACGTGACGCCCATCTTCAAGCGCTCGTGCAACGGCTGCCACAATCCGAACAAGCTCAAGGGTGAGGTGGACACTTCGACCTACCTCGGCTTCCTCAAGCCTGGCAAACACGGGCCGAGCTTCGTGGCCGGTGACCCGACGAAGTCGCTGCTGCTGGCCCAAATTGGAGGCAAGGAGCCCGACATGCCGAAAGAAGGCGACGCCCTCAGCGCCGCCGAGGTCGCTCTGATCACGCGCTGGATCCAGCAAGGCGCGCACGACGACACGCCTGCCGACGCCTACTCGACGAAGCTCAAGGAGCCGCCGACGTACACCGCCGCGCCGGTCATCACATCACTGGCGGTTTCGCCCGATGGCCAATGGCTCGCCGTTTCGGGCTATCACGAGGTGTTTCTGTTCGACGCCCCGTCCCTGACGCTCAAGGCCCGGCTGCTCGGGGAATCTCCGCGTATCGAGTCGCTCGAGTTCACGCCGGATTCGAAACGGCTTGCTGTCGGGGCGGGCGCGCCGGCGCGGTTCGGCGAGGTGCAGATCTGGGATGTGGCCGGGGCCAAGGAGACCGGCTCGTGGAAGCTCGGTAGCGATTCGCTCTTCGGTGTCTCGTGGTCGCCCGATGCGACCCGCCTCGCCTTCGGTGGTGCGGACAAGAGCGTCCGTATCATCGGTGCAATGGACGGCAAGGAGCAGATGAAGTTCGACAACCATAGCGACTGGGTCTTCCGCACCGTGTGGGCAACGGATGGCAAACGTCTGCTCAGTGGCAGCCGCGACCGGGCGGTGAAGCTGATCGATGCCGGGAGCGGCCAGTTCATCGACGACATCAACAAGCTGCTGGAACCGGTGCTCAGTTTGGCACGGCATCCGAAGGAGGAGTGGGCGGCCTACGGCGGAGCCGAAGGCGGCCTGCGGGTTTATAAGATGAAGGAGAACCAGGAGCGCACCGCGGGCAACAACGACGTGAACCTTGTGCGCGAGTTTGAGCGGCAGCCCGGTCCGGTGCAGGCTGTGGCCTTCAGTCCGGACGGCACGCTGCTCGCGGCCGGCGGCGTCGGCGGCGAGGTGCGCGTGTACAAGACGGCGGACGGTGCGCGGGCCGCGACACTCAGCGGTCACGAAGGCGCGGTCTTCGCGCTCGCGTTCACCCCCGATGGCAAGCGTCTCATCACCGGCGGTTTCGACGGCCTCATCCGCGTGTTCGACCCGGTGTCCGGCAAGGTCTCGGTGGTCATGCTGCCAATCAGCTTGAGCCCGGCGAAGCAGGTCGCCACGCGCTGAGCACGCGGGCTGTTAAGCCAGTTGCGGACTCATGGCGTCGCGTCAGTGTGCCGCCATGCGATTTCTCTGGCTCCTGCTTCCGCTGCTGGCGCTTACCGCCTGCAAGACCACGCCGCGCACTATGGACTCGGCGAAAGATTACCGCGCGGAGCTGGCTCGGGTTGCCGCCCGGCCCACGGTCGCCCAGGGCAGCGAGGCCGAGCGGGCGGCGATTGCCCGCTTCAAGGATTTCCTTGGTGTGATGACCGAGGAATCGATCCGCGCAAAGACACGGCTCGTCTATGCTCCCGACGCCTACCTCAACGACACGCTCAAGACCTCGCGCGGTGAGCCTGCCATCGAGAACTACTTCCTCGAGACGATGAAGAGTTCCGAAAGCGTCACCGTGCAATTCGAGGATGTGGTCGAGTCGGGCGGCTTCTATTACTTCCGCTGGGTGATGGACGTGAAGATGAAGAAGATCCGGAAGGGGGAGACGATCCGGACCATCGGCATTACGCACATCCGCTTCGACGAGCAGGGCCGGGTGATCCTGCATCAGGATTACTGGGACAGCACCACGGGACTGTTCGAGCATGTGCCGGTGCTCGGCTCCGGCATCCGCGCCATCAAGGCGCGGCTCTGAGGGCTTCGCTTTGCTGTTCACGATAGATTCCGAGCGGAGCGCAGCCGGAGGGCTGGCGTTTTGACAGGCCAGGGTAGCAGCCGAGGTGACGAGGCTCCATCTGAACCGGAAATTGGAGCCTCCTCACGTCGGCTGCTACGAGCAGGGATGCAGGCCCGCAGCATCGGGCGCCACTCTGGGCTGGCCCCCGTGACGGGGAGTCGTAACCGTCCGGCGTGGAGTTTGATGTCATCGTCATTGGCGGCGGGGCGGCGGGGCTGTTTTGCGCCCGCACGGCCGGGCTGCGCGGACGCCGGGTGCTGCTGCTGGAGCACAACGCGCGTTGCGGGAACAAGATCCTCATCTCCGGCGGTGGCCGCTGCAACTTCACCAATCTCGGCGCGACCGCTGCCAACTACGTCACCAGCGGCAGCCCGCACTTCATGAAGTCGGCGCTCGCCCGCTACACGCCGCAGGATTTTCTCGGGCTGGTCGAGCGGCATGGCATCGCGTGGCACGAGAAGAAGCTCGGCCAGCTCTTCTGTGACCAGAGCTCCAAGCAGATCCTGCAGCTGCTGGAGGACGAGTGCGCGGATGCGGGCGTGGATGTGCGGGTGAACTGCCGCGTCACCACCGTGCAGCGCAAGGATTCGGCGGCGTCCCAAGGATGGGAGGTCGCGACCTCCCTCAGTTCCTTCACCGCTGCGTCGCTCGTCATTGCCACGGGCGCGCTTTCGTTTCCCAAGCTGGGCGCGACGCCCTTCGGCTACGAACTGACGAAGCAGTTTGGCGTGAAGCTCGTCACGCCGCGTCCTGGGCTGGTGCCGTTCACCTGGGGACCGGCGGAGCGCGACCGCTTTGCCGAGCTGAGCGGCCTTTCCCTCGATTGCGTCGCCAGTGCCGGACCCGAGGCGCCGACCTTCCGCGAGAATCTGCTCTTCACCCATCGCGGTCTCAGCGGGCCGGCCATTCTCCAGATTTCCAGCCACTGGCGCGCGGGCGAAGCCGTCCGGCTGAACCTGCTGCCGGAAGTTTCTGCCCTCGACCTCTTCGCCGCGAACCGGACCGGTGGCCGCGAGGTGAAGACTGCCTTACGGACGGTGCTGCCCGAGCGCTTCGTTCAGGCCTGGCTGGCCCAGCATGCGCCCACGCGGCCGATCGCGCAGCTGCCGCAGCGGGAGCTGGAGGCGCTCGCGCGTTCGCTGAACGCCTGGGAAGTCCGGCCGGCCGGCGACGAGGGCTATCCCAAGGCCGAGGTCACGGTGGGCGGCGTGGACACCGGTGAACTCTCTTCGAAGACGATGGAGTGCCGCGCCGTGCCCGGACTGTTTTTCATCGGCGAGGTCGTGGACGTGACGGGCTGGCTGGGCGGCTACAATTTCCAATGGGCCTGGGCGAGCGGACATGCGGCGGGGCAGGCGGCGTAGGACGGGCGGCCCGCCCGTTTTCCATATTCGTGTTTGTTGAGCATCCGGAAACAGAACGGGGGAAAAGATCAGAAGACGGGCGAGAGGCTCCGTCCTACTTGGCAGGGCAAAGCTGACGCTTCGGATAGATTGGCGCACGGCAGGACTTGAACCTGTACGCCTTACGGCACTTCCTACCGACGAGCGGCAGCCGAGGCCCATCACCAAGTGGACACAGCGGCGCCGCACCGGAACGATTCCGCCATTTGCCTTTCCGGCACGGGTAAGCATCCTCCGCGGCGCATGAGCAAACCGTCTGCCTCCAAGATTTCGAAGAAGTTCGCCGCCTACCCGCGCCTCAACCCTTTTGGTGTCGGCAAAGATATTTCCGCCGCCGACCTGATCGACCAGTCCATGCTCGCCTACAACGGCGGGCGCCTGCGCGAGGCCGCGCAGCTGCTCGCGAAGAAGATGCTGCCGGACGACGGTTTCATCGGCATGAGCCTCACCGGTGCCCTCACCCCGGCGGGCCTTGGCAAGAGCTGCCTCATTCCGCTGATGAAGGGCGGCTATGTGGACTGGATCATCTCCACCGGCGCGAACCTTTATCACGATCTGCACTTCGGCCTGGATATGCAGCTCCACAGCGGCACGCCGTTCCTCGACGACGTGGAACTGCACGGCGAGGGCGTCATCCGGATCTACGACGTGCTGTTCGACTACAACGTCCTGCTCGACACCGACGCCTTCGTCCGCGAGGTCATCCAGGGACCTGAATTTCAGCGGACGATGGGCACCGACGAGTTCCATTACCTCCTTGGCAAGTACGTCGCCGCGCGGCAGAAGAAGCTCGGGATCAAGGACAGCTCCGTGCTCGCGACCGCCTACGAGTGCGGCATCCCCATCTTCACCAGCAGCCCGGGCGACAGCTCCATCGGCATGAACGTCGCCGCGATGGCGATGCGCGGCTCGTTGCTCCTGCCCGACGTGAACCGCGACGTGAACCAGACCGCCGGCATCGTCTATCACGCCAAGAGCACGGGTCACACGAGCAGCGTGTTCATCCTCGGGGGCGGCAGCCCGAAGAATTTCATGCTCCAGACCGAGCCGCAGATCCAGGAGGTCATGGGCATCCAGGAAAAGGGCCACGATTACTTCTTGCAGTGCACCGACGCGCGCCCGGACACCGGCGGCCTGAGCGGCGCGACGCCCGCCGAGGCGGTCAGCTGGGGCAAGGTCGATCCCGACAAGCTGCCCGACTCCGTCGTGTGCTACACCGACACCACCATCTCACTGCCGCTGCTCACCGCCTACGTCACGGCGCGCGTGAAGCCCCGCAAGCTCAAGCGCCTGTACGACCACCGCGACGCGATCCTCGACACGGTGAAGCAGAAGTATCTCGCCACCGGCACGATCTCCAAGGTGGTTACGAGCCGGAAGGTCGCGAAGCGCGCGAGCAGTGTGGGGCTGAAGAAAAAATAAACTAAGCGCGGAGCGGGGAGCGACAAGCGGAGAGCGGAGAGCGGAGAGCGTTTTGGTGCGCCGGTGCTCCGGCGCTTTGCACGGGGGGATGTCTTGGCCTCCGGCTGCTCCGGTTACACTCGCCTGCCCCGACCAAAGCGGCGCAGCAGCGCCGCACTCCAAAACCTTGCGGACTTCGTGGCAGGGCTTGAGCCAGCCGAGTGCTGGTGGATGAAAAATTTCACCGAATCCTGGTAACGCCCGGCGGAAAATGCTTCTGGGGCTGGTAGTGAATGACTACAAGCCCATGAGCACTCCCTTGAACGAACCGAAGCCATGCCCCAGTTGCGGGCGCGCTTTGCCCGCCGGCGCGTTGGCCGGCCTGTGCCCGGCTTGCTTGCTGGCTCAGGGAGCACAAACCGATCCGGGCGGCCCGGCGGACGCTCCCCGCTTTGTACCGCCGCCGGTTGAGACCATCGCAAGGCTGTTCCCGCAGTTGGAAATCCTTGGCCTGCTGGGCGCGGGTGGTATGGGCGCGGTGTACAAGGCCCGGCAGCCGGTGCTCGACCGGTGGGTGGCGCTCAAGGTTCTTCCCGCCGGCGGCCCGAATGCGGCCAACTTCGCCGAGCGTTTCAACCGCGAGGCCCGGGCGCTCGCCCGGCTGAGCCATCCGAACATCGTGGCCGTCCACGAGTTCGGGCAGGTGGAAGGGCTGCACTTTTTCCTTATGGAGTTCGTGGATGGCACGAATCTCCGCCAGCTCGAACAGGCCGAACGGCTGTCGCCGCGCGTCGCGTTGCAGCTCATCCCGCAGATTTGTGACGCGCTGCAATACGCCCACGACGAGGGGGTCGTGCACCGGGATATCAAGCCCGAGAACGTGTTGGTGGACCGCAAGAGCCGGGTGAAGATCGCCGACTTCGGTCTCGCGAAGATTCTGGGGCGTGATCCTGAGGAGCAGCGGCTCACGCTCGACGGCCAGGTGATGGGCACGCCCCACTACATGGCGCCGGAGCAGGTGGAGCATCCGCTCTCAGTCGATCACCGGGCGGACATCTATTCGCTGGGCGTGGTCTTCTACGAGATGCTGACCGGCGACCTGCCCATCGGAAAATTCTCGCCGCCCTCCCGCAAGGTGCAGGTGGACGTGCGGTTCGACGAGATCGTGCTGCGGGCGCTGGAGAACGATCCGGCGCGGCGCTACCAGCATGCCAGCGAGGTGAAATCCCAGATGGCGACCGTTACCGGGACACCGGCCTCCGAGACACCACGGCCGGCGGCGCAGCCTGAATCCGAGGTTTCTCGGGGCACCGGTTGGAAACCGAAGGTCCTGGGGTTGGCGGTGGCTTTTTGCCTGTTTACGCTGGCTTTCTCCTTCCTCTCCAAGGGGACGGGCGGCCTGTTCATGGGTTGGCTGGGAGTCGCTGGCTGGCAAAGCGGCGTGGCGCGGATGGTCATTTTCGGGCTGCTCCTCACCGCCGGCATTCGCCACACTCTGAAGCAGCTGTGGCGGACTCCCCAATCGCTTGCGCCCGGCGGCACTGCGGTTCTCCCGCCTCGGGCTCCATGGTGGCGTGCCTGTGCAGTCGTGCTGACGGGGCTCATCCTGCTCGCTGCATTCTGTTCGATATTCCCGAACCGCTGGGTGTTGCAACACGTGGGCGGAATGCCGGATCGCCCGCTTCCCACCTTCATGCCACCGGTAGTCGACGAGCCCGCGGACTTGCGTGCCGCCAAAGCGCACCTGGCCGAGCTGCGGGTGAACTTTGGCGAGGAGCATCCCAGCGTACAGCAGGCGCTCGCACGGATTACGGAGCTGGAACGCCTGACTCGCGAACAGCCCCAAACTCGCGCCGATCTGCGCGAGGCCAAAGCCCGCCTCGCCGAGCTGCGGGTGACGTTCGGGGAAGGACATCCCAGCGTGCAGGCAGTGCAGGCGCGGATCACCGAACTGGAACGCCTGAGCCGTGAAGAGCCCAAGGCTCCGGCGGACCTTCGGGAAGCCGCGGCGCATCTGGCCGAGTTGCGGGTGAACTTTGGCGAGGAGCACCCCAGCGTGCAGCAGGCTCAGGCGCGGCTCACAGCACTGTTACAGATGATCCGTAGGGAGCCCATGGAAAGCGAGGATTCCCCGGAAGCGCTGGCGAGGCGGGCGCGATTGGTGGAGCAGCAACGTTTGGCCCTGTCGGCCCAATTGCGAGTGGAAAAGACCCATCTCGCAGAGCTGCGGGTGACGCATGGGGAACAGGACCCGGAGGTTCAACGGCAACTCGTGCTGATCAAGACACTGGAAGACAAGTTGCTTGAACTCTGAACGACCAACCCCTGCCTTCGCTCCACAGGCGGATGTTTTCGTCACCACGCGCTGGACGGTGGTCCTGCAGGCCGGGCGGCAATCGTCGCCGCATTCCGACCAGGCGCTGGCCGAGCTGTGCCAGACCTACTGGTACCCGCTCTACGCCTACGTGCGCCGGCAGGGGAAGACGAAGGAGGATGCGGAGGATCTGGTACAGTCGTTCTTCGCGCGTTTTCTGGAGCGCAACTACCTGGAAGGGCTGGCGGCCGAGCGGGGGAAGTTCCGCGCCTTCCTACTCGCGTCGCTGAAAAACTTTCTGGCGAACGAATGGGACCGGTCGCAGCGGCAGAAGCGTGGAGGTGGTGTGGAACACCTCTCGCTCAACTGGCAGGATGCGGACGACCGTTTCCATCTCGATCCGCCGGACCCGGCCAGCCCCGACCGCACGTTCGACCGCGAATGGGCGATGGCGCTACTTGAACGTGTCGTCGGGCGCCTGCGCACGGAGTGCGTGGCCGATGGCAAGGGGCGGCTGTTCGAGCAGGCGAGGGGCTTTCTGATGGTGGGGCAGGAGGTCATTCCGTATGCGCAGGCCGCGGCGGAACTGGGCTTGGACGAAGGGACGGTCCGCGTGGCCGTGCATCGCCTGCGCAAGCGCTACCGCGAGCTGCTCCGGGACGAAATCGCGCAGACGCTCGACGATCCGGCGCAGGTGGCAGAGGAACTGCGCTCACTGCAGGCGGCACTGGCGGGTTGAGGACGGCTCACCTGTGTGGAAGCCCTTTCCAGTTTCGTAGCAGCCGACGTGAGGAGGCTCTGCCATGGAATGAAAAATGGAGCCTCCTCACGTCGGCTGCTACGCGGGGAAGGATGTTCTGGGCCGAACTTGGCTTCTGCGGAAGCGTTGACGGACGGTCCGGCGGCCTCCTAGCGTCGGCGCATGTCGTCCCGCGCCTTTGTTTCCGCCCTGCTCCTGCTGCTCGCCCTGATCGCGCCCGGTTGCGCCATCGTGGAAAAGGAGGCCCGTCCGCTCCATGCGCTGCTGATCACAGGCGGGTGCTGCCACAATTACGCCTTCCAGAGCGCGCAGCTCACGAACGCCGTGGCAAAGTACGCCAAAGTCGAGTGGACCATCGTCATGGAAGGCGGCACCGGCACCAAGGCGGAGATCCCGCTTTACAGCAATCCGGACTGGGCGAAGGGCTATGACGTGATCGTCCACAATGAGTGCTTTGCCGACACGACCTCGCCCGAATACATCCGCCAGATCACGCGGGTACACCAGGCGGGGGTGCCGGCGGTGGTGATCCACTGCGCCATGCACACCTATCGGGCGACGGCGATTGATGACTGGCGGGAATTCCTCGGTGTGACCAGCCGGCGGCATGACCACATGAGCAACTACCCGGTGAAGAAAGTCCTCCCGGTGAACCCCATCGTGAAGAACATGCCTGAGATTTGGACCACCCCGAAGGACGAGCTCTACGTCATCGAGAAGCTCTGGCCGAACTCGCAGGCACTCGCGACCTCGGTGAGCGAGCAGGATGGAAAGACGTATCCGGTGGCGTGGATCAGCCAATACGGCAAGGCGCGTGTCTTCGGCACGACGTTCGGCCATTCGGACGAGACCTTCAGTGATCCGGTGTACCTCGACTATCTGAGCCGGGGCCTGCTGTGGGCGGCTGGCCACCCGGTGGAGTAAGCCGGCTTCAGGCCGCTTCAGCTCCGGGCGGTGAGCGCCTTGGCGATCTGCTTCTGCAGTTCGGTGAAGGGGAACGGTTTGGCCAGTACGGCCACGGCACCGAGATTTTCCGCGAGGTGGAGATAGTCGCGCGCATCAATCCGTCCGCCGCCTGAGATGGCGATGATGGGCAGTTTGGGATGGGACCGGCGCAACGCGGAGATCGTTTCCAGGCCCTCCTTGTTGGGCATCACGATGTCCAGAATGACCAAGTCGGGAGTTTCCTGCCTCAGCCAGTCGATGGCCTCGTTTCCATCGCCCGCCAAGGCGACGGTATGGCCGGCATGCACCAGCTGCTTGCCCAACGCATCCCGAAAATCGGGATCGTCATCGACGAGTAGCAGGCGCGTCTTCTTGTCTGCGCGAATCGGTGCCGGACTGTTCATTCTGAGACTGGAGGGCTGATCGCTTCAAACGGCATCAAATCCTCCATGGCAAGTTTTAAGTCTGACTACAGGAAACCGCATCTTGTCGCCGGCAGCAAGTGGCGTGTTGCGGGTTGCCATCATACCGGATGCAGCCGATATGGGCTCCGGTCGCCCTTCTTCCTCTGACCATGTTGGTTGGACATCGGCCAAGTGGAATGATGGCTGTAGGAAAAAGTTCATGCGTGAGCGCAAAACTGGGGCTGGGCGGGGCAAACCTCGCCGGCGGCATCTGTGAGTCCTTGTAACGGCCC
The DNA here is from genome assembly GCA_903922605.1 of uncultured Verrucomicrobiota bacterium. Taxonomy (GTDB): domain Bacteria; phylum Verrucomicrobiota; class Verrucomicrobiia; order Limisphaerales; family UBA9464; genus CAIVQB01. Next base: position 44,005 of record CAIXUG010000012.1, read on the forward strand.
GCCGCCGCCGCCTAGCCTCCGCACATTCATGAGCACGCTTAACTTCGCCATTGTCGGCACCGGCGGTATCTCCCTGCAAAACCATCTGCCCGGCCTCGCGCTGTGCCCGGACGTCAAGGTCCACGCCCTGTGCGACTCCAATCCGGCCACGCTGGAGGCGGCCCGCCAGCAGACCGGAGCTCCGGTCGCCTCGACGAACTGGCAGGACATCGTGACCCGCGACGACGTTCACGCCGTCATCATTGCCACGCCGAATTTCCTCCACCCCGACATCGCCATCACCGCCGCAAAGCACGGCAAACACGTGCTTTGCGAGAAACCGTTGGCGCTGAATGCCGACGATGCCCAGCGGATGGCCGACGAGGCTGACAAGGCCAAGGTGCGGCACATGACGGCCTTCACCTACCAGTTCGTGCCCGCGATGCGGTATCTCAAGCACCTCATTGAGCAGGGTGAGCTGGGCCAGCCGTATCATTACCGCTGTCTGCGCCTGCAGGATTGGGGCACGCGCAATCTTGGTTGGCGTCAGGTGAAGAAGCTCGCCGGCACCGGCGAGATTGGCGACATGCTCAGCCACCGCATCAATTTCGCCCACCACTTGGTCGGTCCGATGAAGCGGCTCGTGGCGAACCTGAAGAACCACACCCCCCTGCGCGATGGCGCGCCGAACGACACCGACGACTGGGTGGCGATCCTCGCCGAATTCCAGAACGGCACCACGGGGGTGCTCGAAAGCTCGAAGCTGGCCAGCGGCCACAACGAATCCTGGCGCAGCCTCGACTACGTGGAGCTGAACGGCAGCGCCGGCACCTTCCAGTTCACGACCGGCAAGTGGAACGAGCTGCAACACGGCAAGTCGGGCGGTCCTGGCCTCAAGCCGCTGATGGTGCCCCCGGAATTCTGGGTCTGGCCTGGTAGCCCGCGCGATCCCGGAGTTGGAGATCCGCTGGTCAGCTTCCGCTACGACCAGGCCATCGAATTCGTCAACGCCATCCGCGAGCAGCGCTCCTGTGCGATCACCTTTCACGATGGCGCCAAGACGCAGCGCGTGATGGACGCGGCAGTGAAGTCAGCAGGGTGCGGGCAGTGGGTGGATTTGTGAGACGCGTTCCAATCCCGGGCGACCCAACGGCCGCCGCCCGACTTCAGCGCAAAAGTATCTTGGAGGCTCCGCTCGAGTGGCTTTCGCCGCTGGCCCTCCTGTTCGTTTATTTCGCAGCCTATTTCCTATCCACCGAGGTGTTTCACGGGCGACTCGGCAGCACCACTTACCGGATACGTCTCTTCCGATGTGAATGGCACCAGCGCATTTTCGCTCCACTTTTGGTGATCGAGGAGAAGGTCAGACCGGCCGAACCCCAGTTTTCCGGTCAAGTTCACAGTGGGGTTTCCCTTCCACCGCCTGAAGAGGATGGTCGTTGAGTGCAGGGCACGCCACCTGCGCATTGCGTGCATCGTGCCTTCGCTGTTCATCCGTCCCCTTCGTCGGAAAAATACCTGTTGCCCGGCGGCGATGGGTTTGCGAGGTTTCACGTCCCTTTCGGCAGGTGCTGCGAGGGGAAACGGCCTGTAAACGTTCCTGTCGCGTCGGCGGCGGGCGGCCACAACAACATCAAATCGAATCCGGTTTTTCCGCCGGATGGCGTCCGGGCAATGTTCCCGAGCCACGCCGCAACCATTGGAAACGCAAACCAGTCATGATTAGCATCGGCATCAAGGAACTTTTGGACGCAGGCGTCCATTTCGGCCACCAGACCCGTCGTTGGAATCCCAAGATGAAGCAGTTCATCTTCGAGGCCCGCAACGGCATCCACGTCATCGACCTCAGCAAGACGCTGCCCCAGATCGAGGCCGCCTGCGAGTTTCTCGCCCAGGCCGTTTCCAAGGGCGGACAGGTCCTTTTCGTCGGCACCAAGAAGCAGGCGCAGGAAGCGGTGAAGGAAGCCGCCAAGGCCTGCAGCCAGATGCATGTCACCGAGCGCTGGCTCGGCGGCACGCTGACCAATCTCAAGACCGTCAAGCGCTCCATGAAGCGCATGAAGGACATCGAGAAGATGGAGACCGACGGCTCCATCAACGACTACGTCAAGCAGGAGCAGTCGATGATCCGCCGCGAGCACGCCCGGCTCTTCAAGAATCTCGACGGTCTCCGCACCCTCGACACCATTCCTGATGTGATGTTCGTGATCGACGTCAAGCGCGAGCACAACGCCGTCGCCGAGGCCCGCCGCCTCAAGATCCCGATCGTCGCGATCGTGGACACCAACGCGGATCCCGATCTCGTGGATTACCCGATCGTCGGCAACGACGACGCCATCCGCTCCGTCAAGCTGCTGCTGGGTGCCGTTTCCGAGGCCATCATCAAGGCCAAGTCCGAGGCGGATGCCCGCAAGTCCCGCAAGGTGAATGCCCCTGAGGCGGCTCCCGCGCCCGTCGCGGATGCAGGTCTCGTCGCCGCGCTGAACGCCTGAGTCCAGTTTCACATCAGGCGTCGGCGGCCTTTTCCGGCTGCCGACGCCTTTTGTTTCTCCCCTTAGTTATCCAATCCTTATTTTTTCATCATGGCTGATATCACTCCCGCCCTTGTCGGCAAGCTCCGTGAAATGACCAACGCCGGCCTCATGGCCTGCAAGAACGCCCTCGTCGAATCCGCCGGCGACCTCGATGGCGCCGTGGACATCCTGCGCAAGAAGGGTGCCGCCAGTGCCGCCAAGAAGGCGGACCGCGAAGCGAAGGAAGGGCTCATCGCCCAGGCCGTCCTGCCCGGTGCCAAGGTTGGCGTGCTGCTCGAGGTGAACTGCGAGACCGACTTCGTCGCCCGCAACGAAGGCTTCCGCGCCACCTGTGACGAGCTGGCCAAGCGGATTGCCACCACCCCGGGCGTTGACCTGGAGACCGACCGCGTCGCGCTGGTGGCGAAAATCGGCGAGAACATCCAGATCCGCCGCCACGCGCGCCTCGAGGTGCAGGGCAGCGGCCTGGTGGCCGCCTACATCCACCAGGGCGCCAAGGTCGGTGTGCTCGTCGAGGTCGGCGCCGGCAAGGATGCCACCGTCAGCACCGAGGAGTTCAAGCAGCTCGTCCGTGACATCACGCTCCAGATTGCCGCCGCCATCCCGACGGCCGTCAGCCGCGAGCAGGTGCCGGCCGAGCTTATCCAGAAGGAGCGCGAAATCGCTGCACAGTCCGACGCGCTCAAGGGCAAGCCGGCCGCCGCGATGGAGAACATCCTCAAGGGCAAGCTGGAGAAGTTCTACCAGACCATCTGCCTCCTGGAGCAGGGCTTCGTGAAGAACCCCGACCTCACGGTGAAGGCGCACGTCGCCAGCGTCGGCAAGGCGCTCGGTGACGAGATCGTCGTCCGCCGCTTCCTCCGCTTCCAGGTGGGCGAAGCCGTGGCGTAAGCGCCGCGCGATTTCGACACAAATCATACAAAGGCGGCCTCCGGGCCGCCCTTTTTGTTTTTGACGCCGGCAACTTGGCGATTGGCAATTGCGCGGCAAACCCTACCAATCATCCCGTGTCTCTCACTCCCTCAACAATGCTTTCGCTGGGCACGCCCGCGCCCGGATTCCGGCTGCCCAACCCGGCGACCGAGCGGACGGTGTCGATCGGTGACTTTGCCGATGCGCCCGCCCTCGTGGTCGCGTTCCTCTGCAACCACTGCCCGCATGTGCGGCATCTCCGGGACGCCCTCGCCTATTTTGGCCGCGATTGCGAACGGCTGGGGGTCGCCTTTGTCGGCATCAATTCGAACGACGTGAGAGCTTTTCCGGCCGACGCGCCCGCCAAGATGGTGACGGAGGCCCGCAGCGCCGGCTGGACGTTTCCCTACCTTTTTGACGAGACGCAGGTGGTGGCCCGTGGGCACCAGGCCGCCTGCACGCCGGATTTCTACCTGTTCGATGGCGACCGCCGGCTCGTCTATCGCGGGCAGTTCGACGATTCACGGCCCGGCAATGGCCGGCCCGTCACCGGCGGCGAACTGCGGCGGGCGCTCCAGGCGGTGCTCAACGGCCAGCCTGTGCCGGCGCGGCAGCTCCCCAGCATGGGCTCCAACATCAAATGGAAGCCCGGCCACGAGCCCGGCTATTTCAACCGCTGAGCGGTCGTCCGTTTTCCGTTCCCGTTTCTTCCGGCATGAACCTTCTGGGCATTGAAATCGGCGGCACCAAGCTGCAACTGGTCGCGGGCGATGCGTCCGGGCGAATCACCGAACGGCTGCGCTTCAGCGTGGACCGGGCGAGCGGGGGCGAAGGCATCCGCCAGCGGATCGCCGAGGCGCTGCCCGCGCTCATCCGGACGCATGCGCCCGCCGCCATCGGCGTCGGCTTCGGTGGGCCGGTGGACTGGCAGACCGGGCAGATCTGCTGCTCGCACCAGATTGCCGGCTGGCATGACTTCGGGCTGGGCGAATGGCTGCGCTCACGGTCGGGGCTGCCGGTGTTTGTGGACAACGACGCCAATGTCGCCGCCCTCGGCGAGGCGGTTCATGGCGCGGGACGCGGCCGCAACTCGGTCTTCTGGATCAACATGGGCAGCGGCGTCGGCGGCGGGTTGGTGGCAGATGGGCGGCTCTATCACGGGGCCAAGCCTGGCGAAGCCGAGATCGGCCATCTGCGCCTGGACCGTTCGGGAACGATTCTGGAGGAGCGTTGTTCCGGCTGGGCGGTGGACCGCCGGCTGCGGACGGCCATCGCAGCGAATCCGGCTGGCCCGCTCGCCCACTTGGCCGGGGGCGCGACTTCGGGCGAGGCCCGGTTTCTCGCGGCGGCCGTCGGCGAGGGGGATACGGCGGCGCAGGGCATACTCGCGGAGGTGGCCGATGATCTGGCTTTCGCATTGTCGCACGTGGTCCAGCTGTTTCATCCCCAGGTCATTGTCGTGGGTGGCGGCCTGTCGCTCGTGGGCGAACCGCTGCGTGCGGCCATCGCCTCGGCGCTGCCGCGCTACGTGATGGATTCGTTCCAGCCGGGGCCGGACATCCGGCTGGCGGGCCTGGGCGAGGATTCGGTCCCCATCGGGGCGCTGACCCTGGCCGCAACTCGGCTCGACGCGGGCGTCTGAGCAGGGCAGCTTCCACGCATGCAGCAATGGATTGCCGATTACCTGGCCGCGCAAATTCGCGCGGTCAATTCCCTCAACCCGGCCGAACTCGCGCCGCTGGTGGAAACCCTGCGTGACGCCTGGAAGCGTGACGCCCAGGTGTTCGCCATCGGCAACGGCGGCAGCGCGGCCAATGCCAGCCATTTCGCGGTCGATCTCGGCAAGGGCGCGAGCGACGTGCTTCCCCGACGGTTCCGGGTCCTTTCACTCACGGACAACACGCCCTGGATCACGGCGCTGGGAAACGACTACCGCTACGACGAGATTTTTTCCCGGCAGCTGGCCAACTACGCCCGCCCCGGGGATGTGCTGATCGCGGCGAGCGTCAGCGGCAACTCGCCGAACCTGGTGACAGCCTTCGAATATGCGCGTACGAAGGGCGTGAAAACCATCGCCCTGGTCGGGGCGAAGCGTGGCCGCCTGGCCGAGCTGGGCGACCAGGTGATCGTCGTGGACGACACCCACTACGGCCGCGTAGAGGATGTCCAGATGCATATCCTCCACATCCTGTGCTATGCTTTCTGGGAAAACCCCGCCTTGGCCGGCGCATAACCGCTGCGGTTCCGTGCTCGGCGTGAGCTGTGAATGCAAGACGGTATGGCCAACGTGGTGAAAACCTCTATCGCAATCCTGTTGTGGATGGTGTGGCTGCTTCCGGCCGGCGCCGCGCTCGGCATCATGCCGCCGACCGATCCCGACCCGCGGCAGGTGGAGAACCTGCGCCGGACGATGACGCTCCTGAACACGAGCACGCCGGAGCATCGCAACACGGTGCGGATACTTTTTTACGGGCAGTCGATCACCCTGCAAGACTGGTGGTTGCAGGTCGCGCAATCGATCCGTGATAACTACCCGAGTGCCAACCTGATCATCGTGAACCGCGCCATCAACGGGCACACGGTGGACCTGCTGCTCCGCGACGCGCTGTCCGACGTGTATCCCTTCCAGCCCGACCTGATCATCTTCCAGGCCTATGGTCCGGAAGAGGCCCATGAGCAGTTCCAGCAGAACCTCCACCTGCGAACCTGCGCCGATGTCATGTGGCAGAACGACCACTATGCGAGCTGGGATGGCGAGCCCGGTGAACCGCAACCCGCCTCCACCCTGACGCCGACGAACGTGAACTGGCACAGTTTCGTTTTCATGCCCAACGCGGCGGCCCGTTACGGCGACTGCCTGGTGGATGTGCGCACGCCGTGGGAGGCCTATCTGCGTACCAACAACTTGTCCCGTAACGACCTGCTGCAGGACCAGATCCACCCCAACGCGGATGGACGGCAGTTGATGGCCAACATCATCCGCCCCTACCTGGCACCGCGTGAGGGCTTTGTTTCCCCGGACCCGTACAATTCGCAGGGCGTTCATACCTATCGTGTGGGCGATCAGATCAACTGGCTCAACGGGGCGCTGGCGGTGCCTTTCATCGGCAGCCGGGTGGACGTCATCCTGGGTCCGGGACAGTCCATTCCCCTCACGGCGGAAATTGACGGTCAGCAGCCCTCGGCCCTGACGAACAACTGGGTGTTTACGCGCACCACGACTTTCGGCGGCTATGGCTTTCCCTCCCTGTTACGGGTGGATTCTGCCGCCAAACTGCAGGCCGAGCATTGGGAACTGACGGTGACCGCGAGTCTCGGCAGCGACGGCTTCGCCTTTGCCCTGCATGGCAGCCTGACCGGGGATGACGGTGTGGGCACGAATACCATGATCTTCCGCTCCAATTCCGGCCGGGTGGTGCTGCACCCCGAGGACTGGTCGCTGCAATTGCCTGCGCCTGGCTTCAAGGTGTCATGGGATGTGGTTTCACTCGGCACGGACACGGTTTACGCCACCCCGCCGGCGGACGGCCAGGTCGAATCGGTCATCACGGTCGCCCAGAATCTGTCCGACGACTTTCACCTGCTGCTGCTGAAAGCAACCGGGCCCGGAACCCCGGCCATCCGGGCGGTGCGCGTGTATTCGCCGGCGGAACGCTATGCCGCCACCTACCGGGGGCCGGTCGTGGAATTCACCTTCGGCCGCGGTGCGGTGCCCCAGCTCCAATGGCCGGCGTGGCTGCCTGGCTGGCAGCCGGAACAGCGCAGCTCCATGGACCCCGCCGTGGAATGGACCCCGCTCCTGGGTGACCCCACGCTGGTTCAGCAAAAAATGGCCTTGGAAGTGTTCGGCGAGGCGCCCATCAGCCTTTACCGGCTCCGGTTCGTCGGTGGCGTGGAGGGGTTGTAGGCGCTAGTGTCTCCCGGCTCAGGTGACTGAAGCCCTGTGCATCCATGCCCGTCACCGACCATATCCGCGACAAGCTTTCGCAGGTGCCGCACCGCCCGGGTGTTTACCTGCACAAAGACCGCTTTGGCACGGTCATCTACGTGGGCAAGGCTCGCGACCTAAGGAACCGGGTGTCGCAGTATTTCCATGCCTCCCGACGCATGGGCTGGGATCTCAAATTCAACGCCCTCGTCGAGGCCATTCACGATTTCGACTGGCACACCGTAAAGTCCGAGGCGGAGGCGCTGCTGCTGGAGGGCAAGCTCATCAAGGAGTTCAAGCCGCGCTTCAACATCGATTTCCGCGACGACAAGCGGTTCCTGCTGCTCAAGGTGAACCTGAACGACCCCATCCCGCGCTTCACGCTCACGCGCCTGCGGAAGGATGACGGGTGCGTCTATTTCGGGCCGTTTGCGCATAGCGGCTCGGTGCGCCGCGCGCTCACGCTCATGCGCCGCCGGTTCCACCTGCGTGGCTGCCGTCCGCTCACGCCGAACGAGAGCGACTACAAGCACTGCCTCTATGGCAACCTGCAGCATTGCACCGCGCCCTGCATCGCCAACGTCACGCGCGAGCAGTACCTCGCGCAGGTGCAGGCCGGCATCGAGTTCCTGCAGGGTCAGACCGAGGAGCTGAAAGGCGAGCTGGAGGCGGAGATGAAGAAGGCGTCACTCAACCTGGAGTTTGAGAAGGCCGCGCAGCTCCGCGACGCGCTGGAGGACATGCGCCGCACCACGCAGAACACCGAGAAGTTCGAGCGCATCCCCTACAAGCTGCCCGTCGCGCTCAACACGGAGTCCGACATGCGCGAGCTGGGCCGCGTGCTGGGCCTGCCCAAACCGCCCGAGCGCATTGAGGGCTTCGACATCTCGAACATCAGCGGCACGTTCATGGTGGCCTCCATGGTGAGCTTCTGGCACGGCCGGCCGGACCGTACGAATTACCGCCGCTTCAAGATGAAGTCGGTGACCGAGCAGAATGATTTTGCATGCATGGCGGAGACGATCCGGCGGCGTTATTCGCGGCTGAAGCGGGAGGTGGAAGGGGGAGGGGAAGTGAGCCAGGGGGTCAGTGAGCCAGTGAGCCGGAGCGCGGTGGAGGCAGCGCCAGGCTCGCCAGTTGAGCCGACGGCGGCAGTTGAAGAATCGACTGTTCCCTGGGTGCCTCGGCCACCGGTGGCTCCCAAGCTGCCGGATCTGATCCTCATCGATGGGGGCAAGGGGCAGCTGAACGCGGCGTGTGAGGAGTTGGCCAAACTGGGCCTCAGCCACCTGCCAGTCATCGGGCTCGCGAAGGAGAATGAGGAAATCTACCGGCCGGGCCTGAGCGAGCCGCTGGTGCTGGGCCTCGATCACAACGCAGTGAAGCTGCTCCAGCGTGTGCGCGATGAGTCGCACCGCTTCGCCAACACCTACAACGCGCGGCTCCGGCTCAAGAAGATCAGCGAGAGCCTGCTGGACGAGTTTCCCGGCATCGGTGAGGCCCGGAAGCAGGCTTTGTTGAAGAAGTTCGGCTCGGTGCAGCGTCTAAGGCTGGCCAGCGTGGATGAAATCGCCGAAGTGTCCGGTTTTGGCGGCAAGGCCGCGCAGGAATTGAAGACGTTCCTCACGGCGCGGGCAGCCGTCTTGCCGACCGGCTGAACTACCTCCGGTAAATGGCCGTGTGATCAGCCGGACTTGGACGTGTTTTTCGCCGGCCAAAGCGGCACGGCCGGCGCCCAATCACCGGGTCCCAAAAAGCGTCCCACAAGGTCGCCCAGGTCGATGCCCAGTTCTTCCTGTACGGCGATGGCACCGGCATCGTTCCGGTCGGCACGAAGCACGAAACGGCGGAATTGCTCGGGGGACGGACGAAGGTCGGTCAGGATCAGCACCTGCAAAACCCGCGAGAGACTGTACGAAAGCGCCTGGCCCTCCTCCGTGTAAAACAGCTCGCCTCGCCAGAACTGCTGGATGCGCTGGGCATTCCAGAAAGCGTGGTGCCGTCCGGCCAGTTCGCCGTCCATTGCCGGAGCGCCACTGTTGGCGATCTCAGCCTCGAACAGCATCGCCAGCAGTTCGCCCAGCCAGCGAGGCAGCGGCAGATGACACAACAGGTTGTGGGCAAACTCGTGCGCCAAGGTTGCCTGCTCGTATGTTGCGGCCATGGCAGGATAAGCAATATGGACATATCCCCTGGGTAACAGGACCCCACTGCTCGTCGCGTAGTTGCCGTCAGGGAAAAAATAGGACAGGTAGGCGAAATAATCGTCCTGCTCCGTGAACCGCAGCACGACGTGCTTGCCGGTGCCGGGTGACCAGGCAACGTCGCCGAGCGTGGCCAGCAGGCGGATGCGGGTCTTTTCCAGGAACTTCAAGTGCTCCTCCTGCTGGCGGGGATCCAGTTCCGAGAGCAGGTGAAAGTGGGTGCTTTCGGCCATTGCATACTTTCCACCCAGCCCGTTTCGCAACCGCATGAGCCAGTGCCGGGCCGCTTGTTGCCAGGAGGCGTGGAGGTCAGCTTGCCTAACGTGCGCCTGCATCCAGCCGGAAATGGCCCGCCAGTCCGGACGGGGGAAGCCAAGCTCCTCAGAAAACCATTCGTCACGATCGGGAACCTCGGGCGTCATGGGCCGTGAGTAGCCGGCCAACCGGTGGGGGGCAAGACGATGTGCCCGGTCTTCATGGGCACGGGTTCGACCTTGAAGCCTTGCCCAAACTTCTCCGTCCAAGGAGGAAGTGACGATTCCGGCGGAACTTTCTTCCGGTTTCGCCATTCGACATCCGGGCGGTTAAGCCGCTAGTTTCCGCCTCCAGTCTGCATGGAATCCGTCCCCATGATCGAGGTTCGTGACCTCACGAAGCGCTACCCCGGCCGCACGGCCGTGGATGGGCTGACGTTTTCCGTCGCCCGGGGCGAGATCGTGGGCTTTCTCGGGCCCAACGGCGCGGGCAAGTCCACGACCATGCGCATCCTGGCCAGCTACCTGCCGGCCACGAGCGGTACGGCCCGGGTGGCCGGGTTTGACGTGTTCCACCAGACTGACGAAGTACGGCGGCGCATCGGCTACATGCCGGAGCACAACCCGCTGCACCTGGACATGCGCGTCCGGGAATACCTGAAGTTTCGCGCCCGGCTGAAGGGCCTCGGCTGGCGGCGCAGCCGCGAGCGCGTGGACACGGTCATCGAGCAGTGCAGCCTCAGGGATGTCGAGCGCCGCATCATCGGCCAGCTTTCCAAGGGTTACCGCCAGCGTGTTGGCCTGGCGGATGCGCTCGTGCATGAGCCCGACCTGATCATTCTCGACGAACCGACCATCGGTCTCGACCCGCACCAGATCCGCGCGGTCCGGGCGCTGATCAAGAGTCTGGCCGAGAACCACACGGTGCTGCTGTCCACGCACATCCTCAGCGAAGTGGAGATGGTCTGCACGCGGGTGCTCATCCTGAACCAGGGCCGGATCATTGCCGCCGACACGGCGCATAACCTGGAGCGCCATCTCCAGCTCGACGGTCAGGTCATTGCCGAAATCGCCGCGCCGGCGAACGACCTGCGCGAGACGTTCCGCGATCTGCCGGAGATCGAGCGGCTGGACATCCAACCGATCGACGGCGCCTTCATGCGCGTTGCGCTCACGCCGAAGAACGGCCATGACCTGCGGCCCATAGTCTTTGAGCAGGTGCGGACCCGGGGCTGGACGCTGCGTGAGCTCACCCGTGACCGGCACTCGCTGGAAGACATTTTCGTGCATCTGACCAAGGGCCGGAAGGAGGACCAGTGAATTGCAAATTGCGAATTGCGAACGGCGAGTGCCGGGGCGGGCGCGCGATCCGGGACGGGGCGGGAGTTTCGCGGTTCCGTGATGGTTTGCGTCTGGATTTTCAGCCCGGCCCGCCAAAACAAGCATGAGCGTCTTTCTTACTTTGGTCCGGCGCGAGCTGGGCGGCACGTTCAAGTCGCTGACCGGCTACATCGTCATCGCGGTCGTGCTGCTGCTGGCGGGCATCTGCCTCGTGGACATGATCACGAAGCTGAACGGCGGCGTCACCGAGGCCCCGGTCACGCAGATGTTCTACCAGAGCTATTTCTTCTGGATCATCCTGCTGCCGATCACGCCGGTGATCACCATGCGCAGTTTCGCCGCCGAAAAGGCGAGCGGCACCTACGAGGCGCTGATGACGACGCCGGTCGGCGACTGGCAGGTGGTGCTGGCGAAGTTCGCGGGCGCGCTCGTGTTCTACCTGCTCGCGTGGCTGCCGCTGCTCGGCGTCCTGTTCGTGCTCCGGCAGGTCACGCACCAGCCGGAATACCTGGAGCCGCGCGCCACGGCCGGCGCCTTTCTGGGGCTCACGCTGATCGGTTCGCTCTACCTTTCCATGGGCTGTCTGGCTTCCGCGCTGACGCGCAGCCAGATCATCGCGGCGGTGCTGAGCTTCCTCATGGGCGTGGCCCTGTGGGTCATCAGCCTGCGGCCCAACGCGGCCGATCCCGCGCAGGGCGCGCTCGGCCGCGCCTTCGACCACATGTCGCTGATGCGGCACATGGAAGATTTCGCGCGCGGGGTCATCGACTCGCGGCACCTGGTGTTTTACGTGACCAGCACCGTTTTCTTCCTCTTCCTGACCACCCGGGTGGTGGAGTCGCGGCGCTGGCAATGACATGAATCCCGAGACGCCCAGCTTCGTGCCCGAGCGCCGGTTCCGCACCGGTTTCAGCGTGCTGCTCGCGACGGTTTCGCTGTTCGCGATCCTCGTGATGGTGAACTACGTCGCGGTCACGCGTCCGGCGTGGCGCTACGATCTCACGGCCCGGGACAGCCTGAAGCTGTCGCCGCTCACCCTGCAGACCCTCGCCGCGCTGACGAACGAGGTGAAGGTCACCGTGCTCTTCGACGTGAGGTCGGACCTCTTTCCGCACGTGAGCTCGCTGCTGCGGGAATATGCGGCGCACTCCCGGCTGGTGCGGGTCGAAACCATCGACCCGGTACGGAATCCCAGCCTGGCCGAGGCCAAGAAGCGTGAGTACCGCCTCGGCACGCGCAAGGGCGACGTGGTCATCTTCGAGGCGGGCGGACGCTTGCGGGTGGTGCCGGACGGCGAGCTGTCGATCTACAACCAGGACGACATCCAGTCGCTCGTGGCCGGCCGCGAAACCGACATCCGGCGCTCCGGCTTCACCGGTGAGAACCGCTTCACCAGCGCCATCGCCGCGCTCCTGGACGATGCCGAAACACACGCAGCCTATCTGACCGGCCATGGGGAGCATCCGGCCGACAGCGAGGAGGAGCAGACGGGCTACGGCTCCTTCATGCGGCTGCTGACCGCGGACAAGAACCTCAAGGTCGAATCCGTGAGCCTGGTGACCAACGGCCTGTCCGCCGACACCCAGCTGCTGATCATCGCGGGGCCGGTCTCGCCGCTGCTGCCCATCGAGTTGGACCGCATCCAGGCCTTCCTGGAACGCGGGGGACGCCTGCTGGTCGGCCTCAATCCCTACGCGGTGGACGTCCGGACCGGCCTGGAAGAGCTGCTCTTCCGCTGGGCCATCTACTGTCCGCCCATGTACGCGGGCGAAGGCGATCGCAACCTGGTTCGCTCGGGGGTGGACCTGCTCTCCACCAGCTTCGGCACACACCAGCTCATGCTCCCCCTGCGGCGCGCCAACGGGACCATCTATTTCCCGCTGCCCCGGGTGGTCTCCCCCGTGTCCGCCGACCGGCTGCCGACGGACGCTCCCCCCAAGGCGGACGTGCTGGTGATGACCTCCGAAAAGGGCCTGACGAAGTCTGACATCGCCGGAGCCAACGCGGCCTTTGACCCGCGGCGGGACCGCCAGAATGTTGTCGTGCCGCTGGCGGTGGCTTCCGAGAAGGGCGGCGTTTCGGGGGTGGCCGCCGGTCGTGACCGGACCCGTATCGTGGTGGTCGGCGATTCCAACGTGTTCAAGAACGACACGATCGACCAGGTCAGCAACCGGGACTTTGCGGCGCTGTGCGTGAGCTGGCTGCTCGACCGGCCGCAGGCGCTGGCCATCGGGCCGAAACCGATCAACGAATGGCGGGTGCAGCTCGCGGAACCGCAGCTCGAACAGCTGCGCTGGCTCCTGATCGGGGCGCTGCCCGGCAGCGTGCTGCTGTTCGGGATGGTAGTCTGGTATCGCCGGCGCGCCTGAGACGCATGAACACTCTGATGAACCACGTTGAACTCCACGGCGGTGCCGCTAGCGGTCGGTGGACGGCAGCCCGGCCGGTTTGCTTCCGATGAATCCGCGCGTTACCTGGCTCCTGCTGCTCGTGGCGCTCGGTCTGGGCGGCTACCTGTATGTCGTCGAGCGGCGTCCCGGCATCGCCGTCACCGGGGCCGACGGCACGCAGGTCCGTTTTCTGCCGGTGGCCGCCGAACAGGTGACGGCCGTGGAGCTTTTCCGCAGCAACGGCATCGTGCGGGTCGAGCGCACCGACAAAGACTGGATGCTGCGCCTGCCGGTCGCCTACGCCGCCCAGGGACAGGCCGTGGATGCCCTGCTCAATGCCCTCGCCCAGCTGCGGCCGCGTTCGTGGATTCCCGGTGCGCAGCTCGGCGCTGCCGGATCTGATACGTGGAGAGCGTTCGGGCTGGATGACTCGGCCATCACGCTGAAGCTGGAAACCAAGTCGGGGCCGCTGATTTTCAAGTTCGGCGCCAGCGCGCCGCTCGGGCACCAGTTTTATTTCCAGCCGGTCGGCAGTGACGGCGTGTTCACCGCCGACAACGCACTGCTGGACCGGCTGCCGGGCACCGCCGACGACTGGCGCAACCGCAGCCTGGTGAACCTGCGCGGCGTCGCCTTTGACCGGCTGGAGCTGCGCGGCAAGACGGCCTTCGAGGCGGTGCGCGATCCGACGAACGGCTCCTGGCGGCTCACCAAGCCGCTCGTGGCCCGGGCGGACAGCGACCGCCTGAACAAGCTGGTGCAGACCCTGGCCTCCGTACGGGTGGCGCAGTTCGTCACCGACAGCCCGCTGGCCAATCTTGATGCCTACGGCCTCCAAAACGTCGAGTCCGAGGTCATCATCGGCAATGGGACGAACCAGCTGTCCCGGCTGCAGTTCGGCACTTCGCCCACCAACCAGCCCGGCGGCCTTTACGTGCGACGGATGGCGCAGACCAATATCGTGCTGGTATCGACCAACGCGGCCGCCCTTCTCCGTGGACCGCTCAGCTCCTTCCGTGACCATCGGCTGCTGCCGCCCATGGCCGATTCGACCCGGGTGGAATTCACGGTGGGCGACGAGCACGCGGTCGTCGAGCAATCGGGCACAAACTGGCTCGTGACAGCGCCGTTCAAGTTCCCGGCGCGCAACGACCAGATGGAGCGGCTCTTCGCCCTGCTCGCCGCGATCACCATCACGGACTTCCCCAACGATGTCGTGGCCGACTACGCACCCTACGGCCTGGCCAAGCCGCTCCGCACATACACGTTCACGCGCGGCACCAACGCGCCGTTGCAGCTCCAGTTCGGCACGCGGGCCGATGCGGAACACGTCTTTGTGCGGCGGTTGGATGAGTCAGGCGTCTATGTCGTGCGGCTCACCGACCTGCTGCAGCTGCCGGAAAGCCCGGAACAGATCCGTGACTTCCGGTTCGCCTCCTCGAACGTGGTGAGCATCGCCATCAGCCAGAAGGGCAATGTCCGCACGCTCAGCCGGGGGTCCGCGGGCCAATGGACCATCACGGCGGGCAATCCGGGCAGAGATCCCTTTGCCCCGGCCATCGAGGAGACGCTGCATGGGCTGGGTGATCTGGAATCGATCCCCTATGCGGTACGCAATGAGGCCATGTTCACGCAGCTGAAGAGCTATGCCGAGCTGGGACACGAGGTCACGCTCAGCTTTGCCCCGGGCAGTTCCCTGCGCACGCTGCGGCTGCGCTTTGCGGCCGATCTCGGGGCGGTGGCGGTGGCACTGGCCAACTTCGATGACGATCCGCTGCCGCTGCGCATCGAACTGCCGGGAAACCTGTTCCAGGACATCCGGCGTGATCTCAGCGCCTTCTGACCCGTCTGGAATATCCGCGTGAAGCCGCCTGATACGTCACCTGCGCCGGTCCCGAAACCGCGTTCGCCGGTACGTTCGGTGTTTCGCTGGTGCCGGCGTTGCACCCTGCTGGTGGTCGGCCTGCTGCTGTACGTCTTTCTGCACCTGAACCAGATCGGATTGCCCGACTTCGTGAAGCGGCCGCTGCTCGACCAACTGCGGGAGCAGGGGGCGGAACTCGATTTCAGCCGGATGCGCCTGCGGTTGGGCCGGGGCATCGTGATCGAGCATGTGAACCTGGCCCGGGCGCACGAGGGGGCGGGCGAGCAGGTGTTTGCCGAGCAGTTGCAGCTCAAGCTCAACTGGGGGGATCTGGTTGATTTCCGGACCCCCAAGATCACCGCGGTCACCATGCAGGGTGGACAGTTCACGATCCCGGTTGACTCCGCGACGAACGGGCCGCCGCTCCGGTTCGCCGTGGAGAACGTGCAGGCCCGGCTGCGGTTCGTCTCCGCCGAGTTGTGGGAGCTGGAACAGTTCGAGGGCACCTGCCACCAGGGGGTGTTCCGCGCGGCCGGCTCGATCACCAATGCCTCGCAGCTCCGGGGCAAGTCCGGGAACAAGTCAGGCGGCGACCTGTGGAAGCAGAACCTGGTGCGGATCGGGCGGACGCTGGACCGGTTGATCTGCGCCCAGCCGCCCACGCTTGACGTGGTCTTTCACGCCGACCTGCGTGCTCCGGAACTCGCGACGGCGGAAGTGCGTTTCAGCGCGGCCGGCGTGCAATCGGAGTACGGGCGCTTTGGCCGGGTGCGCTTCAACGCGGAGCTGAATGAACCCCCGAGCACGAACGGATTGCTGCTGGTGACCTTTCGTCTCGACGCGCAAAAGGCCGTGACCCCGTGGGCCGGTGCCGAGTCGTTGCGACTGGACGGCGAAGTGGAGCAGTCGCGGACCAATCTGCTGCCGTCGCGTCTGGACTGGAACCTGGACGTGCGCGGCCCAAATACACGTTGGGCGCAGGCCAAGGGCTTGCGGATGCACGCCACCAGCACCGCAACCAACGGCCAGTATGCCACTGCACTGACCCTGTCTGGCACCAATGTGATCACCGCTTGGGCGGCTACGACCAACCTGACCGTGGGGATCAATGCCATGAACCTGTTGTCTTGGCCGGTCACGAACTGGCTGCCGTTGTCGCTGACCTGGACGTCGCGGCTCGACCGGGTCCATACGCTCTGGGCCGATGCCGGGGCGCTTGCAATCATCGGTGACGCGCACCCGCGCGCGCTGCCGTTCACCAATGAATTCGGGCTGCCACCGTCCGTATCCTGGCTGGGTGCATGGGATCTGGAAGCCGGGCTGAGTCTGACCAATGCCGTGGCATCCCGGTTGGAACTCGCCGGGGTCACGACGCGTCTGAAGTGGTCGGCGGACCGTCTGGAGCTTCCGGGCCTGCACGTCTGGCTCTACGGCGGAGAACTGCAGGCCGACGCCGGTGTATCGGCCGGCACCCGTCTCGCCACGGTGTCGGCCGGGGCCCGGTTTGACGCGCACCGTCTGGAGCCGTTGCTGGGTGAGGCGGCGGCCCAGTGGTTCTCGCAATATACGTGGTCGCCGGAGCAACCGCCGGTGGCGGATATCAG
Source organism: uncultured Verrucomicrobiota bacterium (assembly GCA_903922605.1). Lineage (GTDB taxonomy): Bacteria > Verrucomicrobiota > Verrucomicrobiia > Limisphaerales > UBA9464 > CAIVQB01. The sequence continues at coordinate 61,015 of CAIXUG010000012.1, forward strand.
CGCCAGCGTCACCCTGCCGGCGTGGACGAATCGCGCTCCGGATTGGAAAGTGGAAGTGCTGCCTTCGCTGTTGCTGAGCGGCACGGCGCGGGCGACCAACTTCGCCTACCGCGGTCTCACCGGTGACACGGCGTTGGTGCCCTTTGCCCTGACCAACCAGACCTGGACCATTCTCGGAGCCAGGGTGGTGCGGCCAGATGGCTGGCTGAACTTTGACCTGACCGACTGGCCGGTCAGTCACAACTATCATTTCCACGTCCAAAGCGCGCTCAATCCGATGGTCGCGGCGCCGCTGGTCGGTTCCAACGTCGTGCACGCGATGAGCAGCGTGGTGTTCCTGGACCCGCCCGTGCTGGATGCCGACCTCTGGGGCCGCTGGCACGAGCCGGAGCTGATCGGCGTGCGCGCCTCGGTGGCGGCGACCAACCTGATTGTCCGGGGCGAGCCAGCAGACGAGTTTCGGGCGGCCGAGGTCACCTACACCAATCTCTGCCTGCTGGTCCGCGACGGCTACGTCCGTCAGGGAACCAACACGGCCCAGGTGGAGGCGCTGGGTTACGACATCATGGCCTACCAGCTCCACTTCACGAACGCCGTCAGCACGCTCGATCCGGGCGGCGTCACCCGGGCCGTCGGTCCCAAGACCGCGCACGCGTTGGAGCCCTACGTGTTCGCCACGACCCCGCACGTGATCCTGAACGGCATCATCCCCACCCGGAGCAATGTGGAGGATGCGAACGTCAGCTTCGATACCCGGGCGGGCGGCGTCCGTTGGTGGAAGCTGGCTCCGACCAGCCTGAACACTACCGTCTGGTGGCGGGGCCAGACCGTCAGCCTGACCAACATTGATGCCGGATTTCACGGTGGCCATCTGACAGGGAACGTATTCGTGGACCTCAAGGATCTGGACGATACGACCTTCAGCTTTGACACGTCCTACACCGACGTGCAGCTGCGCAGCCTGCTCGCCGATCTGGTGCCCAAGACCAACCGGATCGAGGGGCTGATCAGCGGCCGGCTCACGGTGACCGAGGCCCATAGCCGCACAAACGGCCCGTGGTATGGGGGCGGCGAAATCCGGCTGCGCGACGGCTTTCTCTGGGACCTGCCCCTGTTCGGCGGCCTGTCGATCGCGTTTGACAAGCTCAGCCCCGGCCTCGGCCAGACGCGCTTCAAATCCGGGCAGGCGAGCTTCACGATCAAGGACCGGCACGTCCGCACGCATGACCTGGAATTTAACTCGCCCACCATGCGCCTGAAGGCCGATGGCACGGTGGATTTCGATTCCAACATGAACGCGACCATGCAGGCCGAACTGCTGCGCGACGTGCCGCTGCTGGGGCCGGTGATCGGCCTGGCGCTGTCGCCGTTTTCCAAGCTTTTTGAGTACGACGTGCGCGGCACACTGGGCAAACCGGAGATGGAACCCCGTTACGTGCCCAGCTTCCTGCTCGCCCCCCTCCGGCCGATCCAGACCATCAAGAGCCTTTTTCCGGGGGATGCCAAGAAGGCGGAAACGCCTGCGAATCCCGAGCCCGCAAATCCTCCGCCGGCGAAGCCCTGAAACTCTGCCGCGCCGGGTAATGGGCAATACCGGCGAACCGTTCAAGGGCGGGAACCATGTTTCCTGCCGTTGACCCTTTTCCTTTCCGACCCTAGCGTCCGCCCCCTTGCGTATGCACGTACTTGTCTGCGACCCGATCTCACCCCGCGGCATCGCCTATTTTCAGGCGCGGCCGGAATTTAAAGTCACCGTCCTGCCCAAGCGGCTCTCCGAAGCGGAGCTGCTGCCGCTGGTCGCCGATGTGGATGCCATGGTCGTCCGCTCCGAGACCAAGGTGACGAAGAAGGTGCTCGAAGCGGCGACCCGGCTAAAAGTCGTCGGTCGCGCCGGTGTCGGCGTGGACAACGTGGATGTCGAGGCGGCCACCCAGCGCGGTGTCGTCGTGATGAACACTCCCGGCGGCAACACCATCACCACCGCCGAGCTGACTTTCTTCATGCTCGGTGCGCTCGCCCGCAAGGTGCCCGCCGCGCACGCCACGATGGCCGCCGGCAAGTGGGACCGGAAGGCCTTCCAGGGCACGGAAATCGCCGGCAAGACGCTCGGCATCCTCGGCGCCGGCCGCATCGGTACCGAGGTCGGCAAGCGCGCGCTCGCCTTCGGGATGCGCGTGGTCGCCTACGATCCGTTCCTCACCGAGGCGCGGGCCAAGCAGCTCGGTTTTGAGGCCGCGAGCGATCCCGACACGATCTACCAACAGGCCGACTTCATCACCGTGCACATGCCGGTGACCAAGGAGACGCGCGAGATGCTCAATGCCGCCGCCTTTGCCAAGATGAAGCCCGGCGTGCGCATCGTGAACTGCGCCCGCGGTGAGATCATCAACGAGGCCGACCTCATCGCCGCGCTCGAGACCGGCAAGGTCGCCGGGGCGGCGCTGGATGTCTTCCACGTCGAGCCGCTGCCGGCGGACCACAAGTTCCGCACCCTGCCCAACGTCGTCCTCACGCCGCACCTCGGTGCGAGCACCGAGGAGGCGCAGGAAAAGTGCGGCCTCGAGGTCGCCGAAGTCATCACGGGTTTCCTGCTCACCGGCGAGGTGCGCAATGCCGTGAACCTGCCCGGCGTCGATGCCAAGACCTACGAGCTGGTGAAGCCCTACCTGCTGCTCGGCGAGAAGCTCGGCAAGCTGCTGGGCCAGCTCGCGCCCGGCGCGGTGGACCGCCTCCACATCACCTACGGCGGCAAGGCGCAGGAGCTGCCCCAGACCGACCCCGTCACGCGCGCGATCCTGCGCGGCTTCTTGAGCACCAGCGCCGGCAGCGCCCTGAAGGACATCAACAACATCAACGTCCGCAGCGCCGCCGCCTCGTTGGGGATCTCGGTCGAGGAAAAGAAGTCCGACGAGCACGTCACCTTCAACGAATGGCTGCACGTACAGGCGTTCCACGGTACGGAGAAAGTCATCTCGGCCGGCGGCACCTTCTTCGGCTCGCCGAACAACCCGCGCATCGTGCGGCTCTTCAGCCAGCCGGTGGAGATCCCGATCAACGGCACGATGCTTCTGGTGAACAACCAGGACCGTCCCGGCATCGTGGGCTTCCTCGGCACGGTGCTCGGCCGCCACGGCGTGAACATCGCCAACATGAGCCTCAACCGCGACGCCGCCGGCGGCCAGGCCCTCACGGTCCTGGAAGTGGACAGCGTCCCGCCGCAGGCCGCCCTCGACGAGCTGACGAAGGATGCCGCGATCACGAGCGTGAAGGTCGTGACGCTCTGAGCGGTCATCACAGCGCCGCCGGCAGGTTGGTCCTCACCTCGTAACGGCTGGGGTGCGTTGACCAGGGATTGTCGTAAACGGGCTCCAGCCCCAAAGGCACCCTGCCCGGAAGCTTGGCGGTCGTGAATCCGCCGAGCGGCAGGATGGGGTAGCGGAAGCAGCTGAGAAACTCGGCGCTGTTGGTCTCACCCCCGTTGATCTGTAAGTGAGTCGAGCCCTCGGTGCCGGCCACATCGAGGTTTAGCAACTGGCTTCCGGCGCTACGCACCTGCAACAGGAGTTCCCGCCGGTCGAGGCGGAGTTCGGCGGGAATGCTCAGGTTCGTGAGCAGAGTTGCGCCCCGCGTCCAGACCCAGACCTGCGCCACGTCCCCGGTGGTGCCGGTGATTTGCGCGGTCCAAACCGGACGCTTCGAGGCGATCTCCACCGTCGCGGACCGGTTGGCGCGAATCACCCAAATGAGCAGAACCAAGAACAGGCCGGCCACCATGAGCGATCCCCGCAGGCGAATTTGCCGGGAAGTTTTCACTTGGGACATGACTCAGGCTTGGATGACGACGAAACCGAGTCAAGAGGCCCCGTGCCCAGGCATGGGAGCGCCGGTCTCCGACCC
>CAIXUG010000013.1 GCA_903922605.1 uncultured Verrucomicrobiota bacterium
AGACCTTCCTCCGTGGGGCGGAGGCCCGCACCCGTGAAACCCTCCTCGCCGCCATCGCCGCCGCCCTCCAGACCATCACCGCCCGGGACGCCCTCAACTGGTTCGCCTCCTGTGGCTACAACATTATTTAAAATGCTCTAGAGGGATCAACCTTAGCCTCCCTAGGCCATTTTCCGGTTCCCATCACAAATCTCCTGCCCCACGCTTACCAAGCTGTATGTCGGAACTCGAAAATGGGCCAATACCTGAGGAACTGCCGCAGTTTGAGGACAAAACACGCTGGTTTTGGCCGGTGCTGGTGGGTCTCACACTGGCGGTGTTGCTGGGCTTATGGGTGGCCCGTCCCGTCTATCGTCACATCAAAAGCTGGCGGGCGGGAAGAATCGTGGCCGAGGGCAACCTTCTCTTGGAAGCCGGAGACCTTCCGGCCACCTCCCGCGCCTTGGTGACAGCATTTGGTCTGAGCCCGGCCGATCCCCGCGTCCTGCGATTGGCAACCAGATATTGTGTCCGAGCCGGGCTTCCCAACGGCCTCCAGTATTTCGAGATGCTCATGAACTCCAAGGCGGCGACCATGGAGGACCGGCAGGAGTTCGTCCGCTTCGCACAGGCACAGGCACGGCTGGACCTTTCTGGCCAGCTGATCCAGGAACTGATCAGCGCCGAGCCAAAAAACCTGACCAACCAATTGCTGGTGTTGGATCAGCTGGTGCTGCTGGGCGAGTGGGGCAAGGTCGTCTCCGGCGCGGAAACCATGCTGAAAGAGTATCCCGACAGCACCTATGTTGAACTCATCCTGGCCCGGGCCTACCTGGGCACGCACAATTCCGAACTGTCGGCCAAGGCCGCCGGGCTGCTGCACACACTGATCCAGACGGACAACCCGGAACGGCTGCCGGCTCTTCGCACGCTGGCGCTGATGTTCGGGCCACCGCCCGAAGAGCTGGCCAGGGTCGCCGATCAGCTCGTGGTCAATACCAACATCATGGCCGACCGGCTGCTGGCCTGGGAAGTACGGGAACGGATCGATCCTCCCCATTTGAAAGAGACCCAGGAACGTGCCTTGGCCAACCTGTCCACCAACCTGGGCGAGACCGACACCGTCGCCGCTGCCGAATGGTTCCGCAGCCAAAGACGACGGGATCTCGTGCGCCAGCTGGTTCCGGAAACGCAGGCCCGCAAATCACCGTCCCTCTTGCTGGTTCATTGCGAGATTCTGGCGGATGAGGGCCAATGGGATGCGCTGGAGGCCATCTTGGCCGACCCGAAGTCACTGCTCCAGCCGACCGCCCGCGGCTGCTTGAAAGCCCTGGACGCCACCGGCACGGGCCACGCGGGACTGGCCGGCGGATTTCTGGTCGAGGCCGTGAAGGCCGCGGGTACGAGCGTGGAACAGCTGGAAATCATCGCCCACTTTGCCGAGCAGCTCAGACAACCCGAGGCCGCCACCGCGGCCTGGACCGCGATGCTCCAGAATCCGCGCACCACAGTCCCTGCCGCCATGATGCTGTTGCGCCTCGCGAAATCGCACGATGACCTGTCCATCGAGCGGCTGGTTTACCAGCACCTGCTCGGGCCGCTCGGGGACCAGAAACAGGTCCGGTATCAGAACGCCTATCTGAGCCTGCTCTTCAACGAGAAGGCCAATGACGCCGCCGTCGAGCTGGCCGCGCTGAACCAGAAATACCCCAACGACGTGGACATCTACATGGCGTTGGCGCTGGCAGAACTCCGTCAGGGGCATGCGGAAAAGGCGCTCAGCCTGTGCGAATCCGCGAATCTCGACTGGGACAAGCAGCCCGCGCGGTGGCGGGCCGTATATGCCCTGGTGCTGGATGCCAACCAGCAGCGGGAAGCCTCCCGCCAGCTCGCGCGCCGGCTGAACCTGACCCAGCTGAAGGTCCCCGAACGCCAGCTCATCCAGCCCCTGCTGGCACCCAAGTGACCGGATACTTTTTCACCGGTTGTTCACCGCCGGGCGTTGACTTCGGGACGGCGCTCCGCTAACTCACACGCCCGTTAGTTCGGTTCCGCCATGAGCTTGGCCCTTAACCAGCAGGTGCTCGTGCTGAACCGCCTCTGGCAGGCCGTCAATGTCTGCTCGGCGCGGCGCGCGCTGACGCTTCTCTTCGAAGGCCATGCGCAGGTCGTCTTCGGTGACGACGAGGGGGATTTCAAAACCTACAACTTCAGCCAGTGGCGTGATTTTTCCCAGGGCCAGACGGAAGACGATTCGGTCGGCACCATCTCGTTCCGCATCGGCATCCCCCGGGTGATCCTGTTGCTGGCCTTCGACCGCCTGCCCAAGAAGGAGGTCAAGTTCACCCGGCACAACATCTTCGAGCGCGACAAGAACACCTGCCAGTACTGCTCCCGCACGCTCGAACGGAAGGATCTCAATCTCGACCACGTCATTCCCCGTGACCGTGGCGGTCCGACGACGTGGGAGAACATCGTGTGCTCCTGCATCCCGTGCAACACGCGCAAGGCCAACCGCACGCCGGCAGAGGCCGGCCTGCGGCTGGTGCGCAAGCCCAAGCGTCCGAAGTGGCGGCCTTTCGTGCAGGTGAACTTCGGTGCGCCGATGCACGACAGCTGGAAACACTTCCTCGATCTCGCGTACTGGAACGTCGAGCTCGGCGAGGAAGTGCGCTAGCTCACGCCCGTTTCTGGGCGGCGAGCAGCCAGCCGGCGAGCTTGGCCGTGTTGGTGGCCAGGTCGAAATTCCGCTCGAACTGCTCCCGTCCCGCCTGAGCGCGCTCACGGGCCTGGGCCGGATTGGCGAGGACTTCCTCCAGGGCCTGCTTCAACGCTTCGGGCGTCAGCGCGGGCAGCAATTTTCCGAACCGGCCCTCCCCCAGGATGCTCCGGGCCGCACCGGCATCCGAGGCCACGACCGGCACCTCAAACGCCAGCGCCTCCAGCAGCACGATGCCGAAGGTTTCCAGCCGCGACGGGAAGACAAACACATCGGCCTCCCGCCAGCGCCGCTGCCACGCTTCGCTCCCGGCCTTCACCCCGCGATGCACAAACACGCCCGGGCCCGACGGAATATCGCTCTGCGTGACCAGGTGCAGGTCGCACCGATCCGCGAAGAAGCGCTCGTGACATTCGCGAAGGAGCGGCCCGCCCTTGCGGAAAAAATCACCCCCGAGAAACAACAGTTGCGGGCGGGCATTGGGCGGGCGGTCTTCCCTTCCCATTGGCGGGGTCAAGGAAGGCGGCAGCACCGAAATGCGTTCCGGCCGAACCGCATAGTCACGCCGCAGGGAATCGGCGACCGGCTCGGACCAAGGAAGAAACTTCGTAGTGCGCGCGAACAGCGCCCGCTCCCGGCGCAGAAGGCCGCGCAGGGTCAGCGGTTGCAGCCAGCGCGATGGCGCATTTGGCGCGAACCAGGCGGACCGGGCCAACTGCTGAAATGTCGCGTCCAGCGCGACGAACACCGGCAGCTCTGGCCGCAGGCCACCCAGCGCCAGTCCCATGCTCTGGGTATTCACGACGAGCGCATCCACCGGCTCGCGCCGGCGCAGATCATCCAGCTGCTCCCGCAGATGACGGCTTGCCGCAACGCGCCAGCGGGTGCCATGAAAATCCAGGCCGAACTTGCGCAGCCCGCGGATGGAGGTGTCCCCCAGCCGGCGCAAATGCGGTGGCAGGGGCAGCGCATCCAGCACCCGCGGCGTCACGCCCAATTCGGGCCGGCGCAGCAGCTCCTCCGCAAAGCGCGGCAGATAGCTGGTGTGCCCCAGCGTGTTTTCGTTGAGGAAGGCGACGTTCATGGCTTCCGCGTAGCCCGGATGTCGGCATAGAGGTGGCGGTACAGCGGCACGATGCCCGCCGGGGCGAAAACCGATTCCGCCCGCTGCCGTGCGCGCCGGGCCAGCTCATCGCGCAAGGCCGGCTGTGCCTGCCAGCGTTGCAGCACACCGGTCAGCGCCCCCGGCGTTTCCATGTTCACCGTCGCGCCCGCGTCACCCACGATCCAGCGCGTCACGGCGAACTCGTGCGCCACAATGGGAACCCCGCAGGCCATCGCCTCGAGGAAAACCAAACCGAAAGGTTCCCGCAGGGCCGCATGGGCGAAGACATCCGCCACCGGATAGAGCGCGGGCATCTCGCTGGGCGGCACATTGGGCCGCAGATGCAGGCGGTCGCCCAACAACGGTCGGGCCATCTGCTCGAACGCGGCGACATCCGCCGTGGTCGCCTGCCCCGCCACCACCAGATGCGCGCCGGGCACCGTGGCCGTTTCCCGCACCACCCAGTCCAGCCGCTTCTCGCTCTGGCCGGCCAGATCTCCCACCGCGAGCACCACCAGGGCGGAATCGGAAACCGCTCCGCCCAGCAGTTGCCGCCGCCGCTCCAGCCGCGCAGTCACCGGGGCAAACCGGGTGGTATTCACAAAGTGAGGAATCACTTCCCAACGTGACACCTCCACGCCGCGCAAGGCGGCATCTTCGCGGTAAAAGGGGGCCAGCACCTGCACCCGGTCAAAGCGCCAGTTCCAATCCGGCCCGAGCATCAGGCCGTCCTTGTAGATGACGGTGATCGGCCGGGTGCGCACGGCATCGCGTACCCACCAGGCCAGCTGCGGATCCGCCACGTGGACGATGTCATGCGTCCCGTCGCGCAGGGCCCAGCGCAGGGCCTTGGCAAAAATGAACTGTTCCAGCCGGTAGCGCCGCAGCCAGATCAGCCAGCGACGCAGCAGAGCATTCTCCCGGGGCAAAGTGGGCAGTCGGCGATAGGGGCAGCTTACCGGCAACGCGCCCGCGCCAAACAGCGTCACCGGCTCACCCGCCGCGTGCAGCGCCTCCGCGAGCATGTGGGCCCACGTCTCATTGCCCCGGCGGACGTGGCCGAGCCCCGAACACGCGATGGCCACCCGGGGCATCATGTCAGCAGCCCGAGCGGACGCTCCGCGACGTGCCGCAGCTCCCGCACCAGCGTGGCTCCGACCGGTCCTGGCGAATAGCGCTCCAGCGCCAGCGCCCGGGCGGCCCGGGATTTTTCCGCGCGCAATTGCGGATTGGCGGCGACCTGCCGGATGGCTGCCGCCGCCTCGCCCGGCGTTTCCATCGACACAGCGAAGCCGCCCACCCCGCTCTGCCAGGACATGACCGTCTCGTTGTTATGGATGACCGGCGTACCACAGGCGAGCGCCTCCAGCAGGGCGATCGAAAACGGTTCGGCCAGCGTTCCCAGCGAATAGACATCCGCCACCCAGTGCAGTTGCTGGATGCGCTGGCGGTCCACGCGGCCGAGCAGTTTCGCCCGCGGCCCGAGCACCTTGGCGACATGGGCATGCACAGCTTCGGAGCCGTCTTCGTCGCCACCGGCGGAGACGAGCAGCGCCGTGGAGGATCCGGCGGCCACCTCGCTCGCCAGGAAATCCAGCCGCTTGCCGCTGACCTGGCCGACCGGACCGATGGTTAGGACTATGAACGCATCCTGCGGCAACCCGAACGCCGCCCGTGCCGCTGCGCGCTCCTCGGGCGTGGGCGGACGGAAACGGGCGGTATCCACGAAGTACGGCACTGCAAAGTAGTGTCCCTTGGGAATTCCCGTGAGAATCCGGTTGGCCTCGGTCAGGTAGGGCGGTGCCAGCAGGTGGACGCCATCGTAGCCCCGCAACCAGTGCGGGCTGAGCCGCATGCCATCGGTAAAAACCACCCGTGCCCCATGCCAACGGCGGAAGCGTTTGAGGTTCCACGCCAGGACCGGATCGCCGCAGTAAACCACGTCGGGCCGGCGCTGGCGCAGCCGCCACAGCACCGAGGGAATCGCGCTGTACTGCTCGATCTCGTACCGGTGGGCCCAGGAGCAAAAGCGGATCAGCGGATGATGCCGGCCGATGTTCCACATCCGCCGGATGGGCCGTGTGCAGCCGGGCAGGGAGAGCTGCCCGCCGGGCCAGAGTTCCACCTCGGCCTCCGCAGGCAGATGCAGAGCCAGCTCGGCCATCCACATCTCGATGCCGCGCAGCTCGTGACCCAGCCCGGAGGAAACCAGGGCCAAACGCAAAGGACGGTCGCCTGCCATCTCGTTCAGGGGATCAAACCATGCCGGAGGGCCAGAGCGCGGTAAAAATCGAGCCCGCGCCGGGCGACCGACGACCAGGTGAAATGCTGGCGCACATGCGCGCGGGCCTGCTCGCCGAGACGCCGGCTCAGTTCGGGCTGACGCACCAGCAGGCTGATCTTGTCGCGCAGCGCCACCAGATCATGGGGCGGAATCACAAAGCCGGTGACGCCATCCACCACCAGCTCCGGCAGACTGGTCGTGCGGGTCACGATGACGGGTTTGCCGGCGGCCATGCCTTCCAGCGCCACGAGTCCGAGCAGTTCGGATTTGTCCCCGCCCGGAGTCGGATTGGGCAGCGATACCTGCAGGACCACACTGGCCCCGGCGTATTGGCGGGCCAGTTCCGCATCCGAGGCGTCGGTGATGAAGGTCACTTGTTTGCCTGCTGCCGCCGCCTGTAGTTCCTGAAAATAGCCCAGGTCGTATGGACGCCCGACCACCCGCAACGGTATGTCAGGCGTGACGGCATCGATCACCTGCCGCACGCCCTTGTGCGGCAGCAACCGGCCAACGAAAAGCGCATAACCCTCCGGCTGGCCCGGGGGATACAGTTCCGGTCTGGCCCCACCGAACAGCACCGTGCCGGGTTGTGACCAGTCGGGAAAAAACGTGCTCGCGTGCCCTGAAAGGTGGGCCAGGCCATGGGCGAAACGATGGAGGTCCAGCGCCGGGTGGATCTTCTTCAGGTAGCCGCTCCAGCAGCGGCCGCCGCCGCCCACATCCGTCAGCACGGCCAGCTGCTTGCGCAGGCGGGCCAGCGGAACCAAGGCATCCGAGAGCGGCGTGGGAAAAACCATGAGATGGACCACGTCGTAGTCGGCCAGCGCCCGCCATGTTTCCCAGGTCGCGGGAAAGCCCCAGCGGAAGGAATAGTGATGCACGCCAAAAGTGCGGATGCTCAGGGAACCCTCCTGCTCTTGGCCGGCAGTCAGGTCAAACAGGCCGAGCGTGGTCGGAACCAGCTCGGAGAGTGCGCGGGCGTATTCCAGAGCGTAGCGTTCGCCGCCGCCAATGGTCCGATGCCGCCCCAACAGGGAGGCGGGCAGCACCAAGGTTCGCGGTGACCAATCACTCACGGCAAAAGAAAAAGAAAAAGCGCGACCTCACGGTCGCGCTTTTGAAAGGGATATCCAAGGCTTACTTGCGAGCCTGGCGGCGGAAGAGGCCGTAACCAACCAAGGCCAACCCAGCGATGGAGGCATAAACTTCGGGCTCAGGTACCGGGGTAAGCGAGCCTCCGAAGGAGGCGAACGAGAACCGGGTCGGGTCGATGTAGTTGCTGTTCAGGTAAGGATTGGTGCTGCCGTCCCAATTCAAAATTCCCGAGATGGCCGTGTAGAGCGAGGCATCGTAGTTAACAGTAGCATCGGTACCCAGACGGTCACCAATCTGGTTGGACACATAACCGGAGACGGTCAACGCATAGTGACCAGAGGGCGCAGTGGTGAAAGTGGGAACGCTGGAATAAAGAAAGCCGTTCGAGTCCGGCGTACCCGTGCTGGTGTCAATCGAGACAGTGCGAGTCGGAGACCCGGCCCCTTCCGTCCAAAGCGAGACAGTCAGAACGTCAGAACCGCCAGTGGGAGCAAAGACGCCCAGCGAGCTGATGTCGAAGGTGGCTGACGGAGAGTACCAGATAAGCGAAACGGCACCGGCATTGGCAGAATTGCCAGCCGTTGAGCCAGCGCTGGTGACGAAGACCGCCGCCGAGACATTGCCGAGCACAGCCACAGCGGCTGCACCGGCCAAGATTGATTTCAGATTCATAGGTTACAGTTGGAAGTTGGTTTGAAAATCGCGCACTCGACGCGGTGATGAGTATCAATCTGCCATTCCCTAGTCAATCAATTTTCGGGCTTTACCAGGGAAGTATACACCTACTCGAGCTAGGGGATTTTCCCTAGGCAAGCCATCCAGCAGAATCTCCAACCCTCAAAGTCTTAAACCTTGGCTACTCCGGGATTGGCTCCGGTGCGGGATGGGAAAACACGGTTGCGCCACCAAAGCACCGGCCACTCGATGCAGCGGCCCAAGACGACCCCAACCACCAGGCTCATGAGGAGAGCGCACACGGCCGTGCTCCACGGCGACCAATCGCGCTTCAGATGCAGTTCACGGAAGAGCCGGTAGGTCACCTCCATGTGCCAGAGGTAGATGGAATAGGAGTAAGCTCCCAGCGTGGCCACCCAGCCCAGCCAGCGCGGTGGTGTCCGGACCTGCTGGGTTGCCGCCACGGCCACCAGCAATCCCGCGCCGAAATAGGTGGCCGTATAGCCCACGGTGTGTTGCAGCAGGATCCCGGTTTCCGGCGGGAGGAGATATGCCGGCAGCAGGAGCAGCACTCCGACGGCCACCAGGCCCAAGCGGCCCCGTTCGAGATACCTTCGCATCACCGCCCCGTGAAATTGCGCCCCGTACGCCAGCAGCACGCCAAACGCGAGTGCATCCATCCGCAGGTGCGTCCACACAAATGGCCCGGACAACAAATCCGGTGAGCAGAGGGCGGTCAGCACCCGCAATCCCAGGCAGGCCACCGCCACGCCGGCCACGATTCGGGGAATTGCCGTGAACGGGTCCGGTTGGGGTGGGTTCCGCCGGGCAAGCCAGACCACCAGGGCCGTGAGCAGCAGATAGAAATGCTCCTCGACCGCCAGTGACCACGTGTGGTCACGCAGACCGCCGAGGTAATTTTGCAGGAAGAACAGTTCGCCGAAGATTTTCCGAATCCGGGGCGCCCCGCTCTGCAATTCCGGCACCAGGATGACCGCGAGCAGCACGTAGAATGCGGGGTAGATCTTCAGGCCGCGCCGGATGAGAAACCGTTTCCAGTCCACACTGCCGAAACGCACCTGCTCCTGAAACAGCAGCCCCCCAACAAGATAGCCGCTCAGCACGAAGAAAAGGTCCACCCCCACCCAGCCGCCCCGGGTGGTGAGCTGCCAGAGGCCGAGACAGCTTTTCACCGCCTCCTCGCCCAGCTGGTGATGCCAGATCACCACCAGCACCGCGACCAGCCGGAGCAGGTCCAGCGCCCAGTTGCGCGACATCGGGGTGGTGGCCATGCGGTTGGAAAAACGGTTCTGAGGTATGCCTCGGAGGCGCGTTTCCCGCAGAGCCGGGGCAAACGTTCGGGATTCACCCCGTCAACATCAAGATTACTCCGCCGGTGGGAACGCCCCGGCGGTGGCCACACCTTTGACGCCTGTCCGCTTGACCCGCCGCCGCCGGATTCCATTCTCCGCCGCCCTGTGCTGAACCTGGCCACACTGAATCCCCAGCAACGCGAGGCCGTGATCACCCATCGCGGCCCGGTGCTCATCCTCGCGGGTGCCGGCACGGGGAAGACGCGCGTCATCACGCACCGCATCGCGCACATGGCCCAGAAAGGCGTGCCGCCGGGAAACATCCTGGCCGTCACTTTCACCAACAAGGCCGCGCGGGAAATGCTCCAGCGCGTGAACGAGCTCGTTCCGCGAGCGCGGAGCGCGGAGCGGGGAGCGCGGAAAGAAGACGGCGAGGCGCCCCGGGCCGAGGAACGGCCGACGATTTGCACCTTCCATTCGCTTTGCGTCCGCATCCTGCGCCAGCACATCGAGAAAATCGGCTACAAGCGGAACTTCGTGATCTACGACGAGGGCGACCAATTGGCGGCCATGAAGAAAATCCTCTCCGCCATCTCCGCCAAGGGTGAGAACACCGATCCGAAGGTGATCCTGGCGATGCTGAGCAAGTTCAAGAACGGCGGCACGCGCGCGGTGGGCTTCGAGGATCCCGGTGTCCGCGCCCTCGCAGAGCACGTCGCCAAGCGCTACGAATCCGCCCTCCACGCGTGCAACGCGGTGGATTTCGACGACCTGATCCTGCTCACGCTACGTCTCTTCCGGGAACATCCAGACGCCCTCCAGGCCTGTTGCGACCGCTTCCGCTACGTGATGGTGGACGAGTACCAGGACACGAATGCCGCTCAGTTCGAGCTGGTACACTCGCTCACGCGGGAATCCCGCAACCTCTGCGTCGTGGGTGACGACGACCAGTCCATCTACGGCTGGCGCGGTGCGGAAGTGGCCAACCTGCTCGACCTCGAAAAGCACTTCCCCGAGGTGAAGGTCATCAAGCTCGAGCAGAACTACCGCTCGACCAACCACATCCTCAACGCGGCCAACGCCGTCATCAAAAACAACGCCCGCCGTCGCGGCAAGAACCTGTGGAGCGCCCAGGGCGATGGCGAGAAGCTGACCCTGCAGTGCTTCGCCAACGACGATGAGGAGGCCCGCGTCGTGGCGGAGAACATCGAGTATGACCGCCTCGCGAAGCGCGTGCCGTGGGGCCAGCAGGCGATCCTCTTCCGCACCAACATGCAGTCGCGTCCGCTTGAGACCGCGCTGCGCAAGGCGAAGATCCGCTACCACCTCATCGGCGGGCAGAGCTACTTCGACCGGCGCGAGATCCGCGACTTCCTCGCCTATCTCAAGACGTTCCTGAACCCGCACGACGACGTCGCCCTGCTCCGCATCGCGAACACGCCGGCGCGCGGCCTGAGCGACGTGACCATGGAGCGGGTGCTCGAGGCCAGCCACGAGCGCAAGTGCAGCGTCTTCGCGACGATGCGGCACACCGACGTGCAGGCGTCCTTCCAGAGCCGGGCCGGCGAGGCCATGCGGGAGTTTCTGCGCTTCATCGGGGAAACCCGCGCCCCGCTCGAGGCCAACGAGCCGTTCTCCCTCAGCCAGTGGGCCGAGAACTGGCTGAACGCCACCGGCTACCTCGCCGAGCTCCAGCGGATGGAAAAGACCACCGAGGCGGCCGAGAACCGGATCAAGAATCTCAAGGAGCTCATCCTCACGCTCGACGACAAGGAACAGCCGAACGTCCGTCCGCAGGCGCGGCTCGACGAGTTCCTGGCGGATCTCACGCTCGACCACGAGCGCGAGGAGGACAAGGAGGCTGGCGACGCCGTCACGCTCATCACGGTCCATGCCGCCAAAGGGCTGGAGTTCCCGCGCGTCCATCTCGTCGGGTTGGAAGACGGCCTGATGCCCCACTCGCGTTCCAAGGTCGAGGGTACGATGGACGAGGAACGCCGCCTGTTCTATGTGGCGATCACCCGGGCCCGTGAGACGCTCCGGATCTCGCACTGCTCGGGGCGCAAGAAGTACGGCCAACTGCTGCCGTGTCATCCCTCGCCCTTCCTCAAGGAACTGCCGGGCGACTGCTATGAGGATGCGGACGTCGCCGCTTCCAAGCCGGTCGAAAAGGAGTCGGGCGGTGATTGGTTTGCCGCGATGCGCGCGGCGCTGGACTGAGTGCCCGTCTGAGCCCGGGCAACGGTTGGATCAATGTCCGCGGAATTTTTTCAATGCGTCCGGCAGGAGGGCAGGCTTGAACGGGCAACGACGACCGCTCCAATAGATTTCGACACGGAATATCCGTGACCGAAATCATGAACGCATCACCGAACAAATCCCCCGTCCGAAGCCTCCCGTGGCTTGCCCTCACCGCCGTGCTCATGCTCGCGCTCGTCACCGGCTGCCGCATCTTCGATCCTGGATCGCACACCCGCCAGGCCACGAGCCTCATGCAGTATCTCTATCCTGGCCAGGCCGGCCAGACCGCGACGCCGACCATCCCGACGCTGACGCTGCCATTGCGTGTCGGGGTCGCGTTTGTACCCGAGGGCCGCAACGCCAGGGAACTGGCCGGGGTCTGGGCGGAGCAACGGCTGCCGGAGGCGTTCAAGGTCGGGCTCATGCGCCAGGTCAGCGAGCAATTCCGCAGCCTGCCGTTCGTGAGATCCATTGAGCTGATCCCCACCGCTTACCTCACGCCCGGCGGTGGTTTCGCCAACGTCGAGCAGCTGAAGCAGATGTTCGGGGTGGACGTCGTCGTCCTGCTGTCCTTCGACCAGTCGCAGTCCACCTATGCCGGCCTCCTGACCTGCACGTACTGGACCATTGTGGGCGCCTACGTGGTGCCCGCCGAGAAGAACACCACCACCACGCTGCTCGACGCGGCGGTGTTCGACGTCGCCAGCCACAGCCTGCTGTTCCGCGCGCCGGGCCTCAGCCTGGTAAAAGGCCTCGCGACGCCGGTCAACCTCGCCGAGGAGCGGCGGCTGGACGCCGAAGCGGGCTTCCGCAATGCCGCCACCAATCTCGTGACCAACCTGAACGGCGAGCTCGCCACCTTCCAGCAGCGGATCAAGGAGCGCCCCGAAGAGGTGAAGATCGTCCGGTCGCCCGGCTACCATGCCGGTGGCGGTGCCTTGTCTCTCGGAGAAGCGGCGGCCGCGCTCGCGCTCTGCCTGGCGGTGTGGCGCAACCGGTCGGAGTCCCGATGAACCGGTCGCGTTTTCCGATGGTCACGACGGCGGTCATCGGCACGGCCCTGCTGGTCCACGCCTGGCCAGCGCTCGGTGCGCTGCTGATTTACGACCGGCAGGCGATTCTGCGGGGTGAGCTCTGGCGCGCCGTCACCGGACATTGGGTGCATTTCTCGGCCAGTCACCTGACGCTTGACGCGCTGGTGCTCGGCGTCGCAGGTGCGCGGGTGGAACTGACGGACCGCCGTCAGTTCGTCCGGCTCATGGTGACGGGCAGCATGCTCATCGGGGTCGGACTGCTGGCGCTGCAGCCTGAGCTCGGACGCTACGGAGGATTGTCGGGACTCGCCACCGCCGCCGTGGCCTCCATCGCTTTGGGGGCACTCCGGCAGGCCGGAGCCAGCCGTCGCCTGGGTCTGGCCATATTGGCCTTGATGACCCTGAAATTTGCCGCCGAGCTGGCCGGTGGAGCTTTCATTTTCACCTCAATCACCAGTCCCGACATCCAGCCGTGCCCGTTGAGCCATGCCCTGGGTGCCGCCACCGCCGTATTGCTCTGGCTCTGGCACTGTCGGCCGGTGGTTCCGGTTGGAACGCTGTCCGCTTGTGCCCCCATGCCGGTCCGGGCTTCTATTGCGGCAAAGAATGGAAGCTGACGCGATCTCGCCCACCCTTGTCCCTGCCCCGGCCCCGGCCGCTGCCGAACCGCTGACCGAAGGCGCCCTGATTCTGCCTCTGGACATCATGCAGCGGCTCGACCTTGCCGCGATCTTCGGCAACACCCGCCCGGTCGAGCTGGAGCTGGGGGCCGGCGACGGCTCGTTCCTGATCAATTACACCACGCTGCATCCGGAGCACAATTTCCTCGGCGTCGAGCGCCTGCTGGGCCGCCTGCGGAAAATCGACCGCAAGGGCCGGCGCGCCGCCCTCACGAATTTGCGCGGGCTCCGCGTCGAAGCGGCCTACCTGCTGGAGTGGATGATTCCGCCCGGTTCGCTCGCAACGATTCACATCTACTTTCCCGACCCCTGGCCCAAGCGCCGCCACTGGAAGAACCGGCTCATCAACGAGCGCTTCACCCAGCTCGCCCACACCGCGCTGCAACCGGGCGGCACGGTCTTTCTCCGGACGGACGAGACGACCTATTTCGCGCAGATGGAGCGGGTGTTTGATGCGAATTCCGATTTTGAACGCGTCCCCGCACCCGAGGAGCTGCGGGCGGTGAAAACCGATTTTGAGCGCAACTTCAACGCCAAGGGCATCCCGACCAACCACGCGGCCTATCGCCGGCGCGGTTGAGCCCTCTGCCGCTCTTGCTCACGCTCCTGCTCATGCTCTTGCTCCTCTTCCGATGAGAAACCTTCCGCCGGGCCGGTGAGCCGAAGGAGCAAGAGTAAGAGCATGAGCAAGAGCAAGTGGAGGAACGGGAAGCCCCTGGCTTCGCAGGCTTGCCTCGCAGGCGACGGCTCCGCACCTTAGGCACGCATGTCGTTCCGGATCGTCTGGCTCGCGCTGGTGGCGCTGGTGGCCGCCTCGCCGTTGCGCGCTGAACTGAGCGAACGCCAGCTCAAGGCGCTCGACGGGATCACGCGCGAACGTTTCTCCACCCGCTGGACCGAACTCGGCACCAACGAGCTGGCCGACCTCCGGAAGCGCGCTGACGCCTACCTCGACGAACTGCGGGACCATCACCTCGTCGGTGGCCAGATCGTGAGCGTGCGCTACACGGACACCAACCGTACCACAGTGGAACGCTACGAGGCCATCGAGGACAGCGCGGCCTGGACCGGCCTCGCCCTGGCGATGCACGCCTACCGGTACGCCGTGACCCGCGACAACCGCGACCTGGTGCACGACAATCCCAGCCTCCCGGCGATCCGCAGCCTGCTCGACGGCGTGGAAACCCTGCTGCACGCCAGCGGGCGGCCCGGCTATCTCCCCCGCTTCGTGGGCCGGTCACAGGACGAGGCCTACGCCAAGTTCTACGCCACCTACGGCGGGGCGGATGAAACCCGCAGTGGCTTCGGCAAACTTGCCTTCCCGGGCGGCACCAATGCTCCCGGCATGGTCTGGCTCGGCGGCCCGTCACGCGACCAGTATGCCGCGCTGAACTTCGGTTTCGTGACCGTCTGGCAGCTGGTCCGCAACGACCTGCGCATCCGCCAGCGGGTCGCCACCAACATCACCCTGATGCTCGACCGCATCGAGGCCGATGGCGGCCGGCTCGACGACGGCAAAGGCAACGTCACCTTCATCACCCCCGCCTTGGGAACCGCCCTGTTCCGCACCGGCGCCACCGTCCGGCCCGACCGCTACGCCGCCGCCTACGACCGGCGGGTCCGCGACCTGCTCGACCAGACGCCCTCGGGAATGGTCCGCTACGGCGACAGCCGGCCCGGTCTTTTCAGCGCCTTTAATCTGCTCTCGCTCTGCCGCTGTGAGACCAACCAGAGCCGCCTCCTGCTCTTTCAGGATCGCCTCTCGCAGCTCTGGCGCGATACCGGCCCCCAGCTCAACCCCATGGTCGCCGCCTGCTATGTCGGGGCGTTTACGCGTGTGCCCAACGATGCCTATGCGCTCGCCACGCTGCAGGGGATCCTCAGCCAGTTCCCTGATCCGCCCCGCTGGTCAATGGCCAGTGACAACTCCACCAACGCCGGAATGCTCACGGTCGAAGTCGGTGGCGTTAAGTGGTCGAAGTTCGCCCAGCCGCTGGATCGCCGGCCCGTCGCACCCTTCCAATGGGCGCAGTCGGCCTATGTGCTGACGGGCGGTGAAACGGCCCCGGTCACCCATCCCGGGCTCGACTACCTGCTGGCCTTTTGGATGGGCCGCGACGCCGGCGTGATCCCCAGCGAAGACGCCCTGCCGCTGATCTCCACCGCGACGCCGGTCCGTCGCAACACCCGCACCAACGCTCCCGCCTCGACCAACCGTTTCAATTTGCAACGCCCTTAACGCGGCGGCGCTTCGGGCTTGGGTAACGGTGTGAAACTGTTCCTGGCCTTGTAGTTTTTTCCTGAAATCCAATCAGCGGACAGGCTTGTAAGGGCCGAGAAACTTATCACCGTTAAAATGGACCAAGTGGTCAGGGGACTCGGCAATCCAAACTTCAGTTTCCCATGCGATATCAGGCGCAAACCTCCTGAAGGTTTCCCGATCCAAGAAAGCACTCAGGAAAACCGGGGCTGCCGTACATCTGTGCAGAAGGTTTTTGAGCGCTTCAACCCGAAGGGGCGACATGGGGCCTGAACTGTGAACGGCCTCGATCAAATAAACCCAGTTCTTGGCCCTGGAGAAGGCCACGATGTCCGGGAGTTCGCCATGAGCCATTTCGAGCATTCCGAGGCGCTTGAGACCGACTTCATCATTGAGCAGGAACTTGTTGGCGGCATCGCCAACGTACAGAACCTCGGCGTCGAAGCCGTATCTCGGCAGAAACTCTTCAATGATCTGCCGTTGAAGTTGATTGTGTTTTCCAGGGCTGAACTCCAGAACAACCCCGTTTGGAAGTCTCACCGGGATAATCTCCAGTTCTCGTTTCGGCGCCAGTCGTTCCGACAAACTCGGCCTGCCTGCCATGAACTCCCGGAGAATTGTTTCCCACCTCGCGCTGTCGAATTCTCTGATCACTTCTGCATACTCCTTGGCCAGGGCATACGCGCGTGTCGGGTCGTTTCGTGCAGCATTTGGATTCTCCGCACTTTTCACGATTATCCCGGCCGTCACCGGCAGAATCAGGTCCTTCCTGCGGATGTCATCGTAAGAACCCAGCGAAATGTTCTCATGAAAGTGCTCGTTGACGTACCTGATGATTTCTCGGGAACCCAGAGCGCGGGATCCATCCCAGCTCTTGGTGTGTTTCCAATCACTGGACTTCCTGACATCAGCGACCGCCAGGAAGGCCATCGCCATCTTCTCGCGACGCCGGTGGGTAAGGCCTTCGATAGGTACGCCGAGGCCGGCGAGAACCTTCATGGCCTGTTCGATCAGTCGCTGTATGGGCAGCGGCTTTCCTGTGGGTGCCGGGGAAGTCTTTCGACCAATGCGCTTCATCACGGAATTTCCAAAACAAGCTGGTCGGGCAGATTCCGAATCGCAATGTCGGGAGCCTTCAATCGCGTCGTCGATTTCAGGTAATTGCGCACACTTTCGGCGAGCCGGTATGCCATCAATGGCGGCACAGCGTTTCCGACCTGTTTGTAGGCGCTGCTTTCACCACCGCTGAATTCGAAAGAATCAGGAAAGCTCTGAAGGCGGGCCGCTTCGCGCAAAAGCAGTCGGCGGCGACGCCCATCGGGCAGCTTGATTCGCTGCATGTCCCCGGTGGCCCCGGCCAAATTGCGGCAGGTCAGGGTGCGCGCAGGCCTGTCCAGATCGAGATCCCTGGGTTTGACGCAGCAGGAGGCTTTCTCGTACCGGGCAACGTATGCATCCATGCTTTTGGTCAGAAACTTGGACCCTTGAGGGGTGACAAAAAGCATATCCTCCAACGCTTCTCTGGCGGTAACCCTTCTTGGTGCTGCATGCGGAAAGACAAAATGCCCCCGGTGCCCCACCACGATCACCCGTTCACGATTTTGTGGAACGCCAAAATCAACCGCATTCAGCAGCCCAAACTCGACCACGTAGCCCAAGTCTCGAAGCGAGCCGATAATCTGGTCAAAATACCAACGGTTTCCGTATAGGATTCCCCGTACGTTTTCAAACAGCCAGATTTCAGGATTGAGGGCCTTGACTGCGGCGATGAAGGAGGGGAATCCGTCCCTCGAATCCTTCAACCCGAGCTGATGACCGCCCACACTGAAGGGCTGGCAAGGCGGACCACCAATAACCACAGAAGCCTCCGGAAATTGCATTCCCGGCTCAATGCAGACCTTCTCGCACCGCCCCCCCAGGTTCGCTTCATAAGTGGCACAGCAATCGGCATCTTGTTCAAACCCATGCGTTTCAAACCCGGCGGCCTCGAATCCCAAGGCAAGACCGCCACATCCGGCGAACAAATCCACAACCAGCGGTGAACGCTTGGATGACGGCTTCAAAATGCTGTTGATGCGTTGGATGTAGGACATCGATGCCTCTACCCAGCTTAGGCGACCTCGGAACCCCTGTCACGATTTCGTGCAATTTGAGCCATTCGCCAACGCTTCCCTTTCGAATGTGGGCAAAGCGCGAACAACAAGCTCAAGGACATACGTCGAGCGCGTCTCCATGAATCATGGTTGTGCGAGTCTGAATTTCGAGCCATCCATCGCCTCCAATTCGCCGCCGTCCTTCCGAAAGCGGAGGGTCACGGCGCCGGAATCGCGGGTGTAGATGATGCGACAGCCTCGGCCTGCCAGCCGGTCACGGGTGGCCGCCTTCAGGCGTACCGGAGCCGGATATTCGCCCGACTCGACCACGATGACCTGCGGTGCGATCGCATCGAGCAGGGCGTCGCCCAGCGGCTCCCCTTCGTGCGGGATGCCGCCGACCACGAGGTCGGCCCGCACCTGCCCTGAGGCGAGCAGATGCCGTTGGGCGTTGCGGCCCGCGTCGCTCAGCAGCAGCACCCGCTGGCCCGCCAGCTCGCGCGCCAGCACCAGCACGTTGTCCTCCGCCGCGGCAAACTTGTCATCGGCTGCGGGATGCAGCACCCGCCAGCCCGCGAACTCGTCGCCCGCCGCCACATGGCGCTGCGGGATTTCCAGCCGTTCCGCCTCCCGCACGAATTCGGTGAAGGCCTTCGAACGCGCCTTGGCGGGCCCCACGATGGTCCGGCGCGGGTGCAGCTGCGTGAGCACGTTGGAAGCGCCGCCCAGGTTGTTCAGATCGGCCATGGCCACGGCGAAATTCGGCAGCCGGTTCACGCCCTGCGCCCGCAGAAAGGGGATCACGAGATTGGCTGCCCCGTGTTCGTTCCCGGCGTCGATCAGCACATCATCCCCCCACCAGGGAGCATCGATGAAGGCCGCTTCGCCACCGCCCAGGATCGTGATGCGCGTCTCCCGCTGGCGGTCGAGGAAGCACAGCCCCGCCGCGAGCAGCCAGACCCCCGTGCCCACAAGGCACCACCAACGGCGCGTGGGCCGCCACGCCCAGCCCGTTACCAGGCCGATCAGCAGCGCGTAATAGGGCACCCACCAGCCCCACGCCGGCGACGGCACGTACCAATGCCCGCCCGGCAGCGCGGCAAACCACCGGCTCAGCGAGACCATCCAGTGCATCCACACCCACGCGCTGGCATTGAAGACCTCGCCCAGCGCGGGCCACCACGGCCCGATCATGAGGGAGGCGAAGTTGGCCGCCAGCGCCAGCTCGGAGAGCGGCACGACCACCAGGTTGGCCAGCAGGCTGACCGGGTTCAGCAGATGGAAGAAATGCCAGGTGAGCGGCAGCGAACTGAAGAAGGCGGCCACGCCCGTGCTCACCGCCAGCGACAGCAGCCGCAACGGAATCCGCAGCCAGCGTTGCCAAGGCGGGCGCAGCTCGTCCGGCAGGAACGGATCGGGCTGGAAGTGGAACCAGCGCAGGAACACCGGTTCCAGCCGGGGTACCAGCAGGCCCAACCCCGCAACCGCCCCGAAGGAGAGCTGGAAACCGGCCTGAAAGAGCTGTCCCGGATCCCACACGAGGATCGCCAGCGCCGCCGCCGCCAGCGAGTTGATGAGATCGCCTGGCCGTTGGAAGGCCCACCCGCCCACGACCACCGTGGTCATGATCGCCGAGCGGATGGCCGAGGCCTGGTAACCGGTCGCGATGACGTAAAACCAGATCAGCGGTATGGCCACCACGCCGCACCACGCCCGCGACAGGCGGACCAGCCGCAGCAATTGCACCAGCAAGGCCGCAATCAGCGCGATGTGCAGCCCGCTGATTGCGAAGACGTGCATCGTGCCCGATTCCATGAACACGTCATTCACCTCGCCCGTGAGCGGCGTCTTCCATCCCAGCGCCATCGCGGCCAGCAGGCGGGTGGACTCATCGTCTGGCAACCCGCGAGCGAGCGTCGCCTGCGCCCAGGGCAGAAAGCGTTCGCTGGTCGGCGCAACCCCGACCGCATTGGCGGCCAAGTGCCAATCGGCCTCGCCTTCGCTTCGGAGGGTGAACCACACGCCCTGTCGCCGGAGGAACGTGCGGTAGTCAAAAAGCCCTTCGGCCGCCGGTCCCGGCGGCACCTGCAAAACCCCGGTGACTTCCACCCTTTGAGTGCGGAAATATTCGGGACGCAACACGCCGGACGCGCTGACCACAAGGTCGCCCGTCGCCGGCTGCCATTCACCATGATCGTGACGCAAGGCCGACACCCCCAAACGGACCATGGTTCGACCCACCAACTGCCCCTTGCGCTCGGAGAGCCGCAGTGTCGGGGTTTCTTCGATCTCACCCCGCACCGTGACGATTTCCGGCTCACCTCCCGCGACATGCCGTAAATCGTAGGGGGATATCGCCGACTGGCGGATCGCGTAGCCCAGCCAGCCGCTTAGAAACAATCCGACGGCCAGCGAGATTATCCGGAGGCGTCCAGGCACCAGCGCGAGACCGAGAACCACCGAGGTCGCGGCGAAAAGCCAGGGCCAGCGGCCACCGAAAAACTCCTCCGCCATCACGCCCGTCGCCAGCAGCAGGGCCGGAAGCAGGAGCGGACGTCTCATGGCGCCCGCAGCAAATCAGAAGTGAGGCTCGGCGGACAATGCCGGAGCACTGCAAACCAGTTCCAAGACATCCTCGGCCGGATGTCGGGTCAACTCACTTGTCGAGCAGGGACGCGTCTTTCGGGTCCACCGTCCAAGTGACTTCATTGTGCGGCTGGTTGTCGTTGTTCCACCGGCTGCGCCAACTGTTGTCCTTGGTGGAACTGATCATGTTGGTCCGGGAGGCGGTCTCCACGTGACCGTCGGCGCAGTTGATGTCCGTTTTGTAGCCGTGGCGATTGGAAGGCCACTGGCCCGCCTGCGTCGGATCCAGATTCCCTTCCCATCCTCCATCACCGACCAGCTTCAATGCGCGGGAATCCGCAAAGGCGATCATCTGCGACGGACTGATAACCATCGAATCCAGCACCGGTCCCTGATAGTAGCCGCCATCCACATCTCCGCCGAGTCCGAGCTGCGGCTTGGCGCCTAGGTTGAGCCCCCAGTCGTTCATGGCGTACGAAAAGCGCGCGGACGGCGTCACTGCGAAGGGATACTTGGCATAATCACCGCTCCCCTTGCCCAGCGTCTTGTTAACATTCGTGTCCCAGGACGCATCCTTCGTGGCGGACGGGCACCAGAACAGGTTCCGGTTCGTGCCGATCGCGCCGCAGAGCCGGTCCATCCAGACGTAAGACCCGCGGGTCGGAGAGTAGCAGCCGGTATAGGCCTTGTTGTCGGTCACGTAGAGCGCCATCGCGATGCCGATCTGGCGGAGATTGCTGATGCAGGATGCCTGGGCTCCCTTGGCCTTGGCCTTGCTCAGTGCGGGCAGCAACATGCCCGCGAGAATCGCGATGATGGCGATGACCACGAGCAGCTCGATGAGCGTGAACGCGCGGCGGTCAGACGTGAGACGGAATCGGGTCTGCATAAATGTCAGTGGGGCGGTGGACCGATTCAAGCTGCTCGCCCCGGCGACGGCCAGCCATGCCGAGGAGGCACGACCGGCTATCTCAAATGCACGCGCCCGTTCAGCGGGCGGTGACCACCACGTAGTTGCGTTTGCCCTTCCGCAGCAGCAGATGCTTCCCAAAGAGCAGGTCGGCTGTCGTGGCTGATTTCGCCACCTCGGTGATCCGGATGTTGTTCAGATAAAGGCCGCCGCCTTCGAGGTCCTTCCGCGCCTGCCCCTTGCTGGGAGCAAGGCCGGCGTGGACAAACAACTCGATCAACGACAGGCCGGGCGCGGCCAGCTTCGCGGCTTCCAAGTCCTTCGACGGCACTTCGCCGACGATGTCGTTGAACGTCCCCTCGCCGATGTCGTCGAGGCCGCCGCCGAAAAGAATCTCGCTCGCCCGGATGGCCTCCTGCGTGGCCGCCTCGCCATGCAGCAGGTCGGTGACGGCCTTCGCGAGCGCGCGGTGCGCGACGCGCGCGCCGGGATTCGCCGTGTGCTGCGCCTCCAGCGATTCGATCTCCTCGCGCCCGAGGAAGGTGAAGTATTTCAGGTAGCGGATGACGTCGCGATCGTCGGCATTCACCCAGAATTGGTAGAAGCGATAGACGCTCGTGCGCTGGGGGCTGAGCCAGATGGTGCCGCTCTCGGTCTTGCCGAACTTGGTGCCATCCGCCTTGGTGATGAGTGGCAGGGTGAGACCGAAGGCCGGCTTGCTGAGCTTCTTCCGGATGAGATCGATGCCGGCGGTGATGTTGCCCCATTGGTCCGAGCCACCGATCTGCAGGTCGCAGCCCTGGTCGCGGCTGAGCACATAGAAATCAAACGCCTGGAGCAGCATGTAGCTGAACTCCGTGTAGCTGATGCCCACCTCGCGGTCCTCCATGCGTGCGCGCACGGACTCCTTGGCGACCATCTGGTTCACCGTGAAATGCTTCCCGATATCGCGCAGGAATTCGATGAAGGTGATGCCATCCGTCCATTCCGCGTTGTCCACCAGCCGCGCGCTGTTGGGCGTGACGGTGAAATCGAGCAGCCGCGCGAGCTGCGGGCGCACACCGGCGACGTTGGCGGCGATGCCCTCCTTGGTGAGGAGCTGTCGCTCGGCCGTCTTGCCGCTGGGATCGCCGATGCTCCCGGTCGCGCCGCCCGCGACCGCGATGGGAATGTGTCCCGCATTCTGGAACCGCCGCAGCGTGATCAACGGCACGAGGCTGCCGACGTGCAGCGAATCCGCCGTTGGATCGAAACCGCAGTACAGCGTGACCGAACCGGCCGCGAGCCGCTTGCCCAGCTCCTCGGTATCGGTGCAATCGGACACCAGCCCACGCCACTGCAGTTCTTCGAAAATGTTCATCGGAGACGCGCTTTATCGGGGCGCAACGGCCCCGGCTCAAGCCGGAAGGTGGGAGATGGCCCGGAGGAGACAGGAGTCGGGAGTCAGGAGACAGTAGGGGCGAAGGTGCAGTCAAAACATAGGTAACACACTTGGTTCAGAACATAGGTAACACTTTTGGTCTTTGGGGTTACAGGTTGGGGTTGGTTTTAGGGGGTTGAGGTGGGAGTGAGCGAAG
>CAIXUG010000014.1 GCA_903922605.1 uncultured Verrucomicrobiota bacterium
GGAGGAAACCCTGACCACGGCCCTGCGCCCCTTCTGGGAGACGCCCGCACGCGTCCTGTCCCTCATCCATCACTGGCTCCGCGACCAAGCAAACGCTACGCCCTGAACCATTGTTCCGATAAACTGTGAGAATTGGTATTACTCGTAATCGTAATCTCCGCGTTTTCCACGATCGCGAGCAGGAGCAAGATGCCTGCTTCAGGCCAGCGCCGCCACGGTCGCCTCGAGGCTGGCCGCATCAGCGATGTTCAGCACCGGCACCGACTTATCGATTCGGCGCAAGAAACCGGCCAGCGCATTGCCCGGCCCGAGCTCGATGAAGCGGGTGAATCCCTGCGCCAACAGGTATCGCATCGAAGCCTCCCAGCGCACGGACGAGGTAACCTGCTCAACCAGCAGCGGCGCAATTGTTTCCGTCGCCCCGTGGGGTTGGCCGGTCACATTGGCGATCACCGGAACGGTGGCCGTGCCCAAAGTGAGCCTAGCGAGCTCGGCCGCCAGCTTGGGTTGCGCGCTGGCCATCAGCGGCGAATGGTAGGCACCCGCCACCGGCAGCGGAATGGCCCGCTTGGCGCCCTTGGCCTTGGCGGCCTCGATGGCGGCCGGAATCCGGTCGGAAGCGCCCGAAATCACGATCTGGCCGGGACAGTTCAGGTTCGCCAGCGTCACGCCCGTGGCAGCGCACACCTCGCGGGTCGGCTCCTCGTCCAGCCCGATGATCGCGGCCATGCCGCCCTGGGTCATTTCGCAGGCCTCCTGCATGAAGCGGCCGCGCTGCCGCACCACCCGCAGGCCATCCTCAAAACTCATCACTCCCGCCGCCGCCAGCGCGGTGAATTCGCCCAGCGAAAGGCCGGCGGTGGCGTGGAATTCCATGCCGGGCACCCGCTCGCGCAGCAGTGACAAGGCGACCCAGCTCACCAGGTAAATGCCCGGCTGGGCATGCTCGGTCTTGGTCAGCTCCGCCTCGGGACCATCAAAGCAGATGGTGGCGAGGTCATAGCCCAAAGTCGCATTGGCGCGGTCAAATAGCGCCCTGGCGGTCGGAAAGGCGGCGGCGAGATCCTTGCCCATGCCGACGGCCTGAGCGCCCTGTCCGGCGAAAAGTAGTGCGGTTTTGCCCATACAAAGCAGGCAGCCTAGCTGAAAAACGGCGAACGGTGAACAACGAACAGCGCGGCTGAGAAACAGCGAACGACGAACAGGGAACAGCGTACCTGCCTGCATTCGCATGCTTTACCCCCGTCGCACGCTGTTCGCTGTTCGCAGTTCGTAGTCCAACGCCCCTGCGTTCTCGCCTGTAAACCGTTTGACTCGCCCCGTGGGCGTCTTTAGCGTCCGGCAAACAATATTCCTTTATGTCTGAGCCTACTCCTCCCGTACCGCCAGCGCCGACGCCCGCCCCCGAGCCCCCCAAGGCCGCCGATGCAACGCAGAAAAAGCAGACGGTGCGCATCAGTCTGCCGCCGAAGCCCGCAGGCGGCCCGTCGATCAAGATCCCCTCTCCCAGCGCGCCGGTAGGCTCCGCCCAGACGGCCGTCCCGGCCGCTCCGGCTGCGGCTCCCGCTCCGCCGGCAGCTCCGTCGGCCGCCTCCCTCCCGGCCAAGCCGGCAGCTCCGGCCCCGGTCGCGGCCCCTTCCCGTCCGGCTCCCGCTGCTGCCCGGCCGGCTGCGATCAGCGGACTGGACCTCGGTCTGGCCTTTGCCGTCGTCGCCATCGTCATCGCCGTAGCCGTCGTGATCTTCATCGAGGCTCCCAAGGTTTCCTGACATGGCCGCCGCGAACATCCTGACCGTCACCGAGCAGAATTTTGCCGAGACAGTGAGCAAGTCACCGGTGCCGGTGCTGCTCGACTTCTGGGCCGAATGGTGTGGCCCTTGTCGGGCCATCGCGCCGGTGCTCGATGAACTCGCCACCGAGTACGCCGGCAAGGCTTCGATCGGCAAGGTCAACGTGGATAACGAGCAGAACCTCGCCGTCAAATACGGCATTTCCGGCATCCCCGCCATCCTGTTCCTGAAGAACGGCGAAGTGGTCGGGCAGATGGTGGGTCTGCGGTCCAAGAAGGACCTGAAGGCCGCGCTCGACAAGGCGATCACCGGCTGACGTCAGCCCCGCAACATTTTCGCGAGACCGCCCGAGGGCATTCCTCGGGCGGTTTTGTTTTCAGGGCGAACTAACTACGAGTCGCACGGTAAGTTCGAGCGTCCATGCGAACCGTGGCAGCCTAGGCTTGGCGTAGCCCGGCTCGCGCGGACGCTCGCCCCACCGACCGCCGGGTTTCATTTCACGTCCGCTTCCGGCGTACTTTTTTCGTTCAAGCTCAGTTCAGCTCCGCCGCCTTGCCGCCGTTGACCAGGAAGAGCACGGCCATGCGCACCGCGAGGCCGTTGGTCACCTGCTCCAGGATCACCGACTGGGCCCCGTCCGCGATGTCGCCCTCCAGTTCCACGCCACGGTTGATCGGGCCAGGGTGCATGATGAGCGCGTCGGGCTTGACCCATTTCATGCGCGCCTGATTGAGGCCGAAGAGCGCGGTGTATTCGCCCAGGCTGGGGAACATCGTCACCCGTTGGCGCTCATGCTGGATGCGGAGCAGGTTCACCACGTCGGCGTCCTTCAACGCCTCCTGCAGATCCCAGATGACCCGGCAGCCAAACCGTTCGAATACCTTGGGCACCAAGGTCGGCGGACCGCAGAGCGTGACCTTGGCCCCCAGCTTGAGCAGGGCCCAGATGTTTGAGCGCGCGACGCGGCTGTAGAGGATGTCACCGAGGATCGTGACGTTCAGCCCGGCCACATGCCCCTTGCGCTCCCGAATCGTGAAGGCGTCGAGCAGCCCCTGGGTGGGATGCTCGTGCGCGCCGTCGCCCGCGTTGATGATGTGCGCCCGCGCAAACCGCGCGAGGTAGTGCGGCGCCCCGCTGGCGCCGTGGCGCAGGATGATGATGTCGGCGTTCAGCGATTCCAGGTTCCGGATCGTGTCGCGCAGCGTCTCGCCCTTCTTGAGCGAGCTGGCCTCGGCGGAGAAATTGATCACGTCCGCGCTGAGCCGCAGCGCCGCCAGCTCGAAGCTGATGCGCGTGCGCGTGCTCGGCTCAACGAACAGGTTGACGACTGTCTTGCCGCGCAACGGCGGTACGCGCTTGATGGAGCGCTCATTGATGGCCTTGAACGCCCGCGCGGTGTCGAGGATGGCGGTCAGCTCCGCGACGGAGAGCGACTGCAGATCGAGCAGATGGCTGCGATTCCAGGTCATGGGGAAAGCAACGGACGGGAAGTTAAAGGGTCGGTCATAGGCCGGGTGAAGTTCATTTCACTTCCTCCAAAATCACGGTGTCGTCGCCTCCATCTTCCGCCAACCGCAGCTTGATGCGCTGGGCCAGCGAGGTGGGCACATTTTTGCCGACAAAATCGGGGCGGATAGGCAGTTCGCGATGGCCGCGATCCACCAGCACGGCCAGCTGCACCCGACGGGGGCGTCCCAGATCGTGCAGGGCATCGAGGGCGGCGCGGATGGTGCGGCCCTTGAAGATCACATCGTCCACCAGCACGACGGTCTTGCCGGAAATGTCGCCGGGAATCTCCGTGAGGCGCAGTTCCGGCAGCGAACGCCAGTCCAGGTCATCCCGGTGCATCGTGACATCCAGCACCCCCACGGGCACCGGATGGCCGACAATGCGGTCCAGGAGCGGCCCCAGCCGCCGGGCGAGGCTGGCCCCGCCCCGCTGGATGCCGACGAGCACGACATCGGTGCCGGGCACATTGCGCTCCGCAATTTCGTGGGCGATGCGGGTCAGCGTGCGGGCCAGGGTGGAGGCGTCGAGAATGACGGCGCTCATGCGGGGAAAAGAAAAGCCGGCCCCACAGAGGGAGCCGGCCACTGAGTTGGAATATGCAGTTGATTCATGCGCCTTGGCCGGCTCGCAGGCCGGCAGCTTAAAGGTGCCGTGGGTGGCGATCAGTTCATGCTGTCGCCTGCTGACGGGCCCGGCGCCAGCCGGCCCGGTGGTGGGTTATCCAGTCAACCAGGGCGCGTTCGAAGCCGATGTCAAAACCGGCCTTTTCGGATTCGATCCATTTATGCTTCAGGATCTCTTCCTTCTCCGCCTGGAACTCCCGATAGAGTGTCGTGTTCAACAAGAGCGCGCGCGCCTCGCGCTTCTGATCGGATTCATTTCCCATAGGACAAACCGCGAGGTCTGTGTGTGTCGGCAACGTAACAATCGGGCCGTGGGAGTAAACGGGTTTTTTCCACTCGCGCCCTTGTTTCGATCTAGGGAACGCGACTAGAAAGATGCGTGCGCGCCGCGTTCAAACTGCTCCTTTCCCTGCTTGCCGGTTTCCTCTGCACGGGCCCCGTCGACGCCGCGCCCCGCATCAAACCTGCGCGCTACACCCTGACGGCGGCCCAGACCTGGCATCCCAATCCGCCCGGCCGTGGCCGCTTCGACGCCTCGGCCCTGCTGCTCCAGCCGGATGGTTCGCTGCTTACGGTCAATGACAAGGCCCCGGGCCTGTTCCGGATCGAGCTCGCGACGAATGGCACCGCCGCCCTGGTTGCCCTGCCGGAGGCATTTACCGCCGCGCAGCTTGCCCCCCTCGCCAACAGGAAATCGGGGCCGTACGACTGTGAAGGGCTGGCCCGTGACGATCGCGGGCGCATCTACGTCAGCGAGGAATCGGAGCGCTGGATTCTGCGGTTCGATCCCGCGACCAAGACGGTGGAACCGCTGGCCATCGACTGGAAGCCGGTGCAGAAGTGGTTCAGTTCGGACCGCAACGCCAGCTTTGAGGGCGTCGCGGTCGGTGGTGACACGCTCTACGTCGCCAACGAGCGCGAAATTGGCCGCCTCATCACCGTGGACCTCGCGACCCTGAAGGTCACCGGCAGCTTCCAGGTCACGCCGATCGGCCTGCCCGCCCGGGATGTGCATTACTCCGACCTGAGCTGGTTCGACGGCGAACTCTGGGTGCTCTGCCGGGAGAGCCGCTGCGTGCTGCGGGTGGACCCGGCCAGCCACAAGGTGCTCGCGCAGTTTGACTATCTGGACCTCGAGACCTCGCCCGAAAACGCCTACTCGCACCCTTATCCTTACGGCTTCGTCGAGGGGTTGGCGGTCGATGCCAAGAACATCTGGCTGATCGTGGACAACAACGGGTTTCCCCGCGTGGCCGACTCCAAGGACCGCCGTCCCACGCTCTGGCGCTGCGAGCGGCCGGACCGGAAGTGATGGAAAAGAAAAAGGCCGACGACAGGTGCATCTGCGCATCTGCCGTCGGCCCTGAAAATGATTGCCGGGCTCAGTAGCGATCGCCGCCACCACCACGGTCGCCGCCGCCGCGATCACCGCGCCAGCCGCCACCACCACCGCCGCCGCCTTCGCCGCCGCCACGGTCACCACGGTAACCGCCACCACCGCCGCCACCACCGCGAAAGCCACCGCCGCCGCCACCGGGGGCGCGCTCTTCGCGAGGACGGGCGATGTTCACCGTCAGCGTGCGACCGCCGAGGTCCTTGCCGTGGAACATTTCCACAGCCTTCTGCGCCTCTTCGGGCGTGCTGAACTCAACGAAGGCAAAGCCGCGGGACTTGCCCGTGAACTTGTCCAGCATGAGGTTGACGTTGGTGACCACGCCAGCGGCGCTGAAATGGTCCTGCAGGTCGCGCTCCATGGTCTGGAAGGACAGGTTGCCCACGAAGAGCCTTGAATTTGTATCCATAACTCGCTGACCGCGCCAAACGCCGTGGAGGGAACCCGCACTTGCAGGTTGCTGGTTGCGTGGGAAATCAACTGCCACTCAAACCGTCTTTGTGACACCGACACCGCTGTTTTTAACGGACGCGGAAGTCTAATCCAGCCCGGACACCCTACGTCAACCCGGGAGTTTTATTAGGCAGGTTAAAATCTCCGCATTCCGCCAATCCGTTCCGGCGTTGAAAACCATCCTCGTTTCCGCAGTTTTCGAGCTTTCTCCGACCGCTGCTCAAACAGCGGCAACCGCGGCGGTCACTTCGATCTCCACCGAGGAAGCCCGGGGGAGCGCCGACACCTGCACCGTGGAACGGGCGGGATGGGGCGCAGGGAAAAATTCGGCGTACACCTCGTTCATGCCCTGAAACTCGGCCAGGTTGGTCATGAACACCGTGCTCTTCACGACGTGCCGAAAGTCCAACCCCTGGCTGGCGAGGATGATCCGGACATTCTCCAGCACCCGGCGTGTCTGCGCGCGGATGTCGCCCACCACCGGGCCACCCGGCGAGGCCGGGTCAATCGGCACCTGGCCGGAGCAGAACAGCAGGTCTCCCATGCGGATCGCATGGCTGTAAGGACCGAGCGCTGGTGGCGCCCCGGCAGGGGCAATGGCTTCTTTGGGCATAGGAAAGGACGGGGGCGGTTTCCGTATCTGGCGTCTTACTGGCGCTCCTCGTACCAGGCCATCTGGATGTTCTCCAAAATCTTCTCGTTCGAGGCGTCGGGCTGGTCGCCGAACTCCTCCAGCTCAGTGACGAGCTTGTGCAGCTTGGGAAACGAGAGCTTGAGCGGGTCCTGGTCTGGCAGCTTGTCCATCAGCGCCCAGGCAATTTCCTCGTGATCCTTCCAGGTCAGTTTCATCCGCCCCAGTCCTCGCGCACGAGGGAGGAGAGGTAAAGGATGAATTATGAAGGACGAATAATGAAACGAAGCGGAAAGAGAGCGTCGGCTGACGGGGTGAGTTTGCCGACCAAACTTGCCGCCGGCTTTCAATGCGATTTTACCGCTTCGAAGTCACCCGCGTGGTCCACGCTTCCCGCTGCTTCATTCCAATTCATCCTTCATCATTCATCCTTCCGGGCATTCGTCCGGAACCACTCCACGAATTTCGGAATGCCGACGGCGATCTTGGTCTGGGGGTTGTAGCCGAGCTTCGCTCGGGCTTTCGAAATGTCGGCAAACGTCACCGGCACATCGCCGGGCTGCTGGGGCAGACGGTCAATGACCGCCCGAATCCCGAGCGAGTGCTCCAGCAACTCGATCAGCTCGTCGAGACGCACGGTCTGCGATTCGCCGAGGTTGAAAACCTCATAGCCGAAGTCGCGCGTGGTGGCGGCCAGCACGCCGTCCACGATGTCGTCCACATAGGTGTAGTCGCGCCGGGTCGAGCCGTCGCCGAAGACGGGGATGGGCCGGCCGGCGGAGATGAGCGAGGCGAACTTGTGGATGGCCAGGTCGGGGCGCTGACGCGGGCCGTACACGGTAAAAAAGCGCAGCATCGTCACCTCCAGCCCATACACATGGTGATAGACATGGCCGAGGGCTTCGCAGGCGAGTTTGCTGGCCGCATAGGGCGAGATGGCGGAGAAAATCGGATCGGCTTCGGCGAAGGGCACCTTGGCGTTCACGCCGTACACCGACGATGAGCTGGCGAGCACGAACTTGCGACAGCCGGTCGCCCGGGCGGCTTCCAGCACGTTCACTGTGCCCTCGACGTTCACCCGCTGGTATAGGGCGGGTTCGAGCAGGCTGGGTCGCACCCCGGCCCGCGCGGCGAGGTGGATCACCTGCTCACAGCCGACCTCCTGCAAGGCCCGGTCAAGCGCGGCCCGGTCGGCCAGATCGCCCTCGACAAAATGGAAGCGCCGGCCGGCGGCGGCGGCGGTCGCGGTGATGTCGACCAGGTTCCGCCGCTTGAGCGCCGGCGCATAGAAGGGGTTCAGGTCGTCGAACACCGTCACGTCATGCCCGTCGCGCAGCAGGCGCTCGCAGACATGCGAGCCAATGAATCCGGCACCGCCGGTCACAAGGAAGTTCACGCGGCAGAATGCTCACGGGAGCACGCCGGGTTCAAGGCCACGAAAGCCTCGTTGACGTCCCCATCCTCGTTTCCTTCCTGCTCTTGCTCCTGCTCTTACTCAGAAATCGCTTTGCCGTCCGGTGAGCAAGAGCAGGAGCAAGAGCACGAGTGGAAGCAGTATGCTCCGAAGCTCCTTCACGAAGCCGCGCCAACCTCCGGCGCCCGGCTGACGACGCTTTCAGTGTTGCGCGTCACGCGCACCTGCACGGAAAGCGACTGGGCGTTGCTGCCCTGAAAGATGCCCTTCATCGGCGGCACGTCGGCATAGTCGCGGCCGATGCCGATCTGGACATGCCGTTCGCTGTCGAGGCAGTTGTTCGTGGGGTCCAGGCCGACCCAGAAGCCGTTGGGCGAATAGATTTCCAGCCACGCATGGCTGGCGGTCGCGCCGATCAGCGCGGTGTCGAGCGGTTCGCCGTCCGCACCCAACACCGGATCGGTCTCGATATAGCCGCTGACGTAGCGCGCGGGGATGCCGGCGACGCGGCAGACGGAAATCATGAGATGCGCGAAGTCCTGGCAGACGCCTTCGCGGTCCTTGAGGAACTGCGCCACGGTCGTCCCGGCATCGGTCGCCCCGGGCCGGTATTTCAGCGTGCGGAACAGGTGGTTGTTCAACTCGCGCAGGGAATGGGAAAACGGGGCCGCCGGCTGGAGAAACTCCTCGGCCAGCTCGCACACCCCCTCGGTAAACTGGATGAACTGCGAGGGACGGAGAAAATCGTGCAGTTCGCGCCGGTGCGGGGTGTAAAGCTGGCGCGCCTCGGCCACGCTGAGCTGCACGGCGGCCAGCGCGTCGTTGAAGGGCTTTGTCTCCACGTCGCAGACGCTGGTGACGAGCAGGCTCGGGTGCCGGAACGGGATCGAGACGGTCTCGACAAAGTTCCCGAAGTAGTCGGTGTGAGATTCGACGAGGACGGCCGGTTCAACCCGGGTGTAATGGCGGGAAACCTTCTGCCGCAGCGAGTCGCGCGGACGGAGGCGGAGCTCCGAAAAGGATTCGGTGGCCGGCTCCGAGTAGCGGTACTCGGTCGTATGCTCGATATGGAAGAACATCTTCTTCGGGGCGTGAGGAGTCAGGAGTCAGGAGACGGGAGACAGGAGGTGGTGGTTCCGTGCCAGGGAGCGGGAGTAGGCCTCCAGTAGGCGGCTGACTTCGGTTAGAAGCAGAAGGAGTGGGGAGCTGTCGCCGTACCCAAGATCGTGGGCGAGGATCAGGTAGTAGCGGGTTTCTTCCAGGGAGCCTTGGGCAATATTCAGGAAGCGCAGTTTGTCCGAGGATCCTTTCTTCCGGAATCCTTCCGCAATGTTGGCGGGAACGGAAATCGTGGAACGCCGTAACTGGCTGGTCAGCGTGTAAACCTCCTTGGCCGGAAACCCATCGCTATATCGATAGACTGCCAGCACCAGCGCGTGTCCCTTCTGCCACACTACCAAATCCTGAAAGTTCTGGGCAGCCCCCTTCCACTCCGGACTCCCGCCGGGGAACTCCTGTCTCCTGTCTCCCGTCTCCTGTCTCCTCGCAGGGGTCATCGCAGGATGTTGAAGGCCTGGTGGTACAGGTGGTGGTCGCTGATCTCGAGGGCCAGGCGCAGCAGGCGCGAGGCAAGATCCTCCAGCCAGGCGTCGAGGAACAGCGGTTTGGCGGCCTCGGCCTTGTTGCCCGTGGGCGAGAACAGCGAATTGAGATCGGCGAATTCGACCTCGCCGCTGAGCTGCGCACAGGTGCGGAGCGGGCTGGCCCCGTCGCGCCGCCGGGTTTCGCCCCCGCTCACCCGTTCCAGGCTCTCCCGGATCGCCTCAAGGCAGTGCAGCACGCTGCGCGGCAATGCCGGATCCTGCAGGACCAGCGCCACCACATTCTGGGCGGTGGGCCGGGCCTGGAAGAGCGAGCGGTAGGCGTATTGGCAGGAGAGCATCCGCAGCAGTGCGTCGAGGTTCGTGTCGGCGGCCCCCGCAGCGGCGGCCTCGTCGGCGCGCTTGAGCAGGACTTGCCGCGTGACGAGCGTGGCCGTCAGCGCGCGTTCGACGTGCCGGCCCAGCGTCCAGAAATGCCACGCGTCGTCGCGCAGCATGTTCTTCGCGGCGCAGCCGGAGAGGGCGTCGATCTCGTCCAAGATGCGCTGCTCGAGCTCCTGCACCTGGGGCAGCCCCTGGTCATCGTTGAGCGGCTTGGAAATGGCATTCACTTCGAGCACCTGCCAGAGGCGGTTGATCACGGCCCAGACCTCGGGTGGCACTGACTCCCGGGTGGTGCGCGCGTTTTCCCGCAACCACGCGACGCAGTTCAGCACGCTCGCTGGATTCGCCCGATCGAGCAGCAGGTAGTGCGAAACGCTGTGCTGCCGCAGCAGCGGGGTGGACTTGAAGAAATGCGTGTCATGGCCGGTGGCCCGCGCCAGCGCCTCCCAGAGCGGGGCCCATGCCTGCGCGCGTTGGAGCGACGGACTTTCAAGCTGCACCTGCTGAAGCACGCGGAGGATGCGCGTGGTGTTCTCGGCGCGGGCCTTGTAACGCCCCATCCAGAACAGCGAGTCGGCGATGCGGCTGCCCAGCCGCAGGCGCCGCTGGGGCGACGCGACGATGATCGGAGCGGCGACCGTCTCGGGCTTGCCCTCGCCCCGGAGAATCCACGTGTCCTTGATGCCGCCGCCAAGGCCGCTGGAAATTGTCCGCGACCCGGCTTCGGGCGCATAACGCGTCAGTCCGATGGGGAACACCCGGGGGTTGCGCCCGCCAAAGACGAAGCAGCGCAGGCCCGCGTGACGCGGCGCGAGGCGGTCGTCGTTCACGATCGTCGGCAGCACGGTGCGGGGCAGGCGCGGCTCGGCCACGAACTGCGAAGGTTGCTTCTCCAGCCGGCCGCGGAGAGCGGCAATTTCGGGCTCCGTCATCCGGGCCGTGTCCCAGACGGTACCGGTGGAACGCTCCGAAATGTGCTGGATCACGTAATTGGGGAGGTCGCCCAACACCAGCTCGCATTGGTCAGGATCGAAACAGAGCCGGCGGTCCACCGTGGGCAGCAGCAACGCTTCGTGACGGTAGAAGCGGGCGAGCCGGGAAAGGCACGAGGCAATGGCGCGGTTGTCGCCCAGGCCGCTGCCAACGGCGTTGGCAATTGTCACGGTGCCCTTGCGCACGCACGTCATCAGCCCGGGCACGCCCAGCTGGCTGTCCCCACGGAAGGCTACCGGATCTATGAACGACTCGTCCAGCCGGCGGTAGATGACGTCGATGGGTTCCAGCCCGCCGATCGTCTTCAGGAAGCAGCGCGAGTTCAGCACGATCAGGTCGCTGCCCCGGACCAGCGGGATGCCCATCTGGCGGGCCAGCGAGCTGTGCTCGTAATAGGCGGAGTTGAAGATGCCCGGCGAGAGCAGCACCACGCGTGGCTCGATCGAGCCATGCGCAAAGCCGCGCAGATGCTCCAACAGTTCCGTGGGATAGGAATGGACCGGCTCCAGGTCCGCCGTTTCCAGCAGGTCCGGCGCGGCCTGGCTGAGCACGTTGCGGGCGCTGAGCGCGTAGGTCACCCCGGTGGTGTTGCCCACGTAATCCTCCAGCACGATCCACCGCCCCTCGACATCGCGGGCGAGATCGAAGGCCGCGACATGCACGTAGGTGTCATCGGGCACCTTCAGCCCCACCGCGTTGCGCTGGTAGTGCGGGTCGTCGTAAACCAGCTCAAACGGGACGATGCCGTTCTTCAGGACCTCCTGCGAATCGTAGATGTCCCGGAAAAAGTCGTTCCAGATCCGCACCCGCTGTTCCAGCCCCCGGCAGAGCAGATCCCAGGTGCCGGCATCGATGACCCTCGGGAACGGGTCGAACGGCAGGATGTTTTCGCGCGCCGGCTCGTCGCGGTAGAGGTTGAAGGTGACGCCCAAATCGCGCATGAGCCGGCGCGAATGAACGGCCATCCGGCCGATATGCCCGGGGCCGGGCGTCTGCAATTCCTTCTTGAGGCGGGCGTAGGTGGCCGTCGCGTCCAGACCGGCCAGGCTGACCTCGGAAAAGTCACCGGGACCGACCTCCTCAGGGGCCAGTCGGGAAGGCTCCGGCCGCACTTCCGATGGGGAAGCGGCAGGGGACGCTTTGGGTTGGGCCAGGTCGCTGGGCACAGCGCGAAAGGATGAGGGCGCACCCGCGCAAGGCCAGCGGAATTTGCCAACTTGTCACGGACCGATGGGATACCGGTGGATTCCGGCGTAAATTGGCCATGCCTCACCAGCGGTGGTCCAATTTACCGAATCCACATTTGGTAGGGACCGAGCGCTGCGCGGTCCCCGCCCTGAAGGGGAGGCGGAAGGGTACGTACGCCTTTGGCCTTCGTTCCGTCGCCTGACGCTCCGCTCGGCGACGGGGCCGGCGCAGCGCGCCATCCCTACCCCATGCCGGGCGACCTACCGGATTGCCACCGCCCGTCATATCCTCCTAAGGCGTTATCCATAAATTATTTACAGTTAGAATTGCCATTTCTAACACGGGCGCGATTTGACAATGCCGCCCAGTTTTGACTGACTCCGCCCCGCAGCCGAAGTCCGGCCAGTCCAAAGGCCGGGCACGGGGGAACCACTTTCTCCGCCCCGCTTACCCGGGGCGGATGGGGCGTACGGCACCGGGCAACCGGGCCAAGGGCACTTCCAGCCCAAGCCCGACAGCTAACCTCGCAGGCCTTTGGAAGGGCAGTCCCACCCGCCGGACGCGGACGGACGACGCCTGTTTCACGACGGTGCGTCCGACCGTGTTGATGAAGAATTCCTGTGCTTTTGCCACGCGCCTTCGGGCGTGCCCGTTCCTGTGCGGTCCCGCCGGCCGTAGGCTCCCCCTCCCCTGCCATGCAAACTGATCTGAGCCGCACCCGGCTGGCTGGGCTGACCCTGGCGGCGCTCGGCGTGGTCTATGGTGACATCGGCACCAGCCCGCTTTACGCCCTGCGAGAGTGCTTCAACAGTGAGCACGGCGTGCATCCGACGCGCGGAAACGTCCTCGGCGTGCTGTCGCTCCTGCTCTGGTCACTGATCCTGATCGTGACGGTGATGTACCTGGTGTTCGTCCTCCGGGCGGACAACAAAGGCGAAGGCGGCATCCTGGCGCTCATGGCGCTGGCCTTTCCGGAACGGCGGCCCGGAGCCAACCGCAGCCGGCTGGTCGCGGTGATGCTCGGGCTCGGCATCTTCGGCGCGGCCCTGCTCTACGGCGACGGCATGATCACGCCCGCCGTCAGCGTTCTGGGCGCCGTCGAGGGTCTGGATGTCGCCACGCCCAAGCTGGCGTCCTACATCGTGCCCATTTCCGCCGTGATCCTGATCGGGCTCTTTGCCTGCCAACGGGCCGGCACCGGGGCGGTCGGGAAAATTTTCGGGCCGATCATGGTGGTCTGGTTCCTCGAGATCGCCGTGCTGGGAGTCGGCGGCATCATCCAGGAACCCAGCGTGCTGGGCGCGCTCAACCCGATGCACGCCGTGCGCTTTTTCGCGGAAAACGGCTGGGTCGGCTTTGTCGTCCTCGGCTCGGTGTTCCTCGTCGTCACCGGCGGCGAGGCGCTCTATGCCGACATGGGTCACTTTGGCAAAACGCCCATCCGGATTGCTTGGTTCGCCCTCGTGCTGCCGGCCCTCGTGCTGAACTACCTCGGCCAGGGTGCCCTGCTGATCGAACACCCTGAAGCCGCCGTCAACCCCTTCTACAAGCTCGCCCCCACCTGGGGGCTCTATCCGTTGGTCGGCCTCGCCACGGCGGCGGCGGTCATCGCCTCCCAGGCGCTTATCAGCGGCGCGTTTTCGCTCACGATGCAGGCGGTCCAGCTGGGCTATCTGCCCCGCATCGCCATCGAGCACACCAGCGAGCATGAGCGCGGCCAGATTTACATCCCGAAGGTGAACTGGGCGCTGATGGTTGCCTGCGTGGCCCTGGTGATCGGGTTCCAGACCTCGTCGGCCCTGGCCGCCGCCTATGGCATCGCCGTGACGCTCACGATGCTGGTCACCACCCTGCTCTTCCATTTCGCGGCGCGGCGTCTGTGGGGCTGGAGTTTCTGGCAGGCTTCGGTGGTCAGCGGCATCGCGTTTCTGATCGAAATGGCGTTTTTCGGCGCGAATGCCCTGAAGATCCTGCATGGCGGCTGGTTCCCGCTGGCCGTGGGCGCCGTTCTCTTCACCCTGATGTCCACCTGGAAGTCCGGCCGGCAGCTGCTGTGGAAGCGCGTCCGTGAAAGCACGCTGCCGGCGGACCAGTTCCTGAGCAGCCTGGATCGCCGGGAGCCGCCCCGGGTGAAGGGCACCGCCGTATATCTGGCCGGCAATTCCGATGGCACACCCATCGCCCTCCTCCACAATCTCAAACTGAACCATGTGCTGCATGAACGCGTCGTCTTTCTCACGATGATCGTCGAGGAAAGCCCCCGCGTGGCCGAAGAGGAACGCCTCACCGTGGAGGAACTGCGCCACGGCTTTTGGCGCGTGAAGGCCCACTACGGTTTCATGGAGGAGCCGGACGTGCCGGCGGTGCTGCGGCGGTGTGGCGAGCAGGGCCTGCCCTTCAAGGAGCTGGAGACCGCCTTCATCCTGAGCCGGGAGACCATCCTCACCCGGGCCCGGGGGATAGCCGGGTGGCGCCGGCATCTGTTCGCGGTGATGGCCCGCAACTCCCAGAGCGCGACCGCCTTCTTCCGCCTGCCCGCCAACCGCGTCGTCGAGCTGGGCATGCAGGTGGAAATCTAAGCGCGGTGGATTGACCCCGTAGACACCGCTCTCGCTCAGGCTCGGGCTTCGTAAATCGCAAATCGTAAATCTCTCCCCCGGATGTTCCGCCAATCGCTTAGCGAACTCACCATCGTCACTCGCGGACGGGGCTTTCACGAGGTCACCAACGAGATCGCCCGCCTGGTGCGTGCCAGCGGCGTGACGACCGGGCTGTGTACGCTCCACCTGCGGCACACGTCCGCGTCATTGCTCATCCAGGAAAACGCCGATCCGGATGTGCGTGTGGACCTGGAGAATTTCTTTGCCCGGCTCGTGCCCGACGGCGACCCGCATTTTATCCACACGGCGGAGGGCGAGGACGACATGTCCGCCCACATCCGCACCGCCCTGACGACCGTGAACCTCAGCATTCCGGTGGCCGATGGGGCGCTCACGCTCGGCACGTGGCAGGGAATCTACCTGTGGGAACACCGCACCCACTCCCACCGCCGCCAACTGGTGGTGCATGTGCTCGGTGAGTGAACCACAACGTCCCTGGCTTCCTTCCTTTGGGCGTTTTTATGTCCCACAGATTCCCCCGGCTCAACGCACCAGCGCTAACCTGGGGCTCACCGAACGGTTGCTCCCATCCTCTCCACGCTGTTCCGCCTCCGCTTGCAGAACACCCGAGTTTGCTGAACCGTCGCCGATACACGGACGGACGAAAACATCTGACGGCGAACCTCATGAAGCAGCTCTCCAAAATCATCCTGCTGGCGGTCGGCCTGAGCCTGTTTCTGGCGACGCGCACGTTCGCCGGTCCGCCGTATTTGACCGACGACCCGGAGCCGGTGGAATATCAGCACTGGGAAGCCTACCTCTTCGCCAACGGCGTCCACACCGGGGACGGCTACAACATCAGCGGCCCGGCGGCGGAGCTGAATTACGGCGCGCTGCCCGATACGCAACTGCATCTGGTCGTGCCCATGAACACGGTGGGCGGCGGCGGTGCGCCGGCCGTATCCGGTTTGGGTGACACCGAATTCGGGATCAAATACCGCTTCGTTCACGAGACGAACGGCTGGCCGCAAATCGGCATCTTCCCGATGGTCGAGCTGCCGACGGGCGACGCGGGGCGCGGTCTGGGCAACGGGCGCGCGTGGTTTCGCCTGCCGCTGTGGCTGCAAAAAAGCTTCGGCCCGTGGACGACCTACGGCGGTGGCGGCATGGCCCTGAATTCCGCCCCCGGCCAACGCGACCATCCCTTCGGCGGCTGGCTGCTGCAGCGCGAGCTCGGCGAACATCTGACGCTCGGCGGCGAACTCTTCGCGCAGGGCGCCGCCGCCGATGGCGACCGGGCATTTGCAGCGATCAATTTGGGCGGTTCCTACAAGCTCAACGAGCATTTCAGCCTGCTCTTCAGCGCCGGCCACACCGTGGCCGGGAGCGCACAGACGCTCTGGTATTTCGGCCTCTACTCCACCTGGTGAGCGGCGGTCCAGTGCCGTCGTTAGAGCCCGCTGATAATCGGGCGCGTTGTTGCGGCCGGGGAATTTGGATTTGGGCGAGGCGGACCGGGCGAAACAACCGGGAAGCGGGCAGTGACTCCCATGGCAATCCGCCCAGCACCGCCTCTCCATCCCCCCTTGTTCCTTCCATGCCTATCCGGTTTGTTGACAAAGGCCGATAACCGCTAGTTTCCCCGCCGTATGGATGCCCGAGGTTTTCCCACCAGCCTGCCCGAGTTTCAGAAGGTGTTCCCCGATGATGCGGCCTGCGCCAAGTACCTTGAAGAC
>CAIXUG010000015.1 GCA_903922605.1 uncultured Verrucomicrobiota bacterium
AAAAGGGGACGACCAACAGGCGACCAACAACGAACAAACAATAACTCTGATTGCGGTGATACTTGTACCTGAGTTCGGGCTACACTCGTGGTGTACAGCTACTATCACAACTTGGATGGGACCAACTCGGTGAACGAACGGGGATTTACCGCCTTCTGCCGTGCCAACCTCTGATGGCACCACGCAAACTCAACCTCAAGACATGATCACCAACAGCGTTTGGCGAACGTTAAAGCCTGGGGGGGCCTACCAATCCAAGCGATAATTCAAGACGGACGACGGGACGGCAAATGTATTTTTCAATACATACCAGCGGCCGCGGTCGAACGAACAACGTTTCAAAAAATAAATGGAGGCCGGACCATAAAAAAAAAAAAATGGAACTGAGCGGAGGAAACAAGACGCGGCGTTTGCTCGAGGAGGCCCCCACGAGCGCGCCCGGGTCCAGTCGGTCCGCACGAGCGCCGGGCTTCGGGCGATGGGCTGCGCGTGTCAGTGGCTGCTGGAGTTCGCAATATCGGTCGCCCGCATTCGGCCTCTACCATCTCGGCCCAATTTGTGCGTTCCCGACACACCGCGACTCGCGCCGGATGCACCAGCGACCTGCGATGATGTACTCGAACCGCGACACCGCGGCGCATCCATCGAGGTGTTGGTTTTGTGGGTGGCGGCCATTATGCCGCTCCGCGGGCCTGCGGCATCCTGCCCGGCCGCAACCAGGTGCATCTGATACTTCCCCTCATCGACAAGCGGCGAGCCCTCCTCGTTCGGCATCAAGCAGCAAGCGGTGTGGACCCATTAACCCACACGCCGGTACGATTCACGCCCGCTCTGGTGGACGGAGCTCTTCAAATGGAGTGAGACGGACCCGCTGCGCCGGACGAGTTGGAGACGACGCCAACTACAAGATTTCGCACAAGCCGCCCGGGGCGCGCTGTGCTGTTCTGCATTCGTCACTATTGGAACGCGCGATTGCGTGCGAGTGGCAAGCTCTGTTTCTACCACGTGAGCGGCGGCGCACACGGTGTCGGCGTACGGCTATCTGGCTGTGACTGGCTTAAACGTGCGCACGCGCTCGACGAATATGGACACCGGTACTCAGGACGCTGAGTTCCGCTTTCGCGAATGGGCCGGCTCAA
This sequence comes from uncultured Verrucomicrobiota bacterium, assembly GCA_903922605.1. Lineage (GTDB taxonomy): Bacteria > Verrucomicrobiota > Verrucomicrobiia > Limisphaerales > UBA9464 > CAIVQB01. The sequence continues at coordinate 1,140 of CAIXUG010000015.1, forward strand.
CTGGATTTGTGCTCCGCATCAACTACGCGGTACCAGAAGAGCCCGAGCGTGCATATTGCCCCATCTCTGGCAATCAGCACCGGCCGGAGCCCAGCGGACGGTCGCAGGGGCATCTCAACCCCCGTGGCACTGTCGCGCACGCGAAGAAAATGCGACTGCCTGCCCTTCCCTCCCTTCCCACTCCATGTCCTACCTGCGCCTGCTCCTTGCCCACAACTGCCGCTGCGCTGCCCCTTCCCTGCCCACTACCTCAGGCACCCTGTGCATACTCGCCCCCGCCGCTCCCCACCCGCCGCCGCCGGCCTTAACGTACGGCCGTAGCAAACCCTGGCTATCACGTGATGCTAAGTGCATATACCTGGCGTCGGAGCTGCTATCACATGAGGCTAAGTGAGCGCACGGCAGGGACTTACCTGTCTGAGCGCGTGGCAGGGACTTACCTTTTTGAGAGCGGGCGCACGGCAGGGACTTACCTGTTTGAGCGCGGGCGCACGGGCTCCGACTGGC
>CAIXUG010000016.1 GCA_903922605.1 uncultured Verrucomicrobiota bacterium
CAAACTCGGTCCGTTGGTCCATTGCGCGGGTCTCCTGCCAGGGCATCGGGCAGATTCGCGACCGCGAATCGCCTTCGCCACGGCGTCACCCATGTTCTGACCCATACCTGTCACCCATGTATTGAACCTGCACCGAAAGCGGCAGAAGACTGCCGCTACCAAGACGCGATCACGTATGTCGCCTCCGCCCACAAATTCGCACGCACTCTCCCGTGCCGAGCCGGTGTCCGGCGTTTCAACGCTCGCCTGCCTCCGCTCCTGACTCCTGACTCCGGACGCAGTCCCTCCTGTCTCCTTCCGGTCTCCCGCCCTACCCCGCCGTCGTCACTTTCGTGAGCGTCACCGGCCCGGTGACGAGCATGGCGAGCTTGTCGGCCATGACCTCGATCCGTTTGCCCTCCAGCTCCAGCTCGTCGAGGCTGTCGATCGCCGATGTCAGATCTGTGCCGCACAGGCGGTCGTAAAGCGTCTGGATAGCCGCTGTTAGCACCGGGTCCTGCAGGATGCTGGAGGTGCCCTTCAGGGTGCTGACTTTCATGGTCGCGGCGTGCTTGCGTCCCGCCGAAAGATGGCTGCGGACCGACACGACCGTCTCCCGGGTCTGTGACGCGAGCTGGCGCACCAGCTCGACACAGACCTCGGCACTGAGTCCGAGCCGCTCCTGCAATTCGTGCCATTGCTTCCGGCGGCGGGCGATGATCTGGCCCAGCAGCTCGCGCACCTGCTCCCGCACGATCGCGGGTTGGAACGGCTTCACCAGATAGCGGGTCACGTTCAGCTCGGCCGCCTTGCGCACCGTGTCGCGCTCGGTCGTCGAAGTGCACAGGATCACATTCAGCTGGGCCAGCCCGGGCATGACCCGGATGCGCTGGAGCAGTTGCAACCCGTCCATCTCCGGCATGGTGATGTCGGACAGGCACAGGTCCGGCACCAGGCCGCCCTTGAAGAGGTCGATCGCTTCCTGTCCGCCCGTGGCCTCGATGATGAGGCACTCGGGCAGCTGCTCCAGGATCCGGCGCAGAAGCAGACGGTAGAGCGGATCGTCATCGACGATCAGAACCTGCGCCGTCAGCAAAGGCTTTGGCACCGGCGCCTTCACCGGAGCGGGTGCGGGTGCGGGCACTGGCACAGACACTTTCACGGGTGCTGGCACTGGGACGGGCACTGGCACCGGGGCTGGAACCGCCACGGGCACAGGCACGGGTGGCCGGGCGGCAGGAATCGCATGGTAAATCGCCAGCGACTGCAGAACCGGCTCGGTCGCGGCCATGGCTTCTTGGTCCAGCTTCAGGATCAGGCGCAGGCTGCCGTCCTCCAATCGCGTTGCTACCGTCCGACCTGGTAGGAGCAGCAACAGTTGTCGGATGGAATCAGCCACGACCGCGGAAGCCGAGACGACGATGTTCTCGGCCGTCGGCGGGGGTTGTCGCCCAAAATCCTCCGGCAAGCCCGGCGCCTCCTCCGGTGCCATGGGCAGCACTTCGCCATTGGAGGCGATGGCAACATCGGCCGGCACGTAGCCGGTCTGGGTTTCACATTGGAGCTGCATCGGACAGAGACACCACGGGGTGTCATTAACTTTGCGGATGAAGTCAGGAAAACCTTTAGGAGGAAATCACTTCAACCGTAACTTTGCCACATTCGGTTTATCCGGCCTAACTTTCTATGGCTAATGAAGTTCCGCCGGAAGATCAGTCTCGGCCGTTCGCCGGAAAAGGGTCACGGCATAAACGTAGGCGACCAGCTCATCAATGGTCGCGCGAACTCCCTGGCTGGAAGCCCACCAGTGCTGCTCATCGTAACGCTCGTCGGGCACGGCGATGATGCCGATCTCGGCCTCATTCCCGAACGCCTTCTGGAACATCATCCGGGTCCGGCGGGCATGCGGGCCGATGGTCAGCACGTTGAACCTCACCGGGCTCAGCCCCTGCTGATGAAACCAGCGCTTCAGCACCAGGGCGGAGGTGTAGGTCCGGTCCTTCCGGACTTCCGGCGCCGGCAGAGCCAGCACATTGGTCGTCAGGCCCAGCGCGCGGATGGTCTCCGCCCCCAGGTCGGCAGTCGTCCGGTACTGCATCAGAGGGGAGCCTTTTTCCAGCGAACCGCCCGTGACAATCATCTGGTGATAGCCACCCCGGTGAAATTCGACGATGGAGGCTTTCATCACGAAATCCGGTCCCCAGCCCTCCACAATGAGAAAATCGGCCAGGATGGGCTGATTGACCGTGAGCAACGGATGCAGAACCCGCACGAAGGCGACCCCCGCCACCGTCAGCAAGCCCAAGAGCGCCAGCCAGCCACGCCACGTAGGTATCACGCAGACACGCCGCCGTAGAAGGCCCCAGCATTTTTGGCCATCCGGATCGCTCATGCGTGCAGGCTAGTCGGAGGTGTTTGAATTTCGAATTTCGAATTTCGAATTTCGACTGTCTAACCTGTAGCGCTCAACGACCACAGGAGCTGGAAATTTCGGCGTTCGAACCTCGGAATTCGAAATTCCAGCGCTTGCCCCTGAGCCGCCAACCGGTCAAACCACGCGCTTCGGAATGCACTGGGCCGTTGCCAGCCTTGTTTCCGCCCTGTTTCTCGGCGGCTACGAGGTTTTCACCAAACACGCCGTCCGCGGCAATGCCGTGCTGCCCGTGCTCTTTCTGAGCACCCTCAGCAGCGCCACCGTCTGGCTGCTGCTCATGGCGATTGAGGCGCTGCACCCGAGCACCTTGCCAACTGCCCTGACCGTCTCCCCGCTGACCTGGCACCAGCACGCCCTGCTGCTGCTCAAGTCGCTGATCGTAGGTTCCTCATGGGCCTGCGTTTACTTCGCGGTGAAGCATCTGCCCGTCTCCATTTCCTCGCCCATCCGCGCCACCAGCCCGGTCTGGACGCTCTTCGGGGCGCTGCTGTTCCTGCACGAACGGCCGACGGGACTGGAAATTCTGGGCGTGGCCACCACGCTCGCCTCCTTCATCGGGCTTTCCGTCGCCGGGCGTCAGGAAGGCATCCACTTCCACCGCAACCCGTGGATCGGTTGGGTGTTTCTCGGGACGTTGCTGGCCGCCGTCAGCGCGCTCTACGACAAGTTCCTGATGGCCCGGGCCGGCTTCACCGCAGCCACCGTGCAGGCCTGGTTCTGCATCTATCTGGTGGGTCTGCTGATCCCGTTTGTGGTGGGCTGGAAGCTTCGCTGGTGGTCACGCGGGGAGTTTCAATGGCGCTGGAGCATCCTGCTGCTCGCGCTGTCGCTGCTGGTGGCCGACTTCCTCTATTTCAGCGCCCTACGCGACCCGGCCGCGCTGATCTCCCTGGTCTCCAGCCTCCGGCGCGGCAGCACATTGGTGGCGTTTGCCGGCGGCGTGCTGTGGTTTGGCGAGCATCACGGCCGGCAGAAGCTCTTCGCGATCTTCGGCGTGCTGCTGGGCATCTTGCTCACGGTGCTGGGCTGAACCGGGCACATGCGAAGGTGGCTGCGGTTCAAAAATCCGTGTCCGCGCCCTTCAGGTTCAGCTCCTTGATCCACGCATTGCGGTAGCGCACGTCGTGCCCCTCGCATTGCAGTTTCAAGCCCTGCGGCGTGTCGGTGATGCCCCGGCCCTCGTCGTTGCCGCCATCCACCCCGGAATTGGGACCGCCCCAGACCTGACTGATATGGACATTGGAATGCACCTTCTTCCCGTTGAAATACATCGTCACCATCGCCTTCTCGGTCAGCTTGCCGTCGGTGAACCGCGCCGCGCGGAACTCGATGTCGTAAGCGTTCCACTTGCCGAGGCCGTTGAACGTGTCGTAGGGCGAATCGGTCTCGTTGATCACCGCACCCATGCCGTGCTTCGTGCGGTCGCCCTCGCAGATCTGGATCTCGTAGCGGTTCTGAAGATACACGCCGCTGTTACCATGCTCCTTGGCGACGTTGAACTCGATGTGCAGCCGGAAGTCGCGGTACGCCTTCTTGGTCAGGATGTCGGCAGCACCGTACTTGCCACCGTCCGCCGCGCGGTCATCGGTCATGACCACCGTGCCCGGATCGACGGGGTCCTTCACGATGGGCCACTTGATCGGCAGCGACGAGGCGAAGCGCGGCCCCTGCCAGTAGGTCCACTTTTCGTCGAGCAGTTTGCGGCTGCCGTCAATGATGACCTCAGCGCCGCGGATGGGCTTCGCACCCACGCCCACATCCGCTGCCACGACGGCGGCGGTGTTGCAAACGATTCCCGCCAAAACCAGCAGGGCGAAACGACGGATCAATGAAGTCGGCATAATTCTTCGGGAACAGGTGAAATTGGCGTGCAGTGTGAATCGGAACGGAGCCCGCCGGCAAAGAAAGAATCGACCGGGCTATCGTCGGACCATCTCCAGATTGTGAATAGGGAAATCAGGAAAGGAAGAGACGCGGTGGGGAGCCTCAATTTTCTTCCGCGCCCCGGGGCACATCGTACTTTAACCAGCGGCAAAGTGAGACTCGTTACCTCGTCTCCTACCGACGAGGTCAAACGGGATTCGCACCCCTTTGTTCCTTTGTTTCTTTGTTGTTCTACTTCTCCCTCGGCCTTGCACCGGGCCTGCAAACCGTGGTTCAACCCGTGGCGGCAATTGAAATCCATCCGCATCATCCGCTGGCAGGACGGTCACGCCGTCACCGCCAGCGATCAGCTCGCCGCCGAAGAGCCGCTGGAAATCCGCGTCGATTCGCGGTCGGTCAGCGTGACCATGCGCACCCCGGGGCATGACCCGGAACTGGCCATCGGATTCCTTGTCTCCGAGGGAATCCTCCACCAGCGCAACGAGGTGCGGGACATCCGGACGTCGCCGCGCAACCGCGCCGGCAACGTCGTGGATGTGCTTCTCGCCCCGGAGGTGCAGGTCGATTTTGCCCGGCTGACCCGCCACGTCTTCGCGTCGTCAAGCTGCGGCCTTTGCGGCAAGGCCAGCATCGCCGCCGTGCGAGGCCAGTTTGCCCGCGTGACCTCGGATTTTACGGTCGCGCCCGAAACCCTGCTTGCCCTGCCCGACAAGATGCGCGCCGCGCAGACCGCCTTTGCCGCCACCGGCGGACTGCACGCAGCCGCTTTGTTCACCGCCACCGGGGAACTGCTCGTTCTCCGGGAAGATGTCGGCCGGCACAACGCGGTGGATAAGGTGCTCGGCCGCGCCTTCCTCGACGGACTGACGCCGCTCCGCAACCACCTGCTACTGGTAAGCGGGCGCACCTCGTTCGAGCTGGTGCAGAAGGCGCTCGCCGCCGGCATCGCCCTGGTCGCGGCGGTCTCCGCGCCATCGTCGCTCGCGGTCGAATTCGCCCGGGCCAATGGCCAGACGCTGGTGGGCTTTCTGCGTGATCGCCGCTTCAATCTCTACACCGGCCGCAAGCGGGTGAAGTGAGCGGCGTGACCCTGCGGCCGCCAAACCGTCGGCCAACCGGAAAACCGTTGGTCGCCAACTGCGCGATCTGATTCACTGCACGCGCTTTACCAATGAATGCCCTCCGCCCTGCCCCAAGCCTGCGTGATCTCTCCACGCAGCAATGGAAGTCCGGCCTGGCCGCCTGGCTGGGCTGGCTCTTCGACGGGCTGGACATGCACCTCTACACGCTCGTCGCCACGCCGTTCGTGGCCGAGCTGTTGCTGGTAAAATCGACGGCGGATCCGGTGGTCGGCCAGCGCGGCGCCCTGATCCAGGCGGCCTTTCTCATCGGCTGGGCATTGGGCGGCGCGTTCTTTGGCCGGCTCGGCGACCTGCTCGGGCGTTCCCGCGCGCTGTCGCTCACGATCCTCACCTACGCGGGTTGCACCGGCCTGAGCTACTTCGCGCACGAGTGGTGGCACCTGCTGATTTTCCGCTTCCTGGCCGCACTCGGCATCGGAGGTGAATGGGCGGTGGGCGCTTCCCTGCTCTCCGAAACCTGGCCAAAGCAATGGCGCCCGTGGATCGCGGCCACCCTGCAGACCGCCGTGAATCTCGGCGTCGTGCTCGCCTGCTTCTTTGGCTGGCTGCTCGAAAAGCAGCCGCCCCGGACCATCTTCCTCGTGGGCATACTGCCCGCGCTGCTGGTCCTCTGGATTCGGCGGCATGTGCCCGAGCCTGAAGAATGGCACGCGGCACGCGGCAAATCCAAGGTCGCCATGCCCGGCATCATGGACCTCTTCCGGGGCGAAGTCGCCAAGGTCACCTGGCCGGTGCTCGCCATCTGCGCCATCTCCCTCACCGCCCACTGGACCTTCATGTTCTGGCAGCAATCCCACGTGCGCAAGCTGCCCGAGGTGCTCGCGCTCTCGGCCCCCGAACAGAACCGTTACGCCACCGTCGCGCTCTTCCTGCTGATGGTCGGCTCGGTCGTCGGCAATTACCTGGCCGGCTGGCTCGCGTCACTCTTTGGCTACAAGCGCACCATGGTCGGAATGCTCGCCGCGTATGGTGTATTCATGATCGCGGCCTATGCCGAGCAGCCCACGTGGGCGGCACTCCGCATCTGGCTGGTCCTGATCGGTGCGTGCCAGGGGGTTTTCGGCCTGTTCACCATGTGCCTGCCCCCGCTCTTCCCGGTGCTGCTGCGCACGACCGGCGCTGGCTTCTGCTATAACTTCGGCCGCATCGTGTCCGCCGCCGGGGTGGTGTTCTTCGGGATCTTCACGACAAGTGTCGACGTCCGATCCGCGCTGTTCTACGCTGGCTTCCTCTTCGTGCCGGCCGCCTTGCTGGCGCTGTGGCTGCCGCAGGAGAAGTTGGCCGAGGCCTGATCCGAATGCAGGCGCTGTGGTCGCAGCGCCTTGGAGTGCGTGCGGCGGAGCGGAGCGCAGACGCCGTTTTCGGTCGCAAGCAATCGAGCGCACTACCATAGGTTGCTATTCGCCACCGCCTTTTACGTCCGAAAGCGGTGTCAAGCCACACGCACTCCAAGACGCTGGCGCGCTCATCAACAGCACCGAGAGGCTGACAGCCCACGAGCCTGCCAGCCGGTCCGCTCTCAGCCGAGCGCACCCACGGTTTCCGAAGGCGAAAACACCTTCTCCTCCCGCGTCTTCAGGCTCTTCACCTTCGCGATGACCGCACCCTCAGTGCCGCGTTCGAGGCGGACGGTATGGGTGGCACCGAGTTCCAGGGCGCGCTTGAACTGCTTGTCGCCCTTGGCCGGCGTCAGGCTGTAATCCACGGCCCGTCCGGCCTCACGGAGTTGCTGGACGACCTTGAGCGAATCGGCGCGCAGGGTCTCATCCTCGATCAGTACCACGACGTCCACGGTGCCGGCAAACGAGGGCACGAGCTTGCGGACCTTGAGCAGTTCGGCGAGGACGACGTCGCCCATGCCGAAGCCGAGGGCCGGCAGGTCCACCTTGCCCTCGCTGACCTGCTTCACCAGTTGGTCGTAACGGCCGCCACCGGCCAGCGCACGAAACTCGCCCTTGCGGTCAAACGCCTCGAACACGATGCCCGTGTAGTAGGCGAGGCCCCGGATGACGCCATAGTCCACCTTCACGAAGTCGCTCAGACCCCGGGCGGCCAGGCTGTCGAGCACGGCCTGAAGTTCGGGCTCGGGCACGCTCGCAGTGATGAAGGCCTGCACTTCCTCCAGCTTCACGCCGAGTGGGGCCAGCTTCTCGGCGCTGACCTCCGGGCGCTCGCGCTCCAGCTTGTCCACTACCTGATAGAATTCGTAGGCCTTGGTGGGATCACCTCCGCGTGCCGCGAAGAAGCGTTGCCAAGCCTGCCGGCTACTGAGGCGGATCACAAAATCCTCGCTGGTCAGTCCCAGTGCCCGGAGCACGTCGATGAGCAGGGCGACTATCTCGGCGTCGGCGCTCACGTCGGCCTCGCCGAAGATGTCGCAGTTGAGCTGGAAGTGCTCGCGGAGGCGGCCTTTCTGCTGTTTCTCGTAACGGAAGAGCTGCGGCAGTGAGAACCACTTGATGGGCTTTTTGTAGGCCCGCTCTGCCGTTGCCACCATGCGGGCGACCGTCGGGGTCATCTCCGGCCGCATCGAGACCGCCCGCCCGCCCTTGTCGTCAAAGTTAAAAAGCTGGGCGACGATCTCCGCCCCGGACTTATTGGTGTACAGCTCTAGCGGTTCGAGCGGCGGTCCGTCGTACTCACGGAATCCATAACGGCGCGCGGTCTCGCGCCAGCAGCGGAAGATGTGCTGTCGCAAATCGCAACTCCACGGCTCGCTTGCCGGGAGCGGCTCGGGGTAGAAATCACGGAAACCGGGCAGACGTTCACTCATGCGTCCGCGCAGGCTAGCGACAACCACCGCCCCGGGAAAATGACGAAGTCAAAAGGACCGGCGTCCCGCAGGACGGCCGGTCCAACTCGTTCAGGCCTTCGGGTCTTCAGGCCTTCGCCTCGCCGTCCGGGGTCAGCTTGATCACGGAGTCGCGCATTTCCTTGCCGGGCTTGAACTTCACCACGGCACGGGGCGGGATCGGGACATCCTTGGCCGGCGAGTTGGGATTACGACCGATGCGGGCCTTGCGGATTTTCACCTCGAACACCCCGAAGTTACGGAGTTCGACGGTCTTGCCCTGGGCGACCGCTTCGGAGATGTAGTCGAGGGTCTTTTGGACCACATCCAGAACTTGTTCCTGGATCAGGCCGGTTTCGCTCGAGATGCGGACAACGAGGTCTCGCTTCGTCATAGGTGGTTAGTGGGTATGGGGTTGGACTGACTGAAATGGGGTATGCTTTTTGCGGGTGATAGGAGCGCCGGGGCACGCGGTCAAGGCCGGATTGGTGTGCGATCAAACCCGTACAGGACGCTTACACTTATCAACGAAAAAGCCCGCCAAAGCGGGCCATCGGCAGATTTGGGGAGGGTTTTGGGCCCATCAGGACTCGACCGTCCCGAGCTCGACCGGCTCGACATTAACCCCGAGCTTCCGGAGCCACTTGATTCCGGCTTCGACCTCGGCGGGTGCGCCTTCGAGCTCCAGGCACACGATACCGATCTCGTCGGTGACACTTGCCTGTCGCACGTTTGTAACCAGGTCAAACTTGTGGGTGAGCTCCCAGATGACCGGCTGCTTGATGAGCTTCGGCGGGTACATCAGCCACAGTCGCGCGCTGCTGGGAGTGGCGAACTTCGAGGACTTGGATTTCTTGGCGGCCATGGGAAACCTTGGATTGGGGCGCAGACGTTTACGACGATCAACCCCCGGCAATCGCGGGGATGATGCTCACCTCGTCACCGCTCTTCAGCGGCGTGTCGCTGTTCTGCAGGAAGCGGATGTCCTCCTCGTTCACGTAGATGTTCACGAAGCGGCGGACCTGCCCGGCGTCATCCACGAGGCGTTCCTGGATGCCGGGGAACTTCTGCTGCAATTCAAGGATGGCGGCGCCGATGGTGCCGGGCGCGACTTCGACGAGCTCCTGCTCATTGGTGAGCTTGCGGAGCGGAGTGGGGATGCGGACTTTGACGGACATAGCGATACGAGGACGGGACTGTCGGAGATGGATGCGGCCCGGGCAAGCGGCGAAAATCAGCCGCCGGCAAACGCCGGGATGATGCTGACCACGTCGCCGGGGCTCAGCGGGGTCTGCTGGTTTTGCAGGAAACGGATATCCTCCTGATTTACAAAGACCAGCACGCTGCCCCGTACGTTGCCCTGCGGGTCGAGCAGCCGGTCACGGATGCCGTTGAAGCGGTCGTGGAGCTGCTCAATCGCGCTGGCCACGGTGCCGGGTGCGACGGCCACGTTCTCCTGGTCGCCACAGAAGCGGCGCAGGGTGGGGGGAATCGAAATCTGGATCATATCGTTCAAGGGGATATCGGCGGCAGCCCGCCGGCGCTTGATGCGGCCCGGTCCGGTCAACCCTTCACCAGCTGCGGCTTGTCCTGGGCCAGCAGCGCCTCGAACTCGCGCAGGCTCGGCCGGATGTCGCGGGTCTGCCCCACGTGGCCGGTCATCGCCTCGATGGTCTTCAGACCGTTGCCGGTGATACACAGCACCGCGCTGGAATCGGCGGCAATCCGTCCCGAGGCGATGAGCTTCTTCGCCACGCCCACGGTCACGCCGCCGGCGGTCTCGGCAAAGATGCCCTCGTCCTCGGCCAGGATGCGGATGCCCTCGCGGATCTCGTCGTCAGTCACATCATCGCTGTGGCCGCCGGTTTCCTTCATCACCTTGAGCGCGTAGAAGCCGTCGGCGGGCGTGCCGATGGCGAGCGACTTGGCGATGGTGTTCGGCTTGACCGGCTTGAAGAAATCCAGGCCCGCCTTCTGCGCGGCACTGATGGGCGAGCAACCGGTCGCCTGCGCGCCGTGCATCTTCCACTTCGCTTCGCCCATCAAACCGATCTTGATGAATTCCTGGTAGGCCTTGTGAACCTTGGTCAGCAAGGAGCCGGAAGCCATCGGGATGATGGTGTGTTCCGGAATCCGCCAGCCGAGCTGCTCGACGATCTCGAAGCCCATGCTCTTGCTGCCCTCGGCGTAATAGGGGCGCATGTTCACGTTCACAAACGCCCAGCCGTACTTGCCGGCGATCTCGGCGCAGAGGCGGTTCACCTCGTCGTAGTGCCCCTTGATGCCGATGACGTTCGCGCCGTAGACCAGCGAGTTGACGATCTTGCCCTGCTCCAGATCGGACGGGATGAACACGTAGGCATCGAGCCCGGCGGCGGCGGCGTTGGCGGCCACGGAATTGGCCAGGTTGCCGGTCGAGGCGCAGGCCACGGTCTTGAAGCCCAGTTCCACCGAGCGGCTCAGCGCGACGGAGACCACGCGGTCCTTGAAGGACAGCGTCGGGTAGTTCACGGCGTCGTTCTTCACCCTCAGCTCGCGGATGCCCAGACGCTTGGCGAGTCGGTCGGCCTTCACCAGCGGCGTGTAGCCAACCTGGCGGCCCACCGTGGGCTCGCCGGCCACCGGCAGCAGCTCGTGGTAACGCCACATGGTCTGCGGGCGGGAGCAGATCGCCTCGCGGCTGAGCGACTTCCGGATGCGCTCGTAGTCGTAGGCGACCTCCAGCGGTCCGAAATCGAACTCGCAGACGTGGGTGGCGGTGAGCGGGTATTCCCGGCCGCACTCGCGGCACTTCAGCGCCTTCATGTAACCTTGCTTGTCACTCATGGCATTGCGTCGTGCTTTCGCCGTGGCGACGGAATCCGGGCAAACAAAATGCCCGCTTCACGTACGGATGAGAAGAGGGCAAAAGCATGACCGGCTCTTCTCATCTTTGCCGCCTTCCCGTTGCCGGAACTGCGGACCGGATTTGGCACCTGGTCGTCGGACTGCCAGTCCGACCGGTTGCCGTGACGTCATCGGGCCGTACCCTCGGTCACTCTGGATGAGTACCCCGGTTTCCCGGAGCGGCGAATGAATGAGCCAAAGGCCGGGAAAGTGTCAAAGGGATTTTCCGCCAAGTTTCAGGTCTATCCGCTCAACGACCACAGCGTGGACGTCCCGTTGAACCCCTTCATCGTCAGGTTCTCGTGGTGCACCCACTTCAATGCCCGGTGCTGCTTGGCGGCCAGACTGTCGATGTCCGCCTTGGCCCGCTCACTGAGCCAGATTTCCGCGTCCTTGATGGCTCCGATCACGCGGGCGGCGAAGTTCACGGTGCCGCCAAAAACATCGCCTTCCTCGACCTGCATCGGGCCAATGTGGATGCCGGCACGGATCTGCACCTGCGAATGACCGGTATTCTTCTGCAACGCCATTGCGTAATCCAATGCGGCGTCAGCGCACTTGAACGCCGCCATGAAGCTGTCCCCGATGGTCTTGATCTCCCGGCCTTGGAATTGCGTGATCAGCTTCCGGCTTTGGGCGAAGTGAGCGCGGCGGACCTCGTTCATGGCCTCATCCCGGATGTCCTCGCCGAGCGCGGTCGAGCCGACGACGTCGGTGAACACAATCGCCAGCGTCACCCGCTCACCCCCCGCCCATTCCTTGAACTTCGTGGTGCTCGTCTCGCCTTTGGCCGACATGACGAACGCGTCGAAGTCACGCTGCTGGTCGGCCGACTTGTCCATCGCCTCGACTCTCGATTGGAAATGGAGACGTTCCTTCGGCTCGGCCAATGAGATGACACCTCGACCCGGACAAAAGCAGTTGAAGGTGCTCTGTCCCTGTTCGCGGAGCATTTTGACGTAGGCATCCGGCACGGGAGTGCTGCATTTCGGGCACACGAAGAAGCGCACCAGTTCCACCGAGTCATCGAGCGCTTTGCGTTTCGCATGGGCCAGCACGTATTCCTCGAAGTGGAACTTCGTCTCCATGCTGGCGTGTTCGTCGAAGAACAGGATCAACCGCCCTCGTCCTTCGGTGAACTCGTTCACGAACAAGCCGCACTTGCCACCCGCCTTGGCAGTGAACACCGCCGCGTTGCGCCACATCTCCGCCCGGCCCGTGGTGAATAGACCACTGTGTCCAAGCCGCACCGCCATAGTAGAGTAAAGGCTCTGAACCGGCCCATCGAAAGTGATCGCGACCGCCTTGCCTTTCGGCTCCGGCGCGTCCTCATAATCGCGGTTAAATTGCGACGGGAAGACCAAATAGCGACCGTCATCCGCATTTTCCCGCAACGCAAGGTCGTGCCGGACGAGTTCCTCTACCGTCGCATGCAACAGCAACTGCTCCTGGCCGATGTCGGTGATTTTCTGCTGTGCGGGCACGAAGAACTTGCCAGCTAACGCAACCTCTTCCGCGATCGAGCCAAGGCCGTCCGGCTCCTCCTTGGCCGTGTTGACCATCGAGGAGGCGTAAGCGTCTAACAGTTCCGGTTGGAGCAACACATAGCCGCCGAAGGTGAGGCGGCGGATCAGATCACGGGTTTCCAGTCGCCCGATGCAGGTGTCGAATTGTTCGCGTAAGTTAGTCACATCCTTCCTCGACTCGGGATGCTGCCTCACAAAGTCGTCGTAGAGCTGACCAGGCAGGGCCAGCAGTCGGCCCGTCTCCTTCACCTTCACGAGGAACACCTTGATGTCGGCGAACAACTGCGAGGACGAAACCTCCGGCAACTTGTCCCACGGAATCGCCTGCTCGATGGCCTCACGCAGTTCCTTGATCGCCCAACCTTCCTTGGCGCTGGTCTTGAAGTAGCCGTCGAAGCCGAATTCCTTGAGCACAGCCTGCAATCGTTCCTCACCGATGGCCACGCCCCCACGATCGTTGCGGGCGGATACGAGGAACTTTTTCATCGGTACAACCCCGCCACCCTGACGCTGGTGCGCCAGACGCAACGCACGCTCCCAGTGCCGGACGCCGGCCAGCGGATCGGTCTCGCTCCGCGCGTCGAAGACCACCACCGCCACCGCGACTTCGTTGAGATGTAACTGGTGAATGACGCGATACCCCGGCTGCCCGGCCAAATCCCACAACAGTGTCTCACGAGTCTGGGTGACGTTGTTTCCAGCGAGCACATCCCGCGAACCGAAAGTAAAGACGCGCCTTCCCGGCGTAGAATCCGTGGCCTCGAAGGGCTGGTTGTTCAGTACTAGGCTCAAACCAGATTTGCCTACGCCTGTGTCACCCACCAACACTACCTTGGCGTTGACGTAGTGGGCGCCTGGCTCTGCCTCTTGGCGAAGCAGGACAGCGCTGTCCAATTTCCAGATGTGGATAATGCTGTCTGTGTTCGTCCTTGAGTGCGAACCCACAGTCGCAAGGAGCGGCAGACGTGGATGGAAGGCTAAGCCAGTGTGCCAAGTACCAAGACTCCTTTCTTGGATTGTCGCGACGCAGTTGCCGACGTCGGTGCTCCAAATCCGGACGCCATCATTTCCTCCTGCTGAAGAAGCCATTAATCGCCCATCGCTAGAGAAGCCGACGCCCCTGACTAGCTCAGTGTGTCCTTCACAGGTGCGGAGCAGCTTTCCGCTGACCGGTTCCCAGAGCTTCACGGTTCTGTCATCGCTCCCGCTGGCTAATATGCCATTAGCGGGGTGAAAGGCCACGCTGCGAACTAAGGCCTGGTGTCCTTCACAGGTATGGAGCAGCTTTCCGCTGCTCGGTTCCCTCAACGAATGAAACGCAGGTCAACCGTCAGCTTCCCGTAACCAATGAAACGAAAATCAATGGTCAGATTTTCATAACCAAACAAGACGGAGCCGGCGTGCCATTAGCGGGAATCGAGGTTTTGGTTTTTACAGAAATGGATATTCAACAATGGGCCAGTACAAATAATTCCAGATTGAAGCCACAAAAGACTGAGCTAGTCGCGGAAATGAAGCTCCGGCAATTCCTGCTGAACCAAGAACAGGAACGCTGGGACAAGATCTGCCAAGAGGAAGGTATGACCTCGCCAGAATTCCTAAGGAAAGGTGCGTCCATAAAACCAATCTCTGATGAAGTGTCGCAAATCGAAGGTCAATTAAAAACCTTTGGACCTATCTCAACTTCATCCAGCGCAGGAATGCGCGAAGCGGACAATTACTTCAAGCTGGAAGCGCGGAGCATTGCTTTGCAAAATCAACAAATGTCCAATTTGGTATTTCTGCAAAAAACGGCGGCCAAAGCCACAGATCGCGCGAAGAAAGAAGGAGTCGATGTCAAAACGGCCAAACAACGATTTAACAACGCAGAGAGCAACTGCCTTGGATTTCCGACCGCCAAAGAAGCGTTGCAGGGTTTGCCTGTTGATCTGGCTGGAAAGACTTCTACTGACGCTGAAGGAAGATTCACATTCCGCGCCCTTGACGGAACAAGGTACGCTCTTTTCGCAGAAGCACAACGTCACCTTGGACCAGAACAGGACGAAAGATATGTTTGGTTTTTTTGGTTCACCCCAGACAAGAATTCCCAAGCCGTGATGCTCCACAATAGGAATGACGCTACAACCACGAATAGCGCCAATGTTCTTTCGGTTCCTCTCACGCTCTCCAAGTGAACTTTTGTCGTGGGTTCCCTTGTCTTTTGCGCGAAGATTTCCCAACACAACCGAATCCGCAACCACCGCTCCCCCTCAGTGAGGTATATAGAAATGGAGTTTTTAGGGACCGCTTTCCGCTTTTCAATTCAGCCGCTCGAATCGGAAATTATCAGTTGTATCACATGGATGGGACCGCCGACAGGCCGAAAGCCCGCCATTTCGACACACGCTTCGGCAATTTCGAGCGCAAGTTCCTTTGTGCAATCGTGGTTGCCCGAAATGGCCTCGCTCAACTGGCGATGGTTCTGGAGCGAATCTTCGCCTGAGCGCTTTCCCAAAGCAGGAGCGAACTGGCGCGGCAAGCCGAAACCTAGTTCCCCTCTTGGTTGTGTCGGTTCAACAATTCACCCCGCTCCCCTTCGCCCCAAAGATTTCGGAACAGCCTGCCGGAGGTCGCATCGTTGAGTTCACTTGAGCCGACTTACGCCAAACCGATCTCACCTCGATTCGGGTTCGTCGGAAATCCACCCCCCCCGATTCCCCTCAGCAAAAAAAGTCAGGAGAACCGACCTTGGAAAGCCACGTTTCGGTCCTTCCCGCTTCAAAATCCGCTACGCAACCAAAGTTGCATTGCGGACCCGAAGATTGAGGAAATACCCAAAAATCAGTCGCGTGACGCTTAAGTGACGCCATGCTTTGTACAATCCTGCTTGTACAGGAAACCAGCGAACTAGGCGCAAAAACTCAAAAACTCTTCAGAATCCCCTGATTCTGAAGAGGTTCAGAGTGGTGGTAGGTGCTGGAGTCGAACCAGCGAAGGCGTGAGCCGACAGATTTACAGTCTGCACCCTTTGGCCACTTGGATAACCTACCACGACCTCGTTTGAGCCGCCCGGACCGGGCGGGCGGAAATGAATGCAAACGCGAGGGGGTTCGCTCAAGTGGTTTTTTCCTGAATGATGCGATTGTTCCGCCTAGCCTCCCTCCGTGGACGAGCCCGATCCCCCTGCCCCGACGCCTGATTTGTGGCGGGAACGCTTCCATCAACACCTCGCTTCCGAGCGGGGCGCCTCGGTTTACACCGTCCGCAACTACGACCACGCGCTGACGGAATTCAGCGCCTGGTGGCAGGCCGAGGCCGGTTCGCCGCCACGCTGGCCGGAGCTGGAGCGCGACGATTTTCGCCGCTATCTCCGCAAGCTGGGCCGGCAGCAACTCAGCCGGGCCGCCATCCAACTCCGCTTCAGCGCGCTGCGGACGTTCTATAAATTTCTGCTCCGCGAAGGTGCCATCACCCGGCTGCCGATCCGTGACCTCGCCCTGCCCAAGTCGGAAAAGCGCCTGCCCCAGTTTCTCACCGAGGACCAGATCAGCGCCCTGCTCGAAGCACCGGCGCGCGAGCTGGCAAAGGAGCAGGCACACAGCGAACACCCGGTGGATGCAATCCCATTCCTGCGCGACGCCGCCCTGCTGGAAACGATCTATTCCTCCGGGCTCCGCATCAGCGAAGTGTGTGGGCTACGGACCGAGGAGTACGACCGCGCGAGCCGCACCCTGCTCATCCGCGGCAAGGGCAAGAAGGAGCGGCACGTGCCGTTGGGCCGGCCGGCCGCTGCCGCCATCGAACGCTATTGGAGCGCGGTGAAGCATCCGCTCGCGCCCGGAGTGCCGGTGTTCCTCGCCGCCGAAAACTCGTTGGAGCCGGTCCAACCCCAGACCGTGCAGCGGGGCCTGAAGCGGTATCTGGCCGCCGCCGGTCTCGACCCCGGGCTCACGCCCCACAAGCTCCGCCATAGCTTCGCCACGCACCTGCTGGATCGCGGGGCCGACCTGCGCGGCGTGCAGGAACTGCTCGGCCACACACGCCTCTCCAGCACCGAGGTGTACACTCACCTGACGTTGGACCGGCTGAAGAAAGTTTACGACCAGACCCACCCGCGCGCCCGGGAGCAGAAGTAGTCGGCGGCCGGTTAAAGCGGCTCAACACAGACGAGCAAGAGCAGGAGCGAGAGCAGGAAGATGAACCCCAGCCAACTCCTGACTCCTGGCTCCGGACGCAGTCCCTCCTGCCTCCTGTCCCTCCCGCTATTTTTCCGGCTTGTTCCCACGCGACGCGAGTTGTGAAGTTCCGGCGATGCGCATTCTGCACGCCGCGAGCGAACTGCACCCGTTTAGCAAGACGGGCGGCCTTGCGGACATGGTGGGTGCGCTCACCCGGGCATTGGCGCAGGCGGGGCACTCCGTGGATGTCGTCACCCCGCTCTACCGCGGCATCCGGAAACGGCACCCGGAAATCCGGCCGGCCGGCTGGCGTTTCGATGCGCCCATGGGCGACCGGCTTGTGCCAGGGGAATTCTGGCGGCTCGATCCGGAGCCCAACCTCACGCTCTGGTTCGTAGATCAGCCCGGCTTCTTCGACCGGCCCGGCATCTACAACGAGCACAACGTCGATTACCCGGACAACGCCGAGCGCTTCATCTTCTTCAGCAAGGCGGCGGTGCTGCTGGCCCGGCATCTGCCCGCGCCGCCGCAACTGCTGCAAAGCCACGACTGGCAGACGGGCCTCGTGCCGCTCCTGACGCGCCACGCCCAGGTGGCCAGCGGTTGGCAGCGCGCGCCCAAGCTGCTCTTCACCATTCATAATCTCGCCTACCAGGGCTGGTTCCCGGTGACCGAGTTTGCGCGGACCAACGTTCCTTCGGACTGGCTGCACCTGAACAGCGGCGAAGCCCTGGGGCAACTCAACTGCCTGAAAGCCGGACTCAACCTCGCTGACGCACTCACCACGGTGAGCCCCCGTTACGCCCGGGAAATCTGCACGCCGGAGTTCGGCTGCGGCCTCGACCGGCTGCTGCTGCGTCGCGAATACGAGCTCACCGGCATCCTCAACGGCGTGGATTATGCCGAGTGGAACACGACGCGGAACGCCGACCTGAAGCACGCCTTCGACGTGGACCACCTCGCGGGTAAGCTGGCCAACAAGCTCGAACTTCAGAAGGAGCTGGGCCTGCCCGTGCGGACGGAGGTGCCGCTCTTCACCAACATTACGCGCCTCGCCGACCAGAAAGGTGCTGATTACCTGCTGGTCGCCTTGGAGCAGATCCTGGCCGAGGGTGGGCATCTGCAGTTCGCCCTGCTCGGCAGCGGCGATCCCAAACTGGAGGCCGCCTACCGAGCCCTCGCCGCGCGGCATCCGCAGCAGATCGCCGCCAAGATCGGCTTCCAGCCCGCGCTCGCCCAGCGGCTCGAGGCCGGCGCCGATTTCTACCTGATGCCTTCACGCTTCGAGCCGTGCGGACTCAACCAGCTCTACTCCCTGCGCTACGGGACAGTGCCGGTCGTGCGAGCCACGGGCGGGCTGGATGACTCGGTCACGGACATCCGCGAGAGCGCGGAGCGCGCCACGGGCATCAAGTTCAGCGAGGCCTCAGCGCCGGCGCTCGCCCACGCCATCCGCAAGGCCCTCGCGCTTTACGCGGAGCCGGAACTGCTGACCCACTACCGCCGCAACGGCATGACCACGGATTATTCCTGGGAAAAGCAGGCGCGGGAGTATGTGGAGCTCTATGAGCAGGTGCTGCACGGGGTGTAGCAAACTGCGAACGACGAACAGAAAACGGCGAGCGGCGGGAAACACGGACGCGCTCGGCGTCTTTGGGCGCTGAGCATTGAGCCCGACAAATCAGAACGTCCAACGTCCAACGTCCAACGCTCAAAGGGGACGAAGGCTGCCGCATACACCACCGCGCGCTGTTCCCTGTTCGCCGTTCGCAGTTACGGCCGCTCACCACGCGCGCTCGATGCTCCGGCGCTGCCAGAGGAATTCGAACATGTTGCCCTCGTGCGGCTGGTCCCAGGAGATCGCCATGGTCGAGACGGGGCCGATGTTCAGCCGCTCGATGTGCGGGAACGCCTCAATCTGCTCGATGAAAGCTTGGTCCTTGGTGATCGCCGAGCACGCGAGCGTGTAGCCAATCTTGCTGAGCATCTCGGACTGCGGGCAGGTGACGACACTCGCGTAGGGACAGAGGAATTCCTTGTTCGCCAGCGGATGCGCAAAGCTGTCGCAGCGCACGATGGTCGGGCGCATGTAGGTGCCGCCCTCAAAGACCGTCTTGCGCGGGCCGCCGCGATACTTCGCGGTCACGTCCTCGGCGCCGGGCGTCTTCAGACCCTCCTCGATCTGGTTGTCGATGAAGTCGGCCATCTTGATGTTCGCGAAGCCGGAGAGTTTCGCCTTCTCGTCATCCGGCCGGGTCGGCGCGAAGGGCCCAAGCTTCTGCGCGAGCGCGTCGGCGATCTCGGCGGCGTACTTCGGCACGACCACGGCGCTGGCGTTGATGCAGGAGCGTCCGCCATTGTCGCTGATCGCACCGGCGATGACGTCGATGTACTCGCGCCAGTTCTCGATCTGGTCGTCGCCGATGAGGAACTTGCTCCAGCCGGGTCCGTGAACCTCGATGGCCGGATTGTGCGCGTATTGGTCGGTCGTGCTCTTGTCACCGAAGATGAGCGCGCGACCGCAGGTGTTGAGGATCGTCGCCGCGCCGTCGTGGTCGGTCGGGTAGAAGCCGAAGGCCTCCGCAGGCACACCGGCCGCGATAAAGGCCTGGATGAGCCGGTAGGGCGTCCATGGCTCTTCCTTGCCGGGCTTGATGACCACGGGCGTCTTGAGCGCCACGGCGGGCAGCCAGAGGGAATTCACCGCCGGCGAATTGCTGGGCATCACGAGGCCGAGCGCCGAACAGGTGGGGAAGAAGCTGAGCTTCGTGCCGAACTGCTCGCCATAACCACGGTCAATGATCGTAAAATCAAGTCCGCGCGAGAGACCATTGAGCACCTCGCCCAGATGCGTGAGGGCGTAGTGCAGCTTGGTCATGTTGCGCTTCACCATGACGTGCGGCAGGCCGGAAGTGCCACTGAGTGTCGCGATGTATTCCGCAGGCGACTGCGTGTGGCCGCGATCACCGAAGGGCAGCGTGCCGTTGAGGAACAGTTCGCCCGCCTTCGCCGACAGCGCGACGAGTTCGGCCACGGTGAATTTCTTCAGGGAGGCGCGGGCGGCGGCCAACTTGGTGAAGTCGCGCTTGAGGATACCGCCATTGACTTGCGAGACGAGCGCACGAACCTCGCCGGTGCGGTGGTCTTTGACCTCGATCTTGTCGAGGGATTCGTAGGGGCGGCCGAGACGCAGGGCGGGCAAATGCGGGATGTCGCTCATGTGCTGATTAGGACGGGCGACAAAGTGATACGTCTGCGTAGAATTGGCAAACGGGAGTTTTGGGGAAGGATGAGGGATGAATTGGGAATGACGAAGGAAGCGGGCGCAGGCTGCGCCTCTGGGCGGACACGCTCCCCATTGCTGCGGCTTCCTTTCAGATCATCGTCCCGTTACTTCGCATGCAACAAGATACACGAGGCCGGGGATCAGGAAGCGCCACTCACAAAATCCACCACGGCGCTGGCGGCCTTGATCAGGGAGGGGGCCATTTCGGCGCAAGTCTTGGCCGCCTCAACCAACCCGGTCTTGGTCACGGAAAGAAAGCCGCCGCTCGGCTTCGGCTTCTTGGCTTCCGCTTCGATCGCCTCGACATAGGGTTGGACAGTCTCCGCCGCCTTGGGCGGCAGATTTGCAAACTCCTGCCGCAACGCCTGCAACAAAGCGGTCAGATCCGCCTTCTGCGTGTTAAAGCTGTCGCTGACACTTTGCTGGTTATGCTTGCCAATGATTCCCTGATTGGTGCCGCTGTTGCTGTAAGATTCGTGGCTCATGTTCGGTTTGATCTCGTTGTGAATGTCGATTTTTACCGGGTACTTTTCCCCCGTCGCCTTCGGCCCGGCCGGCGCCGCAATCATATCCAGGATGGGAGCGAGCGGTCGCCGGACGGACTGGCCTTCGATGATGAAAGGCAATTCCCCTATCCCCGACTGCGCATGCACCACCAGATCGTTGTGCTTGGGGGCGCAATCGCTGCCGAGAATGACATGCAGCACCGGCGGGGTGCTGTCCCGGGGATCCTGCAAGGTTTCTAGAATGCCGAAGAGGAATTCCCGGCGCAGCAGTTGAGGGCCGAGCAGCCGCAGCTCGATCTTGGCGTCCTTCTCCGTCATGTGCGCGCGGACGAGGGCCTCACAGTTTCCACGGCGGAGGGCGATACCGTGCCGCCACCACTCGCCGGGTCGCCGGGCTTCCCGGTGGCACCGCACGATGAACTGGGAAATGACGCTTTCGGGCAGCACCAGGTCATAGCGCAGTTCCAGGTGGAGGGTTACCGGTCCTTCCCATTCCTGGGGCTGGGCCCAGGGCGGCGAATCGGTGGGCAACAGCCCAGGCAGCAGCAGCCGCCCCCGGTTGTCCTCGAACAGCAGCTCGAAAGCCTTCATCAGGTCCACCAGCCACGGATGGCGCGCCCGTGGGTAGCGGTCCGCCGGAAGCAGCGCTCCGAGGTCGGCCATCGTCAGTAGGCCTCCTTTGGCTGCCAGGCTGGTATCCACGAGCAGAGGATAGATTCCCTTGGTCACCCAGTCCGGATTCAGCACGCCGAGCGCTCGCAACCGATCGTTCCGGGGAAAGCAGGTGACCAGCCCGAGATGTCCCAGGTTTTCCAACAGATCCTCCCGGTCCTGCTCAGTGGTCACCCCACACTTGTCACACACCTCCTCCCAGGCCTCGTACGTGAGGGTGTCTTTTTCGCGGGCAGGACCGTGCGTGGGGCCGGCAGGGGAACTTTTCCCCGACGAGCTCAGGGCGGAACCTTCCGGGTGCGGCTGGCGAAGCTTCAGAATGGCCTGCTTCACGCGAAACCATTCCGCCGGCCAGAGCGCCCAGATCTGCTCCATCCCCTCCAGTTCTCGTTGGATGGCCGCCTTCAGTTCCGCGATGCCCGTGCCGGTCGTGCAGGACGTGGAAAAGAAGGCATCCTTGGAATTCTCCGGCAGGTTGTCGCGGTAGCGGTCGAGCAGCTTGGGACGGTCCAGTGCCATGGCGTGGCCGTCATTCTTGTTGACGACCACCACCGCGCGCGCGTTCTCGCCGTATTTGGCGACCATCTTCAGCCAGTATTCCACGCGGTCCTGCTGGTCCCGGCCCGCCTCGGCCACCACTACGTACAGCGTGCGCGTGGTAAAGAAATACGGATGGGCCGCGTGCATCTGCTTCTGGCCTCCAAAGTCCCACACATTGACGCGCACCTCCTGCTCCCTGAGCCGCACCGGCCATTCCACCACCACTACGTCGCGGGTGCTCGGCTCCGACTCCTGAGCCGGCAACCCTCGCAACAACTGCCGCACCAGTGACGTCTTACCCGCCCTCCCATCGCCGATGACAATGATCCGGGCTTCCAATACGGCCCACGCGGACGATGCTCCAGCGGAGCCACCGGGAGGATGAATACGGAAATAATACCTGAGGATCTCCGACGGCGGTTTGGTTTTCGCCCATTCACGAGCCACCGCCTCCTGAGTGGCCCCCAGCACTTCATCCGGCAGGCCGAGTCCGGAATTCTCATGCAAAAAAAGACGAGTCAACCTCTTAAGTTGACGGAAGCTCTCCGGCAATTCCGCCAACTGGTTGTCGGAAAGGTAAAGCTTTTCCAGCCTCGTCAGCTGTCCCAGCTCCCCAGGCACGCTTGTCAGCCGGTTGTGGTCGAGGTCAAGCCTCTTTAGCTTCGCTAACTGCCCCAGTTGCTCAGGCACACTAGTTAGCTGGTTGGAGTCGAGGCGAAGTGTTTCAAGCTTCCTCAGCCGCCCCAGTTCCTCAGGCACACCTGTCAGCTGGTTGTGGGAAAGGTCAAGCCACTGCAGCCCCGCCAGTTGTCCCAGCTCCCCAGGCACGCTCACTAGCAGGTTGAAGGAAAGGTAAAGCCGCGTCAGCCCCGCCAGCTGTCCCAGCTCCCCGGGTACGCTCGTCAACTGCAGTGACTTCAAATCCAGCACACTGGCGTTTTCTTGCTTGGCTTTCTGAATGCGGCGTAGCGCTTCTTTGTGGCCCTTGCCCGCCTTGTCCCCCTCCGAATTCGAATCATACGTGGGCATGAATTCATTGAAAGGGGAGTCACCCCCTGAAGCAAGCGCGCGTTCCCGCTATCGGGGAGGAAGCGCTGGGTTTCATATGGGCAGTCCTATTAAGCGCAGCTGAAGACTCTAACTTTCCCACACAGCCAGCGCAGATCGCCGAGCTCGCCAGCCGGGTCAACGCGCCAGCGTACGTCTTTAGAAATTCGCCCCCGCAACTCTCCCGCCCCGTCGCCGTTTATGACTCACGGGCAGTCCGTTGCGCTGGTGGGGTAACGCTGCTGCGTTACCCATTACCTGCCGCCCCGCCAGCGCATTGATGCAGGGCGGCCCGGCGCAGCTCGTTGATTGCGTCCGTCCGGGGAGAATGGGCCCGGGTACCTGACGCATGAAACCGAACACCCTCTTGGGGCGGGCACGCATGAAATGCAGCGGCATTCCCCTCAGGATGGTCCTCGGCCCCTAATATGGGCTTGCTACAGAGGCGGAAAGACGGCGCTGTCGCTGGTCTTTCCGAAAATAGAGGGCGGCACCGCAGCGCCCGCCCCACCAGCGCCGCGGGTGAGTTCTCCCGCCGCGAACGGCAATGGAACCGTGGGGCGGACGGTGGTAGCAGCCGAAAGCGAGCGGCTTCAGGCCTTGCCACCGAAGCTCACGTAGTCGTCGAGGTCCAGCAGGTCGAACCAGGTGACGATGTCCTCACGCTTTTCGCCGTACTTCTTGTGCAGGCCGTTGAAATATTCGCGAGTTTCCACGTCGCTGACCGTGCGGGCGGCGTACCAGACGCCCCATTGCACGATCTGCCAGTCAGCGGGCTTGTTGGCCGCGTTGGCCGAGAACCACTCCAGCAGCTCGCCGTCGCCCTTGCCGGAGGCCACCTGGGCCTTGAAGGCTTCGGCATCCACGCCGGCGAAGGTCAGGAGCCTCTGATCCAGCGGACAGTTGTAGTGATACTCACCGTTTTTGCCGGCAACGGTGGCCCGGCACTTGTCGATCATGCGCGGAAGGGTGACGTAACCACCGAGCTGGACGCGTGGGCTGCGGGGTGCGTGAAGAGTGAGGTCTGGCTGGCTGAAGTTCATAGGTGGCCAGAAGTAGTCCCGCCTCGGAACGCCGCAAATTTTTTTTGGTAACAGTCCCGTGAAACGCAAAAGGCCCCGGCTTGCGCCAGGGCCTGTCTCAACCAGCGAAATTGGTTCAGCGCCGGAGGCGGCGCCAGGCGGTGCCACCGATGGCGAGCGCCACGAAGCCGGCCGCCGCCCAGGTCGAGGTCTCGGGCACGGGCGAGGCGAAATTGGGGTTGTTCGAGACCGCGATCAGATCCTGGTAGTCGGCGCTGGCGAGGCCGATCAGCGGCGTGGTGCCGTGATAGCTGTCACCATAGGTGTTGTAGAGCGCCAGCACGCTGCTGATGTAGCCGCTGGCGGTTGCGATGATCGCCGCGTCACCGGACGAAGGCGTGGTGACGTAACCGAAGGTGTCCGACGCGGTGCTGCCGGAGGTGTAGTTCAGGCTCCAGTTGGAGGCGGCGACAGTGCCGTTCAGCTGCTGGTGGGTAATCTTCCAAAGGGCGATCTGAAAGGCGCTGCGGTTGTTCTGAACCGTGGTCGAGGCGCTCGCGTTCGGCACGAGAGGCGCGTAGTACTGGTCGAAGAGAAGCTGGATGAGCACCGCCTTGCTCGTCCCGATGCCGCCGGAAGCGACGCCCGCCGACTGCGCGGCGCCCGAGCCAGAGCCGGGAGCCGTGGAATAGTCGAGGCGGCTGAGGGGCACGAAATCGTAGGTGACCGTGGAAGGCACGCTGACGTTCTGCCCCAGTTCCACGCAGAAACCGCCGGTGATCCCCGCCGTGCTGCCGAAGCCGGCCGGCACCTGGCTGGTGCCGCCGTTCAACGTCACCGAATCCAGGGTGAAACCGATCTCCGTCACCCACTCGGTCGAGTTGGCGACCGTCCCGATCTTCCAGCCGACACCAACACCGGTCGAAGTGACCGTCGAGCCGATGTACACATCGGTGGTGATCGAGCCCAGCGAGCCCGGGGTCGTCGCCTGCGTCGTCATCGGGACGAGGGCGGCGGTGGCGGCTGCCAGAATTGCGGCCCGGAACCAAGCTGAGTTGCGTGTGATCATGATTGAATCTTCCGACCGGCTTCCGGTTTCGAACTGAAACCCGGATAACTCGGTCAAGTACGAGCCCAATCATGGGAATATCACGCGACGTTACAATCGGGTGCCCGCCTGTTCGTGGGTAAGCCCTCTCCTCCTCGTGAAAGCAGCATCTGACAGCCTCCCTAGGGTTCCACCTCAGGGCCTGACAGCATGTGTCAATAAGGACTTCACCCCTCGAAATCGCCGCTAAAAGCGGCGTCTCATCATCGAGCCGGGGCAGCCGCT
This sequence comes from uncultured Verrucomicrobiota bacterium, assembly GCA_903922605.1. Lineage (GTDB taxonomy): Bacteria > Verrucomicrobiota > Verrucomicrobiia > Limisphaerales > UBA9464 > CAIVQB01. The sequence continues at coordinate 25,206 of CAIXUG010000016.1, forward strand.
GCGGCGGCAGTGCTTGGCGTGGAAGGCTTTAGCAACTGGCGGGCCTCGACATTGCCCGACGCCGCCAACTGTCGCAGGGCGGCTTGCACGTCGGGGCGCTCCAAGCCGGATGGATTGGCAGCAACCACGGGTGCGACCGGAGCTGCGACCGGCACAGGAACATTTGCGGTTGGGCCCACATTGACTCCGCCGGCGGCAAAAAAGCCATTCGCCACCTGCCCCGGCGCGCTCATTACCGTGCGGCGCGTCACGGCGGTGATGCCCCGCCCCTGCCCGGTCACCCCGGTCATATTGGCCGCCACGGCCGTCGCCGTCTGGTTGTTCTGGATCGACTGCGCCTGGACTGCGCCCACCGCCAAAGCCGCCAAGCTCACGCAAAGCCCGAGATGTTCCAGCCGAGTCATGTGTCCGCTGTACGCCGCCCGGCGTCCTGTGGCAAGCGCGACTTCACCCGGAACGCTCGCCGTCATGACCGGCCCGGGTCGGCTAGCAGTTGCTTGCTTTCGTCTTTGGCACTCCTGATCGCTCAGGTCGGGGCAAAGCCATGGGATGCCACCAAAGCTCCCGGCTTCCTCGAAATCCCCAAATGTCTCGCTGCTGAGTCTGAGGGCACCCCGTTTAGGTCCGCCGTTCTCCGTTCTCTTTTCGCCATCTTCAGGGCGTGAACGTGAATTTACCGGCGGAGATGAAATCGCCAATGGCGCTTCCGTGTTGGATCAGTTGGAAGACGCCGTTGGTCGGCGAGTTGTAGGTGAGGAGCACGTGGAAGGGCGGCCGGTTGGTCGGGGTGTAGCCGAGCTGCGCATCGATCAATCGATGCGGGCCGCTGTCGGCCTGGTAGGAATAGTGGCCGGTGCCGCCGGACGCATTGAACACGTTCTCCATCACGCAAGTGTCGTTCCTTCGGGCGGGTTTGAGGCGGAATCGCGCCGGCCCGGAAAAGGGCCAGTCCGAATAGACGACTTCAAGATCAAGGGTGCCGCCCGCCACAGTAACCGGCGGCTGGCTGATGTTCAGCGTGGCCACCCGGCTGGTGGCCATGCCCCAGGCATTGCTCGCGATGAGCTGATAGGTGGCGCTGACCAGGAAATTCGTAGGCCCGGTGCCGTACACGTAAGAGTTGAGCTCCGGCGGGTTGCTGTTCGTCCGGGTGAGGATAAGGGCGTTGTCCCTATACCAGCGAAAGGTGATCGGAGAATCGCCTTCCACCCCCGCAGAGGGTCCGGGCAGGGGCGGGACTGCCGGTAGGATCGGGGCGGCCCCCTGCGGTGGCACCGTTATCTCGAAGGGCGGGTACAGGAATTGGCCAACGAAGCCTGTCGCATCGGCTGGTTCGTTGAGAATCCGCGCGGGCAGGTGATCGACAAAGGTGATGTTGGCCACCCGACTCGTGACGATTCCCCAGGGATTGGCGATGACGACCTGATAGGCCCCGGGCTTCGTCACGAACACGGCGGTCCGGTCCGCCGGCCAGTCGGTGAAGGTGACAAGTTCCGTGCCATCCCGATACCAGCGGTCAATCATCGGAAGGTCGCCCGATCGCGAGACGCCCAGGAAGAAATACTGATTCGTCCGGGCGTACCGATCCGCTGGCTGGGCGGTGATGGTGACAGGCTGGCCGGGACGGGTGAGTCGGTAGAAGCGTTGTGGCGCCGGGTCGCTGCCGGGGGGTGGGACGGTGGCGGTGAGATCCACCGTGTCGGGTTGGCCGGGCGGGGTCAGGGTCCCCAAGTTGGTGGGCGCGGTCCAGGTCGAGAAATCGGAGGAATACTCCACGAACCAGGAGGCGGGTCCGGTGGAGGTCCATCGCAGGGTGGAGTTGGTCCCCGGCAGCAGCCGCAGATCGGTCGGCAAAGGTGCGGCCGTCGGCTGCAGGGGATCCCCGGTGGGCGGCGGCCTTATGATGATCTGCGCCCCGGCCTGGGGACCGGTGATCAGCAGAAGCATCAGTAGGAGCAGGTATCGGATGCCGCAATCATGCCGTATGAAGTCGATACCATGAAGGGGAAACTGACGTGCAGCCATGCTGCCTTCCAAATCGGAGGCTTTCCCCTACCAGTCAGGCCCGATTACGTTTCCGGAAGCAGGCTGATTCACGGTGGGGGGTGACGCCCGCATCCGCCCAGCACCCGACTGGGCAGCTGCAATTCGTAATACAGCCTCCGCAAACCAGTCCCACAGACAGCAGCCCGCTCCGATTCCGGACGGGTGATGTTCCGCACCTTGGCCGCGCTCACGTGAATTTGCTGTAACCGTACCAGCCCTTCCCCTTTCATTTTAAGATCATGCACTCCCCTTATCGCTTCCGTCCGCTCCTGGCCACCTTCCTCGCCTCTTTGTCCATCGGCCTGAATGTCGCGGCGCAGCGCCCTACCCCACCACCCCCTGTCATTTCGCCCGAAGTGGCGACGGACCGGCAGGTGACCTTCCGCATTCAGGCTACCAAGGCGGAGTCCGTGAAACTGTCCGCCGGTGACCTGCCCGGCCTCGGTCAGGGCAAGGATCTGGTCAAGGGAACCAACGGCGTCTGGGAAGTAACTCTCGGCCCCATCAATCCCGGCAGTTATCGCTACAACTTCAACGTGGATGGCGTCTCGGTGATCGACCCGCGCAATCCCAAGACCAGCGAGTCGAACGAGAACACCTGGAGCCTCGTCCATGTGCCGGGCGCGGACTGGATGGACACCATGGCGGTGCCGCACGGCGCGATCAGCGAGATCACCTACTGGTCCTCGACGCTGAAAAGATTCCGCCGGCTGCATGTGTACACGCCGCCGGGCTATTCGACGGGCAAGGGCAAGTTCCCGATCTTCTACCTGCTGCACGGCGCGTTCGATTCGGACGACTCGTGGAGCAGCGTGGGCCGCGCCGGCTTCATCATGGACAACCTCATCGCCGCCGGGAAAGCCAAGCCCATGGTCGTGGTGATGCCGCATGGCCATACCGGACCGCTTCGCATGGGTGCCGGTGGATTTGGCAATGAATTCGAGACGGAGTTCACCACCGACATCATGCCGCAGATGGAGCAGCGCTACCGCGTGTACACCGACCGCTCGCACCGCGCCATTGCCGGCCTCTCGATGGGCGGAGCGCAGACGCTGAACATCGGCATTCCGAACCTCGGCAAGTTCGGCTACCTCGGGGTCTACAGCTCCGGAATTTTCGGCATCGTGCCCCGCCCCGGCGCACCCGCACCGCAGGGCCCGAGCTTTGAGCAGACCCACAAGGCCATCCTGGACGACGCCAAACTGAAAAAGGGGTTGAAGCTCTTCTGGTTCGCCACCGGCAAGGAGGACTTCCTGATCGAGACTTCCCGCAAGACGGTCGAGATGTTCAAGCAGCACCAGTTCAACGTGGTCTTTAAGGAGACCGAGGGCGCCCACACTTGGATCAACTGGCGCGAGTACCTGAACGAGTTCGCCCCGCAACTGTTCCAGTGAAATTTCAATCCGCGAAAACCATGCGTGCCTTTCTGCTACCTCTGCTCGCCATCGGCTGCCTGAGCCTCAGTGCCGAGGACAAGGTGATCCGCCTCTACGAGGGGCCCGCGCCGGGTTCCGAGAAGTGGACCCATTCCGAAAAAGAAGTGCCCAAAACCGCGTGGGGCGGTCCGGTGGTGTTCAACGTGGTGAATCCCACGATCACTGTCGTCCGTCCCGATCCCGCCATCGCCAATGGTACGGCGGTGGTCATCGCACCCGGCGGTGGTTTTTTCCTGCTGTCAATTAACAGCGAGGGCTTCGACGTGGCCCATGCGCTCGCAAAGAAAGGCGTGACCAGCTTTGTGCTCCGCTACCGGCTCGTGGAGTGCAAGACCGATGATCCGGCCAAGGAACTCATGTCCCGGGGCGACATCGCCCCGATCGTCGCGCCGATCATCCCGCTGGCGATGGCGGATGGATTGGCCGCCATCGGCTACGTCCGCCAACACGCCGCCGAGTACGGCGTGAACCCGCAGCGGGTCGGCATCATCGGCTTTTCCGCCGGTGGCACCGTGGCCTGCTCGGTGGCTTACAACTACACCGCCGCCACGCGTCCCGACTTCGTCGCGCCCATCTATCCCGCGTTCAGTTGGACGCCGAAGCCCAAGGGCGTGCCCGCCGATGCGCCGCCCCTGTTCATCCTCACCGCGACCGACGATCCGCTAGGTCTCGCGCCGCAAAGCGTGGACCTCTACCGCGAATGGACGGCTGCCAAGAAGTCCGCCGAACTCCACCTGATGGCGCAGGGCGGCCACGGCTTCGGCATGAACGTCCAAAACAAGCCGACCGACGGATGGATCGAACGCTTCACCGACTGGCTGGGCTGGCAGGGCTTGATGAAGAAGTGAGCCAGTGAGCAGTAATCAGTAGGTCAGTAATCAGTGAAGCATCCGTGATGAGTGATCCGTTGACCTACTGATGACTGACCTACTGATTACTGCTTACTCGTCACGCCCCTGCCGCACACTTCGGGCACAGGCCGAAGAACTCCAACCGATGGGTGATCTGGGTGAAGCCGTGCGTGCGCGCGAGCCGGGCTTCCACCTCGGTGCTGAAGCAGCCGTCCACCTCGACGACCGTCGAGCACCGCGTGCAGACGAGGTGGTGGTGATGACCGTCATCCCCCTCGGCGAGGAGTTCGAAGCGCGCCGTGCCGTCGCCGAAGTCGAAGCGGCGGACCATGCCCATCTGCTCCAGCGTGTTCAGGTTGCGATACACCGTGGCCAGATCGCATTCGCTCTCGCCGAGCGCGGCGTGGATTTCCCGGTTGGTGAGCGGGTGCTGATGGCGACGGAGGACTTCGAGAATCGCCTGGCGCGGGGCCGTGATCTTGCGGTCACGGCGGCGCAGTTGCTCCGTCAGCTCGTTGAGCGGCGGCTGGATGAGCCGGTGAGCGTGCGAGTGCGGATGTGGATGCAATGCGCAGGGCTGTTTCATGCGGGCGAAAGGTTTCTGCGGCGGGATTTCCGGAGTGCGCGACCGACCAAGGTGATCAGGAAGAGTGCCAAACAGGTCAGCACGATGGACGGCCCGCACGGCAGGTCGAACTGGAAGCTGAGTGCCACTCCGCCCACACCGCCGAGCGCGCCCACGATGATGGCGAGAATCAGCTGCTGTCGGAGATTGCTGGCCAGGTTCCGGGCCGTGGCCGGCGGGATCACGAGCAGCGAGGTGACGAGAATGATTCCCAGCAGCCGGATGCTGAGCGCCACCACCACGGTGAGCACGAGCACAAAGGCGTAGTTCAATCCGCGCACGGAAATGCCGGAAACGTGGGCGAGATCCTCGTGGGCGGTCAGCAGGGCCAGCGCATTGAGGCGGGCGAACACCACCGTTCCGACAATGGCGGTGACGACCACCGCGATTGCCACTTCCTGTGGTCCCACACTCAGGATGTCCCCGAAGAGGTAGCGGTGGAGCTCGCCCCGGTAGCCCTTGAGCAGGCTCAGCACGACGATACCGAAGGCGACGGAACCGCTCAGCAGCAGGGCCATGATGGTGTCGTTGAGCAGGTCCGTCTTCTCGCGCAGCCAGAGCATGAGCATGGCCACTCCCAGGCTGACGGCGATCATCGGCAGCGTCGGGTCAGTGAAGCCGAGCCAGAACCCGACCGCGATGCCGGCCAGCGCCGCGTGCGAGATGGTGTCACTGAAGAAGGCCATCCGCCGCGCCGTGACAAAGACGCCCAGCAGGCCGCACAGGGGCGCCAGCAGCAGGGCGGTGAGCAGCGCGCGCTGCATGTAGGCTTCAGTGAACATGGTGGTGGCCGGGGCCGTGTTCGTGGTGGTAGGGCGTCACGTGGATGCCGTAGGCCTGCTTCAGCGAATCGGCGTTCATCACCTCTTCCGGCGTCCCTTCGCAGCAGATGATGCCGTTGAGGGCGTACACGCGGGCGGCATGCCGGTACACCATCGAGAGATCGTGCGAGACCAGCACGACGGTGAGCTTGTGCCGGCGATGCACCTCCGTGATCAGCCCGTAAAAATCCTGTTCGCCCGGGGTGTCCACGCCGGCGGTGGGCTCGTCGAGCAGGAGCAGCTCCGGCTTGCCCAGCAGGCTGAAGGCGATGAGCACGCGCTGCAGCTGGCCGCCGCTCAGGCCGGCGATGGGCCGGTCGAAGAGATGATCCACACCGACCTCGGCCAGCGCGGCCCGAAGATGGGCATCCGTATTCCGGTGGCGCTGCCAGAACCAGCCGCGCGTCTCGCGCAGCCGAAGCGACAGAAACTCCCGGACGCTCAGGATGAAACTGCGGTCGAAGGGCAGCCGCTGCGGCACGTAGCCAATGCGCTTCAACACGGCCGGGCCGACTTCCTCTCCCAGCAGCCTTACCTGCCCCGCATCGGGCCGTTGCAGGCCTAGGAGGCAGCGCAGCAGCGTGGTTTTGCCGGAGCCGTTGGGACCGATCAGCGCGACGATCTGACCCTTGGGGACATGGAAATCCACCCCGCGCAGCACGGCGGTGTCGCCCAGGGTGACACGCAGGCCACGCACTTCGATGGCCAGCCCGCGGGGATGGAAATGGATTTCGGCCATGTCACTTCAGGTATTGTTGCAGCACGCGAAGATTTCTCCGGAGACCGTCCTCGTAGCTGTCGGGCGAAAGCGCGCCGGTTTCCAGCACGTCGAGTTCAGCAACCGCAATGCCGAGATCGTCGGCCAGGCGCTTCGCCAGACGCGGGTTGAACTGCGGCTCGGTGAAAATGACTTTCACCTTCCGTGCCCGGATGACTTTCAGCAGCTCCGCCAGATAACGGGGGGAAGGATCGGAACCGGGCACCTGCTCAATGACCCCGGCGAGCTCGATCCCGTACCGACGGCAGAAATAGGGAAAGGCGTCATGATACGTCACCACCGTATGGGATGAAAAACCGGCAACCGCCTGCCGGATCTCGGCGTCCAGGGCAGCCAACCGGCTCAGGTAGGCCGTGGCATTGCGTTGGTAATCGGCGGCATGGGCGGGATCAATGCGTTGCAGAGCCAGCAGGATGTTGGTGACCCCGTGCATGGCCAGTCGCGGGTCCTGCCAGAGATGGGGGTTGGCCTGGTCATGCTCATGCCTGTGGCCGGTCCCGGGGCCTGGGTCCTGAGTCCGAGGTCCGTGGTCGTGGCCTTCCTGAATGGAGTGGCTCGGGTCCAGTTCCAGCGTGGGCAGATGGAAAATCAGGTCGGTCTCAGCCAAGCCATCGGCGATATGGATGACCTTTCGTTCTGCCTCCGCTGCGTTGGCCTGTATGGCCCTCGTGAACCAGTCTTCCAAACCGAGGCCGTTCAGCACGATCAGGTCGGCGTTCTGAAGACGTTTCAAGTCCTTGGGCTTGAACTGGTAGTCATGGGGACCGACATCGGCCGGGAGCAGGTTCTCCACCGTGGCCAGATCGCCCGCCACGTTCACCGCCCAGCAATAGAGGGGCGGGATGGAGGTGAGAATCCTGATCTTACCATCCTCTCCAAATGCCTTTCCAGCAGGTCCTAACAACAGGACCAGCATGGCCAGAAAGCTTCGTAAGCCGGAGGACATGGGAAGGAAATAGCAGGCTGCCGCCTTGTTGCAAATGAATTGCAAACTGTGTGCACGAAAAACCCGCTGGCTTATCCAGCGGGTTTTCGACGGGCGCCGATTACTTCATCAGCAGCATCTGGCGGGCGCGTTTGATCGCGTCGGACAGATTGCGCTGATAATGGGCCGGCAGGCCGGTGTACTTGCGCGGCAGGATGCGACCATTTTCCGTCACGAACTGCTTGAGCAGGGTGACGTTCTTGTAATCGATCGCGTCGATGGTGAAATCGACCTTCGGCTTGGGCCGAGGGGTGCGGGAGGATGCGCTGCGGCGTTTCTTCTTTTCCTCGAGGCTGGTCTTGCGGGGCATGGCTTACTTGATTTCTTTGTGCAGGGTGTGACGGCGGAGGAAGGGATTAAACTTCATCTTCTCCACCTTCTCGGTCTGCAGCTTCTTGTTACGGCTGGTCTGGTAGCGGCTGGGGGGCTTGCCTTCCTTGCGCGCTTCCGAGCACTCAATGGTTACAACTTCACGGGGCATAAAAAATCAGTCCTTTTCTTTCGCGGCCGGCTTCTCATCCGGTTCGTCATCACCGTCATCCACGTCGGGTCCGCCGGCGGCATCCACGGTGCCGAGCGCACCGAGACGGCGCTGTTTCAGCGCGCCTTCCTTCTCCAGCTGGGCCTGGGCCTCAACGGTAAAACGGGCCCAAGGGATGGCTTCCAAGCGGGCCTTGGGAATGGGCTTGCTGGTCAGCTCGCAGATGCCGTAGGTGCCCTTTTCGATGCGCTTCAGGGCCTCCTCGATCTCGTAAATGGCATCCTGGTCGGAGGACAGCAGGCTCAGCGCGAAATCACGGTCGAAATTGTCGGTGCCGGAATCGCCCATGTGGAGGCTGTAGCTCTCCATCTCGGCCTGGGATTCCTTGGCGAGACCGGACATCTGGTCGCGCAGGCGGGCGTGCAGCTCCAACAGGTTCTGGTAGAACTTCTGCAGGTCCGGCTTCACCTTGCTGTTCGGCGTCCACGTGGGGGCCGAGGTCTTGGCGTTCTTAGCCAACGGGCGTCCAAGGATGGACGCCGCGCTCGCCGAACCGACGGTCTTGCCGCGGACGACGGGAGCCGGTTTCTTTACCGAAGCTTTGTTGGCACTCACAGCTGGTTACGCGAAATTGAACGCTTTTCCCCGTTTCGCCGAGACGCCTGCACAAGCGACTGGTCGGAACGAAGGCCGCGCAAAGTAACAAAGGAGGTTTCCAATGCCACAAAAATCTTCCGCAAAGCGTCGGATAATGCCGGACGGCGCCGTTTGCGCGGGCTTTGACCTCTCTTCCCCATAACTCAGGGGCAAGCATGGTTGGCAATATTCCTTCCCTCACGCTACCTTCCGGGCAACCGATGGACAAACTGCTGCTGATCGATGACGAGGCCGACGTGCAATACTCATTCCGCCGCATCTTCGACTCGCCCGAACTCGAGCTGCACACCGCTTCCAGCGGCGAGGAGGGCCTGCGCCTCATCCCCAAGATCAAGCCGGACCTCATTCTCAGCGACATCCGCATGGCCGGCCTCAACGGCCTCGAAACGCTCCGCCGCATCCGGCAGTTGGACCCCAAGCTCCCGGTCATCCTGATGACCGCCTACGGCACGACCCAGACCGCCATCGAGGCGATGAAGCTCGGGGCCTACGACTACCTGCTGAAGCCGTTCGACGTGCCCAAGCTGAAAGCCCTGGTCACCTCGGCCCTCAAGGCCGCCCGCGACATGCGCCAGGCGGTCGCCCTCCAGCCAATGCTCGAGTCGGAGGATTACGAGGCGGGTGTCATCGGCCGCAGCGAGTCCATGCAGGCGATCTTCAAGCTCATCGGCCAGGTCGCCGCCACGGATGCCACCGCGCTCATCACCGGCGAAAGCGGCACCGGCAAGGAGCTCGTGGCCCGGGCCATCTACCATTACAGCCGTCGCAGTGAGCGTCCGTTTCTGGCGATCAACTGTGCAGCGATCCCGGAGAACTTGTTGGAAAGCGAGCTGTTCGGCCACGAGAAGGGCTCCTTCACCGGCGCCACCCAGCTGCGCATCGGCAAGTTCGAGCAGTGCGACAAGGGCACCATCTTCCTGGACGAAATCGGCGACATGACGTCCACCACGCAGACGAAGATCCTGCGCGTGCTGCAGAACGGAACGTTTGAGCGCGTGGGCGGTGGCGAATCCATCAAGGTGGACGTCCGCGTGATCGCGGCGACCAACAAGCCCCTGGAAGAGGCCGTCAAGGCGAAGCAGTTCCGCGAGGATCTGTTTTATCGGCTGAATGTCGTGCGCATCCAGCTCCCGCCGCTACGGGAACGCCGGGATGACATCCGACTCCTGGTGGATTACTTCCTGCGGAAGCTGGCCGGTCCCGGCGGCAAGCCGAAGTCGCTGGGGCAAGTCACGCTGGCGGCCCTGGAAGCCTATCACTGGCCCGGCAACGTCCGCGAACTGGAGAACGTGCTGCGCCGCGCGACGGTGGTGGCCAAGGGATCAGCCATTCTGCCTTCAGACCTGCCGACCGAGGTGCTTTCAGCGATCCAGACAGACAAACCGGCAACCGCTGCGGCCAGCGGCACCTCCGGCCCGGCCACTGTGGCCGTCGCCCACTCCGCGTCGGCCGCCCAGCCCATGGATATTCCGGGCATCGCCCGCCAGCTGTTCCGGTTCGCCCGGGGCGACAGCAAGCTGCGGGTGCTGCCGGCCGTGGAGCGCGAACTCATCATCGAGGCCCTCAAGGAAACGAAGGGCAACCAGGTGCAGGCGGCCAAACTGCTCGGCATCACCCGCGCCACCCTGCGCAAACGGGTGGAAAAGTTCGGCATCCGACAGGAACTCGCTGTTCACTGAAATTTCACCCATGCAAATCCGGTGAATCCGGATGCTGAGCAGCGACGTATCCTGATTTGGCTGCGTCAGCCCTGAGACCGACATGGCCCTGCCCGTCCTAACCCTCGAACAGATGCGCGCCTGGGAAGACGCCACCTGGGCCACCGGCGTCCGTGAAGCCGATGTGATCGCCCGGGTGGGCGAGCGTCTGGCCGCGCGCCTGCGCGAACTTACCCAGCCGGGCGACCGCATTCTGCTGCTGGCCGGCCGTGGCCACAATGGCGATGACACCCGGGCCGCGCTAGCCCATCTGGGCGAACGGGATGCCAAGATTGTTAACGCCTTCATTCCGCGCCAAGTGGTGACCGATCTCCGGCTGTTGCTGGCGCGCGACTCCAAGCCCGGGTGGATTGTGGATGGCATGTTCGGCGTCGGCCTGAACCGGGAGATTGATCCTGCCTGGCAGGAGCTCTTCGCGGCGGTCAATGAATGCGGCCTGCCGATTCTGGCCGTGGACACCCCTTCCGGGCTGGATGCTGACACCGGGCTGCCGCGCGGTGCCGCCATCCGCGCCACCATCACCCTCACCATCGGCGCGCCCAAACGCGGGCTGCTGGCGGAATCCGCCATGGAATATGTCGGGCGGTTGGAAGTCGCGACCGGCGTCGGGCTTCTGCCCCACCCGGAGACGGTCATTGCTGAAAAGCAACGCCGGCAGGCCGGTACGGCGGTTGACTTTCCGCTTTGGTGGACGGAAGCGTCCGATTTCTCCGCCCTTCCCCCGCCCCGCCCGGTCGTTGCCCACAAGGGCAGCTTTGGCCACGTGACCATCATCGCGGGCAGCCTGGGGTACCACGGTGCTGCCGTTCTGGCCGCCCGGGCGGCTGGCCGCGCCCGGCCGGGGTTGATCACGGTCATTACCTCGCCAGAAACCTACGGGCCGGTTGCCTCGCAACTGGCCGCCCCCATGGTGCGTCCCTGGCGGCAACCGCTGGAGCTCCCGGCCAAGACCACCGCCTTGTTGGTTGGCCCCGGCCTGGCCGGCCCGGAGGTGCCGGACTGGCTGCGCTCACAGGTTGGGACGTGGTGGCGGGAATTGTCCCTGCCCATGGTGGCCGATGCCAGCGCCCTGGACTGGCTTGCCACGGAAACCCCGTACGCGCACGCCTTGCGGATCATCACCCCCCATCCGGGCGAAGCGGTCCGCTGGCTCGCAAAACGCGGGCTGCCCACCGACCTGAAGCGACCCGAGATGCTCACCGCTTTCACGGGCCAGGGCATCTGGGCGGTCCTGAAAGGTCACCAGACGCTGGTCGGTGGCCCCACCGGACCTGCCCATGTGAATCCGACCGGCAACCCGGGCCTGGCCCAAGGTGGCAGCGGAGATGCTCTCGGGGGCTACCTGGCGGGCCTGCTGGCGCAACCGGCGTGGACTGGCGATCCGGGGCGAACGGCACGATTCGCCGTCTGGGAACATGGCCGCACGGCGGATCGGCTGGAGACCGCCCGGCAAAACTGGAGCGCGGAAGATTTGGCCGCCGGCCTGGGTGGTCCGGATGAATGATGCGGGTTCGGCGGTTTTTTCTCTGGCTGCAATTCGATTGGCTTGGCTATGAATGATTTCTACTGAGATGAAGGCATTGAGACATTTGCTCGCTGGGTTGGTGTGCGTGACCGCGCTGCGGGCAGCCGATCCCGTGGCGCCCCCGCCGGCGGTGACCGAGTTCAAAAACCCCGCCCCGCGCCCGAACGCCCCGACGCCGGCCGGCACCGCCGTGCAGTACTCCATCGGCGATCCCACGGATGACGAGCAGTACTATCTGGAGCTGCTCAACCGCGCCCGGGCCAACCCGGCTGCGGAAGGCGTCCGCCTCGCCACGACGGCCAACCTGGATTCCGACACCCTGGCCGCCTACCAGTTTTTCAATGTGGATCTGGCGAAGCTGCAGACAGATTTGGCGGCCTTCCCGCCCCTGCCCCCGCTGGCGCCAGAACCGCGCCTCGCCCAGGCCGCGCGGGGGCATACGCAGTGGATGCTGGCCAACGGCATCCAGGCCCACGAGGAAACCAGCCCGGCCGGTTCGGCAAATGTGGTCAATACGACCGGCGACCGCATTACCGCGGCGGGCTATACGTTCACCACCGCCGGCGAGAGCGTCTTCGCCTTTGCCGCCTCGGTCCCCAACGGCCATGCGGGCTTTGAGGTGGACTGGGGGAACGGTCCCGGCGGCGTGCAGGATCCTCCCGGCCACCGGCTCAACAACCATTCGGCCAGCTTCCGGGAGATCGGCATCGGGGTGCTGAATGCCAGCAACACGGTCACCAACATCAACAATGGCATCACCAACATCGGCAAAGTCGGGCCCCAGCTGGTGACCTTTGATTTCGGCGCGCGCCAGGACCAGCAGCCGCTGGTGACCGGCGTCGCGTACTATGACCTGAATGGCAACCAGTCCTACGACCCCGGGGAGGGTATCGGCGGCCTGAGCGTCACGATCGGCGGCAACAACAATTTCGCCGTCACGGCCAATTCGGGCGGTTACGCGGTGCCCACGGCGAACGGCCCGCAGGTGGTGAGCTTTAACGGTCCGAACTTCAACGGGTTCTCGAAGTCCGTCACGGTCGCCGGCGGCGACAATCTCAAGGTGGACCTCGCGCTGACCTATGTGCCGCCGATCATCGGCGGCACCAAGCTGGCCAACGTCTCCAGCTCCACGCCGTACGTCGCCCAGCCCGTTCCCGGCGCCACCGCCTACCGCTGGGAATATGCCAGACGCACGCTCTTCTCCGGCGTGATCGGGGCCGAAACCGGCGCCGGCGATTTCACCGCCAGTGTTGCACCTGGCTACTCGGTGATCTCGACGGATTCACACGAGACCGGCACCGCCAGCTACCACCTGGCGCACACCAACTCGACGGATCAGGTACTGACCCTCAACGCGCGGCTGCGGACCACCGCTACGGCCCAGATGACCTTTGCGACCCGCCTCGCCGCCGCCACCACCAACGAATTCGCCCGGGCACAGATCTCCACGAACAGCGGCGCTTCCTGGGTCACCCTTTGGGAACAGCACGGCCGCACGAACAACAGCGGCAGCACCATCGAGAACGCATTTACGCCGCGTATCATTCCGCTGACCGCCTTTGCCGACCAGGAAATCTCGGTGCGCTTCACCTACGTGGTCGTGAAGGGCGCACAGACGGTCTTCTTTAACCAGACCGGCCCGCTCTACGGTTTCTTCTTCGACGATCTCAGCTTCACGGGTGTCGAACAGCTCACACAGATCACCCCCACCACGGAGACTCAGCCCAGCTTTGGCTTCGTGCCTCCGGCAGCCGGTGACTATGCACTGCACGCCAGCCCGCAGATTGGCGGGCGCTTCCTGAATTTCGGGCCCTGGTTCTTCCTGAGCACGACCATTGGCACTCCGCCCTCAGTCACGCTCACGCTGGCCACCAATGGCCCCGGCAGCGTCTCGGCCCTCCCTCCGGGCGGGATCTACTCGCCGGGCACTCCGGTAACGCTGATCGCCAACCCCATGTTCAGCATGGCTTTCATGGGCTGGTCGGGCGGGGCCACCGGCACTGCCAATCCGCTCTCGCTGACGCTCAACGCCAACACCACCGTCACCGCCAACTTCAGCGACAACCATACGTTGGCCACGGCCGTCATCGGCCAGGGTACGGTAACGGCCAATCCACTGAAGGCCACCTACGCCAACGGGGATGTGGTCTCGCTGAGCGCCACCCCGGCACCGGGTTGGGTGTTCACGGGCTGGTCGGGCGACCTGAGCGGGTCCATCAGCCCCACCAATCTGGTGATGGATGGAAATAAGTCGGTCACCGCCGTCTTCGTCCCTACCTTCACCCTCACCACCGCCGTCAGCGGACAGGGCACAGTGTCCGCGCTGCCCACCAAGGGAGTTTACCTCTCAAACGACGTCGTGTCGGTCACCGCGACGCCGGCTCCCGGCTGGGTGTTCACCGGCTGGTCGGGCGATCTGAGCGGGTCCATCAGTCCCACCAACCTGGTGATGAACGCCAACAAGTCGGTCACCGCCGTTTTTGCTCCCACTTTCACGCTGGCCACCGCCACCAATGGACTGGGCACAGTGAGCGCGCTGCCAATCAAAGGTGTTTACCTCTCGAATGATCTCGTATCGCTCACCGCAATGCCGGCACCCGGCTGGGTGTTCACGGGCTGGTCCGGCGACCTGAGCGGGGCTATCAGTCCCACCAACCTGGTGATGAACGCCAACAAGTCGGTCACCGCCGTCTTTGCTCCTACCTTCACGCTGACCACCGGAGTTAACGGATTGGGGACCGTGACTGCGCTGCCACTCAAAGGCGCTTACCTCTCAAACGACGTCGTGTCGCTCACTGCCACGCCGCTTCCAGGCTGGGTGTTCACCGGTTGGTCGGGAGACCTGAGCGGGTCCATCAGTCCAACCAATCTGGTGATGAGCTCCAACAAGTCAGTCACCGCGACCTTCACTCTCCCCGCCGCCTTGGCGCTCGATGTCAGTTCGATCGTGCTCGGGCCCAATGGCAATCTGCGGGTGGATTTCACCGTGACGGGCGGGAACACGACCCTGCTTACGCTGCTCAAGGCGTCCGATCCCGCCGGCCCCTACCTGCCATTGGTGGCGACCCTTGCCACCAACTCGCCAGGGCATTTCAGCTTCAAGCAGATCGCTCCCGCCGGCGGTGCCGGCTTTCTGCGCGTGCAAGCGCAATGAGCCGGCCGCTGGCAGCCGGGGTGCGGGCGGTGACATTCGATGTGGGTGGCACCCTGATCGAGCCCTGGCCGTCGGTGGGGCATGTTTATGCCGAGGCGGCGCAGACTGTCCTCGGCGAGCGGCTGGAACCGGGATTGCTCAACGAACGCTTCGCGGCCGCCTGGCGGGCGGCGCACCAGGTGCCCGGCACTTTCAACTACACCACGGCCGATTGGGCCGCGATCGTATGGAGCACCTTCGAGGGACTCACCCCAAAGGCCGCCGACCCGGACCTGTTCCGGGCATTATGGGAACGGTTCACCGAACCGGGCGCCTGGCAGGTGTTCCCGGACGTCCGCCCCTGTCTGGAAACCCTGGCCGCCGCCGGCATCCGGCTGGCCGCCCTCTCCAACTGGGATGAACGCCTCGGCCCGCTGCTGCAGCGGCTGGAACTCGCCCGACATTTCGAAGTCATCGTCGTTTCGGCCGAAGCGGGCACGCATAAGCCCTCGCCCGAGATTTTCGCTCATGCGGCCCGCCGCCTGCAGCTGCCTCCGACGGCCTTGCTGCATGTGGGGGACTCCGTCCGGGAAGACGCGGAGGCGGCCCGCGCCTGCGGCTGGTCGTCCCTGCTGCTGCGTCGTGGAACGGCTACCGGCCTGCCGCCCGGCCAGCTCTTCTCGCTCACGGAGCTGCCCGGGTTGCTGGGCATAAGCTAACGTCAATGGCAAGCATCCCTTATATCCCGCGCTGATTCATTGACGTTGTCGCGCTTGGAACATTAGATAAGTTCAACCCAGAGGACGGCGGCGTATCCTCCGGCACGTAAGTTCATGAACCTGTTGCAACAGATCTGGCGATCTTCCCTCGGGAAGAAATACATCATGGCGCTCTCCGGAGCGGGCATGTTCCTTTTCGTGGTCGGGCACCTGCTGGGCAACCTGCAGTTCTTCCTGCCGCCCGAGGCCATCAACCGCTACGGCCATTTCCTCAAGACCACACCCGAGATTCTCTGGCCCGCCCGGCTCGGCCTGCTGGCGCTGGTCGGCCTGCACATCGCCTCGGCGATGACGCTCAGCGCCCAGAACAAGGCGGCCCGCCCGCAGGGCTATGCCAGCAAGGCCAAGCCGCTGGACGCCACGCTCGCGTCCCGCACGATGCTGTTCTCCGGGCTGATCATCCTCGCGTTCATCGTCTATCACCTCCTGCATTTCACGGTCCTGGTCGAGCAGGTGAACTTCGCCGGCCTGAGCTTCGAGGAACTTTACCAGCCCAACAACGGCGAGATGGACATCTACGCCATGATGGTGTGCGGCTTCAGCGTCTGGTACGTCTCGCTCTTCTACATCGTGGCGATCGGCCTGCTCTGCTTCCACCTCGGTCACGGGCTGGGCTCGATGTTCCAGTCTCTCGGGTTGCGGAATCACGTCTGGGCGCCGCGCATCGCCGCCTTCGCGCGCCTGGCCAGCCTGCTCGTCTTTCTCGGCTACATCTCCATGCCGGTGTCGGTACTGGTCTTCCACCACGGCCAGGAGTACGCAAACCGGCTCAAGGTCGACATCGGGGGCGGCGGCCGCGCTCCGGCCGCGAAGGTCCTGAAAGGAGGCGCGAAGTAACATGGCGACGCTCAATTCCAACATTCCCCCCGGCCCGCTCGCCTCGAAGTGGGAGAATCACAAGTTCAGCTCCAAGCTGATCAACCCGGCCAACAAGCGGAAGTACAAGGTCATCGTGGTCGGCGCGGGTCTCGCCGGCGCCAGCGCCTCGGCCACGCTCGCCGAGCTGGGCTACGAGGTGCACAACTTCGTCTTCCACGATTCGCCGCGCCGCGCCCACTCGGTGGCCGCCCAGGGTGGCATCAACGCCGCGAAGAACTACCAAAACGACGGCGACTCCGTTCACCGGCTCTTCTACGACACGATCAAGGGCGGCGACTACCGCGCCCGCGAGTCCAACGTCCATCGGTTGGCCGAGGTCTCGGTCAACATCATCGACCAGTGCGCAGCCCAAGGCGTGCCCTTCGCCCGCGAATACGGCGGCCTGCTCGACAACCGCTCCTTCGGTGGCGCGCAGGTTTCGCGCACGTTTTACGCGCGCGGCCAGACCGGCCAGCAGCTTCTGCTGGGTGCCTATTCCGCGCTGAACAAGATGATCGGGGCCGGGGCCGTGAAATCCTACACGCACTCCGAGATGCTCGATCTCGTGGTCGTGGGCGGCCACGCCAAGGGCATCATCGTCCGCAACCTGCAAACCGGCGAAATCACCCGCCACAGCGCCGATGCCGTTGTGCTCGCGACCGGCGGTTACGGCAACGTCTACAACCTCTCGACCTACGCGCGCGGCTCCAACGTCACGGCGAGCTGGCGCGCCTACAAGCGCGGCGCAACCTTTGGCAATCCCTGCTACACGCAGATCCATCCGACCTGCATCCCCGTCTCCGGCGACTACCAGTCGAAGCTGACCCTGATGTCGGAATCGCTCCGCAACGACGGCCGCATCTGGGTGCCAAAGAAGAAAGAGGACTGCGGCAAGAACCCGGCGGACATCGCCGAGGGCGACCGCGATTACTACCTGGAGCGGATGTACTCCGCGTTCGGCAACCTCGCCCCGCGCGACATCGCCAGCCGCGCCGCCAAGTACGTCTGCGACGAGGGCCGTGGCGTCGGCCCGACCGGCCTGGGCGTTTATCTCGATTTCAGCGAATCGATCAAGCGCCTGGGCGAGGACAAGGTTCGCGAGCGCTACGGCAACCTCTTCGCGATGTATCACGAGATCACGAACGAGGACGCCTACAAGACGCCGATGCGCATCTATCCCGCCGTGCATTACACGATGGGCGGCCTGTGGGTGGACTACAACCTGATGAGCAACCTCCCCGGCCTCTTCGTGCTGGGCGAGGCGAACTTCTCCGACCACGGCGCGAACCGCCTCGGCGCGAGCGCGCTCATGCAGGGCCTTAGCGACGGCTATTTCGTGCTCCCGAGCACCATTGCCACCTACCTCGCGACGGTGAAGGCCGGTAGCCGGCCCGCGACCGACAAGGGTGAATTCAAGGAGGCCGAGGACAATGTCCGGGGCTTCATCCAACGCGTCACCACGAGCAGCGGCAAGCGCACGCCCGACAGCTTCCACAAGCAGCTCGGCAAGTTCATGTGGGAATATTGCGGCATGGCCCGCACCGCGGCGGGCCTGCAGAAGGGCATCCAGCTTATCGGCGACCTGCGTGAGGAATACCGCACGAACGTGAAGGTTCTCGGCGAGGAGGGCGGCTGGAACCAGGGGCTGGAGAAGGCCGCCCGCGTGGCCGACTTCATCGAGCTGGGCGAACTCATGTGCCGCGACGCATTGATGCGCGAGGAAAGCTGCGGTGGCCACTTCCGCGAGGAATACCAGTACACCGCCGCCGATCCCGAAGTGCAGCAGGGCATCGTCAATGCCGGCGACGTGAAGCGCCGCGACGACCAGTTCGCCTTCGTCGCCGCCTGGGAATACGCCGGCGCCCCCGACAAGGCCCCGATCCTGAACAAGGAACCGCTCGTGTACGAGGAAGTGAAGATGTCGACCCGCAGCTACAAGTGAGCGGCGATTTACGAAGTGCAATTTACGATTTACGAACTGCAACGAGGCGCGATCACAACGGACGAAATCCAGCCTATGACGAGGGACGAGATGATGGCGCGCACGAAGCAATATGCGCTTCGGGTCATCAAGGCGGTACAGTCGCTGCCGGATCATCGCGTGGCGGATGTCCTCGGCAAGCAGTTGCTGCGGTCCGGCACCTCGGTGGGCGCGAACTATCGGTCGGCCTGCCGTGCAAAATCCCCGGCAGACTTCGTGAACAAGCTCAAGATCGTTGAAGAAGAAGGGGACGAGTCCCTGTTTTGGATGGAACTGCTGGTGGAATCCGGCCTCACGTCGCAGCAAAAGCTCGGCGATCTGATGAAGGAAGGCGACGAGATCGTATCGATCACTGTGGCCGCTCTCAAAACCGCAAGGCAGAATAATTGACTTGAGCACCCGACGCGACCCGCCTTGCGGCAGTTCGTAAATCGTAAATCGTAAATCGAATGAAAGTGACTTTGAAAGTGTGGCGGCAAAAGAACGCGACCTCCGCCGGCGAACTGAAGACTTACACGTCGCCCGATCTGAACGAGAACATGTCGTTCCTCGAGATGCTCGACGTGGTGAACGAGGACCTCGCCGGCAAGGGCGAGGAGCCGATCGCCTTCGACCACGATTGCCGCGAGGGCATCTGCGGGACCTGCTCGCTGGTCATCGATGGCAAGCCGCATGGCCCGCACCACGGCGTGGCCACCTGCCAGACCTACATGCGCAGCTTCAAGGACGGTGACGAGATCATTGTCGAGCCCTGGCGCGCGAAACCCTTCCCGATCATCAAGGATCTCGTCTGCGACCGGAAGGCCTTTGACCGCATCCAGCACGCCGGTGGCTTCATCAGCGTCCGCACCGGAGCCGCGCCGGATGCCAACAGCATCCCTGTGCCGAAGGAAGATGCCGATCTCGCCATGGATGCCGCCCAGTGCATCGGCTGCGGGGCTTGCGTGGCGGCCTGCAAGAACGCCAGCGCCATGCTCTTCGTCGCCGCGAAGGTCTCGCACCTCGGCCTCATGCCCCAGGGCCAGCCCGAGCGCTACAAGCGCGTGCGCGCCATGGTGAACCAGATGGACGAGGAAGGCTTTGGCAACTGCACCGTGACCGGCTCCTGCGAGGCGGCCTGCCCCAAGTCGATCAGCATCGACTTCATCGCCCGCATGAACCGCGACTACGGCGTCGCCCTGCTCAAGGGCGAGCCCAAGAAGGTCGCTGGCGGCGGCGCAGGCTGAGCCGGATCGCTGCAGTCAAACGGAGCGCAGACCGCCTGGTCCGCGAGGCGAGCTCATGTGCGGAGTGCGAAGGATTCGCGCGGACCAGGCGGTCCGCGCTCCCTTTCTGCCCGGCTCTCCTGCTTCCTCGGCCTCTACCCTTTTGCCCGCGCGAAAAACCACGGCGTCGCCCCAATCCCACCCCAGCCGGCGGGATTGTGGTTCGCCACAAAGATGCGCCGGAGCGTCGCATCGTGCGGCACCAGCGCCGTCCACAGCACGCCCGGTGAATCCTTCCAGCGCGCGTCGGCAGATTCACCGTCGATGCGCTGGAATTTCGCCCCCTCCACCTGCTGGTTCCACATGAAGTCGCGATTGGTCGCCACAAGCCGGGCGATGTCGTCCTTGGTAAAAACAAGACCGTGCTCGAAGGCGTCCACGATGCCCTCGACATCGATCCCGTAGTAACCGCCGTTGGGATGCACGCCGACCCAATGTCGAGGCGAGCCGTCAGGCTTGTAGTCCCACGGACCGGCGGGATCCCAGTAGTTCCAGACAAGGAATTTGCCTCCCTCACGCGTCCGCTGGCGCGACTTCATTAGGCGAAACCACGACTCCGCCCGGGCGCGGTAAACCGGCTTCCCTGTGGCGTCATGCAACGCCAGCAGCCAGCGGGCGATGTGGTTCTGCTTGTTGTCCGGATTGGAAAAACCAGTTGTCTGACGTTGCGCGTAGCCCGCCGACCATCCGCCGGTTTTGGCATCGACGCCAAAGGCCGGCACCACCCACAGGCCGCCTTCCTTCACCTCGCGCCAGCAGCCGCGCGCATCCCACTTCTGAAACACATCCTCCGCGAGCTTCAGATATTCGGCGGATTTGCCACCCCACTTCGCCGCGAGCGCGGGGGTCTTTTTGATGTGGACGGCCATCAGCACCATCGCGCGAAGCATCATCGCCTCGCCCAGCAGACTGTCGGCGGCGTACTCCTTGGAATCCCCGCCGCCGCCGTCGCCCTTGGGCCAGCCGAGGAAGCCGTCCGGCTCCCGCACCGCCCGACGGATGCACGAGTCCGACCAGTCCACGAAAAGCTCGATCCACTTCGAGTCACCCGTCGCGAGATGGCCGTAATAGAAGCCGTTGAGAAACGGACTCACGAGCCACCCGAGTTCCTCGCCCATCTCCTTGTCACACGCCCGGTCGCGCGCATCGTCCTGGATTCGCCGCTCCCACCGCGCCAGCCAGTCCTTGGCGGTGACCGGGTCAATCCAGGCCGTTCCCGCAGCTGCCGCAGCAGCGAGCATCGGCCAAACTGACGTGGCGCAAGACGCCGAAGCAACGAGACAGCCCTGCAGGAATCGGCGGCGCTTCATGGACATGGAGGTGAAGTTCCCTCATCGCGCGAAAACCACAATCCCAACCTCAGGCCAGCAGTTCTCCGCGCCAGATGGTCACCGCCTGACCGCCCAGCGCCACGCGGTCGCCTTTCAACCGTACGTGGACCTCACCACCTCGGGCACTGGCCTGCCAGGCGCGCATGGAGGGCTTCCCCAGCCGAGCAGCCCAGAATGGAGCGAGCGTACAATGGGCGGAGCCCGTCACCGGATCTTCCGCCACACCCACGCCGGGTGCGAAGAAACGGGACACAAAGTCATGCTCCCCACTGCCACGGGCGGTGACGATGACCCCACGCACGGGCAGTTTCGCGAGCGCCGCGTGATCGGGCTTCAGGTTTCGAACCGCGTCTTCGTCCGCCAGTTCACAGAGGTAGTCGTAGGTACTACGACCGGTCCAGATTGGCGATACGCCGAGGGCTTCGGCCAAGCCCTCCGGCAACGCGGCGGCGGTGGCGGGACGCGCGGGGAAATCCATCTCGATCCGCCCGTTGCGCCGCCCACAGGTCAGCGTGCCGCTTTGCAAGGTGTGGAAGATGGCCGGGGTTTCTGGTGCCAGCCGACGCGACTCCCACAGCACATGGGCGCTCGCGAGCGTGGCATGGCCACACAGGGCAACCTCCGCCTTCGGCGTGAACCAGCGCAGCCCCCACCCATCGTCCTGTGGCTCGAGAAAGGCCGTTTCGGAGAGGTTCATCTCGGCGGCGACCTGTTGCATCCAGGCCTCATCCGCCGCAGCGGACAACAGGCAGACGGCAGCGGGGTTGCCGCGAAATTTCTCGGCCGTGAAAGCATCGACGACACAAATGGGCAGGCTCATCGGAGGAGGAATCTCTGGCCACCACGATGGACAGCAAGCCCGAAGTCAGCCCATTCAAGCGCGGAACGGGGAGCGCGGAGCGCGGAGCAGGACACGGTGGCGATTTCGCCGTCAGCGCGCGGGGTGGACGGGATGTGAAACGCTCTTTTCCGCTCCGCGCTCCGCGCTCCCCGTTCCGCGCTTGATTGACTTGTAGAAACCGGTTCCTAACGTCCCGCCCATGCGTTTCCCCGGTATCCCTGTTGTTCTGGCCTGGTTCGGCTTGGCACTCGCTGCCCAAGCGGAGAATGCGGCCGGACTGCCGCCCGAAGTGACCGCCGAGGTAAACAGGGGCCGGATGCTCTACGCGGCCAACTGCTCCATCTGCCACCAGATCACCGGGCGCGGCACCAAGGGCACCTATCCCCCGCTCGCCGGCTCCGACTGGCTGGCGGCGAATCCGCGCGAGGCCATCCGTGCGGTGGTGGGCGGGCTGAACCAGCCGCTCACGGTCAAAGGTGAGGCCTATCAGGGGGCGATGCCCGCCCAGGTGCTGACCGACGCCCAGGTGGCGGATGTATTGACGTTTGTGATGAATTCCTGGGGCAATCCAGGCGGAAAGCTTGCCGCCGCCGAGGTGGGCGAAGTGCGGGCGACCACCGATTTCAAAACCTTCGAGGCCCTGAAGCAGGCGAGCGACTTCCGCCCCTTGCCCCCGGCTCCCGCAGGCTTTGATCTGGCTGAAGTGGCGCGCCTGCCCGAATTCGCCACCCGCCTGGCCAGCGACGGCAAGGGCACGAAGCTCTTCGTGCTGGGCCAGAACGGCTCGGCCTGGCGGCTGGATCTGGGCACAAAGAAGCTCAAGCAGATCCTTTGGCCCACCAATTATCCCGGATTGAAAGGCGCCGACTTCGGCACGCTGGGCATGACCCTCGACGCCCAGCGCCGGCTGTGGATCACCTTCAACCATCGCGTGGACAGCCGCCCGCTCGTGACCAACGAGGTCGGCATCTTCCGCACCAGCGCCTTCGATGCGGAAGGCGATCCCATCGCGCCGCAACTGTGGTTCCGCACGAACTATCCCTACGGCATCGGGCCCTACAATCACGGCATCTCCGACATCCGATTCGGTCCCGACGGCCAGTTGTATGTGAGCAGCGGCTCCCGCACGGACGGCGGCGAGACCGGCGACGTGCCGAACCTGGGCAAGATGGGCGAAGTGGGCATCACCGCCGGTGTCTGGCGCTTCGATCCGCAGGCGACCGAGCCGAAGCTTGAAGTCGTCGCCCGGGGCATCCGCAATCCCTACAGCCTCGGCTGGAACGGCTCCGGCCAGCTCTTCACCGTGGCCAACGGACCAGACGCCCACGCGCCGGAAGAAATGGACGCCATCACCCCGCCCAAGCCGGGCGAAGCACCTGAGCACCATGGCTTTCCCTATCAGTTCACCGACGCGCCCGCAGATAAAAAATGGTATCCCTACACCCCGGTGGCTCCGGCGGGGCTGCACTTCGTCCTGCCCGTGATCAATACCGGTCCCGCCGCCCTGCTGGAGGGCAAACTGACCGGCACGTTCACGCCTCACAGCTCACCCGCCGGTTTGGTCTGGTTGGATGACTCGTGGCCAGAATCCGTCCGCAACAGTTTCCTAATGGGCCGCTTTGGCAACCTGATCCCCGGCGTGAACAATGACGATACCGGCTTCGATGTGCTGAACCTGAAAATGGCGCAGGACACGCAGGGACGTTGGACCACGACCGCCACCACCTTCCTCGCCCCCCTGGCCCGTCCCATTGACGTCCATGTCGCCGGCCACCAGATCTACGTGCTCGAATACACCCGGCCGACCGATTTCAAGGGCAAGCTTGGATGGTTGCCGGGACGAATTCTGGCCTTAACTCCCAAGCCAGCCAGCCGATGAGAGGTTAAATGCTGCAAAGGGTCCAAGGCTGTGCTAGTCTCACCTCCGTGAACGTGGAACCGAATACCACCAAGCCCGCCCCGCCCGCGACGTTCACCGACCCCCAACTCACCGCGATGCTCACGCTGCTCGCGGATGACGACGACGCAGTTCGCCTCAATATCCGGAGCCGCCTGCTGGCCGGCGGCGAACCCGTTTTCAAGTTTTTGGAGACCCATCGCCTGCACCGGGTGCCGGCCATCCGCCGCCGCGTGCTCGAGCTGCTGGAACAGCGCGCCGCCGACCGTTACGACAGCGAGTTCATGGGGTTCATCCTCAGCCAGGGCGAGCAGTTCGACCTGGAAGACGGGGTCTGGCGTTTCACCTCGACCCGGTATCCCGGCATCAACGTCGCCGCCTTTCGGGCGCAGCTCGACGATTGGGCCGAACGCGTGCGGGTAAGCCTGCCGGAAGGCGCGACCGGCGAAACCGCCCTGCAGGCGATCAACCGTCTGCTGTTCGACGAACTTGGCTTCGTCGGCAACCAGACGGACTATTACGATCCCGCCAACAGCTACCTCAACCGTGTCATGGACCGCCGCCGGGGCGTGCCGACCTCGCTCAGCGTGGTGTACCTGTGCGTGGCCCGGCGGCTGGAACTTCCGGTGGTGGGTGTGGGCATGCCGGGACATTTCCTCTGCCGCTACCAGACGCCGCGCGAGGAGTTTTACATCGACCCCTTCCACGGTGGTAAACTGCTCAGCCGCATCGACTGCAAGCGGCGCATCGCCAACCTGGCGGTGGATTACGACGACAGCCATCTCGCCCCCGTGAGCAGCCGCCGGATGCTCCAGCGCATGATTGCCAACCTGCACCTCATCCATAAGGAACGGAAGCAGCGCGAGGAAGCCGAGCGGTTGCAGCGCTACCTGATCGCGCTGTCGCGGTGAGGCAGATCGGCGTCGATGGGAGTTTATTTCGTCAAGGTGCCATTCAGCTCCCCCTTGAGGCTTTGGAGGTAAACCCCGGCAGTCTGGGAGGTGACGAGGAGGTCGCTGACCATGGGCGGAATCGGCCACTCCAGAATCGCCTTCAGTATTTCGTCCTTGGCCCGCTTGCAGGCGGAGCAGCCCGCCAGCACGATAAGGACACGCTTCCCTTGACTGACAAACCCGGGCAAATCCTTGAGTTCGAACAAGGAGGGAATCCGGATCTTGCGGGGAACGGTTTTGTCGGGAATGTCACGGAACACCGGCTGCCAGAAAAGATCCCCGGCACAGCTCTGCTTCTCCCCAAGATTATCTGCTTCTTCAGTCCAGATTTTGTAAAGCGAGGCGCCGGTACCAGGAGCGTTGGCATCGGTTCCGCCAGCCGTGTGAGATGTTCTGGCCGAGGAGTGGTTGTGAATGCAGCTCTTGGATACATAATCCCAGAGAGTCTTGTGTCCTTTCTCCCAATGGCCGCCCGAGCCGAGAATGACATCCAGCTCGGGGACATATGACAGGGCCTCGCTGACCGATTGGAGTGACTTCACCGTCGGCCATTCCGATTCGAGGATGACACCGGGCGCGGGAAACAGGACGAACTCGGTCTTGACCGGAAAATCCTCGTCGAAGGCCTGGAAATACCGGCTGGGGTTGGATTCGGGGTTCCCGTTGGCAAGCAGGCCGTTGATAGAGTGGAACACTAGGGATCTCGGGAAGGCATGGGCAGGGGCTTCCGAAATTTTCCAGCGCTCACGAATGAGCTTGGCGAGTTCCTCGAGGATGAGGGCGGAGGTGATGCCGCCCGAGAAGCCGATACGGAGGGAACGTTCATTGGCCGCGACCTGGCTCCAGCGCTCCATTATGATTTGGAGCAATGTCTCCGCCCCACAGATTGCCATCTGGTTGACGGACGCGGCGGATATGACGCGGACCGTTTTGAGGCCGGAAGCCGCGCTTCCCCATTTATTCTCCGCCGCCTGCCGCAGCAGCGAGGTGAGCGACTCCTCGGTATCCGGAACGTAACGCAACCGCTGGTTTCGGACCGCCTCCCACACGACCCGGGAGGCATGCTCCCGCGATACGTCGCACCCTTCTTCCTTCAGCTTTTCATGGACATTGGAAGGCCGCGCACCGCGGAGGATATGATAGAATATCCTGGATACCAGCAGTTTGGGATCATCTTCGTAGGAAGGAATTTTCATCATGAAAGGTCGTTTGATCGCAGAAACAGCCAATTAGTAAAGCTGCGACCAATGGCAGAATCATCACGGGATTGTAAACATTTTGAAATCAATGCAAACCCGGAAACCCGCAGCACATCACGAAAATCTACAAACACGGGATTCCGTGCGGCTTCACAACTTCTATCCGCTTAACGGAATAGCTGAATGTCACTGCATTGAAACGGTGATACCCCAAAGCGGGCCACCTCCAGTGAAATCCTTAAAAGCGTAACGGATCACACTAAATCGTTTCTGAGTAATTCTGCGACATTAGGCTATCTATGTCGGCACACGCAAATCTTGCCGATTATGAAACCACTCATCGTTTCTACCATCATCCACCTCGGAGTCATCGCAATTGCCTGCCTCTTCTCAACGGTGTCGCACTGCTGGTCTGACGCCGTGATCAATCCCACACTGGCCATCCTCGGCCTCTGGGCCGTGCTCATCTCCGCTATCTACGCCCTTAACGTAGCTCATGCGCTGCGTCGCAACAAGCGGACCGGCCGGCAGCTGCTCTCGAACAACGAGGGCCGTCTGCCGGGCCGGCGCCCGCCATTGAAGCTAGCCGAAGGGGCCACGTCGCTCAAAGTGTTGCCCCGGCCGATTCAGCAGGTTGATCTGCTGGAACTGCGGATCACGGGGGAATTGGCGGCGCTGGCCGCCATCGGCAGGAACAGCAATGCAAACGGCTGGACCCGGTACGCCTTTTCCCCGGAAGAACAACAGGCCCATGACCATGCACGCTCTCGGCTGGTGAAGGACGGCTTCACCACGCACGTGGACGTCTTCGGGAATCTGCACGGCCTGAAAATCACGGTGCCGGAAGCGCCGGTCATTCTTGTTGGCACCCACCTTGACACAGTCGCCGAGGGAGGCAATTACGATGGTGTGGTGGGCTATATCGCGGCGGTGGAATCGGCTCGCCTTCTAGTGGCGGCGGCGGTGCGGTTCAATCTGGAGATCGTCATCTTCCGTGCCGAGGAGTCGACCCGCTTCGGCCGCTCTCTTCTGGGCAGCCGCATGGCTTTCGGTTTCCTGCCCGAAGAGGAGTTGGAAGACCTGCGGGACACCCTCGACTACGACCGGACGGCAACGTTGCGTCACGCGCTGGTCAAGGCCGGGCTGGATCCGGCCAACTTGAAAAATCCGTCCATCAGGGCGGGCGACCACAACGCGTATCTCGAGGTGCACATCGAACAGGCACAAGTGCTTGAAACCAACCGGGTGCCCATCGGGGTTGTCACCTCGATCCGCGCTCCCGAACGGTGGGTGACCACCGTGGAGGGGAGGGAGAGTATGCCGGCGGTCGCCGAGATGATCGTGGCGATCGAGCAGTGTGCCGAAGGACATTCCCAGTCCGGCAGCGACGTCGTGGCGACGGTAGGTCGGGTGGATGGCGGTTTCGAGGGGGCCGTCAAGATCAACTGCGTGCCGGGCCAGGTCCGGTTTGGACTGTCTCGTCCTGCCGAACTGAGCGAGTTGACCACGGTGAAATCGGTTGTCTTGAAGCGTCGTATCCGGCTCTCCCCGGGAGTTTCCAAGGACGGACCCCATCTCGGGTTCGAGGGTGTGACGGATCATTCCGGGGGGACACCGATGGGCGAGCCCTATCGGCGCGACGCACTGGTGGCGGCTGCCCGCGCGGTGGCGGTGCTGCCCGGGGAGATCCTGCCGCGGCCGGAAAGGATCAGCTTCTACACCGACCTGCGGAGCAACTGCGAGGCGACGCGCAACCGGATCTCGGCGGAGATGAAGGAGATGCTGCGCCGGGTGGGCGCAAAGCATGCGGTGCGCGTTGATATCGGCCAGCCGATCGAGCAAACCAGTCCAATCCCCGCCCTGGACCCGAACCTTCGTAGCACTCTGCAAGAGGCCGCAAAGGCGCTGAAGATCGCGGCGATGGACCTCCCGAGCGGCGGTGGCCACGACGCTGTTATGGCCGCACAAGCCGGCATTCCCACGGCGATGCTGTTCGTGCCATCTGTGCGTGGACTCAGCCATAATCCTTTGGAATCGACCAAAACCGAGGACATCGCCAAAGCCGTTCGCGTGCTGGCCGGGGCGATCACGATTCTCTCCAAGCGACCGGCGAAGGCCGCGAAGGCCGAAAAGGAAACCTTGGCGGTCTCATGAACATACGACCACATGACTCGCCCTTGACGCCAAGTCGTGCTCACGGATGCAAGGCGCGCCCCAAAAACTCCATCACCCGCTGCTGCTGGTGGAGTTTCACCGCCGGATCACTGCTGCCGGCCAGGTGCGTTCCCAGCATGGGCATGAACTCATAGGGCTTGCCGGCCATGAACAGCGCATCCGCCAGTTGGAGCGAGTGCTGGGCATAGACGTTGTCATCGGTCAGCCCGTGGATGAGCAGCAACGGACGGGCGAGTTGCGGCGCGTACGTGAGCACGCTGCTCACATGATAGGCGGCGGGATCGCTCTGCGGCAGCCCCAGATAGCGCTCGGTGTAAAACGTGTCGTAATTCTCCCAAGTCACGACCGGTGCCCCGGCGATGCCGCAAGCAAAGACATCAGGCCGTCGGATCGTGGCCATGGCCGAAAAATAGCCACCGAACGACCACCCGCTCACGCCGACACGCGACAGGTCCAGTTCGGGATATTTTTCTCCCAGCGACTGCAGGCCGGCCACCTGATCGGCCAGGGCGGTGTCGATGAGATTGCCGCGCACGGCGCGTTCCCAGTCACGACCGCGAAACGGTGTGCCCCGGCCATCCAGACGCACCACAATGTAGCCGTGATCAGCCATCCACTGATCCGTGAGATAGGCTCGCGCATTCGCCTGGACGACCGTGACCGTGGGACCGGCATAGACGCTGAGGATGACGGGGTATTTCTTACCCGACTGAAAGGCGCGTGGCCGCACCAGCGCGGCGTAGAAAGAAGGCGCGCCCGACGTCCTGGTGATTTCGAACTGCGGGATCTCAGGAATCGGTTCCGCCTGGGAAGGCAGCGCGGCCAACTGATGGCCGTCAGCGGCACGGACCTCGACGCCCGAACGGCCATCCATCAGGTCAAACGAGTGGACAAAGGCGGAAGCATTCTCTGAAAAGCTCGCCGAGTGCTGGCCGGAAACGGAGGTCAGGGGGATACCGGAGCCGCCGGACAATGGAAAGCGGCAAAGATGAGTGTCCTGCGGATCCATGCCGCCGCTGACGAAGAGCGCGTCATGAGCGGGGTCCACTTTCACGAGGCCCTTGTAAACGAAATCAGGCGGCGTCAGCACACGGACCAGTTTGCCCTCGGCGGAGCGCAGTTCGACTTCCCAAGCGCCCCGGCTCTCGGTGGTCCAGAGGAACTCCTTCCCGCCGGACAGCCAGCGCGGCAGCACGCTCGTGTCATCCAGATTGAGCCAGGCAGGATCGTGTTCCCGCAGCAGCTCGGAGGTCACGCCGCTGGCCGGATCGGCCCGGAGCAGCCGCGAGTTTTGCTGCATCCGGTCCATGACCAAAAGGCAGAGCGGCGCGTCCTGGCCGCGCCAGACGACTCGGGTGAGATAGGGAAAGCTCGTCCGGTCCCAGTTCACCCAGCGCGTCCGGCCACCGGTGCGGGCGATGACACCGAGCCGCACGGCGGCATTGGTCGAGCCGGCGTGCGGGTAAAAGAATTTCGCAGGGGCCGCTTCGGGATGCAGCGGATCGGCGATGTAGCGCACCTCGACGGCCGATTCGTCGGTCTCCTGGTAGGCGAGAAACCGGGAGTCGGGCGACCACCAGTAGCCTTCGCTGCGGTTCATCTCCTCCTGCGCGACGAATTCCGCCGTGGCGTGGGAAAGGGTCGCCGTGGCCCCCCGCGTCAGCGTGTAATCGACCGGCATTTTGCCCGACAGCTCGATGACATGCAGTTCCCCGCCCGAGACGGCGGAGACGGCAGTGCCATCGGGCGAGAAACGCGGATCGATCCAACCGCTGCCGGGCAAGGCGGTGACTTTCTGGTCAGCCCGGTTCACCACATAGAGCCGCCCCGCCAGCGTGACCAGCAGCCGTGAGCCATCTTGCGACAAGTCGAACTTGGTGAATCCCCGCAGTGTCACCCGGGCGCGCTCACGGCGGGCCTTTTCCTCGGCCGTAAGCTTTTCCTCGGTGCCTCCCAAAAGCTGCGCGGGCGTCAGCAGCTCGCGCTCCGGCCCGGACGGGAGGGCGAACTCGTAAAGCCGCAACACTGGATCGCGCGAACCACCCCGTAGATAGATAACCGTCTGGCCATCCGGCGTGAGCCGAGGAGCGACCGGACGGCCCAGCGTGTAATTGCGGGTCTCCGCCAGGTCGCGGAAGAATTTCAATTGGGCCTCTTCGCTGCCTTGCCCGAAAGCCACGGTGCCGAGCGCGAAAAGAAGCAGGCCAAATCGATGAAGTTGCATGGAAAGCCAGGTCGTTCAACCGAGGACGAAATCAGCGGACAGCGCACCCGATCCGGTGTGATCCTACTACCGATCCGTTCCTCGCAGTGTGCCAGAACAAACGCCCAAACGAAACCGAAAGGGATATCCAGCCGGTAAACTCATAATCGACCGAGGCTTCACAGCATTCGCTGAACGCGCCAGCTTCTTGGAGTGCGCGCGGCGGAGCAGAGCGGAGACGCCGCTTTCGGACGCAAGCGAGCAAGCGCACTACCCTTGGTCGCCATTCGTCACCGTCTTTTACCTCCGAAAGCGGTGTCAAGCCACCGCACTCCACGACGCTAACGCGCTCCTCGTATGGGCTTCCCCGCTCGAACCCTCTCATCCATCCGTCGTGCTTCGGAACACCGCTCCCCTCCTGACTCCGGATGCAATCCCTCCTGGCTCCTGCCCCAGCTCATGCTGGCGAAGGAGCCGTATGCGGCAGAGCATCGCCACGGACCAGCTTGCCCCAGGCGAGCAATCCGGTCACCAGCGCCAGGCCGGCACAGGAAATGTACGGCCAGCTCGGGTGACGGTCGTACATCCAGCCCGCAAACAGCGGCCCGATGATACGCGCCAGGCTCGCGCCCGATTGCGCCACCCCAAAGGTGAGCCCGCGTTCGTTGTCCGGGGCCAGTTTCTGGAGCAGTGCGAACAGCGGCGGGCGCGTCAGCCCCGACCCGATGGCGATCAGCGCGACAAACAGCAGCAACAGCCACCACGAGCCCCCATGCAGGGAAAAGAGCGTCCCCCAGGCCAGCGGTTCCGAGCCGTGCACCCAGGGCATGGGCAGCAGTCCCACCGCAAAAATTATCAGGCTGGCCGCGACCAGCTTGGGTTCGCCAAAGCCCTTGATCAGCTTCCCAATCGGGCCGCCCTGCACAAAGGCCCCGATGATGCCCGCAAACGAAAACAGGACCGCACCGACCTTCTGTGTGCCGTGCTCATCCAGCCGGAAATTGTCCGTCACCAAAATGGCCAGGTTGCTCTCGAAACACGTGAAGCCAAAGGTCGCGAGAAAGAACACGACGACCAGAAAACCGAGCACCGGCTTGCCCATCACGTGGCCGACCGCCCCGAGCCGGGTCCGCTCCGTGGGGGGCTTGAGACCGGGTTTCCAGCTCTCCGGCAGGCTGGTGAAGGCAAAGATAAAATTGGCCGCGCAGATGCCGGCGGCGAGCCAGCCCGGCCCGCTCTTGCCCAGCCAATGCAGGCCGGCGATGGCCACCAGCGGCCCAATGATGAAGCCGAGCCCGAACGCCATGCCGATGAGCCCCATCCGCTTGCCGCTCTCCTCCGGCGGCGTGATGTCCGCAATGTAGGCCTGTGCCACCGTGATGTTGGCCCCGCAGATGCCGGCAAAGATCCGTGAGACGAAGATTACCCAGAGCGCCGTCGTCCCCGCCAGCGTCGAGCCATAGGCGAAGATCAGGTAGCTCAGGGACGCACCGGCGGTGCTGATCAGCAGGGCCGGACGCCGGCCCACCCGGTCACTCCATGCGCCCCAAGCGGGGGCGAAGAGAAACTGCATCGCCGAGTATGCGGCCATGATCGTACCGACGATGAGACCGGTGGCATGAAAGCTGTGGGCGTACGTCGGCAGCAGCGGCAGGACGATGCCGAACCCGATCAGATCAATGAAGACCGTCAGGAAGATGATCAGCAGCGGGGACTTCGACGATTTGCTCATGGGCGTTCGGAAACTGCCGCCGGAAGGCTTTCAGCGCAAGCGGCATGGCCGGACTGCATCGGCCCACACTCCTGCCCTCCTACCGGCCGTCAGTTCAGCTGCAACTTAGTGCCCTCGCCCGTCGCGCGGTCGAGCCGGGCGCGGGCCACGGTGTAGTCGCGCAGCGCCTGGCTGTAGGTGGTGCGCGAGTCGGTCAGGGCGGTCTGGGCGCTGAGCACGTCGAGCTGGGTGCCGCTGCCGGCTTCGGCCCGGGCATTGGCCAGGCGGAGGGCTTCCTCCCCTTCCTCGATGACCTTGGCCTGCGATTCGAGCACTTCCTTGGCCTCGAGGAAATTGGAGTGGGCGGTGCGGACCTCCTGCTCGATCCGGCGGAAGGTGTCATCGGTGTCGATGCGGGCCGATTCCTGCCGGGCCTTGGCCACGGCGACCTTGCCCTGCGTCACGCCGAAATCCCAGATGTCCCAGTTCAGCTGCACGCCGGCGCTCCAGCCGTGGACCTCATCGGCGAGGCTCGGGCTGAAGTTGCGGCTCACCCAGCCGTAACCAGCGATCGCGTTCACGGCGGGCAGATAGCCGGACTTCGCCTGCGTGACGTCCTCCTTGCGGAGCTTTTCATTGAGGCGACGGGCGGTGATCTCAGGCCGGTGCTGATGCGCCTTGGCAATGGCGCTGGCCAGGTCGGTCTCGTAGGGCTCGGACGCCAGTTTGCCGGCCAGCGTCAGCGGAATGTCGACGCCGGTATTGGTCGGAATGTTCCAACCAAGGAGCGTGGCGAGGTTGTTCTTGGCGATCCGGTGGGCGCTACGGGCCCGGAAAAGCTTGGGCTTGGCATTCGCGAGCTCGACCTCGGCGCGGAGCACGTTGAAGCGCGGCACCGTGCCGGCATCGTATCGGCGCTTGGTGTCTGCGAGCTCCTTGCCCAGCAGCTCGGTGGAGGCCTCCTGGGTCACGATCTGCTCGGCGGCCAGCAGCACGTCCTGATAGGCGGTGCGGACCTCCAACAACGTGTCGGCGACCAGGGCCTCGTAATTGGCGAGCGCAGCTTCCTTGGTGAGCCGGGCGCTGCGGATTGAAGAGGTCAGCTTGCCGCCAGCATAGAGCGGTTGGCTGACATTGATGCCCGCGTTCCAATTCTGATCCTTCTGGAAGGCGATCTCGGGCGCACCGGGGCCGCCAAAGGGCACCTTCTCGATCCTGCCCTCATCAATCGCATTGTAGGCGCCGGAGGCGCTCAGCTTGGGCGTGACCACCGCGCGCAATTGGATCGCCAGCCCGTAGGCTTCCTCGATGTCCTGCTTGCCCTTCAGGATGGCGGGATTGCGGGTCAGGGTGAGTTCGAGCGCATCTTTGAGCGTCAGGGATGCCGTGGGCCAGGGAGCGGGGGCGTCAGTCGCAACGACAGCGGTGCCGAGGGCAAACGCGGCGGTCAGGGTTAGAAACGGACGGAGCAATTTCATTTGCGCGGGCAGGTTAGGTTGCGTTTGCGATTCGTCAAACCGGGCTCAGTTGACGGCGTGACCAAGCGATCCGGGTGCACGCTTGATGAAGACATCCACCTGCTGCCCGACATAAACCGGAAACTTGGGCCGGTCGAATTCGAAGATGATCTGCAGGACGCGGGTATCCACGCGTTCGAGGCTGTCGCCGGTCAGGCTGCGCTTGGGCACCACATAGGGTTCGATCCGCAGGAAGCGCAGCGGCATCACCATGTCGGCATGGCCCTTGAGCGAGGCTTCGGCCGGCTGCTGGGCGTCCACCAGCACTGCATTCTGCTCATCCACCTCGGCCCGCACCTGCAGCTTGTCCACGTCGCCGAGCAGCAGCAGTGGGTCACCCGAGATGGCGGCGGCGGGGGCGAACTCCCCTTCCCGGATGTTCACCTGCAACAACTGGCCGTCGCGGGGAGCGCGGACCGTGAGCACGCCGAGCTCGACCTTGGACTGGTCCAGTTGCCGGGCCGTCGCGGCAATGCCCGCTTTGGTGGCCGCAACTCTCGCCTTGGCCGTTTCCAGGCTGAACTGGCGCCGCTTGAGTTCGTCGTCCGTCGCCACATTGTCGCGCCGGAGGCGGCTGGTGCGCTCAAACTGGTCGCTCCAATCCGCGACCTGCACCTCCTCGGCGGCCAGCGTGGCGGTCATGGAAGTCAGCTGCGCCTCCATCGACACAGTGCGGGCGGCAGCTTCGCGGTCGTCGAGCTGGAAGAGCGGATCGCCGGATTTCACCTGGTCGCCGACCTTCACGAACACCTTCGTGATCAGCGCGGCCTTCGGTGAGGCGATTTTCACGTTCTCCCGCACGGCCTCGACGATGCCGGTGGCCGCGACGGTATCATCATAGGGCGACCGGGCCGGAGCCGAAACCGGACCGGGATCCTTGGGCTTCTGCTGCATTCGCTTTACCAGCAGCAAGGCGGCGACAACGCCGATGATGGCGAAATAGAAGGAGGCTTTGCGGAAGAGCATAACGGGATTTAGCGGTGGGATTGGACGAATTGTTTGAGCGGATCTCCGGAGAGGACGTGCTTGAGGCGGCCATCCTCCATCGCGGTGATGCGGTCGGCGTAGCCGTAGATGCGCGGATCGTGGGTGACGATGATGACGCAGCGTCCCGGGGAACGCGCGGCGGTCGAGAGCAGGTCCATGATCTGATGGCCGGTTTCGGAATCGAGCGCGCTGGTCGGCTCATCGCAGATGAGCAGTCGCGGTTCATGGCTCAGGGCGCGGGCAATGGCGACCCGCTGCTGCTGGCCGCCGGAAAGCTCGGTGGGGCGTTTGCGGCCCTTGTCCGCGAGACCGACCAGGGCGAGCAGCTCGGCCGCCTTCTTCTCCGCGGCGGCGCGCTTCGCCCCGTTGAGCAGCAGGGGGACGCTCACATTCTCCACGCACGACAGCGTCGGGATGAGGTTGAACTGCTGAAAGATGAAGCCGATGTGCCGCCCCCGGAAGGCCGTGATCTCGGCCGGGCTCAGTCCATTCAGCTTGGTGCCGAGCACCTCGATGTCGCCCGCGTCCCATTTCAAGGTGCCCGCCACCACGCTCAGCAGCGTGGTCTTGCCGCAACCGCTCGGTCCGACCACGAGGTGCAGTTCGCCCTCGTCGGTACCGAAGTCGGTGCCTTTCAGCGCCACCGTGCGGCTGTCGCCACTTCCGAAGGACTTGGTGACGCCACTCACCGTGACGGCCGGTTTGATTTCAGATTTCACGGGTGGGTATGGGGCCGGCAGTTCAGCCACGGAAGACGACTGCGGGTTCGAGCTTGGCGACCTTGCGGATACCAAGGAGCGCGGCGAAGAAGCAGATGATCACGATCGCGACGGCCGTCCGGATCAGCGAAGCGGCTTCGAGCACGAAGGGCGGCTGGCCACCCGGCAGCACCGCGAAACCAAACGCGGCGGTAATCCCGACGCCCATGCCGTAGCCAATGAAGCCGGCGGTGAACGCCTGCAGCAGCAGCATACGGGCAAGCGTCCACGTGCTTGCCCCCATCGCCTTGAGGGCGCCCAGGTGGCGGAGGTTCTCCAGCACGAACGAGTAAAACGTCTGGCCCGACACCGCGACGCCGACGATGAAGCCGAGGATGATCGTGGTCATGAAGGACATCGGAATGCCGGTGTTCTTCCAGATGTAGGCGACGGTGACTTTGGCGAACTCGTCGGAAGTATAGGCCTTCAAACCGGTCTCGGCCGAGATCCGCCGCGCGGCTTCCGCCGGAGTGACCCCGGGCCGGGGCGACGCCAGGATCAGCGAGAGCATCTTGCGCTGGCGCGGCGCGTATTGCAGCGCCTGGTCATAACTGGTGAAGACGTAGGGATAGCCAAAGAAATGGCGTTCGGTCCGGCAGATGCCCACAACCCGGGCCTCGCGGTCATTGATCTCGAAGGTGTCTCCGAGGCCGATCGGTTTTTTGCGGCCGGCGCTCAGCCGCTGGACGCCCAGTTCGTCGATCACGACGGTATTGGGCAGCCGCAGCGTTTCCAGATTTCCGGCCAGCATCTGGGGCGGGCGGCCAAAGAGCGTCGCGCCGTGCAGACCGATGATCATCACCTGCTTGTCGGAACCGTCGAAAGCCCGGGCTTTGAGGATGCCCTGATACATCGGCACCGCGAAGTCCACGCCCTTTACGCTGCGGACGCGGTTCACATCGGTGTCGCGCAGCGGCTTGGTCTCGTTGGCGTAGTCCACGTGCGCCTCCACGACCCAGAGCGGGGCGCGCATGTTGCGGAGGTGGCTGGTGGTCCACGACAGCAGCCCCTGGAATACGGCCGTCTGCTGGGTCATGAGCAGCGCGGAAAAAGTCAGGCCGCCGACCAGCATGATGTACTTGGCGCGGTCGCCCATCAGCATCTTGAGCGCGAGGTGAAACATGGAAAAGTCAGTGGGAGCGGGGGCGGCTGCCTTTCGGAGCCGCTGGTGGCAGGGTGGTCGGGGCGTGGACGGCCGGCTTCGGCTGGTCGGGAAGGCCATGGATTGCCGCCAGACTGAAGGCCGTGATGTGGGCCGTCAGGCGGTCGAGTTCGCCGTCGTCAAACTTCGCGCCCGGGAACAGCCGGGTCAGCACGGGCTGGCAGTGGCAATAGAAGAGGATCTGTCCGACCACGCTCATGCCACAAAGACGCGTCGTCTCCGCATCGGCGCGGCCCTTCAGCAGGTCCGTGATAATGCCCCGCAGCAGTTCGGCCTGCGGCCGGATGGCCTCGGCCACCAGCCGGTCCAGCGCGGCGGTGGGTTCGACCATTTCGCGGGCCATGATGCGGCCGTGTCGCGCGTGCAGCTCGGCGGACAGAACCCGTTGGAGAAAGGAGCGCACAAACGCCTGGAACCGCTGCTCCGGCGTCAGACCCGGAACCGGCACAGGGTTCGGATATTTCGCATAGGCGAGCCGGCTCTGCTCCGTGAGCACTTCGGTGTAAAGCGCGGCCTTGTCACCGAAATGGTAGCTGACTGCCGCGACGTTCGCGCCGGCCCGCCGGCAGATGTCGCGCACCGTGGCATTGCGGAAGCCGACCTCGGCAAAGACATCCGCCGCGGCGTCCAGCAGGGCGCGCCGGGTGGCGGCCTGGTGGGCGGGATCGGTCTGGGTGACAGCGTGTCGCACGGCAGCACGGATATTCAAACACGCGTTTGAAATGTCAAACACGCGTTTGAAATATTTGCAGACTGAACCGCTAATCTAACACTGATAGGGACTGATAAAAAGCGGGAACAAAACCACGTCCATCAGTGCAAATCAGTGCAGATCAGCGGTTAAAAGATTCTGGCCGATGGCTGCCATGCCTCCCCGCTGCACCCATCTTTTCCAAACGCAGGCTTGCAACCGGCTGGGATTCCGGTATTTCAACCGACCCGGCCTTGGTGACAAGGCCGGTTTTTCATCCGGCCCGTCCTCAAGGATGGCGTCGGACGCGGAGTCCGCCGTGCGGAACCGTGCCTGAGGAAGGACGTGAACGTGATTTGAGCGAAGTCAAACTGAAGAAGGGCGAACCTATCGATCGTGCCCTGCGCCGCCTTAAAAAGAAGGTGGACCGCGAGAACATCATCAAGGATGTCCGTGCCAAGCGGCATTTCGAGAAACCCAGCGAACGGCGGCGCCGCAAGCTGAAGGTGGCGAAGTTTTCCGCCATGCTGTCAGCCCGCTATGCGGACGTCTGATTCTCACAATTCCGCGCTGCGGGATTGAACCCGATTGTGCCGGATGCTGTCCTTACGGACGCATCCGGTTTTTTTCATGTATTCGCTATCATCCTGTTGGAATTCGGGCCGCCACACCGATGGCCGGCAAATGCTCCGCGAGATTCGCAGCCTGGGCTTCGAGTATGCCGAGCTGAGCCACGGCATCCGCATCAGCCTGGTGCCCGGCATCATCGAGGCGGTGGAGGCGGGCGAGATCAGGATCTCGACGCTGCACAACTTCTGCCCGTTGCCGATCGGCATCAACTACCCCGCGCCGAACATCTTCAAGTTTACCGCCACCGACCGGCGCGAGCGCGAATATGCCTGGAAGCACTCCCTCAAGACCCTTGAGACCGCCCAGCGCCTGGGCGCGAAGCTGGTTGTGCTGCATTCCGGCCAGGTGGACATCAAGGACTACCAGGGCAAGCTGGAGGAGATGGTGATTGGCGGCCAGAAGGACACGCCCAAGTACCGCAAGCTGGTCGAGGAGGTCGAAACCAAGCGGGAGAAGAAAAAGGACGAGGCGCTGCGGCTCTCGCTGGAGATGATCGGCGGCCTGGCCCAGCACGCGGCCGAACGCGGCCTATTGCTGGGCGTCGAAAACCGCGAGTCCGTCGCCGAAATCCCCTTTGACCACGACCTGCCCTTCTTCATCGCCTCCCTGCCGGACAACGTCCGCTACTGGCATGACTGCGGGCACGCCCAGATCAAGCAGAACCTCGGTTTCCTCAACCACCGGGACCATCTGGAAAGCCTCGCGCCACGGCTGGCCGGCTTCCACATCCACGACGTGGTTTCCAATGCCGAGGGCATTCATGACCATTGTCCGCCGGGCTCTGGCGAGATCGATTACGCCGCCCTGCAGCCGCTGGTGAAGCCCGAGCACATCAAGGTCATCGAACTCAGTCCCGGCGTGCCGCCCGAGGACGTGCAGCGCGGTTTTGCCCATATCAAGTCGGTCTGGGGCGAGGAATAAATCCCACCGTGAACCGCGCCCGACTTGTCAGCCTAGCGCGCTTCGCCGTCTGTGGCCTGCTGCTGGCGATCATCTTTCACGTCATCTTCTGCAACGAGGTGCAACTGCAGCTTGCCGCCGAGGGGCATGACTGGAACAGCTTCACCAAATGGGAAAAGCGCCACCTGGCATGGACGCGTGGACCGGCGGCGCTCTGGGAAACGGTGCATCGGCTCGACGCCTCCAGCCTGGGCATCGCCTTTGTCGCAGTGGGTTCGCTAATCGTGCTGGGCGGGCTGCGCTGGCGGCAAGTGCTGCGCGCCCAGGGTTTTGAACTGCCGGCCACCCAGCTCCTCCGAATTTCGCTCGTCGCGCATTTCTTCAACGCCTTCCTGCTCGGCACCGCTGGCGGTGATGTCGTGAAGGCCTGGTACGCCGCCCGCACGACCCCCGACAAAAAGGCCGAGGCGGCCCTCACCGTTTTCGCTGATCGGCTGCTGGGAACGTTGGCCCTGCTTCTCTTCACAGCGGTGCTGATGCTGTTCTGCCTCCCGCTGCTGACCGATTATCGCCGGCACCTCGCCCTGGCACTCGCCGTGCTGGCCATGCTCATCGTGGCGGGCGGCCTGGTCTTCGTCGGTTTTTACACCAACGCGCTGCAGCATGAGGGCTGGCTGGCGCATTGGGTCCGTCGCCTGCCCCGGGGCGAATCCTTCGCGCGCGGTCTCGCGGTCTGCCGCAAGTTCGGCCACGAGCCGGGCTTCATGGTGCGGGTCGGCTTCTGGTCGCTCTTGCAGAATCTCGCCATGGCACTGGCCTACTGTGTCCTTGCCCGGGGCATTGGCATCAATCTCCCCTACGTGACGCTGGCCTATGTGACCTCGGCCGTCGTGTGCGTGGCCGCCCTGCCGGTGACGCCCAGCGGTCTGGGGGTACGTGAGAACCTCTTTGTGTGGCTGCTGACCGTGTCCTCTCTGGGAGTAAAGCCGGGCGCGGCACTTTCACTGTCCCTCCTCGGCTACACGCTCAACCTCGTCTGGAGCGCGGTGGGCGGGCTGGTTTACCTCTTCATGCCCGACCGGGCCGACGCCAATGCGGTGCGCAACGCGGCCGATTGAGTCCGTCGGCACTCATTTCACCTGCGCCGCCTTGGTGATCGCCGTGGCGAGCTCATCCACCGTCCACTCGTTGCCGATGAAGATTTCCTGAACGCGGCCGGTAGCATCCACGACCACGGTCCGCAGGTTGTGGTTCTGGTCCCCCACGCCGACATCGCGGGCAAAATAGAGTCCGAAATGTCCGCTCAGCCGCTCGATCTGGTCGAAGGATCCGTTGGCCAGGTTCCAATGCGTGGCATCCTGGCCAAACCGCCGCCCGTATTGCGCGAGCCGTTCCGCCGTGTCGTATTCCGGATCAAACGAGATGGAGAGCAGCCGCCAGTTGGCCGGCGCTCCCGGCGTGTTCATCAGCCGGCGCTGCGCCGTCGCAAAATTGTCGCTGATGCGCGGGCAGAAATTGGGCAGCGGACAGCGTGTAAAAATGAAGGTGAAGGCCAGGGCGCTGCCGCGGTAATCCCCCAGATGCACCACCCGGCCGACCTCGTTGGTGAACGCGTAATCCGGCAGCAGGTCACCCGCCTTCAGTTCGGGCACATTGGGCAGGATGCGTATCATGGAGGCGGCACTGGTCGGCGGCGGCGTGTTGGTGGCCGCCGCCACGATCTTGAGCTGGTCGATCCAGCTGTCTTTCTCCGTCACACAGAGGCGGAATTCAATCTGCTCGCCAGGCTTCAATCCCTTCAGCTCATTGGTGTCCCGAGCGACGAAGGGCATCGTCATCGCCACCATGAAATTCGTGATGTCCTCGTGCTTGATCACGATGGTGCGCCCATCCGGCCGCAACGCCTGCACAATGCCACGCGCGGGATAGTTCGTGACCGCCTCATCAGTTTCGTGAAGGGGGCCACCCAATTGGCCGGACCGCGAACAGGCGTCGGCCATGAGGATCAGGGCCAGCAGCCCGGCCCACAGGATCAGTTTCATGATGCGCCGGAAGTTACCCGCCAAACCCCTGCGTGCAAATGCCATAGGGGTGAAAAGTAATCCTCCTTTCCGGCTCCCCATTCCCCGGTCCATGCCGTCCGAATTGACCGCCGAATGTCCCCATGCTGAAACTCGCGGATGGAAAGCGAAGACCTGAAGATCGAGAAACTCGTCACCGGCACCGGCCCCGAGGCCAAGAAGGGCCGCACCGTGTCGGTTCACTACACCGGCCGGTTCACCGACGGCAAAAAGTTCGACAGCTCCGTGGACCGCAATGAGCCCTTCGACTTCGTGCTGGGCGGCGGCCAGGTGATCGCCGGTTGGGACATCGGCGTCGCCACCATGCGCGCGGGGGACAAGGTGAAGCTGACCATTGGTCCCGACCTGGCCTACGGCCGCGCCGGCTACCCGGGGGCCATCCCGCCGAACGCCACGCTCATCTTCGAAGTCGAGCTGCTGGCCGTGAGCTGAGCAGATCGTTACGGCGGAAATCCGACGGCCAGTTTCACTGCCGAGTACTCCGGGTGAATCGAGCCGTCACGCGCCCGGATGATCAGCTCCGGTTCCACCCACGTCCGGCTGCGGAACCATGCCGGCAGATCGGTCGCACGCATCAGACCGAACAGCCCGACCAACGGCCGGTCGCCCTCGCGGAATACCACGGGACGCTGGCGTACGATCACAAGCCCGGCTTCTCGCGCCCCCGCTTGCACCCGAGCCAGTTGGGGCGGCTCGTGGGGGAACACGCAGGCAAAGAAGCCGCCCGAAGCGAGGTGCTTGGCCGCTGTGGCACAATAATCGGCCACCGTGCCGCGCAGCTCAAAGCGGCATGCGAGTTTTTGTGGATGCTCGCTCTCCACCCCGGTGCCGGGCGGAAAATACGGCGGGCTGCCGGTCACCAAATCAAAGCGCTCTTCCTCGCGGAGCACGCCGGGATCACGGAAATCACCCTGGCGGATCTCATAGCGGTCGGTGACACCGTTGTAGCGGGCCGATTTCCGCGCCAGCCCCACACTCACTTCCTGGGCCTCGACCGTGACCAGCCGCGCTCCCGGCAGCCGCCAAGCCACCACCATGCCGACGGTGCCGATGCCGCTGCCGAGATCAAGCGCGCTACGGGCCGAGGGACACCAGCTCGTGCCATACCACGCGGTGAGCACGTCGTCCGTGGAAAACCGGTGGCCGTCGCGCAACTGGAACAGCCGGAAATGGCCGCCGACGGAATCCAGTGTCTCGTTCGGCTCCGCTACCACACCCGCCGCCAGACCGGGTGGCACCGGGCCGGGTTTGGCCCAGCCTTTGAAATGGGTTTCTGCCGTTGATTCACTCATGCCGCTCGTCCTTCAGTCCGCATCTTCCGCGCAGTCGTCCCCCTGACAGCAGGCGCCGCAAAGCTGGTAGCACGCATCGCACAGATGGCGGTCGGCGATAGCATAGGCGCCTTCCACACCGCATTCCTCGCAAGTCAGGGCGTCATTGCGCCGGAGCGGTTCGGGCAGCGGCGTCTGGTTGGCGTCGGGCACTGAAGCGGAATTCATTTCTTGGCGAGCGCTTCCAGATAATCGAGCAGCGAGGCGAATTCCCTCACGGTCAGGTTCGCGACAATCCCCTCCGGCATGATGGAGCGGTCGAGTTTCTCCCGCTTGGCGATGTCGGCGACGACGATCACGACTTCCTGCGCGGCGGCGTTGCGGATGGTGACCTTGTCGGCCGCTTCCTGCGTCACGAAGCCCTCCAGCTCGGTGCCATCCTTCAACTCGAAGTGATGCGTGACGAAGCCCTGCGCGATGGTCTTGTTTGGCAGCAGGATCGCCTCGGCGAGCGCAGGACGCGGATAGGTTGTCGCGATGTTGCCCAAGAACGGGCCCTTCAGCGGCTGATCGGATTTCACCGTGTGGCAGGTCACGCAGGCCTGACGGGTGAACAACTGCTCCCCGAGCGCAACGTCACCGTGCTGCTGCACCACGGCGGCGATCACCTGCTCGGTTTTCAGCGTACCGATCAAAGGTCCGGCGGCCACCGCCTTCTTTGTCGCCTCTGGCAGTCGCAGCGCCACCGCCGCGTCGTGCGCGGCGGCCAGTACGTTGGCGTCGTGGTCTTCGAGCGCGGCGATCACCAAGTCGCGATACGCCCGGTGGTTCGCCACCGCGACGGCGCGAAGAATCTGCGTGCGCCGGACCGGCTCGGCCCAACCGGCATTTAACGCCTTGGTCACCAGTTCCTTCGTTTCCGGCGAGGCGTTCTTGCGATCGGACAATCGGAGGAGCACCGCGTCCGCCCACAGCGAGCCATCACCGGAATGCTGGGCAGCGATCTGTTCCAACTGTGCGCGCTGCGCTTCCATTTTTGGCGAATTGAGGAAGGCCTCGCGGGCTTGACCGACTTCGCGCGCCGCATCCTTCTGCGCCTGCAAGCGCGGCAGCGCCAGCAGCAACGCCGGTAACGCCTCGGCGCTGTCGGACTTCGTCAGGGCGATCACCGCCTGCGAACGGGTAACCGCCTCGGTATCCGCGGCGGTCGCAACCGGGATCAGGATCGGCAGGGCCGCCGGGGGAATCCGTTCCGCCCGCGAAAGCTGGGCCACGGCGGCGGTGGCCAGCGTGGGATCCTTCGCCGCGAGCGCGACGACGCTGTCCAGCGCATCACCCACCGGAATCTTGTGCCGGTTGAATTCGCCCAGCAGGAAACTGGCTTCCGCCGGGGTGGCCTTGGCCAGTTCCGTCTTCAGGGCCGCATCGATGCGCGGCGTCTCGGACCAGGTGGCGGTCTGGTAGTACGGCCCGGACGTGTCAGGACGCGTGCCCCAGCTCTCGCCCTTCCATTCGCCCTCGGTGAAGTAGAGGCGGCACAGCGCGGTCAGCAGGTCGCGGCGGCGCGGGGCCAAGGTTTCGCGCCCCAAGCGGCTGATTAAGCCGTTGATCACCACCGGTTCATGCAGCAGGTAGAGTGAGTACAACGCATGGGTGCGGGCGGTGGCACTGGCGTTGTCGCCGGTGGCATCCAGCACTGAGAAGAGCGCGTCGGACGCCTTGAGCTGCGCCAGACCATGGACGGCCATGTGGGTCAGGCGCGGGTCGGCATCATCCAGCAACGGCACCAGCGCGGCGGCATTCTCCAATTTGCCAAGGCGGGCGACGCAGTTGATCGCCTCGCGACGAACGCGCGGATTGCCA
The DNA here is from genome assembly GCA_903922605.1 of uncultured Verrucomicrobiota bacterium. GTDB lineage: Bacteria > Verrucomicrobiota > Verrucomicrobiia > Limisphaerales > UBA9464 > CAIVQB01. The sequence goes on from CAIXUG010000016.1 coordinate 69,315, forward strand.
TCCTTGAGCCCCGCCAGAATCGGTTCGACCGGCACACCGGCGAGTTCCTCCAACCGGTCGGTCAGCGCCCGCAGCGCAAACTCACGGATCGAATCATCCTTCACAAACGACAGGAGCAATGGGACCGCCGCTGTGTGCAGGCCCTGCTTCAGCGCGAAGATCGCCGCCACGCGGGAGGCGATCGGATTGACGGGATTCACCGTCACGGCGGTGAGCGCTTTCACCGAGGCGTCATTCAGGCCGTGCGCGATCAGCGTGCGCTGCGCTTCGAGCCGGCGGCGGTGGCTGGGCGACAGCAGCAGCTTCACCAGTTCGGCGTCCGAGGCCTTCGCAAAGTTCGGGATCGGCTCGGCGACGTAGCCTTTCGGCGTGACCCGCGCGAGGAAGCCGGCCTTTTCGCCGGCGTAGGTGAACACCGCGTCCTTCCAGCTGGAAATGTAGAGATGGCTCGAACCATCCACGTCGAGGTCGGTCGCCCGGGGCACATGCACGAACTCGTTCTGATCGATCGTGAACGAGGCGCCCTTGGGCGTGAGCCGGTGGCGGTAGATCCATTCGCGGCCCCAGTCCGCCGTGTAGAGCGCGTAGCCATAGCCTTCGGGGAAGCCCGGCTCGTCGAGGAAAAGACCGCCGCAGCCGGAACCGCCGCCGTAATCCGCCAGCGGGGCCATGAGTTCGTCGCTGAAGTGCTGGTAGAGCGACGGATAGCCGTGGTTCACGAGCGCCGTGCTGTGATGCAGCCGCACGTCCCAGCCGTCGCCGTCGTTCGTGTTGTCCCGCGCGAAGACGTCCAGCGTGGGGGTGACCTCGGCCTCCAGGATGTTGCGCGTGCCGCGCGAATAGAATTCGAGGCCGGTGCCGTCGGTGCGCACGCGGAGGATCGCGCCGCCGCGCAGCTGCATTTTCCGGCCATCCGTACCCTCGGCTTCCATGAAGCCGAAGTCGCCCATCGCACAGTAGATCCAGCCGTCCACGCCGAGTTCGAGACCGTTGGAGGTGTGGTCTGCCGGCCGGTCCTTGAAGGTGAAGCCCATGTTCTTCACGAGGATCTTCTCCTCGTCGGCGATGCCGTCGCCGTCCTTGTCGATGTACACGCTCAGGTGCGGCGGATGCAGCAGGTAGAGCCGGTCTCGGTCCCACACGAGGCCGCGCGGCGAGTCCACGTCCGCCACGAAGAGTTTGGATTCGTCGGCGCGCCCGTCGCCGTCGAGATCACGCAGGCGGATGATCGAGCCGCGATGCGGCGCGCGGTCGAGCGAGCCGTTCTTGTCGGACGAGACATAGACCGTGCCATCCGGCGAGGCCGAGACGAACACCGGGTAATTCACGGCGGGCGGTGCGGCGAAGATGGTCTTTTCGAACCCCTCGGGAACCTTCACGTCGCCGAGCAAAGCGTCCTGTTCCGCCTGACTCGCCTTGGCCGGGTTGATCTCCTGCATCTGCTCGCCGAAGACCTTTACCTCCTTGAGGCTGCCCCATACGCCCGTCGCCGCGCCCAAGAAGTGGACGCGCACCTGCCGGACCTCGCTCGCGACCCAGCGATGCTCATTGGCGCTGGGCTGGGTGTTGTTGCTGCCATCGACCAGCACATGCCACGTCTGGCCGTCCGTGGCCCCCTCCACGCGGTAGCGATAGACCGCGCCTCCCTGCTCCCAGTCGAGCAGGATGCCCGTCGTCTTCTGCGCTGAACCGAGATCCACCTGCCACCACTGGTTCGGCGAACCGTCGGAGGCGCACCAGCGGCTGCTGCTGTCGCCATCCACCGCGTGGCCGGCGGGATGGCCTTCCTGGGTGGTCGAAGCGGTCGCCGGCTTGCCTTGCGCCAAGTTCACCGGCACGAGCTTGGGCTTAACGGGCTTGAGATACGCCGGCTCCAGATGGCCAGCCGCCCAGAGTGTGCCACGCGTGACGAAGTCGAGATACGTGGGCGAGGAAACCGTCTCGTTGTGGTGGCCCAGCGTCGTGCCAAACACCCGCGTGCCCTGGTAATCATTCACCCAGATGCACGGCTCGTCGTGACCGTTCTCCTGGTTCTTCGCCGAGCCGAGCACGTGCGCCGTAGGCCAGACCTTTTCGATCCAATAAAGTTCACCGGCCGGATTCGGCCATGCGGCGCCAAAGCCCTGCATGATCGGATTCGCCCCGTCGCGGTTGAAGACGCTGTGAGGATATTGCGCCCCGTGCTGCCGCGAGGTGACGCCGCAGAACTTGAACCACTCGTCCGAACCCGTGCGGTAGCAGTGCATCGCGCAATGCAGCACCACCGCCGGCACGCCGGCACGATGCGGCTTAAGAATGCCGTCGAGCCACGCGGGATCTTTCACGTCAGCAAAGCACTCGTCGTGGATCACCACGTCGTAGCCCTTGGCCCAGTCGGGATTCTCGTAGAGCGCGATCCGCGAATCGGTGCGGTCCCCGCCCTGCAACACGACGGTGACCTCGACGTTGGCCCGCTCGCGCAGCCCCTCGGCGAGAATGTCTTTCTGCGCCGGATAATCATGGCAACAGCCGCCGGTGATGAGCAGCACCCGGAGCGGTTTGACCGGCGCGGCCTCGGCAGCCAACGCGGTGGCCCCCCAGCAAAACAGGGCGGCGACGAAAATGGAGACGCGGTTCACGGAAAGGAGTCTGCCGTGGGTCCGCGCCGGGAGCGAGCGGGTTTCGAGGCCGCTTGCTGAGTGGCTGTCGGTCACCCCAAAACTCAGTTTGAACGTCGCCGGACGGCAACGGTCAGTGGCAAAGGTTAGGAATGCGGCGCTTTTCCCCGACCTTACCAATGATTCCTCGTCTGTTGAACATGAAGAGATGCCCCCGCTGTATCCGAGAATACCCCGAGGGGCGGACTCATTGTGAATCGGACTCAACGCCGTTGGTTCAGGTTGAAACGTCGGCAAAGGTTCTTCGCCTGGGCCTCTTCAAAGGGCTGAATGATCTGGTGTTCATCTGGAAGTGGTTACGGAACCAGAGCGTGACGACACGATGCGTCCTGATTTTCTTTTTCGTTCCTTTTCTGTGGAGCCTCCTCTGGGGATTTGCCGGCGTAATTGAGGCCACCAACAAGGTCAATTCCCCCGGAATGTCCTTTATCGATCTCGCGCTGATCATTCATTTTCCGGCTATTTTTGCCGTTGTCGCACTGTTCCCGGCCTTACCCATGCCTGCAGGTGATGACGGTGCCTTTGAAGTCTCGATCCTAACGATCATCACGCTGCCTTCGTGCCTGTTTTACGGCATGATCGGTTGGCTCATGGGCAAAGCGATGAGGTCCAAACCTATCCATCTGCCAGATGCGGACAGAATGGTCGGTTCTGAAGACAAGCCGTGATTGTTCTCAGCTCTGGCTGAGCCGCTTCACTGGCGCGTCATGGTACAGCTCATGTGCCTCCTCCAGGATGGCCGGGATGCGGTCCGCAAAGGGGCTCTTGGCCACGGCAGCACGAACGCGGCTCCAGTCGAGCTTCGCGACGTGCTCACCGGGGAACCAGTGGTCGGCGTTGCCCAGCATGTTGTAGCGGAATTTCGCCCATTCCGTCAGCTCCAGCGGCTTGGCGTAAGTGTAGAGACGGAGAATCTCCAGGATGTTGACCTCGCCCGGCACGTCGTAGAACTCAGGGAGATTCGTGAACCAGCGGCGCATCCATTCGCCACCGTGCGTGCTCTCGAGCTCATCACGCAGCAGCCGCTCGATGGGCGCGACCACCTCCGCCGCGCGGTCGTAGTGCGCCAGCCCGACGATGTGTTCATCAAAGTCGGAAGGCTTCGCCGCGCCGAGGGAGAGCGTGTGGATTTCAGGCCGCGCGAGGCAGTAGAGATCGTTGAACTGCATGGGCGTCAGTGGCGCGGTGAGCGCGCGCAGCTTCGGCAGGCCGAGGTAGAGCTTACCGCCCTTGTCGTTCGGGCTGATGATGAACATGCCCATGTCGCGTTGGGCGGCCTCGGCGATGCACGCGCGGTTGAGGTCGTTCACGAAGTACCAGTGCAGGTTCACGTAATCGAACTCGTCGCTGCGGATGGCCGCCGAAATCACATCCGGCGTGGCGTGCGTGCTGAAGCCGATGAAGCGGGCACGTCCCTCGCGCTGAATCTTGCGGGCCTCGTCCAGGCAGCCCCCTTTCCGCAGCGTCTGGTCGAGATGCTCACGGTTGTTGATGCCGTGGATGGAGAGCAGATCGACGTGCCCGAGCTTCAGATAGGCCATCGAGGTCTCGAAGGTCTCCCGGAACTCCTTCGCGGTCGGCTTCGGCATCACCTTGGTCTGCACGATCAGTTTTTCGCGCGGGAACTGCGCCAGTACCGGTCCGAGCTGCATCTCCGACGAGCCGTAGCCGCGCGCGGTCTCGATGTGGTTGATGCCCACCTCGACGCTGCGATGGATGGTCGCCTCCAGATTCGCCTGCCCGGCCTTGTCCACCTGGTCCCAGGTCACATCTGACCAAGCCTGCTGATAACGCATCCCGCCGCAGGAGAAGACGGGCATCTGGAGGTTGGTGCGACCGAAGCGGCGATAACGCATGGCCATAGGATTTGCACGGAGAGCCGCCGAGGGCAAACGGGATCAGCCGGAATGGAGTGCCGGACTCCGACCCGGCGCGGTTCACCAGACGACCCACCACGCCGGGTCGGAGACCGGCGCTCCAGCCCTCAGCAAGCCATCGGCTTTCCCGTGCGCTCCAGCTCCAGCAGCAATTGTTTGCGCCAGAGCCCGCCGCCATAGCCACCCAGCTCGCCACTCTTGTTCACGACGCGGTGGCAGGGGATGACGATGGCGATGCGGTTCATCCCATTGGCCGTGCCCACGGCACGTTGCGCTCCCGGCCGTCCCACCCGGTTGGCCAGTTCCTCGTAGGATATCGCGGTCCCATACGGGATGCGGCCCAGCTCCGCCCAGACGCGCTCCTGAAATTCCGTGCCCGGTGCCACCAGCGGCAGCGTGAACTCACGCCGTTTGCCCTCAAAATACTCCGCCAACTCCCGGCGCAGCGTGTCGAGCAACGGGTGGTCTCCCGGCACCAGGGCCAGACCTAGCCGTCGCGTGACCGCCTCCATCTGCTTCTCGATGCGCCGGCGGTCGGTGAATTCCAGCAGGCAGATCCCCTTCCCAACCGCGCCGCACAGGAGTGGCCCGACCGGCGACTCGATGAGCGCCGTGGTCACACAGTCCCCCTCGCGCGCCTGGCCGGGCGGCGCGCCAAATTGCTTGGCGAAGGCTTCGCGAAAGCCGCTATGCGAATCAAAGCCGTGCCCCAGCGCCGCATCGTCGAGACTGCCGCCGGCCCGCAATTCTCCCAGCGCGCGTCCCAGCCGTCGGGCCCGGCAAAAGGCGGCGAACGTCATCCCATGATGCTGCTGAAACCACCGCCGCGCCCGGGCCGGCTCGACTCCCAGCGCCAGCAGGTCGGCCGCCTGCAGGCGGGCCTCGGGATTTGCGTCCAGCTGGGCGATCAGCTTTGCCACCCATTCCGGCGGACGGCCATTGGCCCCCAGCGGATCGCATCGCCTGCACGCCCGGTAGCCGGCGAACATCGCCTCCTTCACCGTCCCGAAGTATTCGCAGTTCTCCGGCTTGGGTTTCCGCGCCGGGCAGCTCGGGCGGCAGAAAATTCCGGTGGTACGCACACCCGTGAAGAACAGCCCGTCAAAACTCACATCGCCCTCAAGAAAGGCGCGTTCCATGGCCGGGCGTGATGGCAGCAAATTCATGTTCGCAGCTTAGGGAGCGATTCCAGGCCTTCTCCACCGAAAATGCGACACGGAATCCGGAAGTTTCGGATTTCGAATTCCCAGTTTCGAATTTCGAGTGCCAAGCAACGGATTTGGGTCCCGGGTCATGCTCATGCTCCTGCTCATGCTCTCGTTCCCCCCACTACCACTTTAGACTCCATCGTTGACGTCGCCGGTGCCCGCCCGCAACGTGCACCCGTCTTGTTTGGAAACCGTCATGCCGTCCTTCCTGTAGCCGCCCCGAAATGCGCGGCCATGGTCGTGGCCGCATGGCCGGTCATGAAATCGAAGTGGGCTAATCACGCCCCGATCGGCGGCAGTTTCCGAGGATGACCCATTAACGAACCCAACCTCGTCACGGAACCCGCCGCAAATCGCACCGGCGGGTTTTCTGTTTCCCGACCGGTTCGTAGCAGCGGGTTCCCGCGCGAATGAAATGAAACGCGGAAGAACCAAGCGCAATGAAGCCTGAGACAAGTCCCGACCATCCCCCATCCCGCACGCTGGTGCTGGTCGCCTTTGCGATCGTGTATGTCGTGTGGGGCTCGACCTACCTGGCCATCCGGGTCGGCGTCGAAACGCTGCCGCCCTTCCTCATGGCCGGCGTGCGTTTCCTGATCGCCGGCGGGTTGCTGTATGCCGGGCTGCGGTTTCGCGGGGTCGCCGCGCCCAAACCCATCCACTGGCGCAACTCGGCCATCGTGGGAACACTGCTGCTGCTCGGCGGCAACGGCCTGGTCGTCTGGGCGGAGCAGACGGTCGCTTCCGGCATAGCCGCCCTTGTCATCTGCCTCTCGCCCGTGTGGTTCGCGCTGTTTGACTGGTGGCGGCCCGGCGGCCGGCGGCCGGTCGCGGCCACCTGGCTGGGCATCTTCATCGGATTCTGCGGCGTCGCCCTGCTCGTCGGCGGACGCCGGGGCAACTTCGCCGGTTCCAGCGTCACCGTTTCGGGACTGGTCGCCCTCATCATCGCCTGCGCCTCGTGGGCGGCCGGCTCGGTCTTCAGCAAGTACAACGCGAAGCCCGAATCGCCGTTCATTGGCGCGGCGATGCAGATGCTCTGCGGCGGGGTTTCGCTCTGCCTGGTCGCGGGCACGCAGGGGGAATTCGCCCGCTTTCACTGGTCGCAGGTCTCGACGGCGTCGCTGTTCGCGTTCTGCTACCTCATCGTTTTCGGCTCGTGGATCGGCTTCAGCGCCTACATTTACCTGCTCAAGGTCAGCAGCCCCGCCAAGGTCTCGACGTATGCCTACGTCAACCCCGTGATCGCGGTGCTGCTGGGATGGCTGATGCTGGGTGAGCCGGTCACCAGCCGTGTGCTGTGGGCCTCCCTCATCATCATCGCGGGCGTGGCCATCATCACGCTCCCGAAACCCGCGCCAGCGAAGGCTTGAATGGCGGCGGGCGCGGCCCCATAGCTGCGTCCGCCTCGCCATGAACTTCGTCAAAAAGCTGCGCGCGCAGGGGAAACATTTCCGCCTCGAAGACCACGACCCGAAATACCACGGCGACCTGAGCCGCGAGACCGCCGAAGAACTGCGCCCCCGGCAGCTGCTCGACCTGCAGGAGCTGCAGGACCGCCTGTATGCCGCCAACAGCGAGTCGGTGCTCATGATCCTGCAGGGCATGGATGCCTCCGGCAAAGATGGCGTCATCAAGCACGTCATGAGCGGGGTCAATCCCGCCGGCTGCGATATCCATTCTTTCAAGGCCCCGAGCACCCTGGAGCTGGGCCATGACTACCTGTGGCGCTGCCACCAGCAGGCGCCGGAACGCGGGCGCATCGGCATTTTCAACCGTTCCCATTACGAGGAGGTGCTGGTCGTGCGTGTGCATCCGGAAATCCTCCAGAAGCAGCACCTGCCGCCCAAATCGCTGAAGCAGCCTGAAATCTGGAAACGCCGCTACCACGAGATCCGCGACTTCGAGCGCCAGCTCCACGACAACGGCACCCGCATCGTGAAATGCTTCCTCCACATGTCTCCGGAGGAGCAGCTGGACCGTTTCCTGCAGCGCATTGACGACCCGGCGAAGAACTGGAAGTTCGAGACCGGTGATGTGGTGGAGCGCGAGTTCTGGCACCGGTATCAGGAAGCCTTTGAGGAGATGATCCGCCACACGAGCACCGACGAGGCCCCGTGGTACATCATCCCGGCGGACCGGAAGTGGTTCACCCGCGTGGCGGTTGGCGCCGTCCTGCTGGAGACGCTGAAGGAAATTGATCCGCAATATCCCAAGGGCACGGACGAGCACCGGCAGGAACTGAAGAAGATCCGCAAACGCCTGTTGGCCGGTGGCAAACATCCGAAAGGATGAGGCTCATCCATTGAAGCAGAATGAGGGAATGAGCTGAGCTGCCCTTGGCCATTGTGGGTTGGCCGGCAAGTCCACTGGCGACCTGCTTTCAAAAAGTGGCAATGAAACCAGTGTGGGAAAACCGAATAATCGCCGTATCCCTCGCCCTTGTGGGTGTTGCGATCGCTTTGTTTGTTTTCCGCCAGCGGAGACCGGTTTCCGTTGCCACTGGTACTGTCACCCTCACGAGGTGCAATCTCATCGTGATGGACCTGTGCGATTTTCACCGCCGGTATCTGGCCTGGCCGGTTTCACTGGGCCAACTGACCGCGGCCGGGTTCACGCATTTTCAGGAGGGAACCAATGACGAGTGGGGACGGCCGATTCACTATGAGCCACCCCGAACGGTTGCTGGCGCAGGGATTACCTATTCTACGGATGGCGTTGTCCATTCCTTTGGTGCCGATGGAATCATTGGAGGCCAAGGGACCAATGCCGACATCACAGTAATGTTTAGCGCGAACATAAAATAAGCGCTTCTACGGTCCGCGCCTCAGCTCACGAACTCCAGCGGTGGCGCGTGCGGGATCACCCCCATAGCCTGCCCGCGCGCGAGGAAGCGGCGGATGCTTTCGCGGCCGCGTTCGCCGTAGTCGAGCGTCCAGTGGTTCACGTACATCCCCACGAAACGGTCCGCCAAGTCGTGGCCCATGTCGCGGGCCCATTGCAACGCGTGCGCCACCGCTTCGGGCCGGTGGTCGAGGCTGAACTGGATGCTCGCCGTCAGGATGTCGCTCACCTGCTTGCGGAGCGCGGGGGCATGGCGCTTGTGGATGACATTGCCACCGAGCGGCAGCGGCAGGCCGTCATTTTCCTGCCCCCACCACACGCCGAGGTCTTCGCAGACGACGAGGCCCTCGTTGGCATAGGTGAGCTGTCCTTCGTGAATGATCAGGCCCACGTCGGCCTGGCCCGACTTCACCGCCGCAAAAATCTCGTCAAAGGGCACCACCACATAGTCGAACTCCGCCGCCCGCCTGCCCAGCCAGAGCTGGAGCGCGAGGAAGGCGCTCGTCATCTTGCCCGGTACGGCGATGCGTTTTTGGGCCACCTGCTCACGCGTGAACTTTTCTTTCGCCACCAGCATCGGTCCGTAGCCGTCGCCCATGCTTGCACCGCTCGGCAGCAGCGCGTAAGTCTCGCTGACGTGCGCGTAGGCATGGATGCTGATGGCCGAGATGTCGAGCTCGCCCCGCGTCGCCCGTTCGTTGAGCGTCTGGATATCCTGTAGGATATGCTCAAAGCGGAACCCGGGCGTGGGGATCAGCTCCTTGGCCAGCCCGTAGAACATGAAGGCATCATCCGGATCGGGCGAATGCCCCAGCGTCAGCGTCAATGGTTGCGACATGCGCCGACGGTAACGGGCAGGGTTGGAATTTCGAATTACGATTTTCGAATTACGAGCTACGGGTGGTTAGGGAAGAGAAAGGGTAGCATGAACTTCGAGCGTCCAAATCCCAGCGCAACCAGACGGGAGCCCCGGTGTTTGACTGGCATTAAGGGATTGCCAGTACGGCCCCGAAACGCTGCCATCGCCGCCCATCGTGACCGGGAGAATTCTCAATGCCTTTGCCCGCCGGTGCCGGTTGTGCACCGGCCTCTGGGTGCTGTGGCTCGCCCTGCTCGGGGGCGGCCCCCTCGCCCTCGCCCAATCCACCAACATCGTCGTCACGAACACCATGACCCTGGGCGTCACGGCGGCTCCCAGCCCGGTGACGCTCTTGCAAACGCTCACCTACACCCTGAGCGTCACCAATTTCTACCCAAACCTGCTCACCGGGACGACGGTCACCAACACCCTGCCCACGAACGTCACGTTGGTCTCTGCCACCAACAGCCTCGGCAATGTCGAAACCAACGGCAATGACGTGATTTTTCTGCTCGCCTCGCTGACCAACCAGCAGGTCGTGACCCTGTCGCTGACCGTCCAGCCCACGGCGATCGGGCAGCTCACGAACATCACCGCCATCGGTCAGACCCTCATCTTTTTCGGCACGAACCCGCCGCCGATCACGAACATCACCGCCGCCTACGCCGGGCATATCGACCTCCAGACCTCGATCTCGGGTCCGACCGGTGGCCTGCTGCCCAACGACCGGGTGCAGTACCAGTTCGCCGTTACCAATGCCGGTCCCGACCCCGTCGGTGGCGCGGTGCTGACCATCACCCTGCCCACCGGCACAATCCTGCAAGACATCACACCCGCCACCACCCAGGCGACCACGAACGGGCAGACCGTCTCGGTGCAGCTCAGCCCGCTGGTCGCCGGGGCTTTCCAGCAGCTGGCACTCGATCTCCAGCCCACCAATTCCGGAGCGCTGTCGCTGACCGCCGTGGCGGATGCCGACGGCTACATTGAGGATCTTTTCAACGACAACACGTTCACGCTCGTGATTGTGGTGGGCACTTCCCTGCCCACCCAACTGACGGCCACCATCCTCACCCCGCAGCAGTTCAATCCTCAGACCGGCCTGATGGAACAGGTCGTGCGGGTGACGAACACCGGCACCAACGACGCCCCGGACGCCCGCCTGGTGATAAGCGGCCTGACCAACCGGCTCGTCAACGCGGTCGGCACCAATGACAACAGCCCTTTTGTCACGCTCGGCACGGCCCTCGACGCTGGGGACAGCGTCGATCTGGTGCTCGAACTGTACGTGCCCCAGCGGCAGGCGGTGGCCGATCCCGGCCTGAACGCCCTGGCCACCACCGCCAACGTCCTGTCCCTGCCGACCGGCACGCCACTCGGCACGAACCGCATCACCCAGCTGCTTGCCTCCGGACGCATGCTGGTGGAATTCCCTTCGGTCGCCGGTCACACCTATGCGGTGATTTACAGCGACAACGCCGGCTTCACCAACGCCTTGGCCGTCCGTCCCAGCTTCGTCGCGCCGGCCGACGTCACACAATGGCTCGACTACGGCCCGCCCAAGACCGTCGCCGCTCCCAGCAACGCCCCGGTTCGCTTTTATCGGGTGCTGGAGCTCCCCTGATTGACGCCCGCCATGAACCGCCGCTCTTCCCCGATCCCCTTCGCGCTCGCGAGCCTGGCCCTGGCAATCGCGCCGAAAGCCGCGTTCGGCGACAGCGATTGGACGCGGAATTTCCGCCTCGGTGCCCTCATGGCCTATGGCATTGACGCCCGTTTCTCGCAGAGCGGGACCTTTGGGGTTTCCGGCTCTCCGACAGGAGCCGCGGGAGTCCACGGCGTCGATCACATCTATGACGATGGGTATGTGCGCGTGGATGACACGCAGAATGCCCAGGGCCTCACCTCGTACTGGGGCTACCAGAACAGCAGCCAGTACGACCCGACCACTCACAAACTGACCTTTCACAGCGCCCAGAGCTACTCGCTGGAAGACCAGACGACCCAGTCCGACACGTTCTATGCCGGGCTCGACCTGGCCTACGGCGGGCACATCACGGACTGGCTGAGCACCCGCATCGGCTGGGAACTCGGCTTCGGCTGGCTGCCCATCAGCATCCGGGATCAGCGGCCGTTGACGGCGTCATTTGTCCGCCAGGCAAACCAGTTCGACACCGGTTCCATCGCCCTGCCGCAGGCTCCTTACAACGGCACCTCCGGAGGAATCGGGCCGGTCATCCCCGACATCGCCACGGCGCTGCCCGACACCCTCACCTCCGGCACCATCACCGGCGACCGTCGCCTCGAGGTGACGCTCTATAACATCCGGCTCGGCCCAACATTTTACTGGCCGATCGCCGAACGTTGGGCCTGGAGTGCCAGCGGCGGGTTTTCCCTGGGCATCCTTGATGGCGAGTACCGTTTCGACGAGGCGATCCATTTCGCCGACGGCAGCACCGCCTACACCTCGGGACGCGTCGGCCATTCCGACCTGCTCTACGGCGGTTATGTGAACGCGATGCTCTACTTCCACACCGACGAAAACGCCGACGTTTACTTGGGGGTGCAGTATTCCCCGTTGGGCAACAGCCGCTTTGGCACCGGCGGCCGCGAGGCCGAGCTGCGGCTGGATGGCACGCTCTACTTCATGGCCGGCTTCAACTGGCCATTTTGAACGCGGAGCGGCGAGTGCGGAGCGCGGAGCGGGTTTGACTACGTCACCTTCTAGGTCAGGAGCGGCAGCCCGGCCCTATCAGTGCACCGTGCCCATTTTCCCACCCCAAACGGTGATTGGTCGGCGCGCTTCTCACTTCCCGCCCGCCTTCAGCGCCTCCTCACGTCCCTTCGGCAGCTTCTGGCAGTGCCAGATGATGAAACGGTGCAGGAAGTGCCGCAGCGCGCGCACGTCCTCCGGCGCGGGTTTCAGCAAGGTCAGTTCCGACCAGGGCGCGCTGAGCAGTTCGTTCAGCAGCGCCTGCAAGTCGGGCTTCAGCGTTGAATCCTCCGCCTCGGGTTCGAGCCCAAGTGTCGAAAGCAGTTTCAACTCGAAGGCAAACACGCTGCGGGCCTGTGCGGGCTGCTGTGGCAGATGGTCGAGGAAGCCGGCCATGAGTTCGTGAACTTCCGGCAGCGGGGTTTCGGTCTCCGTCGCCTGCTCGATGAACGCCACCGCGTAGGCGGCCTGCGCCAGATAGCCGTAGTCCGTCCGCAGCCCGCTGCGGGGATTGCTGACACTGACCTCGCGCAGGGTGTGCAGCTCGGACCGGCGGCTGCGCTGGAAGCTGAAGCCCGCCTCGTATCCGAAGTCCAGCTTGCCCGCGAAGGCCGACTTGGGCTGCCGCGCACCGCGTGCCACTGTGGCCAGCCGCCCCAGGTCGGCAGTCAGCCAGTGGACGATCAGGCTCGTGTCGGTCAGCGGACGCGTGCGGAGGATCAGGCCGGACGTCGTCTCGGTCATGTCAGTGGGTCGTGAGCAATGGCAGCACGACCTTGTCGAGTTCCGCCGGTGTCAGCGCGCCGATGTAGTGCGCGACAAACTGGCCGTCGCGCCCGATGACGTAGGTCGTCGGCAGCGGCATGCTCGCCGTGGGATCAAGCACCGCGCCGCCGTACTGCAGCAGCACTTCGGGTGAGACGAGCAGCACGGGATAGTTGAGCTTGTGGGCCTGCGCGAACGGTTTCACCGCCTCCACCCCGTTCTCATCCATCGCCACACCCACCACCGTGAAGCCGTTGGTTGCGTGCGCGGCCTGAAAGGCGACCAGGTCGGGAATCTCCTCACGGCAGGGCGGGCACCAGGTCGCCCAGAAATTCAGCAGCACGACCTTCCCGGTGAAGTTCGTCGAGGACACCGTGCGGCCTTCCAGATCTTTCATGGACCAGGCGGGAGCCGGCCCGGTGGCGCCGGGCAACCGCATGAACGGCGGACCACCCCTTCCACGCGATCCCAGAGCCACCAGCACGACGGCAAGCAGCAGGGGGATGAGCCACCGGGCCCGGGATTTTTTCATTTCCACCACGGCCTGAACCTACTTCATCGGATGCACCACGAAAAACTTTTCCACGACCCCGCGCCAGACCGCATAGCCGCTCGCATTCAGATGGAGGCCATCCTCGCGCAGCAGGTCGGCGCGCGGCTGTCCCGTCGCGTCGAGAATCGGGGTGAAGGTGTCCACAAACGAAAGCCGGGGATGCCCCTTCACGTAGGCCTTCAGGCTGGCATTGAACTGGCGCTGCACGGGCATCAGGGCCAGGCGCGCCCGGCTGGGTTTCACCGCGAGAAAGACGATCGGCGTGCCGGGCAGCTGCGTTTCCACGAGCCGCACGAATTCCTCGTAATCCTTCAGCACGGCCTCCGGGGTCTTGCCGGCCGCGAGATCGTTGTCGCCCTCATACACCACGATGCGCTGGGGATGGTAGGGCACCACGACCCGGTCGAAGTAGTGCAGCAGATCGCTCATGTGCGAACCGCCAAAGCCCCGGTTCAGCACCACCCGCCGGGGAAAATCGGCGGTCAGGTTGGTCCAAAAGCGGATGCTGGAGCTGCCGGTGAACAGGATCGCATTGGTCGGCGGCGGCGTGCGCTGGTCCACCACCTCGAACTTGCGGATTTCCGGCTCAAACACCGTCGGTTCGTGCGGCTGATCGGCATAGGCATCGGACATCCAGACGAGCATGGTGAGGAAAAGGACGGGCCAACGGAACGACATGGGCGCATTGTGGGGGAGCTGGGCGGCAGCGCAAGCCGCACGGCGTTCCGACCAGGATTCCAATCTCAATCTGCCATCATGAACACGCCTCCCAAAAACCACGGCTCCGCCGAAAAGCCGACCGCTGGACACCACTTTCGCTTTCACCACCCACACCAGCATCTGGCGTCGGCATTCGGGCAGGACTGGTTCGCGCTGAAGGCCGAGGCGTTCGCGCGTTTCTTCGGCACGCCCGTGTTTCTGGTCGGCCAATCGGCCATCGTCGCAATCTGGATCGGACTGAACGTGACCGGGGTCACGAAGTTCGACCTGTACCCCTTCATCCTGCTGAATCTTGCGTTCAGCCTCCAGGCCGCCTACGCCGCACCGCTCATCCTGCTGGCGCAGACGCGGCAGGCCGACCGCGACAAGGCGCACGCCGAGGCCGACGCGCTGCATCGCGAGGATCTCGCCAAGGCCAACGAGCAGCGCCAGGCCCTAGCCGCGCAACAGACCGCGCTGCTGGTCGAACTGATGCAGCAAAACACCCAGCTAACCACCATCACCAAGGAACTCACCGAGCGGGTGGAATCCCTTACGGCCGAGATGCACGCCCGGTTCCTGAAAGGCGGGGCTCCAGCCGCACCTTGACGCCGAACGGCCCTCCGGCCAGCAGGCTGAAACCGTTCGCCTCCGAACCACGTCGCGTTATTGTCAGCCGGCATGACCGCTGTTGCGTCACCGATCCCGAAGCCACCCGCGTTCGCCACCCGGCTGCCGTTCTACTACGGCTGGGTGAATCTCGTGGTGGCCGCACTGGCCATGGTCGGCACCCTGCCAGGCCGTACTCAGGGTCTCGGTCTCATCACTGAATCGCTTCTGGGTGACCTGAAGCTCGACCGCGTCGCCTTCGCCCAGATCAATCTCGTCGCCACCTTGCTGGGCGCGATCGCCTGTCTGGGTTTTGGCCGGCTGATCGACCGTTTTGGCTCGCGCGCGGTGCTCACGGCCCTGGCCTTGGGTTTGGGTGGCGTGGTCCTCGGCATGGGCCGCGTCTCCACGGTCGCGTGGCTTGTCGTGGCAATCACCCTGACCCGGGCCCTGGGGCAGAGCGCCCTGTCAGTCGCCAGCCTGAGCGTGGTGCCGCAGTGGTTTGCGCGCCGCCTGCCGCTGGCCATGGCGCTCTACACCGTGGTGCTCAGCATTGGCTTCATGGCGGCCTTTCCGTGGGTGGGCCATGTCGTGCAGCAGCAGGGCTGGCGAGTGGCCTGGAATGGCATCGGCTGGGCGCTCCTGCTGGGTCTGGCGCCGCTGGCCTGGATCTTCGTCCGGCGCAGCCCTGAATCCTGCGGCATGGAGGTGGATGGACCCGCGTCGTCCACGGCAACGGAAGCCACAACCGTCTCGTTCACGCTGGGTGAAACTTTGCGTACTCCGGCATTTTGGGCTTTTGGCCTCGGTTCGGCGCTCTACGGCCTGGTGGCCTCGGGCGTCGGCTTGTTCAACGAATCCATCCTCGCCGAACGTGGCTTCGCCGCCTCCGCCTATCATACCACGCTGGCTGTCACCGCCCTGACCGGGCTTCTGGGAAACTTCCTCGGTGGCTGGCTGTCTGACCGCTGGCCGCTCAACCGGCTCATGGCGCTCGCGCTTGCGCTGCTGGCCGGCTGCCTCATCGCCCTGCCCCACCTGAGTTCAATGGCCGGTCTCATGGCGCAGGCCGTCGTGATGGGCCTTGCCGGCGGATTTGTGATGGTCCTTTTTTTCGCCGTCTGGGTCCGGCTGTACGGGCGTGACCATCTCGGCCTGATCCAGGGTGCCGCCCAGACACTCACTGTGGTCGCCTCCGCCGTCGGCCCCCTGCTCCTCGCGGAAGTGGTCAAGGCCACCGGCTCCTACGCCATGGCCTTCCGCACGCTGGCTCTGGTCGTAGCCGCCGTCGCCGTCTGGACCACCCTGGTAAAGAAACCAGTAATCGCCCAACCGACACTGACCCACTGATTACTGATCACTGGTTCACTGATTACTACACCATTCCTGGTTTCCAATTCCCATCTGCCGTGCCATCCGGGCTGGAGAGCACCACCTTGTAACCCTCCGGATCACGCAGCCAGATTTCCCAGTGGTTCGGGCCGCCGTTGCGATCCGGCGGGTTGGAGTGGCGCGGCATGATGACCTCGGCCTCCAGTTCCTGACTTCTCGTGACCGCCGCGTCGAAGTCTTCAATCTGGAACCACAGGAGCACGCCATTGCCGTAAGGGCGAAGCGCGGGATCGCCAATCGGCCCGTGGTCATGGGAGACATCCCAGCGGTGGAGTTGCAGGACCAGCCGGCCGGCCAGTTCCAGCCGCTCATAATCGCCACCGCCATGCGCGCTTTTCAGCCCCAGCAACCGCTGATACCAACGGCTGCAGGCCTCGACATCGTGAACACAGATCAGGGGTTGGGAGCGCATACGGAGTTCGTGCCTCGGCCACACAGAAAGCGCAACCAGTTTGCTGCCCCTCTCATTCGTCGATCCAGCCGGTCGAGGCGCCGAATTGAACAGGCATTTCCGTGAAATATGACGGGATCAACCGGCTGATCAACGACCCCGGCAAAACCGAGTCCCGCTGCCATTCGTATATCCGGGTCCGCAGCCCATCGCGGGCATAATAGCAGGTAATCCAACAATGGGCAGACATCGCCGACGATGGCACCACCAGTTGAATCACGTCACCCTGCCCGGGCAAAAGGCGGTGCGCCCCTGCGCGAACTCCCGCGTTGAGCGTAAACCATTGGTTCGTCTTGTTCAGACTGCAGTAGGGAAGACGAACGGCAGTTACATCGCCCACATTTGTCACCCCGATCCGGACGACCAACTGCCCTGAGCCATTGGTGCGCGAAAGATAATTGGCCGCCAGCTTTGGATCGTGCGGTCGGCCCAAAAACAGTGGAGCCCACAGTAGCAGCAGCGGTAGCAGCAACAGCAGCGCCAGAACCACGCCACCACCCCGCCATAGCTGACGCTTACTTTTGAACATCTGGCTTATAGTTGCCCGGACTTATGCAAGTTGTCTGACAATCCGCCGGTGGGCGCTGGTAAACGCCAGGTGTTCCAAGTTGGCAAGATCGCTCCAGATCGCGCCGGATTCCACCGGCAAGGATTTCTTTCCCGCGCCGATGCGAAAAATATCCAGCGTGATCCGGTAGCGGGTGATGGTGTGCTTCACCGGCTTGAGCGGCTTCAGCGTGGCGGCGGATAGGCCGAGCCATTTTGCAGCAGACACAGCCGCATCGGCTTCCAGGTCAGTCAGCTCCTCGTTGGGGAATTCCCACAGGCCGGCGTTGACGACCTTCGCCGGGCGCTGGCGGACGAGCACCTTGCCGCCGCGTTCCAGCACGGCGACCACGAAACGACGCTCTGTCGCCGCGGCGCGCGCGGCCAACTGTGGGAACTCCTCGGCGCGACCGGTGCGGCAGGCGACGCAATGGACCGTCAGAGGGCAGACGAGGCAGGTCGGCGCGCGCGGCGTGCAGACGGTGGCCCCGAGTTCCATGAGCGACTGGTTCAGCATCGAGCAAGGACCGGAGTAATTTACGATTTGCGATTTACGATTTACGAGTTTCGTGGCAGCTGCAGCTGCCACCAATTCTTCAGCCAATTGCCAGAGGCGAGCGTTTAGCTGCTTTTCTTTCGGGTCGCCGGGCAGCGCGAAAACGCGCGTGAGCACGCGGATGACGTTGCCGTCGAGAATCGGCGCGGGCTGGTTGAAGGCGATGCTCGCGATGGCACCGGCGGTGTAGCGGCCGATGCCGGGCAGCGCGAGCAATGCGGGGTGATCGTCAGGGAACGTCCCGCCGTGTTCCGCGAGCACGACGCGGGCAGCACGCTGGAGATTGCGGGCGCGGGTGTAGTAGCCGAGGCCTTCCCAGAGCTTGAGCACGCGGTCCTCGGGAGCCTCCGCGAGAGAGCGCACATCGGGCAGTGCGCGGAGCCAGCGCTCCCAGTACGGGATGACGGTCTTCACCTGCGTCTGCTGCAGCATGATCTCCGAAATCCAGATCGCGTAGGGGTCGCGCGTGCGCCGCCACGGCAGGTTCCGCGCGTGCGCCACAAACCACGCGAGCAGCAACGGCACCACCTCCCCGAAAACAGGGTCCGGAATGGTAGGCGCAGATTTGGTACGAGACACGCGGTTAAGCGTAGAGGATGAACAAAAAAGACGCGAAGACGCAAAGGGGGAAGCACTGATGAATTTGGACAACAGGAAAACAGGAACGGACCAAACCACGCTGCCGCCAAGTTTTTGAGCTTTGAACTTTGAGCTTTGAACTTCGATTCTCCGGCGTCTTGACCAGTTACACCGCGAAACTTACGCCGGAACAGGCCGTCACGCTCGAAGCCATCGTGCGTGACCGTGGCTACGCCTTACGGGAGGTGCCGTATGCCCGCTTCAGCGGCGTGAAACCGGACCACAACGTGACGTTTTACGAGTCGGGCAAGCTCGTGGTGCAGGGCAAGGGTACGAAGGAGTTCGTCGAGTTCACGCTGGAGCCGGAGGTGGTCGGAGTCGCGAAGCTGGGCTATGAGGCGGTGCTGAATCCCGAACTGCTGCATCCCCGCCTTGGCGTGGACGAATCGGGCAAGGGCGACTTCTTCGGACCTCTTTGCATCGCCGGCGTCTATGTGAATGCGGCCGTCATCCGCGCCTGGCAGGACAGCGGCATCCGCGATTCCAAGAGCATCGGCAGCGATGCGCAGATCGCGAAGTTTGCCGAGCTGATCCGCGACACTCCGGGCTGCGTGACCTCAGTCGTGCCCATCGGCTGCGAGGCCTACAACCGGATGCACAAGACCACCGGTTCGGTCAACCGCGTGCTCGCCTGGGGCCACGCCCGCGTGATCGAGAACCTGATGCTGCACCGCGACCAGATGAACCCGCCGCCGATCCGCGCGATCAGCGACCAGTTCGCACAGGACAAGGCGACGGTCGCCAAGGCGCTGATGAGCCTCGGACGCGAGATTGAGCTGGTGCAGCGCCACAAGGCCGAAGAGGACATCGCGGTCGCCGCAGCCTCGATCCTCGCGAGGCACGAATTTGTCACCCGGCTGAAGGCACTCGAGAAGCAGTTCGGCCTGAAGCTGCCGAAGGGCGCCTCAGCAGCAGTAGAAACGGCGGCCAAGGAATTCGTGGCCAAGCACGGGGCGGAAGCGCTGCCCAAGGTCGCCAAAATGCACTTTCGCACCAGCTACCGCGTACTGGGCTTGGAGGAACCGCCCAAGACCGAGTGGAGGAAGGGCAAGCCCACCGGAGGGTGAGGCATTTCCGATTGGAAATTGCCAATCGCCAATTGGAAATCAGGGCAGCACTTCACGCCTGCCGCACCATGCGGTCCGAGCTGAAACCAGCCTCCTGTAGCGCCACGGCCTCGCGAAACTGTTCCGCCACAATATAGCCGCAGCAGCCCGGAGCACCGCATCGGCAGGGATGCCCCCGGTATTCCTCCAGACTGTAGCCGTAATCGAAACTCAGTTCCTCGCCCGGACGGATGTCACGCAGGGCGACGATCCAGATCTCGCCATCTTCCAACTGCGCCTCGCAGTTGGGCTGGCAGGAGTGGTTGAAAAAACGGGCCGGATTGTCGGGGCGGTTGCCATCGAGGTCCCAACGGTCGTCGAGGGCAAAAATGTAGGGGTTGCCAGCCTCACAACGCCGGAGGGATTCCGCCTTGGAGATACGTTCGCCGCCGTAGTTGACGATTCGTTCGCCCGCTTCAAAGGGTTGCATGGCGAAAGCTCCATGGCCCTGGATGGAAGAATCCAGAACGGCGAAACGTGCGACATGCGACGTCGGCTCGGCTGACGGACTGAGGTCCGGCATGGGCTTGGTGTAACACGAAAGCCATATTCCGCCAAGAGCTCAGGCAGGGTACGCTCCGGCCCCGTCGGAACCGGTTGCCACTCAGCGGGTCAGCACGTGGCGGAGGTAGAGGTACATCAGCGGCGCGTTGAACAGCAGGCTGTCGAGCAGGTCCAGAATGCCGCCGATGCCGGGAAAGAATTTGCCGGAATCTTTCACGCCCGCCTCCCGCTTGAAGAGCGATTCGATCAGGTCGCCAATCACCGCTGAGACGCTCAGCACGACCCCGAGGATCACCGCATCCACCACAGAGACTTCCTTGAGATGCCCGTGAACAAAGTGCGCAAAGGCCACGCTTGCGGCCGTCGAGACTGCGATCGCCCCGCCGAAACCTTCCCAAGTTTTGCCGGGACTGATGCGGGGGATCATCTTGTGCCTCCCGATGAGCGAGCCCACGCAGTATGCGCCCACGTCGCTGAATTTGGTGACGACGATGAAATAGAGCACGTAGTAGCGGCCATCCACCCCGGGGAAGAAATTGATCTTCTGGATGAAATTCAGCAGCCACGGGACATACATCAGGCCGAAGAGCGTCGTCGAAATCGCGAGGATGCCGGCCGTGTTGGTCTTCGACACGAACTGCCGCACGCACAACCCCAGCACAAACAGGATCAGCACGACCGACTCGAAATCACCGGTCTTGGAGGGCAGCGCGGACTTGCCCACGGTGGGCAGATAGGAGGTGATGTAAAAGAAGGTGCTCGTCATCAGCAGCAGCCCGCCAAAGACACCCCACGCCTTGAAACATACCAGGCCGCGCTTCTCGACCAGTCCGTAAAACTCCAGCAGCCCCGTGCCGGCCAGCAACAGCATGAGCAGCAGGAAGACGTAGTTCGCGACCAGCACATTGGTCGAGAAGATGGCCGTCAGCACGATGGTCCACAGCACGACCGTGCTGCCGAGGCGGCGCAGGAAAGTCTGCCCCTTGGTCAGCGCCGGAGTGACGGGCGCGGGTGCGGCTGGAGTGGTCGGACTGGCTGACATTGTCTCGGAGAGTGCGAAAGAAGCATCGGGAAGGACTAATGAAAAGTGGGGGGATTCCCTACTCAGGCCACAGCCGCGTGCTTCACCTCGCCGCTTTCCAGACCGGCATAGAGCGCCGCCCCGAGCAGCGCGCACTGGTCGTTCAGGATCACGCGCACAGGAATTTTCTCGAGCAGCGGCCGCATCCGGCCCTTGTCGAGGAAGGCCTCCAGAAAACGTGGTTCACGCAGCTTGGCGATGATCTTGGGGGCGATGCCGCCGCCGATGAGCACGTCGCGCGTGGCCTTCATTTTCAGGGCGAGGTTGCCCGCCTCCGCCCCGTAGAGGCTGGTGAAAATGTCCAGCGCCTGTGCCGCCCGCGACGACGTGCCGGCCAGCGCCGCCTGGGAAATGACCGAGGCGGAGGCGCCCGTCACCACTTCGGCGGCAAAGGCCGCCGGCTCCTCGCCCCGCCCCGTGGCCCGCAGAAAATCAAAGATGTTCACGAGGCCCGGTCCCGAAAGCACGCGCTCATAGCTGACGTGCCCGAACCTCCCCCGCAGGAACACGAGCAGCTCGATCTCCAGATCGCTCTGCGGTGCAAAATCCACGTGCCCGCCCTCGCTCGCAAAGGGACGCAGCCGGGCGCCGTCGTAGTAGAAGCCGGCCTGCCCCAGCCCCGTTCCGGCGGAAATGATGCCCGCATTTCCCTTGTCATCGGACACGCCTTTTTGCAGCGCCTCGAAATCCGATTCCGGCAGCGCGGCCGCGCCGTAGGCATTGGCCTCCAAGTCATTGATCAGTGAGACGTGGGGAAGACCGAGCAGCTGCGCCAGCGAGGTTGCGCGAATATGCCACGGCAAGTTCGGCGTGATGACCTCACCGCCGAGAACCGGG
Organism: uncultured Verrucomicrobiota bacterium; assembly: GCA_903922605.1. Taxonomy (GTDB): domain Bacteria; phylum Verrucomicrobiota; class Verrucomicrobiia; order Limisphaerales; family UBA9464; genus CAIVQB01. The sequence goes on from CAIXUG010000016.1 coordinate 91,211, forward strand.
CCCGCAATCCCAAAGCACGCGGCGGTCACCTGCCCCGGATGCTCCTGCAGAAATTGGGCGACGATATCCTCCAGCTGCGGATGCGACCGGCTGGAATACTTCGCGATGGCCACCGCAAATGGCCGATCGTCCCGGATGTCGAACAGTCCGAAACGGGAACCGGTGCCACCAATGTCGCCAGCAAGAATCATGCGGCGGGAGTGAAACAGAGCCGCGAGAGCCGGTCAAAGCTCCGGCCCGAAATGCGAATGGCTGGGTCGGATCGCGTGGCCGTGCCATCTACGGCACGGAGCGCCGATCTCCGATCCGGCGCGGCCGAGTGAGAGAAGCCTTCACGCCGGGTCGGAGACCGGCGCTCCGCGAAGGCAACCGCCAGCCGCCCTGCCCTACTTTCCTGCCGGCAACGCCACCTGGCCCTGGTGCATGAGATATCCCACCAGATCCCGCGCCTCGTTGGGCTTGAGCGATTCCAGCAGGCCTTCCGGCATCATGGACTGCTCGGATGTTTCCAGCGTCGTAATCTCGCTGCGCTCCACCACTGCGCGCTCCGTCTGGGTCTGGACCGTGATCGTGCGCGCATTCGGTTCGCGCAGGACGCCGTTGAGCACCCGGCCATCCTTCAGGGTCACGATTGCCATGCGGAAATCCGCCGGAACGACCGCGCTGGGATCGATCACGTTGTCGAGCAGGTAGTCCAGATTCGCCCGGCCCGAGCCGGTCAGATCGGGTCCCACCTGACCGCCCTCGCCATAGAGCCGATGGCACGGGGCACAGAGCTGGGTGAAGGTCTGACGACCGCGCGAAAGATCGGCGGCCGAGAGATTGGCCGGCGTCAGTTGCCCACGAAAACGCTCGATAGCCATCCGCTTGTCCGCCGCCGTCGGTCGGACAACGCCCCAGACCTCGACGAGCTGTTTGCTCAGGGCCGCGTCGTTCAGGCTGGAAATCTGCCGGCCCAGGAACGGGGTAACCTCGACGCGCGGAATTTTCCCTTCGGCCACCGCGTCCAGCAGGACGCGGGCGGAAGCCGGTCGCGCCACCAGCGCCGCCAGCAACGCCGGCCGGCTTTCCGCCGGAACCGAGGCATAACGGCCGGTGGCCAGGGCCGGCCCCTCCGGATCGCCCAGCTGCACGAGCCCGATGAGCGCAGCGTGACGCAGCACCGTATCATTGATGAGCTGCTTCAGCAGCGGCACAAGATTGTCGGCGCGGCTGTCGAGCAGGCTCTTCAAAGCCGTCAGGCGCACGGTCGCGACAGCGTTGGCATTGGTGACCACGCCACGCAGTTCATCGAGCGCCCGCCCGTCGCCGAAGAGGATGCCGAGATCGCGTACCTTTTCCTTGGTGCCCGGATCGGGGTTCGCCGATGCTTTGGCGGCAAAGGTTGCCCACATTTTGGGTGACTTCGCCTGATGCCAGCCGCGCACCGCATCGCTCATCCCGCGCACGAGATCCGCCTTAAACCCAGTGTCCCCGCCGAGCGACAGCGCGAGCAGGCCGTCCAGCGGTGCAGGATTCTTTTCCAAGTCTTCGGCATAACGACGCGCGATGTACTCCCGTAGCACCGGATACCGACTGGCCAGCGCGAGGGCCACGCCCGCATCCGGTTTGGCGGCCACGAGTGGCTCAATGCCGTACCAGATCATCAGGCCGAGATTGTGGTCGTCCACGTCCTCGGCATGGCGGACCAGCGCATCGGCCAGTCCACGGCGCGAATCCAGCGGCAGGCGCTGCAACGCGGAAGCAAGGTAAAGCCGGACCAGGGCTGAAGCATCACTCCGCCCCAGTTCGATCAGGCGGGACACCGTCAACGGCGCGATGTTGTCGGGGTATTCCACCAGCAGGCGTATCGCCCAGCTGCGGATGTGCTCGTCGGGATTTTCCGTGAGGTCAATCAGCCGGTCCACATTCAGGGCACCCAACACGTGCAAGGCCCACAAAGCGTGTAACTGGCCACCCACCGTTTTCTCGCTGCTGAAACGCTCGCGGAGTGCCTTCACCAGCTCGGTGACCTGCGACGCAGCCAGGCCGGCCACGCGTCGGTCAGCGAGCGCCTGCCGCGCGTGCCGGGCCAGCCATTCGTTGCGGTCGAACAGCAGCGGCACCAGTTGCTCGAGCGGAAGTTTCTGCAGATCGCCAAACACCGGCTTCTGGGTGTCGCCGTACGTCACCTTGTAAATGCGTCCCGAGGTGCGGTGGATGCCGTCCTGGTCATGGCATTCGCCCGTGTCGGACCAGTCGGAAATGAAGACGCCGCCATCCGGCCCCTGGATCAGGTCGATGCCCCGGAACCACGTATCGCCCACGCTGAGGAAATCCGGCTCATGCCGGCCGACATAGCCCGAGCCGCTGCGCTCCAGCCGCTCCTCGTTGATGCGCCGTCCGTGCAGGTTCAGTGTGAAAAGGCGGCCGCGATATTGCGCCGGCCAGTTGTCCGCCTGGTAGATCATCAGGCCCGCGTGCGCATGACCGCCGCCCAGGCTGTCGCTGCCCGCCGCAAACGAGCTGCCGTCGAAGGCGGCGCGCGATTTGGTCCAGCCGGCACCGGTGTCGAAGTGGAAATGATCGGCGTGCTGCTCGATCAGGCCGTAGGTGTGCGGGTCCGGATCATCACCATACATGCGTCGGAAGTGCGCCCCGGGAATCGCGTGCCAGAGATGCCCGATGACGGTGTTGATGAAGAACGGTTCGCCGACCTCGTTCCAGTCCATCCCCCAAGGGTTGGTCGTGCCCTGGGCCACCACCTCCACCACTTTCCGTTCCGGATGATACCGCCAGATGCCGCCCGCCATCAGCAGACGCTGGTTCGCCGGGGTGCCGGGCAGGCCAATGTGCGCGGTGCTCGAAATGCCCACGCGGCCCCAGAGCCAGCCATCCGGTCCCCAGCGCAGGCCGTTGGCGAAGGTGTGACGGCTGCCCGTGGTCGTGTCGAAGCCGTCGAGCAGCACCTGCGGTTCCCCATCGGGCACGCCATCGCCATCGCGGTCGGGGATGAAGAGCAGCTTCGGTGCGCACAGCGCAAACACACCGCCGCGACCGATCTCGATGCTGGTGAGGATTTTGCCCTGATCCCAGAAGACCGTGCGCTTGTCGAAGTGACCGTCATTGTCCGCATCCTCGAACATCACGATGCGGTCGTTCAGGTTCGTGGCGAAGCCCTCCTTGGCGTCGGCGTAGGTGTAATCTTCCGCGACCCAGAGCCGGCCCTTCGCATCAAAGGTCATTGCGATCGGCTGCTGCACATCGGGCTCGGCCGCAAACAGGGACACCTTGAACCCCGGCGGCATCTTGAAGGTCTTCGCCGCTTCCGCCGCCGGCATGGGGACGTGGTCCGGCGGGTCGGTGTTGTAAATCTCCGGAAACGTGCCGGCGAGGCTTTGGCCGACCAGTCCTAGCGTCAGACAGACCAGCACGAACGGCATCCGCAGGTGAATCATGCGCCGATTTCAGCGGCCGGAGCCGGCAAAGGCCAGTCTGGATTCCCATGCATTTTATTGTTCAAGGACACTTCAGCCGAAACGTCCGGCTCTCCTACAACTCGATCTACCGACGATGCATTCACCGTTTGCGACAGACGCGCTAACCCGAAGCGCTGGTGGGGCGTCGCTGCGGCGACGCCCATGATTTCGTCCCGACCAGCGCCAGCGTCGTTGGGGCGCTTCCGCACAGGCGTACCCGACCGAAAGCAGCATACCCTCTGGCAAAGCCGTATGATGCCCTCGGACCGCCGTGCACTTTGGGCTTGAAGCAGCCGCGCCGCCTGCGGCGCTACGCTCGCGGGGCGGCAAATAATGGGCGTCGCCGCAGCGACGCCCCACCAGCGCATCAGGATAATGCGGCCTTCATAAACGGCGATCAGCTTGACTACGGATCGGATCGCTCCCGTATTTCGCCACCTCCGGTCTGGAACCGCTCCAAATAAAAAGCCGCCCTTCACCCATGCGGGCAAAGGACGGCCTGAAAAATCTCGCGTCGGCTCAGTTGACTGCGGCGGGGGTGTGCTCGAGGCGGAGGATCTTGGTGTCCTTGTTGTTGCCCCACTCCTTTCCATACTCGATCACGTAGAGGCAGCCGTCGGGGCCGAGTTCCATGTCCATGGGGCGCTGGATGCGCGTATTGGGCATGAAGCGCGCCATCATCAGCTTGCCGTTGGCGTCCTTGGCGATGTTGTCCTTCTCGTCAAGTTTCACGGCGATGATCCAGTTGCGGCTCCACTCGTAGATGAAGAGCGTGTGGTCGAACTCCTTGGGCAGCTTGCGGTCGGACTTCAGGTTCGGGTCGAAGTAATAGACCGGGCCGGCCATCGCGGTGCGGCCACCGCTGCCGAGCACCGGGAATTTCGCGGAGGGCGACGGCGGATACCAGATGAACGCGGGCATGGCCGGCGGCAGGTCGCGGATGCCGGTGTTGTTCGGCGAGTCGTTCACCGGATGGGCGGGATCATAGAACTCGGGCGTGAAATCAGCCGCGGGCCACGGCGCGGGCGCGGGGGGCAGCTCCGCCTCGGGCTTTCCTTCCTTCTTCGCCTGCGCGTTTTCCTTCTTCACTTTCTCGCGGGCGGCCACGGCATCCTGATGCACCTGGCGCGCGACGAAGTCGGTCTTCGCGTAGGGCTTGTTGTCACCGACGAAATAGGGCCAGCCGAAGTAGCCGGCGACCCGGGCCTGGTTGATTTCGTCGTGTCCGGCCGGTCCGCGCTTGGGATCATTGTTCCCAGCATCGGGGCCGACCTCGCCCCAGTAGAGGTAGCCAGTCTTCTGATCCACGGCGATGCGGAAGCAGTTCCGGTTTCCCATCACGTAAATCTCGGGACGTGTTTTTGGGGTGCCGGGCTTGAAGAGGTTGCCCGCCGGGATGTCGTAGCCGCCCTCAGCCCTGGGCTTGACGCGGAGGATTTTTCCGGCCAGCGCATCGGAATTGGCGGCGGAACGCTGCGCGTCCCACGGGTAATGGCCCGGGCGCGGATCGCTGGGCGAATAGCCGTCGGAATCGAAGGGGTTGGAGTTGTCGCCGATGGACATGTACAGATTGCCCTTGGCGTCAAACGTCAGCGAACCACCGACGTGGCAGCACTGTTCGCGCTGCACCGGAACCTCGATGATGGTCTTCTCGCTGGCGATATCGAGCGCGTCGCCCGTGAGCGTGTAGCGGGAAACGCGGATCTTGCCGGTCTTGCCCTTGCTCCCCTGCCGGTAGTGCGGCTCGGGCCCTTCGTTGGTGGTCTCCACCAGCGAATGGTTGAGGTAGATCCAGCCGTTCTTGAGGAAGTTCGGGTCCAGCGTGATGCCGAGCATGCCCTCTTCGAGGCCGTCGAAGACGGGGATGTTGGCGATCACGGACGTGGTCTTGGTGGCGGGCAGCCACATCTTCACGACGCCCTTGCGCTCGGCCCAGAAGACGCGGCCATCCTTGGCGACGGCGATTTCCATCGGGTCGATGATGGTGTCGGTGGGCTGGCCGTTCACGACCTGGTCCTCATCGAGGACCACTTCGCGGAAATCGGATTCGGGAGGCATCCAGGAAGGGGCGCCGGAACCTGGCGCGCCCGTGCCGGTGGTGGGGGTCTGGGTGGCCTGCCCATGGGCGGCCAGCGACAACAGTCCCAAGGAGACTAGGATTGCGGGAAACTTCATGCGGGCACATGGACTACGCGACGGCCCAGTTTAATCAACCCAAGTTTCCGGCAAAGTTACGTTGACACCAATCCTGCCGTTTGATTACTTCGCAGCTCTTTTTACGAGGCGACAACTATGTATGCAGTGATTCAAACAGGCGGTAAGCAGTATCGCGTAGCCGCTGGCGACACTTTGGAAATCGAAAAGCTGGAGCTGGCTCCCGGCGTGACCCACACCTTTGAACAGGTGCTGCTGGTCAACAAGGACGGAGTCATCACCGTGGGCAACCCCACGGTCCCCGGCGCGAAGGTCATGGCCGACATCGTCGCCCAGACGAAGGCCGACAAGGTGATCATCTTCAAGATGAAGCGCCGCAAGGGCTACCACAAGAAGCAGGGCCACCGCCAGAAGCTCACCAAGATCACGATCAAGGAGATCGCCGCCTAACAATTTCAACTGAACGGAGGAAGCTATGGCACATAAGAAAGGTCAAGGAAGTGTCCGCAACGGACGTGACAGTCACGGAAAACGCCTCGGTGTGAAGCGCTTTGGCGGTGAGCTGATCAACGCCGGCACCATCATCATCCGCCAGCGTGGCTCCAAGTTCCACGCCGGCGAGAACGTCGGCATCGGCCGCGACTGGACCCTGTTCGCCCTCGCGAGCGGCCACGTGAAGTTCGACAAGCACCGCCGCCGCGTGCACATCGTGCCCGTGCCGGAAACGGTCGCCGCTGCGGAAGTGGCCACGAACTGACGCCAGCCGCATTTATTTTTCAGGGCGGGGCCGCAAGCCTCGCCCTTTTTGTTTCAACGGTTACCTTCCCGCCATGTTCATCGACGAGATCAAGATCCTGGCCCGCGCCGGCCACGGCGGCAAAGGCTGCGTGGCGTTCCATCGCGAGGCCTATGTCACCAAGGGCGGCCCCAGCGGCGGCAATGGCGGCCGGGGTGGCGACGTCATCCTGATCGCCGATCACGACCTCAACAACCTGATCAACCAGTTCTATGTCCCCCGCCTGATCGCCGATGACGGCCATCCCGGCATGGGCAAGGGCATGGATGGTCCCGCCGGCAAGGATCTCATCATCCGGGTTCCCTGCGGCACCCTGGTCTGGCGTATTGGCCAGGCCATCGACCGGAACGCCGAGGTCGAAGAGACCGAGGAAACGGGCGACGGAAAAAAAATCACCGTCAGCTCCGCGAAACGGCCGGTCATCCGTACCGCCAACCGGGCGAAGGCGCTGGAGATCAATCTGGAAACCGAGCCCGTCGAAGACCCGGTCGCCCGCATCCGTGAAAAGGGCGAACTCGTCTGCGATCTCACCGAAAACGGCCAGCAATTCATCCTATGCAAGGGTGGGCGGGGCGGACTCGGCAACCGGAACTTCGCGACCAGCGTCAGGCAGGCGCCGCGCTTCGCGCAGCCGGGCGAGTACGGCACCGAAGGCGAATTCCTGTTCGAGCTGCGGATGGTCGCCGAGGTAGGCCTGGTGGGCTATCCCAACGCGGGCAAGTCCACGCTGCTGGCCGCGATTTCGCACGCCCGGCCAAAGATTGCGGCCTATCCCTTCACCACGCTGACGCCACAGGTCGGCATCCTGGAGTATCCCGATTTCTTCCGCCTGACCGTCTGCGACGTCCCCGGGCTGATCGCCGGGGCGCACAACAACGTGGGTTTAGGGCATGCGTTCCTGCGTCATATCGCCCGCTGCAAGTACCTGGTCATCCTGCTCGACATGGCCGGTACGGACAACCGCGCCCCGTGGGATGATTACCGCAGCCTGCTGCAGGAGCTGGAGCTCTATGATCCCGCGCTGCTGGAGAAACCGCGGCTGGTCGTGGCGAACAAGATCGACGAACCCGCCGCCGAGGCGAACCTGAAACAGTTCAAGCGCAAGGTGCGCAAAATCCCGGTGCTGCCGATCTCCGCCGCCTTTGGCGAGGGCATCGCCGAATTCAGGCGGCAGATCCGGGAAGCGGTGGAGGCACCTTAGCCTCCCTGGCCTGCAGCTTGGCATCGCGGACGGCAATCCGCAGCACCGTGCGTTCCAGCACGGCCTTCAGCTGCGGCGTGCGCACCGGCTTGGCGATGTAATCATCCATGCCCGCCTGCATGCACCGGTCCCGGTCGCCCTGCATGGCATTGGCCGTCATCGCGATAATGAACGGGCAGATGAACCCGCTGTCCGATTTCGCCGCCAGTTCCCGCAACCGGCGGGTCGCGCCGAAACCGTCCAGTTCCGGCATCTGGCAGTCCATCAGGATGAGATCATAATTGCCGGCAATGGCGGCATCCACCGCCACCAGCCCGTTGGCCACAATGCGCGCCTCACAGCCCATCCGTTCCAGCTGGTGCTCGATGACCTTCTGGTTCACGGCATTGTCCTCGGCCACCAGGATGCTCAGGGGGCGGCCGCCCGGATGCCGCACCGTCTCATCGGGCGTCGGCGTCGTGGAAGCCGCCTCACCGTCCGCCGGCTGGGAGGAGGTGGCGGCCAGCTCCAACTGGCGCAGCAGATCCTGTCGGCGAACCGGCTGGACCAGCAGATCATCGCATTCCAATGACCGATCCTCGGACATCAGGTTGGCCGCCAGCACCACGATCCGGGGCTTGGGGGCGGGCACCAGCGAACGCCAGACGACGAGGCGGCGGAAGGTGTCGGCGGAAAGGCGCCGCGCGGCGATGAGCACCAGGCCAGGAGCCGGCTGTTGGGTCACCAGGTCGAATTCTTCAGGGTTTTCCGGGGCGACACAGGGCACTTCCCAGCCGGCCAGCAATGCCTTCAGGGATTCGCGCGCCGTTTCGTGGGACTCCAACACCAGTACCGGGCCGGGCAAGGACAGACGGGACAGACGCCGGTTAATGTCGGTGCTCGCGGGGCTGGCGCTGCGTCCCAGCCAGGCGGTGAACCAGAAGACCGCGCCGTGACCCGGTTCGCTCTCAAAACCGATCTCGCCGTTCATCAGCGTGACGAGCTGCCGGCTGATCACCAGCCCGAGGCCGGTGCCGCCGAACTTCCGCGTGAAGGAGTCGTCGGCCTGGCTGAAAGGCTGGAACAGGCGGGGCTGGTCCTCCGGGCTGACGCCCACGCCGGTATCCCGCACGATAAAGCGAAGCAGCGCCTCGCGCTCGTTCTCCTCCAGCAGCTCCACCCGCATGGACACCTCGCCGCGCTCGGTGAACTTGATCGCGTTGCCCAGCAGGTTCACCAACACCTGCCGCAACCGGCCGGCATCACCCCGCAAGGCGGCGGGCACAATGGGCTCCACGACCGCGTTGAAGTCGATGCCCTTGTCCTGCGCCCTCCGGGCCAGCAGGCTGAAGGCCTCGTCCACCGTGTCGGCGAGGTCGAAATCGGCCATCTCGAACACCAGTTTGCCGGCCTCGATCTTGGAGAAGTCGAGCACGTCGTTGACGATGCCCAGCAGGGACTCGGCGCTGGCCCGGGCAATTTCGGCAAAGTCGCGCTGCTCCCGCGTAAGCCCGGTGTCGAGCAGCAGATTTGTCATGCCGATGACGCCATTCATCGGGGTACGAATCTCGTTGCTCATGTTGGCCAGAAAGGCGCCCTTGGCCTTGTTGGCCGATTCCGCCGCCACCACCAGCCGCTGGGTGCGCTCGTTGGCGGCCCGCAGCTCGGCGTTGGCCAGTTCCAGGCTCCGGTTGGCGGCGGCCACCACGGTGCTGGCCTGCCGATGCTTGTCCTCCGCCTCGCGCCGGTGCTGGATTTCGTCCTCCAGCGCCCGGTTGACCGCGACGATCTCCGCCGTCTTGGCCTCCACCCGACGGCGCAGGACAGACACCCACAGACTCGCCGCACAGCCCAATATGGCCAGGATAGCCAGCACACTCAGCATCCTTTGGATCGTCCAGGTCGCCGGCTTTTCCGTGACGGTAAGATCGGTGCCGGAAGCCAGATAGAGGGCCAGCGTTTCCACTCCGCTCCACTCGTCCTGCCGGTAGCCCAGCGTGCCGATGACCTTGACCAGACTGTCGTGGGGGATGTCGGTCAGCAGATTGGTGTCACCCCAGAGAATGACGTTTAACGGCTGCTGCTGAACCTCCAGCGCGTAGCCGATTTCGCCACCCCGCGGGCTGCGCGTGAAGTTCAAGACCCTTCCCTCCAGAATGATCCGTTCGCCGTCATGATTGCTGAGCGCGACATTGTGGGAATTCGGCATCACCGGGTAAGGCAGGGGAGCGGCGCCATTCGTCCGGATATAATCCGCCTCCAACAGGCGGGTGCCATCCGCCAGCGTGCCGTAGCCGACCACATCCACCTGGGTTCCCGGATGGATGTCCTCCGCCAGTGGCGCATGCACGAGCACGCCTTCGGTGGCGTCGTGGATGAAAAAGGTGTTCCGTCCGACCCGGGCGGTGACCACACCAGAAACATGAACCGGCTCTTCGGCATCACGGTTCGGATCAAACCGGAACAAATCGCGGATCGTCCGCCCCGGCAGACCGAAAGGATCGGGCAACGGTGGGCGGATGATCTCCACCAGCCCGGGCCCGGGTACGAGCATACGCAGGGCGATCAGCTGCCGCCGGGAATTGTAGCGCCCCGTGATCACGCCCCGTACTCTGACTTCCGCCTGCAACCAAGGCTCCAGGCGGGCAAAGTTGGTGATACCGGGGATATCCACCGTCAGGTTGTTGTTGCCCGAACGAAGACTCAGCGAGCCAAAGCCATTGCGGATGGCAAAGGCTCGTACCCGCCCGGTGAGCTGGATCCATTGGCTGTCTTCCGCCCCGGTACGAAGCTGGTCAAAGGTCGGAAGCAGTGGCGGCGGCAGCACCCCGGTTCCCTGCCGGACCACATTGCGACCGAACACCATCGGTGAGAAGTCGCCGGCCGAGGTCATCCCCTCCATCATGACCAAATCTCCGAGCGCCAGGCCCGGAACCGGTTTCGCCAGCTCGGCATAAAGGCCGCCCGCATCATCCTGTAGGAAAATGTCCGGAACAGCGGGATTGTAGTAGGTGATGACGCCTTTTAGCCTTACCGGCAGGTTGCGAGCCGCCTCGGCGGGGGAAAGCGCACGGATTTGCCCGGTCTGAGTGAGCGTGACCGCAGGAGACTGGGCCGCCGGCTGAGCCAGCAAGTGTTCCCGGGTGCCGCACCAGACCAGCAACACCACCAGAATCGCCTGCACGATCCGTCCCCCATTTCGGAATTTTGGCGAATTTCGCATCAGCTCGAAAAGACTATTACCCGATCCAAATGCGGCCAGCGGGCTTCAACTCCATTTGCGACCGCAAAATAGCCAGGGCGTCGCCGGACCAGCCGCCACCACCACACAAAAAAAAGGGCAGAAAACACCTTAACGAAGCGATAACTGGAACAGTGGGATTCTGAAACTCCATGAGTTGGACGTGCCGCCAAACGAAACGCGCGAACCGGCGAACGCCCCGAAGCCGAAACGCCTGCCATTGAATCGACAGAATCCGGCCAAAATTAAGGCTGAAATCGCTCTGCCTCCCCCATTTCATGACTCCGTGATGAACCATCCTGATCGGCTTCTCAAAACTTGGTGCCCCCGTCAGGAATTGAACCTGAATCTGGCGTTTAGGAAACGCTCGCTCTATCCATTTGAGCTACGGGGGCGGACGATGGCTGGCCAGCCGCCAGCCCAACCAAAGGGCAAGGCGGAAGAACTTTACGGAGTTAGGGAGTCCGGCCGCAAACAATTCCCGTCTCCCTCCCTAAATTGCCTGAGTCGAGGGATTTTCCCCTTCCCCGCCAGGTTTGTGGGCCCCATTCCCCGCTTAAGGGAGCGCCTTAAGCTGCCGATGATTTGCCGGAGCCTCAGCGGAGCCACGGAAGGCGAAGGAGGATGCCGTGTCGCATCCGCCTGCCGTCCCGGTTTCTTCAAGGCCCGAATGTGTCCAGAAAAACCAACATTGGGCTAGGGTTCGTGTCCGCGCTGCTCGTGGCGGTGGCCTTTGGCCTGAACTTGCTGCCCACCTCGCTGCTCTCCGGCCTGCACCTGTGGCTGGGCGGCATTGCGGTGGCACTGGCGGCCATCCTTTTCGGCCCGCTGGCCGGTGCGGTGACGGGGTTGCTGGCCGGCCTGGGAGTCATGCTCAGCACGGGAGCCTACCCCCCCATTTTGCTACTCGCCCTGCAGGGCGCGGTGCTCGGGTGGCAATCCCGCCGTAATCGCTCACCCATTCTGGCGGACCTGGGGTACTGGACGCTCGCCGGTCTGCCACTGGCATTAGCCGCCTATCGCTGGCTGCAGCCCATGCCGGGTGCCAGCCTTTGGCTCGCCGCCCTTGAACTTCCCTTTAACGGCATCCTCGGGACCGCCATCGCGGACGCCCTGATCCTGTCGCCGACCGTCCTGCGCTGGCTGGCCCCCGAGCGGGCGAAAGTGGCGCTGCCGTTGCGAAACATGCTGCTCCGCACGTTAACGCTGGTAGCGGCGGTGCCGTTGCTGCTGCTGTGCTTCCTCTTCGGTCGTATCCTCGCGGAACGCCAGACCGACCAGGCGGGACAGCATCTCCTCAAGGCGGCCGGCACCGTGCAGCAGATGGTCGAGGATTATGTCCGGCAGCATTCGCTGGCGCTGAACACCCTGGCCCGGCAGCTCGACAGCCAGCGCACGGCCAGCGACTCGGTCGTGCAATCGGCGCTGAACATCAGCCACGGGCAGTACCGCAGTTTTGTCAGTCTGCTGGCCGCCGATCGTGCCGGCCAGGTCATTGCCACCAGCCCCGCCGGCGGCGCGGTTTCGGATGATTCCCCACGTCCCGGCCAGAGTGTCGCGGGCCAGGAGTATTTTCGCCGGGCGCTCGCGGAGGATGCCCCGTTTCTTTCCGGGGTTTTCGCCCGCGCGGGCTCGGAGGAAGGCCCGGTCATGGCCATCAGTGTCCGGCAACGCCGTCCCGATGGTTCCGCCGCCGGGGTGGTCGAAGGCACCCTGAGCCTGACCGGATTGACCGCCCTGCGACGGGCCTTTCAGGGAATGGAAAACGTCTCCCTCCTCGTGACCGATCAGGAGCAGCGCGTGATCTATGCCAGCGATCCGGATGGGCCCAAACCGTTGATGAACGCCGCCTCGCTCCGCCCCGTGACCGCTGCGGCCGCGCTCAGCGGCACCCGCACCTACAAGTTCCCCGCCGAGCAGGACCACACGTCAACCCCGATGCTGGCCGCCCACACCCGGACCGTGCTGCCGGACATCGAGCACGGCTGGCACATCTACCTTTGGGAGCCCATGGCCGTCGTTCAACGCGATGCCCAGGCCTACGTGGTTTGCAGTCTGGCCATGACGCTGGTGATTGCCGCCCTGTGCATCCTCATCTCACGGGCCACCGCCGGTCAGCTCACCGGGCCACTGGAAGAACTCGTCCGCGAAGTGCGCGCGCTGGATCTGGATCTGCCCCACGCCGAAGCCGGTCCGCGTGCCGCCGGCGTTCCTGCCGAGGTGGCAGAGCTGCAGGAGAGTTTCTCGGCCATGGCCGAGCGCATCCGCAAATCTTACACCGACGTGAAGACCGCGCTGACGGAACGGAAACGGGCCAACGCGGAGCTGCAGGAACTGGTCAGGACCATGGATGAGAAGGTCGCCGCCCGCACCCGGCAGCTGGCCGAGGCCAGCCAGCGGGCAGAAGCCTCCACCCGGGCCAAGAGCGAGTTCCTCGCCAATATGAGCCACGAAATCCGCACGCCGATGAACGGCGTGATCGGCATGCTGCAGGTGCTCGAATGGACACCGTTGAACCCCGAACAGCGCGAGATGACCGACACCATCGGGGCCAGCGCGGAAGCATTGCTCGCCGTGCTGAATGGCATCCTCGACTTTTCCAAGATCGAGGCCGGCCGGCTGGAACTGGAGACGGTGGCCTTTGACCTGCCCAAACTCATCGAAAGCGTCACCCGCCTCTTTGAAAGCCAGACGCGCAAGAAGGGTTTGGAGCTGATCTGCGCGCCCGACAAACGGCTGCCCACCAATGTCCTGGGCGATCCGGGGCGGCTCCGCCAAGTCCTCAGCAACCTGATCAGCAACGCGGTGAAATTTACGGAGCACGGGAGCATCGAAATCCGGGCCAGCGCGCCCAGCCGGACGGCCGGCGGAATCCGGCTCAAGTTCGAGGTCGAAGACACCGGCATCGGGATGGACAACGCCACGCGGACCCGTCTGTTCCAACCGTTCTCCCAGGGTGAAAGCTCCACGACCCGGCGCTTCGGCGGCACCGGGCTCGGCCTGGCCATCAGCCGGCAGCTGGTCGAATTGATGGGCGGCACCATCACGGTCCAGAGCGAGTCGGGACGGGGATCTTGTTTCTGGTTTGAAATCACCCTGCGACTGACCGAGGCGCCCACCGCCCGGCCCACCGCCAAGCCGCGCTCCATTGGCACCCCGCTGAATCTGCTGGTGGCCGAGGATGACCGCGTCAACCAGCTCTTCATCCAGCGCCTGCTCGAGAAGCTGGGGCACAAGGTCCGCGTGGTCGGCTCGGGTGACGACGTGCTTTCCGGCTGGCTCAACGGGGATCGCTATCACGCCATCTTCATGGACTGCCAGTTGCCGGTCCTAGATGGCCTGGAAGCCACCCGCCAGCTCCGTGAGCTGGAAGCCCATGGCGGCAATCTGGGCCGGCGGGCCCATATCATCGCGCTCACCGCCATGACCCGGCCCGAAGACCGGCTGCGCTGCAGCGAAGCGGGCATGAACGATTACCTTTCCAAGCCCCTGATGGTTTCCGAGCTGGAAGCGGTGCTCGATCGCATTCCCCTGCCCTAGCGCCCCGTCGCCCGCGAACTCGCAACGGCCTGAGGGTGGCGAAGAAATCCAGCCTTCAGCCAGAAAGTGGTTAAGGCTCAGGAATTGGAACGCCGTCGGCACTGCCACCAGAGGGCCACCGCGCCCAGGCCAAACAAAGCATACGTGGACGGTTCCGGAACGAGTGGCGACAGGCTGAAGGATTTCAGGCCGTCCGGTGGGCCGGGCGAGAACCCATCACCGCCAGCGACTTCTTGCACAACAGATGATTCACCCACACCACCGCGCCCCATTGCCTCGGCAACGGAATAAGTTGACCCGAGAGATGCATCCCACGCCCTTATCTGATATAGGTAAGTTACGCCCGTAGTGTAGTCAGCACTTGTTATTATTGCCGGCTGTAAATAGCCGGCACCGGTACCGCCGAGAAACGGAACAACCTTGTCTAGCGGCTGCAACGAATTCTGAGTCAGGCCCACATAGAGCTGCGCCAGATAACCAAAGCCTGACAAAAGATTGCCCGAGTAATCATATACTGGCGCATCTATTTGCACCGGAGGTACGCGGTTGATTAACTCAAATATGGCATCGCAATAGCCGTTCGTTTGAACGCTTATTGCAATAAGATAGATCGTTTTCAGGTTCATTTTAATTGGAACGCCGTCGGCACTGCCACCAGAGGGCCACCGCGCCCAGGCCAAACAAAGCATACGTGGACGGTTCCGGAACGAGCGGCGAAAGGCTGAAGGATTGCAGGCCGATCACAGGGCCAGGTAGAAGTGGCGGACCACCTCGAAAAATGCCGGCCGCTTCCATGGCGATGTTAGACTCCCCGACGCCCCCGCGCCCTTGTGCCAGCGCCTCGGCATACGTGGATCCTAGAGTGGCATCCCACGCCCGAATCTGAAATGCAAATAAATCAGGACTGCCCCCTAGCCCTTCGGCTTCAATCGACGAAGGCAACAAATAGCCCGCCAAAGCACCGGTCAAGAACGACTTGACCGGCAGCAGTGGCTCCAAGGAATCTTGGTCCGGCCCTACATAGAGCTGGGCCAGATATCCAGTACCGGCCAGCAGATTTCCTTCAGAATCATAGATCGGTGCTTTGGTGGTCAGGCCATCCCCACGGTTTGTGAAGTCAAACGTCCTGGTTATTTGCGCTTGGGCTGTCGTTGTGACTATTGCAATCAGCGCCAAGCCAATCAGGGGAGCCGCTACCTTCATGGCCGTAGCGTGTCTGTGGGAGGGTTGTAAGCCACGCCGGGAGCTTACCAGCCGGCCGCGCCGGCACAAGTCCGCCCGCTCCGCCGGCATTGCCACCAGAGGGCCGTCGCCCCCATGGCAAACAGGGCGTAGGTGGATGGCTCGGGCACAATGAGCGGTGACAGGCTGAACGATTGCAGGCCGACGCCCGGACCGGGAACCGCTGGGATACCCTTGACTGAAAAGCCATCCCCTTCCTTGGCAATGTTGGACTCGCCTATGCCGCCCCGCTGCTGCGCGCCAGACCGAACGAGGCGCCCCCAGTTTCCGGAGGCCCTGCCGACTGCAAGTCGGCGATACAGCAGAGTACAACTCTGCGCTACCCACGCCGCGCCGCATTTCGCCCGGCCTGCCCCGACGTCCGCGAGGTTTTGGAGTGCGGGTCGCGGCGCGCTGGCGACGTCACAAAGCGCCGCCGGGGCGGCCTTTAGCACACACGTCCCACAACTGACGAGCGTGGCACTTTGAACGTTGGACGTTCAGCGTTGGACGTTGGACGTTCACCGGTGCCGAACCCGACTTCGCCATAGCCGCCGACCGCTCGTTGGGGCACTTTCGCCCGACGAATTTTTCACGGCCCGGAAGCCGTGACCGAAACCGCGCCTGTGTCCCCTATGACGAGTAAGGAAAAGAAGCCCGGCAAAGAGCTGTACAAGCAGTTGCGTGCCCTGTCCTGCGACCAGCTTTGGACGGTGGAAGTGCCGCGCTTCAACCGCGCCGCGCCGCCCGAGCGGATGGAGCGGGTCGCGGTGATCCGGGCGGTCAGCGTGGTTTTCTCCGAATCGGGCACCGTGCAACAAAAGGCCGCCGCCCGCCTCTGGGTTCGTCCGCTGTTGCAGGACCCGAACGAAAAGGTCCGCCGCTATGCCACGGCCGCGATGACCAAGCTGGGCGTCGGCCCCGGCGAGGAGGCCGAACTGCTCGCCCTCCTGCAAAATGCATCCGGTGATCGGGAGAAAAAGTCCGTCGGTCAGGCGCTCGCCAAGATCGGCGGGGCCGCCACGCTGCAAGCCATGGGCGACCACGCCGACGGCCTGTTGCTCGCCACGGAGCAGAAGGTCAAAGCCCGGATCGCCCGCAGTGAAAGCCCCAGCACGGTGCGGCTGGATCGCATGCTCACCGGCTTCACCGGATTGCGGATTCACCTGCGGGGCCGCCGCGGACTGGAACAGATCGTCCTGCGCGAGGTGGAAGATTACATCCGGGCCCACGGAAAGTTCCGGGTCTTCGGTGTGCGCACCGGGTTGGTGGCGCTCACGCCAGTCGCGCCTTTTTCCCTCGCTGATATCTATTCCCTGCGCTGCTTCGGTACGGTGGGTTTCGTGCTCGGCACCGTGGATCAGGCGAACGAAACGGACCCGGTCGGAACCCTGGCTTCCATCATCACCTCCCCTCCGTCGCGACAGCTGTTCCAGGCGCTTACGGACGGCGCGATCCGCTACCGGCTGGAATTCGTGGACAAGGGCCACCAACGCGGCGCCGTCCGGCTGGTCACCCAGCGGGTCTACGAATTTTGCCCGGAAATCCTCAACGACCCGAGCAGCGCCCCGTGGAGCGTCTCCGTATTTCCCGCCGGACGGGAGGATTCGGTGGAGCTGATGCCGAATCTGACGCCCGACCCGCGCCTGTATTTCCGGTTGGAGGACGTGCCCGCCGCCTCCCATCCCCCATTGGCTGCGGCCATGGCCCGGCTGGCCGGCCCGATGGCGAACGAAATCGTCTGGGACCCTTTTTGCGGTTCCGGTCTGGAACTGATCGAACGCGCCCTGCTCGGTGGCGTGAGGAACGTTTTCGGGACCGACCTCAGCGCCGAGGCGATTGGCATCAGCCAGCGCAACTTTGCCGCCGCCAAGGTGAAATCCACCGTGGCCCAGTTCGCCCAGGCAGATTTTCACGATTTCGCCAATGTGCGCGGCCTGGGTCCCAACACGGCCACGCTCATACTCACCAATCCACCCATGGGCCGGCGGATTCAGCTCAACGACTTGCGTGGTCTGATCACGGATCTGTTTTCAATTGCCGCCACAGTGCTGCGGCCCGGTGGCCGGCTGGCTTTTGCCAACCCGCTGCGGATCGAGAACATCCCGTGTTCGCTGCACCTAGAGTATTCGCAGGTGGTGGACATGAACGGCTTCGACTGCCGGCTGGAGCTGTATCGTAAGGCAGCCGTGTGATACCAGTTCCCTGAAAGAAACGGTACGTTGGCAGAGGATCGCGCGCGGGGCGGCGGCTCCGCCAGTAGGTCGGGCCGCTGGCCCGACACGGTACGACGGGCTGCTAGCCCGTCGGGTGTTGCCCTGGCTTTTCGGCGGGCTGGCAGCCCGCCGTACGTGCTGGGCTGGCAGCCCGGCCTACTATGGAACCCCACGGCATTCCAACCCACCGGTTGTCATCGGGAAATGGTATGACTCTCAGCCCGACTGTGGGGCCGGGCCAGAGTTCAATCGGCCGGCAAAGCCTCGTTCACGCGCACGATGCTGCGGGCCCGGCCTGTTTCCTCGTCGATGTCCACCACGCAGCCGCACAGTTTGACATCAGTCTCGCACACGCCAAAGCGCTGCGGAGTCTGTTTGCGATAGCGTTCCACGACGGGCACCCATTCGCGGCCCAGCACTCCGCCGTGGCCACCGGTAAAGCCCGCATCGGTCAGGCACGCCGTGCCTCCCGGCAGGATGCGTTCGTCCGCCGTCTGCACGTGCGTGTGCGTGCCCACGATCGCGCTCACCTTGCCATCCAGAAACCAACCCAGCGCAATCTTCTCGGAGGTCGCTTCCGCGTGGATGTCCACAAAAACGATCGGCGTCTGGGCGCGGAGCTTTTCCACCTCAGCCTCGGCGACGGTGAAGGGGTTTTCCAGGGGCGCCATGAAGGTCCGGCCCTGCAGGTCCAAAACCCCCACCGGCGGCAGGCCGGGCTTGCGGATCACCACGCTGCCCTGCCCCACCACACCGGCGGGATAATTCGCCGGCCGCAGCAGGCGCGGTTCCTGTTCCAGCAGCTGGGTGATTTCCCGCTGGTCCCAAACGTGATCGCCCGAGGTGATGACATCCACGCCCGCCTCAAAAATATCCCTGGCGGTCCCGATCGTAATCCCGGCCCCGCCGGCAGAATTTTCGCCGTTGGCGATTATGAACTGGAGGCCGTGACGTTCCCGGAGCACCGGCAGGAGCCGCTTGACCGCCCTTCGCCCCGGTTCGCCCACAATATCACCGATAAACAGCAGCTTCATTCACGGCAGCCTGCGGAGTTGCCGTCCCCGAGGCAAGCGGACGGAAAATCGGAAACTGGAGGTTCGTCAGTCCAGTTTTTCCCCAAAAGAAAGGCGCCACGGTTGACGGTCCATATCTTCCCCGGCATTTTATCAGCGCCTGAGAGCCGTCCCAAACGAGCCATCAACCACCTTGCTTTGCCGTCCCTGCCTCGCCCTGAAACACCGACAAACCATTCATTCTGCAACATTTCAAAAAATTCCTTAAGCCATGAACCAACCCGCCGATACACCGGCGGCCTGATGCAACTGCTGGATGACGCATCCGGATAACGTTCTCTGATTACCTGACCCGCAAGCCTCGTCCGACCGAAAAACCAGATGGCATCTCAGAGCGCTGCCTGGCTAGCGGTGAATGAGGCACAACCCTTGCCCCCTTGAACCGGGGCGCTGAACCATGTTTGGATTTTTCCACCGTCTCAAGGTGTCCCAGAAGCTGGCGCTGATCAGCGTCCTCTTCATGATTCCCGACACGGTGCTGCTCTGCCTGTTTCTCCTCAGCATCAATGAGAACATCCACTTCGCCCGCTGGGAGCGATACGGAAACGAATACCAGCGTCCGCTGGAGGAACTTCTGCAGTACCTGCCGGACCACCTCCTGATCGCCCGCCGCCCGGCGGCCGAACGCACCCGTCGGAACGCCGAACTGACCCGGATCAGCGTCCGCATTGACGCGGCGCTGTCGGCGCTGGAACGGACCGACACCGAGATCGGCGACAAGCTGCAGTTCACCGACGAGGGCCTCGCCAAGCGCAAACGCGAACACTACCGCGTCCGCAATCTCAAGGCCGAGTGGCAGGACCTGAAACAGCATCAGGCGGAACTGCGCCCCGAGGAGACGGAGCGCCGGCACCTGCACCTGATCGCCGATGTGCGCATGATGATCACCCACGCCGGTGACTCATCCAACCTGATCCTCGACCCCGACCTCGACAGCTACTACCTGATGGATGCCACCCTGCTGGCGCTGCCGCAAATGCAGGACCGCCTGGCGACCGTGATGGCCTACGGCGAGACCATCCTGGAAAACCGTTCCCTGACGCGCGCCCAGCAGAGCCAGCTCGCCGTGTTTGCCGCCCTGCTCAAGGAATCCGACCTTGATCGCGCCGTGAGCAGCACCAAGACAGCCCTGACGGAGGACGTCAATTTTTACGGGGTCAGCCCGAGCCTCCAACGCCGTGTGCCGCCGGTGTTGCAGGAGTTTTCCGCCGCCTCGGAGAATTTCATCGGCCTGGTTTCCCAGCTGAGCGAGACCGGCCGCCCCACCATCAGCGCCGCCGATTTCGTAAGCGCCGGCGCCCGCGCCCGGCAGGCCAGCTTCGTGCTGTGGAAGGTCGCGACCCAGGAAAGCGACGTGTTGCTGGAAAACCGGATCGACTATTACCGCAGCCGCCGGGCCCGGAGCCTGTTCCTCACCGCCCTGGCGCTCACCGCCGCCGTCTCCTTCGTCACCTTCATCACCCGCAGCATCAGCCGGCCGCTGCAACGGCAGGCCGCCGAATTGCGCGACTCGAACGGGGCCCTGCTGGCCGAGGTCCGGGAACGGCAACGGGCTGAAACCGCCCTCCGCACCGCCGAGGAGAAGTACCGGAGCATCTTTGAGAACGCGAGTGAAGGCATCTACCAGACGACGGTGACCGGCAGCTACCTGGTGGCCAACCAGACGCTGGCCCGCATCTACCGCTACGACTCGGTCGCGGAAATGCAGACGGCCCTGACGGACATTTCCGGCCACCTTTATGTCGAACCCCGGCGCCGGATCGAATTCCAGCGGCTGATCGACCAGCAGGGCCAGGTACACGAGTTCGAGTCGCAGGTCTATTGCAAGGACGGGAGCATCATCTGGATTTCCGAACATGCGCGGGCCGTGCGGGATGACAACGGGGCGGTGCTCTACTATGAGGGCACCGTGGCCGACATCTCGGAGCGCAAGAACCGGGAGGCGGAGCTGGCCAAGCTCCAGCAGGAACTGATCGACACCTCCCGCCTCGCGGGCATGGCCGAGGTCGCCACCGGCGTCCTGCACAACGTCGGCAACGTGCTGAACAGCGTGAATGTCGCCACCAGCGAGGTGCGCAGCCGCATCGAGCAGTCCCGGCTCAGCCACCTGCGCAAGATCGTGGATCTGCTGGCCGAGCACCGGGACGACCTGCCCCGGTTCCTGTCCACGGACCCCAAGGGCATGGCAGTGCCGAGTTTTCTCGAACGGCTAACGGCGGTACTGGAGGAGGAACACCGGTCGATGGGCATCGAGATGGAGTCGGTGGCCAAGCATGTCGACCACATCAAGCAGATCGTCACCATGCAGCAGCATAACGCGCGAGTCTTCGGCTCCCTGGAGCAGTTGCAGCCCCGCACGCTCGTGGAGGAGGCGTTGCAGCTGACCGGCGAAAGTTTCGAACGGCACGCGATCGTCGTGGAGCGGGATTTCTCCTCGCCCCGCAGCATCCTGGCGGACCGGCACAAGGTCCTGCAGATCATGGTGAACCTTCTCGGCAACGCCAAACAGTCCATCAAGGAGGCCAACCCCGCCGACCGGCGCATCCGCATCGCCCTGCATGAGCAGCAGCCCGGACGCCTCTGCATCAGCGTGAAGGACACGGGCGTCGGCATCAGCCCCGAGAACATGGGCCGCCTCTTCCAGCACGGCTTCACCACCCGCGAAAACGGCCACGGCTTTGGCCTGCACAGCAGCATTCTCGCCGCCCGGGAAATGAAGGGCGATCTCACCGTGAAGAGTGATGGGATCGGCCTGGGCGCCACCTTCACCCTGGAACTTCCCTCCGTTCTCACCGCATGACACCTCCGCTCTCCCCCGACACGCCGGTGAACCGGCGCGTGCTGGTCGTCGATGATAATCCGTCCATCCACGAGGATTTCCGCAAGATCCTGGTCCGGTCCAAGCCGGCCAGCCAGGACCTGGACGCGGAAGCCGCCGCCCTGTTCGGCAACCTCGCGCCGTCCAAACAGGACAACGGCTTCACGGTGGATGTGGCCCATCAGGGGCAGGAAGCCCTCGAAATGATCCGCCGCGCCCGCGCCGAACAGCGTCCCTATGCGCTGGCCTTTGTGGACATGCGGATGCCCCCGGGCTGGGATGGGCTGACCACCATCACGCACGTCTGGGAGGCGGACCCCGAGATTCAGACGGTCATCTGCACCGCTTATTCCGACCGCAGCTGGGATGAGATTCAGACCACACTCAGCACCCGCGACCGGTGGCTGGTGGTGAAGAAGCCTTTCGACACGATCGAAGTGCTCCAGCTCGCCCATGCCCTCACGGAGAAATGGACCCTCGCCCGGCTGGCCTCCCTGAAACTCGAATCGCTCGAACAGCTCGTGCAGGCCCGGACCCAGGAGCTCCAAAAGGCCCATCGCGTCCAAAGCGAGTTTCTCGCCAACGCCAGCCATGAGCTGCTGACCCCCTTGAACGCCGTCTCCGGCTTTCTGGACCTGCTGAGCACCACCCCGCTGGATGACGAGCAACATGACTATCTGCGGGAGGCGAAGGCAGGCGGCAAACGGCTGCACAGCCTCTTGCTTAAGATCCTCGACTTCAACCGGGCCAACGCCGGCACGCTGGCCGTGACGCAGGGAGAATTCATACCCCGTGACCTGCTCCTGGCCACGGCCAGTGACAGCGAATCCGCCGCTGCAAAAAAAGGGCTGGAGCTCCGGACGGCCGCATCGCCCATCGCCAGCCAGCCCTGGCATGGCCCCAAGGAAATCGTCCGCAGTGTCCTGGGCCTGCTGCTCGACAACGCCATCAAGTTCACCTCGCAAGGCAGCGTTACCCTGCGGGCCGACACCTGCCCCCTCGGGCTCCAGTTTTCGGTGCAGGACACCGGTGTGGGCCTCACACCCCAGCAGTTGGAGTGGATTCAGATTCCGTTTGCCCAGGTGGATGGCAGCACGAGCCGCCGCTCCACCGGCCTGGGTCTCGGTCTTCCTCTGGCGCAACGGCTAGTGCGGGCCATTGGCGGCGAGCTGCGGCTGGAGGCGGCACCGGATCACGGCGTGCTGGCCACGTTTACGGTGAAGGCTTCGGCCTCGAAATCCCCGTCCATGGCCAGTTCCACTCCCGGGCGCGCTCCTTCCGCTGCCCTGTCATGGGGGTAAGCGGGATCACCGTAAAATGACCGGTCCGACCGGGTTCAGGTTTCTGAACTTTCCTCGGCTAGGGCGCGTTCAATCACCGCTAGCAATTCCGTCCGGCCCGTGCGTTCCACCGCCGAGGTGGTGTACACTTCGGGCAGGGTCACAAAACTGCCGGAAAGACTGTCCAGGAAGGCCTTGATGTTGGCCTGCACGCGGGTTTCCGACGCCTTGTCGGTCTTGGTGAAAACCAGCGCAAAGGGGGCCGGACAGCTGCCGAGCCAGTGGATAAATTCGAGGTCCAGCTTCTGCGGCGGATGCCGGGAGTCGATCAGCAGGAAAATGCCGCCCAGATTCGGCCGCTGCGCCAGATATTCGGCCACGGATTCGCTGAATTTTTCCCGGTTCGCCCGCGCCACTTCCGCGAAGCCGTAGCCCGGCAGATCCACCAGCCGCCAGTTCCGGTTCACCGTGTAGAAATTGATCATCTTGGTGTGCCCCGGCGTGGCAGACACCTTGGCCAGCTCCCGGCGACCCAGCAGCAGGTTGATCAGGGACGACTTGCCGACGTTGGACCGGCCAATGAAGGCAAACTCCGGCAGCGACTCATCCGGGCACGAGTCCAGATCCGGGGCGCTGCGGTCAAATTCGGCGGAAGAAATTTGCATCGGTCACCGGCATCATGCCGGGAAAGGCCGTGGGGGAGCACGCCTAACTTTGGCGAATCCCGCCGGTTCAAATCGCCACGGGCAGCCGGTCAGGCAATGCTCCGCCCCGCCGCCGGCAACCACCCGGCCCCGCGATGGATATTCACGTCACCAAACACGGACTGCGACTCAGCCAGCACGGCGTCGTCATCAGCGAACTGCGCACCACTCCGGGGCCGACCCACAGCGTGTTCGATGTGCTTGCCGTGCTGATCGCCGTGCTGGTTCCGGACGGCCGCCTGGGCGTCCTGGGATTCGCCGGGGGCGGCATGATGGCGCCGCTGCGCCAGTTGGGCGTGGCCACCACCATCCATACGGTGGATCTGGACCGCCCGGCCTACGAACTCTTCTGCCGGCACTGCCCGGAATGGCGTGGTCAGGTGTCGTGGCAGCAGGCCGACGCCGTGGAATGGCTGCGCGCGCAGCCGCCGAAGTTCGACCTGCTGATGGATGATCTGTCGGTGCCCCACGCCGGCGATGTCATCAAGCCCGCCATCTGCTGGAGTGTCCTGCCCGGATTGATTCGCCGCCGGCTAAGACCACGGGGGATCGCCGTCTTCAACCTGCTACAACCGGACAGCGGCCAATGGAATTTGGAAGTGGCGCGCATCGCGGGCGGACTGGGCACGGCCATTGTCATCCATCTGGAGGAATTCGAAAACCGCATCCTGGTCGCCGGTCGGACACTGCCTTCCGCCCGGGAACTGGGCACCGAAGTGCGCCGTGGGCTCCGCCGCCTGCGCTCCCGGCAGGCCG
This sequence comes from uncultured Verrucomicrobiota bacterium, assembly GCA_903922605.1. Classification (GTDB taxonomy): domain Bacteria; phylum Verrucomicrobiota; class Verrucomicrobiia; order Limisphaerales; family UBA9464; genus CAIVQB01. The sequence continues at coordinate 115,648 of CAIXUG010000016.1, forward strand.
GCCGGATTCGCCTGCGGCAACTCGGCCCTACCGGTTAGCAAAGGAAGGTGATGGTGATAGCCGCGCTGGGAGTCTCCATTTCCTCTGCAAAACAGCCTCCCGCAGCCGTTTCCTACGGCTGGCTTTGGGCGCGATAAAAACGCGTCTGATTGGACTTTGCCGTCGTGTCTTGGAGGTCCACGTAGCCGCCGGGACTCTGCGCCAGACCGGTCGCAACCTGGTCCCAATGCGTGAAGTCGCTCGTGGCCTCCAACGTGTAGTTCACGCCCGGCTCCCCCAACACACGCACCACAAACGCTCCCGTGGTCGCCAGCGGCCCAATGGCGACCAGTTCCGGCGGGATGTCCACCAAGTCCGTGGCCACGATCTTGTAGTCGTCGAAGACCATGTAGTTGTCACCGGCCTTGCCCGGCGTCCGGATGGCCCACACGGCATCAATGTCCCCCAGCGTCAGTTTGGCACCGGTGGCCGTAATGGACTGGGCGTTGACCACGACCACGTCGTTGATCTTGGCCGACCAGAGATTGCGCGCGAAATCCATCGTCAGCGCCAGGTCGTAGGGCTCGCCCGCATGGAAGGCGAAGCCGGTGGGCCGGATCGGCGGCGGCGTGTTCCCGCTGGCGTCGTCGAGGATGAAGTTGACCGTCTGCGACTCGTTGTCGAAATCGAGGGTGAAGAACCGGTGGTCCTCGGAATTGTAGGCGCTCCAGCGGAAGTCATCGAAGTACGGCGCCGCCGTGGTCGAATCATTGATCTGCAAGGAGACGGTGAACTGGATCACTGGCAAGGCGGCTCCCACCGGCTTCAGGTTGACCGGTCGCCAGACGTTGAAGGGATCGGTCTGACCGGCCGGCGGTGCCTGAAAGCCGACGTAGGCAATCTGTCCCTGAAAGCCGGCAACCCCGGCGGCCAGGATGCCGTTGCCACCTTGCCCGAAGCTGATCCAGCCGTTCTGGCCGACCAGATCCGCATCGGGCTGATAGCCCTCAAACTGCTCGAATCCTGTCTCGAAGATCACCCGGGGAGCCGCCAACAACGTAGCCCCCAGGCTGATCTGGACCGCCAAACGTAGCCCCCAAGGCACCCATCGCCACCCGCAAGGCCAGGCCCCGCCAAAACAGTGAGTCTTCATGGGATTTCCTATCACCGTTCCCGCTCAGATCAGGGGCGCTTGTTGTTGTTCTGCTGCTGCTGCTGATGGCCGTTGTTCCCCCCATTTCCAGTATTGCCATTGTAGGCGGGGCCTTGGATGGACGAGGGCCGGGAGGGAACGGTGTAGGTCGGCATCGGGGCCGACGGTTGCATGCGAGCCGGCTCGCTGCGATAGACCGGCGTCGGCTGGGTAATTGCGGAGCGGTAAACCGGCGCGGGAGGCACGTTGTAGGTCGGATTGGGCCGGTAAGCCGCAGCCGCTCCCGGGCTGACTTGCGTTCGGGCGCCGACATAGGCGGGCGCAGGCTGCACGTTCTGTACCGGAGCGCGCGTCGCGAAGCTCGCGCCCGGTGCCGTGGTGGGTGCCTCGGACCGTGTGATCGGCAGGGGCCTCGGCACCGTGGAGGCAGTGGTCGGGAACCCTTCTACCAGCGGCGGCCGGGACTGTCCCGGCGTCGAGCCGACTACGGTGGCCCGAACGGACGGCAGCGGGCTCACACTGGGCGCGGTCGGACGAAAGACCGTCGCATTGCCGGCGCCCGGTTCCTCGCGGCGAGGCACCGGAGCGGAGGGCACCGGGCGCGTGCTGCGGGCCGCGGTGGCGGCGGCGGCAGTGAGATTCGGGCGATATACCGGCAAAACCGTGGGCGTGCCGCCGCCCGGCTGACCCGGCGAGCGGACCGGCAGCGTGTGCACGACATCGGGCGAATCCACGATCCGCACCTTGGGAATCTCCGCGCGGGCGTGCGCCTGGACCGGCTTCAGGCCGGGACCGTTGTTGATGATAACGGTGTTATGGTTGCCCACGATGTTGATGTTGCCGCCGCCATGGATGTCATTGATCGGACGGGATCCATGATAGATGGCCGCCACTTCGGAACGGGGCGCGCAATAGCGCCACGGGCGCGGGTCAGTGAAGCGGTTCCAGCCGAGGTACACGAAATGGTTGAAGCCGAGCCCGAAGTCGCAGTCCGCACCGGCCCGCCGACCGCCCCAGGTCAGGCCCACGCCCACCGACCAGCCGCTGCCCGGCGGCAACGGAGCCCAGCCGCAATGCTCCCCCCCGGAACGCCAGGTCACCCAGGCCGGTCCCCAGCGATGGTCTGGCACCCAGCACCAGCCACGGCCCGAGGCAAGCTGCCAGCGACCATAATGGAACGGGGCCCAGCCCCAGGAATAATGCGAGCGCCAGTACCAGCCGCAATCGCTCCAAACCCAGTAGCCATCATCGCAATAGGGCCGCCAGCCGGGATTGATGAGCGCCACCGTGGGCTGCCAGCACCGGCCAAAGCCCGCCACTTCCACCCAGACGCCGTAAGGCGTCAGCGAATCATAAAACATGGCGTCGTTCACCTCGATGATGGGCTGCTCGACGATCACCTGGGCGACACCGTCGCCCGGAGGCGGCGCGGCAAGGTCAATCGGCATCGCTGCCGCCGCGGTGTCCTGCGTGGGCGGAGGTGCGACGAACGGGGTGATCGGCGCACGGTTGACGGGCTGCGTCGTGAGCATCGGTCCTTGCGCCGTTTCCGGGAAAGTCTGCTCCTGCTTGATCAGCGCCTGGATGGCTGATTCCGGAATGCCCAAGTCATGCAGATAGATGATCTGTTCGGCGGTGAGCTTGAACGGCTGCCGAATCGTGGCGATGTAATCCACCAGCACGGTTTCCCCCAGGGAAGTCTGGGCCAGCCGCACGACCTCCTGCGCGGGCGCCGGGAGCTCCGGCGGCGGCGTCGGAGCAATGACCGGCGCCGCGACGGCGACGGCATTGGTATCGGTGTTTGGGTCGGCACTGGCCTTGTCCACGGCCACGGCCACGAGCGAGCGGTCCGCCGGATCACAACCGGCCAGCAACACCGCGCACAATGAGAGCAGGAGGGAACGTTTCATGGGAAACGATGGGAGGGATGGGGTAATTGATCGTTTAAACCGAACCGGCGCCCCTTTCAGGATTCTGAGAACATCTTATCCTGGATCATCCGGGACACAAGTCCGGCTCATTTTCACAACGGGAACATTGACGGCTGTAAATGTATTCTATTCATCCGCCGCTGCAAGCCCTTTAGGGCAGCGCGGTTCCCCACGATAAAAAAACCTTGTCTCAACGGCGACTGCCCCTAGTCTCCGCCTCCGCTTTCTTCTCAGTGCGCGGTTAGCTCAGTGGTAGAGCATTACCTTGACACGGTAGGGGTCGCAGGTTCGAACCCTGCATCGCGCACCATTCCCCCAGGTTCGGGTTTGCCAGTTGGCCCTCGTGGGGCCTTTCCGATGTCAGCGGTTTGGAAACCGCTCCAAACCAGCATTTTCCACCGGGCGATGTGGCCACGAAAGGTTGCGATCAGGAGCCTTTTCGTTGGCGGACCGCCTGAAGAAATACGCTCCAGATTGTTGGCCATAAGGCCATTACGCATCTCAGAAAAACCGCGATCAACCGAGGTGCCATCGGAAAACTGAACCGCTTTACAGTTGTGACTTTTTTTCTGAATCCAAATGCCTTCGGCGCGGTCGTTGATGGGGTAGCCGTTTGAGATTTGTTCCCTTGGCAGCTTGCAACTTCGGTCGACGGTGAATGCCCGCATCCCACACGCATTCGTCGTCATCATTCTAAGATCTCCAGTGCCGCTGTGCGGTGTGGCACTGGATTTTTCCCTGCCTGAGCGACCGGTTACCGCCCACATTACCCGGCGACCTCGTCAAACTGGCATCGACTCATCCGAATGCCGGGATACGACATCGCCATCCCCCTTCCTCAGCTGATGGAAAACGGCGGAGGACACGATCGTCAGCCCGCCCATCACCAGAAAGGCCTGATGGATGCCGTGGATCATCTCCGGGGCACTGGAGTGAAACCTGTCCGGGATGAAAAACGCCGTGGCCAGCGAGGCCGAAGCCACCCCGAAACTGATCGACATCTGCTGCCCCGTGCTGGCGATGGTGCTCGCACTGCTGGTCTGGCCCGCCGTCACGTCGGCATACACCAGGCTGTTCATGCTCGTGTACTGCATCGAGGCGAAGAAGCCGAAGCTGAACACCTGCAGGACAATGAGCCAGACCGGCGTTCGTAGTCCGATGGACGCAAACAGCAGGATGAGCAGCCCCAGCATCACGGTGTTGAAAATCAGCACCTGCCGATAACCAAAGCGGGCGAGAATGCGCGGCATGAACACCTTGAGGCTCATGGCCGCAAGCGCCTGCGGCATCATGAGCAGGCCGGATTGCACCGGCGTAAACCCCAACCCCACCTGGTACAGCAGTGGAAACAGGAACGGTATCCCGCCAATGCCAATGCGCGTGACAAAGCCGCCCACCACCGCCGCCCGGAAAGTACGGATGCGCAGCAACCCCAGGCGCAACAGCGGAAACACGGCGTTCGAGGCATGAACGCCATAGCCCGCCAGCAAGGCCAGGGATAACCCCAACAGCCCCAGCATTTCCCGGCCGCTCAGGGTGTGTTCGCCGAACACTTCCAACACGTACGACAGCAGAGCGATGCCGGCGCCAAAGAGGATGAAGCCGACCACGTCGAGCGGCCGGGTCTTGGTTTCCTGGTAATCGGGCAGATGCCGATAGACCAGATACAGCCCCCACAGGCCGATGGGAAGGTTGATGAAAAAGAGGGTCCGCCAGTGGAAGTAGGCGACGATCAGCCCGCCGACGAACGGGCCGATCATCGGTCCCACCAGGCCCGGAATCGCCACGAAGGTCATCGTGCGGATGAGTTCCGATTTGGCGAAGGTTCGCACCAGTGTCAGGCGGCCCACGGGCACCATCATGGCCCCGCCACAGCCCTGAAGGATGCGGCAGGCCACCAGCACATGGATGTTGGTGGAGATGCCACAGAGCAGTGAGCCGAGCGTGAACAGGCCTATGGCCGAGGCAAACACGCGCCGGGTGCCAAACCGGTCCGCCATCCAGCCGCTGATCGGGATGAACACCGCCAGGCTCAGCGTGTAGCTCGACAGCACCGATTTCATGCTGAGCGGCACCACCCCGAGCGCCTGCGCGATCGTGGGCACGGCGGTGTTCAGGATCGTCGTGTCCAGCGACTCCATGAAAAACGCCATCGCGACCAGCCACGGCAGGAGCCGCCGGTCAGCGGCGGATACAGCGACGGATGGGAACGGGCTGGAGGGGGCGGTCACGATTCGGCAAATGCAACATGACAGCGAAGCCGCCCTTCGCAACTGCTCCCCGTCCAGGCGGTGCTGAGGGCAAAAGTTCCTTCGGACGCGACGGATCTCTCTTTCCGCACTTCACCGAAAGTTCCGGTGCGTTCCCAATTGCACAGTGGCCGTCCCCCACCCTAGCCTATCCTCCCGTGTTCGGGCATTCCGCCTCCCGGACACGACCCAGACAAACCCATGTCCACCATGCTGTCCGCGAACGCAGAAATTCGGCACCTGAACCTCAAGCTCGCCGAACTCGGCCTGCCGCTCTACGCCGCCGGCGTCAACCCCGAGGCCGCCGCCCTCGTTGCCTCCCTCATCGCCCGCAGCCGCGAAAAGGATCGGCTGCTCGCCTCCCACCTCTGCGCGGTGGATGCGCGCATCCAGGCCTTCCTCTATGATTATCTGGGCGACTCCGTCGTGCCGCCGAAGCTGCCGAGCAAGACGCTCCTGCTGGACCGCCCCGGTCTCGCGCGTGTCGCCTCGCTGCCGCCGGACCGCGATGAGTTCGTGAGCGACATCATCCGCAGCTACCGCGTCGCCAACGGCGTGCTGCACAATCCGAAGTCCGACCGCCGCACGACCGAGGGCATTTTCCACGTCACCGAGGGCGGCCTGCCCATTCCGGACGACAAGAAGGCCGTGCCCAAGGAGGTGTTCTCGAACCTCTTGCGCAAGGCGCTCCAGCCGCCGCCCGAGCTGATGCGGCTGCCCTTCACGGCGTCGCAGGCCGAGCAGGCGGAGTGTTTCGTGACCCTGTACCTGCGCCCGGTAGTGTGCCCCGAGGTGCCCGGCTTCATTGCCCAGAAGGCGATGGAGACGCGTTTCTTCGTGCCCGGGAACCTGGTCAGCAACCTCGATTTCGTGGAGAGCATCTTCGGCAATGCGGGCGACCCGAACCTGCCGGAGAATGACGCCGCGCTCGATCCCGAGCACTGGTCCGGCCACACCGGCTGCGTCGTGCTCGCCCCACACATTGTCGGCAAGCTCACCAAAAAGGAACTCGGCCTGCCCACCTGGGAAGCCGCCACCGAACGCCAGCGCCGCGACGGCATGTGCTGGAAGTCGGAAGGCGAGATCTACAACGACGGCGGTGCGTTCAAGATCACCGCACGCGACGCCTCAGGGGTCATCGTCACGGTCATCGGCGACAACTACTACGGCTACTGCAAAAAGGAGGTGAAGACCCAGATCTCCTTCGCCACGAATCTCTTCGGCCTCGCCGAAGAAGAGCACGCGGGCGGTGCGCTGGTCTTCCCCTGCTACGACCTGGCCGGTGACTACGACGCGAACCTGCACCGGCACGAATTTCCGCACACCTTGGCGGAAGTCATCCGTCTCAATGGCGATTCGGTCGAGGTGAAGCCCGAGGGCTATGCGACCGACAAGGCCTACCCCACCATTTTCTATGTGCCGGAGACGACGAAGTTCGAGCTGGAAAAGCAGCGCGTCTCCTGGCCCCAAGGCGGCGGCACCCAGACCCTCAAGCTCCTGCTCGGCCACACCTATGTGCTGCCCAGCGGTTTCAAGATCCATTTGGAAAAGCCGGTCGGAAACCGGGCTTGGCGGCTCATCGGCACCAAACCCGAGGGCACGCTCTGCCACAAGCCCTGCACCGTCAGCGGCGGCGGCAAGTCGGAAATCTCGAAACCCATCACTGACGCCATCATTCACGGCCCGGTGTTCGTCGCCGATTTCCAGAAGGACTTCGACCTCGTGGACGAGCTGCTGAAGCGCGATTACTCGAACCGCTTCCGTGACGCTGCCAAGAATGGCAAGGACACACGCGAGCTTCTCGCACCCGCGCGGTCCCTGGGCAGCGTCATCAAGCTGCTCACGCCCGGGGATGAGTACACCGAGGAGTACAACCGCTCGGTGGGCGCCATCCCGCAGCACATCAAGGAGCTGGTGTTCGTGGTGAAGCGTTTCTGGAAACCGGCCTGGGGTGCCGACTGGCGCGACCAGTTCAGCGTGGACATCATCAACGGCGAGTCGTCGAACGAGCTGCGCATCGGGCGCAAGAAGCTGGCGACGCAGTTCCTGCGGGTGGGTTACGACTCCGAAGGCCAGTGGCGCACCTTCGGACTGCGGAAGGATTTCCACCCGGCGAAGAAGATCCAGGCCGAGGACGACATCACCGCGAGCGTCACCGTGCCACGCTCCCTGCTGTCGGGACTCGACGTGAGCGCGACGCAGCACTCGCTCAAGTTCGTCCACAACACCGAGACACGCCTCTTCCAGCGTCCCGATGACGCTTTTGTGCGCGGCTACGACCACATGGCCGAGCACGACTTCGCGCAGACGGGGAACTTCTTCTCCAACTACGAGCCCATGCCGCGCTCCTTTGCGTACGAGCTGACGGATGACGCCATCGGCTTCTACCAGTTCACCGAGCCGATGCAGGGGCTCATCGAGGGCGTCGTGAAAGACCCTTCCAAGGCCTACTTTGTCTCCAGCGCCCACCCGCGCATTGTCGATGGCAAACCCTCGAAGAACCCGCGCTACCTCCAGCTCCGTCCCGATCTGCAGGACCCGCGCTCGAAACATCTCGCCGAAATGGGGACGCGCCTGGCCCGCCGGCTGGCGCCGGCCCAGCCGCTGTACCAGCCGGTCACTGCCATCCTTGCCGGCCGGCGCAACAACCCGGCCGAGCCGAAAATCCAGTCGCTAGCCTGCTATGGGCCGATCCATTATATGGAGCTGCCGGAGCTGTTCATGGAGTTCATCTCCTCCATGACCGGCAAGTCGCCGAGCACCACCGGGGCGGGCAGCGAGGGCGCCCTGACCAAGGGCCCCTTCAACGCGCTGCCGCCCATCTACGACCTCAATGCCGCGCTCGTCGGCTACATCGTCAGCGGCTACGACGCCTTCCTCACCAGCGCCGGCTGCCTCGGCCCCAAGGTCCGCGTGGACCACGACGTTTCCCTGCTCGTCCCCGAGCTGTGGTGCCGCCTTGGGACGAAGGAGCGTGACCCGCGCTGGCTGATCGCCAATGGGATGCTGGAAAAGCTGAACGACTTCGAGACCGGCGGCCGCGAAATCCTCGCCAGCCGGCTCGGCTACCGCATCACCCGCAAGTTCGTGAACGCGTTCTTCGGCCGCATTTTCAACCACCCGCACTCCGTCCTCACCGACGCGATGCTGCGGCCCGAGCTGCAGGACGCGCACGAGTTTGCGGACGCGCTGGACAACATCGTGGCCACACACCGCCGGGTCGCGAAGAACTACTTCAACGACGGCTCCATCGCCTGGGCCTGCCCGCCGCTGCGCGCCCTGCTGCACATCATGCGCGACGGACTCTTCGAGGGGAAAACCCTCGACGACCCGGAAATTCGCGAGCTGTTCACCCGCGAGCACCTGCTCACCAGCGACTGGTACGAGGCCCGCCTCAAGGCCAAGCAGGCGCAGGACGTGGGCCGCTGGCTGAAGCACGTCTCCTACGTGGAGAAGTTCGTGAACCGCCCGAGCTACGCCGACGAAGTCGTGCGCCTCGGCCTGCGCGACCGCCTGAGCGCCGCCCGCGTGCGCCTCGACCAGGTGAAGCACCGCGACTACCTCGAAACCCTGCGCGGCACCACCGGTGCCGAGCCGGCGGTGAAGTAACAAAGGATGAAGTAGGAAGGATGAATTATGAACCGGCGGCCTTCGTGAACAGGGCCGCCGTTCCGAGGGCTTGCGCCGGGATGACCCGTCCTGTGATCGAGGCGGCATCATCGCGGGCAAGCAGTCGCACCAGGTGCGCGATCGCTTCGGGCGAGGAAATCCCGTCCGGCGATTCTTGGAGCAGCCTTGACCTCAGCTCGTCAGAGATCCAACCGGTATCCGTAGGGCCGGGATCGACTGCATTGACGGTGACGTCGCACCCGGCCAGTTCGGCGCTGAGCGTGAGCGTCAGCGCATCCAGCGCCGCCTTCGTGACCACGTAGGCGATCTGTCCCGGCATGGGATTGTGGTTCTGCCCCGACGTGATGTTGACGATACGGCCGGGCGTGTTCGGATTCCTGTGTCGGGCGAACTCGGCACAAAGCAGGACCGCGGCGCGAACGTTTACCGCGTAGTGGCGGTCCAACTGGTCGGCGTGAACCTCGTCGATTCCTCCCTTTTCCCAGTGCGCGGCGTTGTTGACGAGGATGTCGACACACCCAAAGCGCTGCCGGGCCTGACGGAACAGCTCCGCTGGTGAAGCGGGCTGACTGAGATCCATCTCGGTTGCTTCGACCTCAGGGGCGATGGAACGAAGTTCCCTGAGCAGCGATTCCGGTTCGTCCGGTTCAACGCCCCAGACCTGCTGGCGGTCGTAATCGCGGAAGAAGGTCACGAAGAGTCTGGCGCCAGCCCGTGCAAGCTCACGCGCAATTGCCGCCCCGATCCCCGCGCCTCTGGTCACACCCGTAACGAGCGCAGTCCGGCCGGTGAGTTCTCGACGGTTCATAACCTGCATGGCTCCCGACTGGCGGACGTGTCGATATATAAACAGCGGTTCGTATGGTGAAACCGGCCATCAGACCGATCCGTCTGCATTTTCAAATTGGAGCTCGCACCCTGCGCCCGGCATGGCCGATTCGGCGACGAAAATCAGGTGGCGCGAACAGACAACGCCTCGGAAGAGAGTGGAACCGTGCCCGCCAGTGCTTTTGATCGAACAGCGAAGACGCATAGACGCGAAGATCGGGAAACAACTCTCTTTTCAGCCTCCCCTTCGTCTTCGCGCCTTTGCTGTTTCTCTCCCTGCCTCTTTATCGGCGAAACCCAGGCTCACTCGCACGCGCAGACGCCTCGTTCGAAATTCGTAATTCGAAGTTCGCAATTTACTTCCTCCTTCCCGTGCCCTTGTCCGCCCGGTAGCAACACGGCGTGACATCCGCTTATTTGCAGCAGTGCCGCAGTTTGATTGACGCGGTGGAGCGACAGACCGGGACCATCCAGGCCGCCGCCGATCTCTTTGCCGGGACGATCCTGGCGGGCCGCATGGTGCATCTCTTCGGCTCCGGCCACAGCCGCATCCTCGTCGAGGAAATGTGGCCGCGCTACGGCTCGTTTCCCGGCTTCAACCCCATCGTCGAGCTGTCCCTGAGCTTTCACAACCTCGTCGTCGGCGCGAACGGTCAGCGGCAGGCGATGTTCCTCGAAAATGTGTCGGGCTTCGCCGAACGCATCCTCCGCAACTACGACCTCTCGCCGTTGGACAGCGCGCTGGTGGTGTCCTCCAGCGGCTGCAACGTGGTGCCGGTCGAGATGGCGCAGGAGTTTCAGCGGCGCGGCGTGAAGGTGGTCGCCATCATCTCCCGTGCGCACAGTGACGCCAGCACCAGCAGGCATAAGGATGGCAAGAAGCTCCAGGATTTTGCCGATCTCGTCCTCGATACCGGCGCGCCGGTGGGCGACGCCATGGTGACGGTGCCCGGACTCGATACCCCGGTCTCGCCCGGCTCCACGGTCGGCGGTTGCCTGCTGGTGAACTCCATCAAGGCGGAGGTCGCCGCCCGGCTCACCGCCGCCGGCCAGCCGCCGAAAGTATTGACCGCCGCGGCCCGGGTTGGAGCCAAGCGCGCGACCGAACTCTTCGAGGGTGCCTATGATGAGCACGCGCGCCGGCTCGCGAAACTTTACGAAAAGATCGGCCTGTGAATCCCAACAAACCTTCGGTCCTCCTCGTCGAATGCGCCGACCGCGCCGGCCTCGTGCACGCCATCACCGGCGTGCTCTTTCGCCTCGGCGTCAATGTCGTGGGCAACCACGAGTTTGTGGACCGGACCTCGCAGCGCTTCTACATGCGCACCGAGTTCGACGGCGCCGTGGATTCGCACACGCTGCTGGCGGAGCTGCGTGGCGTGCTGCCGGCCGGCGCCGATGTGCGCCTATCCAAGCAGGAGCCCAAGCGCGTCGTGGTGCTCGCCTCCAAGGAACACCATTGCCTGGCCGACATACTGGTCCGCCACGCCTTCCACGAACTGAACGCAAAGCTGGAAGCGGTCATCAGCAACCACGAGGTGCTGGAGCCGCTGGTGCGTAAATTTGAACTGCCGTTCCACTACCTGCCGCACGGCACGCTGTCCCGCGAGGTCCACGAAGCTGAGCTGCTCACCGTGGTACAAAAGTACCGCCCGGACTATCTGGTGCTCGCCAAGTACATGCGCGTGCTCAGCCCGGACCTGGTGCGGCACTTCCCGGCACGCATCGTGAACATCCACCACTCGTTCCTGCCGGCGTTTGCCGGCGCGCGCCCCTATCACCAGGCGTTCGAGCGCGGCGTGAAAGTCATCGGCGCTACCGCCCACTTCGTGACGGACGAACTGGACGCCGGCCCCATCATCCTCCAACAGGTCATCGGCGTGGATCACACGCACACCGCCGAGGATCTGGTCCATTCCGGCCGCGACGTCGAACAGGCGGTGCTGGCCCGCGCGCTAAAACTGGTCTTCGAAGACCGAGTGTTTCTCTGCGGAAACCGGACGGTGATCTTTGATTAAGGATGAATTAGGAATTATGAATGATGAAAAAGAGCCTTCGGATCTTCGGCTGCGCACGAAGACGTTTGCGCTGCGGATCATCAAAATGTTTAGCCAGTTGCCGAAAACGGAAGTGGCCAGGGTGCTGGGCCGGCAAGTCCTTCGTTCCGGCACTTCGGTGGGAGCAAACTACCGCGAGGCGTACCGGGCACGCTCCAAAGCCGAATTCACGGCCAAGCTGGGCGATTGCCTACGCGAACTAGAAGAAACGGCTTACTGGCTGGAACTCTTGGTCGAGAGCGGTTGCCTTGCGGCCAAAAAGCTTTCCGCCCTTCGCCAAGAAACTGATGAACTGACGGCCATCTTCACCAGTATCGTGAAACGCACGAAGGCCACCGCTTCATAATTCATCATTCCTAATTCATCCTTTTATGCAGTCCTCCCCACTCCGCACCTCTGTCATTGGCAGCTACCCCTTCCCCGGTTGGCTCGAGTTGGCTTCGGTACAGTTGGAGCGTTTTGGGAAGGATGACTTCGCTGAGCTGCAGGACGACGCTGTCATCTGTGCGTTGCACGACCAGTTGGCTGCCGGACTGGATGTGGTGACCGACGGCGAGCAGACGCGGCTCGATTTCAACCTGTCGTTCTACGGTTACATCCAGGGCATCGAGCTGGAATCCGTGTCGCCCCGCCGCTTCGGCCCGCCTGCGCACGATCAGCGCGGCAAGCACCAGGTCGTCGCCCCGCTCGCGGCCCCGCGCGGACTGGGTGCGGTGGACGAATTCAAGCGTCTACAACGCCTCGCCACCTCACTGAAAACTGGTTCACTGATTACTGACTCACCGATCACTCTCAAAGCCAGCGTCCCCGGCCCTTACACCCTCAGTGGCCGACTGCTGCCGAACGCCGCCCTCGGCTACTCCGACCGCTGGGCGCTCACGGAGGCTCTGCTGCCGCTGGTGCGCGCAGAGCTGGAGGCGCTCGTCGCCGCCGGCTGCACCGAGATCAGCGTCGATGAGCCGAGCATGAGCTGCTACGCCTACCGCGAGGACACCCGGCGCTTCGTGGACATCTTTAACCGTACCGTCGAGACCGTCGCCGGCCGCACTCGCGTCTGCACGCACTTGTGCTTCGGCAACTACAAGGCCCGCGCCGTCGGCCCGCGCCAGATCGCGCCGATGTTCCCGGCCTTCCTCGACTTCAAGTGCGACGAGATGCACGTCGAAATGGCGAGCCGCGAGTTCGCTGAACTGGAACTGATCGGCCAGATCGCGAAACGCATGGACGCCGCCGTCGGCATCGTCGATGTGAAGAGCTACTATCTGGAAACGCCAGAGGACATCGCGCGACGTGTGAGGCGCTGCCTGGAATTCGCCCCGGCCGACCGCCTCGTGTTCGCGCCCGACTGCGGTCTGAGCCAGACCGCGCGCTGGGCCGCGAAGCGCAAGCTCGCCAGCCTGGTCGGCGGCGTGAAGCAAGTGCGAGGTACGATATAGCCAGTTCGACCTTCCGCACTTTCCTCAGCCTGCCCTACCACAGGCATACGCCAGGCCAAGCCGCGCTTCGCTGCCAAACGGGAAGATCAGTGCAGGAGAAAACTCATTCCCGGGCGATAAATCATGGCACGGGACATGCGAGCTTTCACGCCAGCCTGATTCCTTCTGTTTACAGGCTTCTTCCGGCGGCTGAGCCCGCAACCGAAATGCATCGGCAGTCATAACCGGACAGAATATCAACAGGGCAGGTCTCCATGTCCGCTTCGCAGTTGACACGTCACAGGGCCGCCCCGTCAGATTGAATGCCTCAAGATGCCAAAGGGCCATGGATCTTTGGCCCTGCTGCTCCCATCAATCCTGCACACCAATACCATCCCTCATGCCCCTCCGCCTTGGCCGAGTTCAACATTCCCTTTCCGCGCCGCTGCTGGTTCTCCTGCTCCTGGCGGAGGCGCTCTTCAGCCTGCGCCTGTCGGCCAGCATGCCGACCAACTGGATTTCTGCTTTTCCCAGCGGGCCGGGTGAGCCGGTGCACGAACCATATGCCTTTCAGGACCAGGTACTCGTGGGCCGGGGCCGGCTGGCGCTGTTGAGTTCCCTGGATGGTGAGTTTTGGAGCCGCAGCCTGCAACCGGTGACTAACAAGGTCATTTTCCTCACGGCGAATGGCACGCTGTACGGGCTGGACGGCAGCGACGGTCGTACCTTCACTTCCAGCGATGGCCGGTCGTGGACTGGACACTTCAACAATTTAAACTTCGGCTTGACCGCCGCCGCCTACGGCAACGGACGGTTCCTCGCGATGATCGGCGGGAGCGACCTGATCATTTCCAAGGATGCCCAGTTCTGGAGTTCCCTCCCTCCCCCCGCGTCGCCCTTGGACGCCGGCATGGTGTTCGCCCAAGATCATTTCGTGCTGCTCAGCCCCGAGAAAGGCGCCTGGCTTTCGCCGGACGGCACCAACTGGCAGTCCTATCCGGTGGACCCCAAACCGGCGGGGCCCGGTGAAGCCACCCACTGGGGGAATCTGCGCTACCTGAACGGGCTGTGCTTCGCCCTTGGCAATTCTCCGCTCAACACGACCAATGCGGCTTTTGCCATTTCACGGGACGGGGGGGCCAGCTGGGCCGTCCAAAAACCCGCCGGCGTGTTCACCCTGATGGACGTGACTTATGGCGAAAACCGCTATGTGATGGTCGGCAATGGTGTGATCGGCCATTCCGATGACGGGCTAAGCTGGACATTTGACACCACGGTGACTTCAGCCTCCCTCATCGGAGTCGTCCATGTCCGGGACCGCTTCATCACCCTGGACTCCAAGGGAACTGCCTACTACTCGGCCGATGGCATCCACTGGGATTCCCCGAATTTCGGCGGCAAGGAACTGAATGCCGTGATCGCCACCGCCTCCGGCTTTCTCGCCGTGGGCCAGCGGGGTATGATCCTGAGCTCCACCAACGGAGCGGATTGGAAGCGGGAGGAGAGCGGCACCCAGGAAGACCTGGGAGGGGTCGACAATGCGGGAGGCCTGATCTTCGCCACCGGCACCAATGGCATCATCCTGAGCAGTCCCGACGGCCGCACTTGGACGCAACGCTATTCCAACACCAACGTGGCAAACTTCAACCTTCGGGGCGTGACCTACGCGCGGGGCCGATACGTGGCCACCGGGGCCTTTCTCACTTCCACCGACGGGCTGACCTGGCGCGCCGCGTCTGAATCACCTCTCAATCAGGGAACTCAGCTCATCGACGATGGCAGCCAGTTTCTGTTTACCCCTCATCCCAAGTACTCCACCTGGCGTGTCTTGGTGGACCTCAGCCGCGACGGCTTGACTTGGACGACGAAAGATACGGGCCTTGCCTACGGGAGAGGTGATGACTATCCTGATTATGCACCCAGCCTGGCCTTCGGCCGTGGTCTTCACGTCATGGTCGGCGACCATTTCATCGCGACCTCCGTCAACGGGGCAAACTGGACCGGGTACCCGTCCGAGTACCCGTTCTCCCGCGGGATCTATGCCGACGGCGGATTTGTGGCCGTCGGCCAGATCGGCTGGCAGGGCTATTCCAGCGATGGCGCCCATTGGGTCTTCAACCAGATAGATGCGACCAGCAACCTGCACAGCATTGCTTACAATAATGGCGTCTATGTCGCCGTGGGGGCGAACTGCCAGATCTTTTATTGCCGCAAGGACAGCCTGCTCCGGCTCACGCCCAAGGCCCTGCTACCCGGTCTGGGCTTTCATCTGACCATGAGGCATGGCCGGGCGGACCGGAGCTATGCGCTCCAAGCTTCAGACAATTATGGGGTCTGGCACGATGTCAGCATTTTCAAGTGCTACGAGACTGTGTTGGACCAAACTGCCAGCACGAACACTTTCCGGCTGTATCGGGCGGTCGAGCGGTAAGCATATTAGCGTGACGAACGGCGTTCTGGGCGGTCTATGTCGCAATACCCGGTCTGAACGCCGTTATGGTGGCAGGCTGGTATCTGGGTTTGCGCTGTGATCAAACCTTTCGCAATTTCCGCCACGAAATGAGGAAGATTCACCTGCTGTTCGGCCTTGGTTTGCTGCTGCCGTTGACCGCGCTCGCGTGGTGGCAGGGCTGGTTCGCAAGTGAGCCGGTCTATCACGGCCGCACGGTGACCGATTGGCTCGATGCAATGGCGATCTATGATGAGATGCGGAGCTCGGATGAAACCGGTCAGCATTCCTGGAACGACCAACGGACACCCGAAGCCATCGCCGCCGACCCCGCCATGCAGGCGCTGCTCGCCTTGGGACCGAAAGGCGTGCCGGCGTTGAGAGCAGTCCTCAGGACACCGCCCGCCCCTCCCTCACGGTGGCGGCAGATCAACCACCGGTTCAGAGTCTTATGGACTCGATTGTGGGACCCTACGTATCCCGCCTACTCGCCATTGTCACCGCCCGCGCAATACAGCAGCCTGGAAGAGGCCCGAATCATGTCGGCCGGTCTAACCCTGCTGGCCTTGGGCACCAATCACGATGCCGGGCTGCCGGTGCTGTTCGAGGAATACACCAGGCGTTACCGTTCAACCAGTCAGCCCATACTACCATTCCCGGCCTACCGGGCCATCGGGACGGCGTTGAGTGGACTTCCCCAACTGCGGGCGGAGATGCAGGAGGTGATCGACAAGTCGCTGACCCATACGGATCCCCTCTATCGGCATTTTGCCGCCCGAAATGCTTTGCTGAGATGGTTTCCCGAGGAATTTCCCCATTGGCATCCCCTGCTGTTGCTCATGGCCGCCTCGGATCAGGAAGATCGGATGGTACGGGATGGGGCGATGTTTGCCCTATTGGTCCAATCGCCCACAAACGACCCCGAGTTCGTCACGCTCTGCACCCAGATCCTCACCAACCGGGCCAATCCCAAGCTTCTGCGAGCCCGGGCGACCGGTGGACTCCGTTTTGGCGGTTCGTCGAACGCAATCTTCCTCAGCGCAATCCGGGCGGCCACCAACGATTCGGACAGTTACGTCCAGCAGTCGGCGCGCACAGCGCTCCGTGACTTTGAGAAACACCCGCAACAGTGAGAAACCCCCGCCAATGGTGGTCGTGAACCGGCAGTCCGGACGGGGCCGGACTTCGGCTGGTGGCATGGGAATGGGCGCCCGCTGCAATTTTTGCCGCCAACCGCCTTTCGCCGGCCCAATCCGGCAGAATCTATCCAGCGCACCCGGCAAATCTTTTCCCGCCGGAGCTCGGAAACGCGCCAAAGGCCTGTAAATACAGGATTTTTTCATCCCGGCACGCCCGTTGCTCAAGGGTGGTAGGCAGCAATGTCCAACCCTATCACAAAGTAACGTGAGCATGCATCTTCAAGACTCTTACTGGGAAAAAGTCGTCAGCGACTTTCGCCGGCTGTGCATCCTCCGCCGCCAGCGCCGGCGCGAGGAATCCGAGGCCATGCTGCGCAACGAGCTGCCCCGCAGCATCGCGGAGTGGTCGCGCCAGCAGCCGGGCGACGCATCCACCAAGAAGGCCCAGCTCGATTCCATGTTCCAGGCCGAGCAGCGCCGCATCGAAGACGCCTGGCTGATGCAGGACGTCCTCAGCACGCGGCTGACGGAAGATTTTCTGCCCGCCCTCTGCTCGCGGGTCAGCGAGGAAGTGCGCAAGGCCATGGCCGTGGCCGACTTGCTGGGCGCGGAAACCCGGGCCGAAAACCGGGCCGGCAAAACGCCCGCCCCGGAACCGGAGCCCGAGCCGAGGATCTCGTTCGACGACATCCCCTCGATCCTGGACCTGCTGATGGTTGAGGAACCGGCCAAAGGCAAGCGCCGTCCCCTTTCTCCCGCCTGATTTCGCACACCATTCACCAACACTCACAATAATCCCCAATACCGCATCCCTATGAGTTCCGTTCTGAGCGTCCGCAACCACCGGTTCACCAAGCTCGAAACCGCCCCCGCCATCAACGGCCGCTCGCGCTTCGACACCTCCACCCTGCCGCCCGCCGAGAAGGCCACCGAGAAGTCGGTGCTGTTCCTCGGTTTCGACTGGGGCACCAACAAGTCCTGCCTCAAGGCCGCCTATGCCGGCAAGCCGGAGACCGCCATTGACCAGATCGTGCCCACGGTCGTCGGCTACGCCAAAGACGGCATCGTGGACGGCCTGTTGCCCGACAACGCCACCGTGCTCTTCGGCAAGCAGGCCTTGCAGCACCGTCTGCACCTGAACCTCGTCCAGCCCATGGTGGATGGCGTGGTGAAGGACGTGGCTTCGGCCCGCGATTTCGCGAAGCACCTCCGCTCGCTGATCGACGTGCCCGCCGGCACCGAAATCCGCGCCGTGATTGGCGTGCCCGCCAATGCCGACAGCACGGCCCGTGAGAATGTCCGCCAGGGCGTCTCCGGCCTCTTTGACCGCGTGCTGCTCGTGCCGGAGCCATTCCTTGCCGCGCTGGGTTTCCGCGATGAGACCCGCCTGTCCGGCGCCGATTACGTGGACCCCGTCCGCAATTCTCTCTTTGTCGACATCGGCGGCGGCACCACCGACGTCTGCCTCGTCCAGGGCTATTACCCGACGGCGGACGACCAGGTCTCCCTCGCCTTCGCCGGCGACAAGGTCGATGCGCTGTTCTACGACGCCGTCCGCAAGACCTATCCCGACTGCGAGCTCTCGCCCATCAAGGTGCGTGAGCTGAAGGAGCAGCACTCCTTCGTCGGCAAGTCCGACGCGCCGGTCATCGTCTCCGTGATGGTCAACGGCAAGGTCCGCAAGCTCGACATCACCGAACAGCTCGGCACCGCCTGCACTGAGCTGCTCAACGTCATCTTCGGCACGGTGAAGGATCTGATCGCCCGCACCTCGTCCGACAGCGTCGGCGAACTGCTCCAGAACATCATCATCACCGGTGGCGGCAGCCGCATCCGCGGCCTCGACACCGAGCTGCAGCGCCTGCTGGCCGAGGAAGGCTACGAGCAGCCCTGCGTGCGGCTCGCCGGTGAGCGCTACAAGGAGTTCGTGGCCCTCGGCGCGCTCAAGGCGGCCCGTGGCGCCCGCGACAACCAGTGGCAGCAGGTCATCAAGTAACTTTTTGTCAGTTCCTACAGGTGTGCCAAAGGCCGGGGTTTTCGCCCCGGCCTTTCTTTTTCGGTTGTTTTTGAAGTGCCGATGATATTCGCCAACACCGATTTTGACCTCTACTTCCGGCACCCCTTCAGGGTGCGGTGATTAGGAAATGCCGGTTCCGGGGGCGTTGCCCCCGGCTAAGTTCCGATGGCCCTCCGGGCCGAAGAAAATGCGGCCTGGAGGTGTATCGAATGGAAAATGCCGCGAGAACTCAGTCCGGGATGGACCAACGCTGCTTTGCGCCGGAGGCGCACCGGAAATTAGCCGGGGGCAACGCCCCCGGGTTGGTCAGTCAGTTTGGTTTTGCACCCTGAAGGGGTGCTGGAACCGCCTCCCAAAAGGGAGTAGAGATTCTGGACGGCATCAGGCAAAGAAAGCCCGGATCTGCGCGATCACATGGTCAGCCTGCTCATCCGTCAGCTCGGGGTACATCGGCAGCGGAAGGATGCGCCGCGAGACAGCTTCGGCCACCGGGAAGTCGCCCGCCTTCCAGCCTTGATCGGCATAGCACTGCTGGAGGTGCATGGGCTGCGGATAGTAGATGATTGTGGGCACCCCATTCGCGGCCAGGTGCGCCTGCAGCGCATCGCGCCGGTCGCTCAGAACCGCGTAGACGTGATAGATATGGGAATTGCCGGCGCCTACGGCGGGCAGGTCCAGCGGCAGCCCGGCCAGCCCGGCATCATAGCGGGCCGCCAGCGCGGCGCGACGGGCGTTCCAGCCGGCCAGATGCGGCAGCTTCACGCGCAGGATGGCCGCCTGCAGCTCGTCGAGGCGGGAGTTGTAGCCGTGGATGTCGTGGAAATAGCGCCGCTCGATGCCATGAACCCGCAGCATCTTCAGTCGCTTGGCCAGCGCCTCATCGTTGGTCACGACCATGCCGCCATCTCCGCAGGCACCGAGGTTCTTGGTCGGATAGAAGCTGAGGCAGCCCAGCACCCCTTGCCCCGCCACGGGTCGGCCCTGAAACGTCGCACCGATGGCCTGCGCGCAGTCTTCCACCAGTGGCACGCCCAGCTTCGCCAGCTCATCCAACGGCGCCGCCTGCCCGAAAAGATGCACGGGGATGATCGCCTTGGTCCGGGGCGTCACGCGACGTGCGACATCACCGGGATCCAGCGTGAAGCGGCGCGGGTCAATGTCGGCAAAGACGATCCGGGCCCCGAGCTGATGGATGCTCTCGGACGGCGCGATGTAAGTGAACGGGGTCGTGATGACCTCGTCACCGGGGCCAATGCCCAGCGCCTTCAGCGCCAGCGTCAGCGCATCCGAGCCAGAATTGACGCCGATGCCGAACTTCGCGCCGCAAAAGGCGGCGACCTCCAGTTCGAACGCGGCGACGTTCGGGCCGAGGATGTAGTGGCCCTTGGCCAAAACGCCCTCCACGGCGGCCAGGATGTCAGTACGGAGCGCCGCGAACTGTGCGGCGGGATTGAGAAATGGAACGTTCACGCGAGAAAGCACCCGCATGAGACGGGATGGCCGCCCGCGTCGGCAAGCCTGCTTTCTGCGGCCACGGTCAGCCAGCGGTCCTGCATCCGGTTCAATGCCGTAGGGTCTTCACCGTCTCTGCGGACTGGATGAGCCATTTGCCCTCGCGTTTCACGAGCTGGAACAGGAATTCCTGCGCGTTGAAGGCCTCCTGTTTGCCGCTCATAGCCGTCGCCGTGAGGTTTACGCGGGCAGTGCCGGGCTGGGTGCCAAACGTGACGTCCTGATCGAAGATTTTCACTTCCAGTCCCTGCGCCAGGTTCTGCGCAAGCGCGGCGACTCCGCGAATCTCATCCCGGCCGGTCACCTCCCGTTCAGAAACGCCGAGGGTCTCAAAACGGATCGTCGCATCCGGGGTGAAGCGATTGGCAATCGACTGCACTTTCGCCAGACGCAGGAGGTTGCCTTCGCCCGGCTTGAACGAGGCATCGGCGGCCAGCTCCTCAAACATGTGGTTGATGCGCCGGGTCTCAGTCGGCCACCACAGTGACGCCGCTCCGCCCAGGGCGGCCAGCAACAGCAACACCACGATGCGGAAGAAGCCACGGCTCATTTGGCCCCACCCCCGAGCACGCGCCCGACCAGCTTGGACCGCTGGGCCGCACCGAACTCGTGCTCATCCACCCGCATGGTGCGGTTGTCGCCGATCATCAGAAATTCGTCCGGCCCCATGACCTCTTCCGCCTTGCCCTTCGGCCAGTTCCAAGGAGCGGGGTTGTGCAGGTAGGGCTCCTCCAAGGGCTCGCCATCGATCAGCACCTGACCGCGCACGATCCGGACATGTTCGCCCGGCAGGGCGACGACCCTTTTGAGCAGCAGGTTATGGATGCCGGTGGTGCGGATCGCGAGGATGTCACCCCGTTGCGGCGGATGCCTCCAGAGCGAGAGCTCGTTGATATACAGCTTCTTCCCGTTCGGATACGTCGGCTCCATGCTGACCCCGGTCACGCGGATGGGCAGGACCACGTAGCGAAACCCAAACACCACCAGCGCGACCAGCACCAGCAGGCGGATCGCTGTCACCTTGGGATTCCGTCCCACGGCGACGATCTGCCACCAAGGTGCCCGACGGGGCGATTCGATGGGAGTGTCCGTGGTTTCCATGCAGTGGTGCTTACGGTGCGGCGAAGCTAGCGGGGAGCGGGATTCTGTCACAGAATCTTTTGGAACGTCCTTAAAGTCTTCCCCAATTGTTCCGTTAAGGAACCAAAGTGTGCCCCGTAGGCCATTCCAATCCAAGCCGCTGCAAATCTTCTCCCGTCCGCTCCGAATTCTCCCATGTCCACTGGCTCATTTGTTTCCCGGCTGACCGCCATCGCAGTTTTCGCTTTCGCCACAACCACCAACCAGGCCGCCATTTTCGCGACTGAAACTGTCGCCGGCACTCTGGACGGGACCACCACCTTCGGCGGCGTCGCCCTGGGCAGTGCCACGGCGTTTTCCTTCGACGCCATTTTCCTCGCCGATCCTTCGTTCAACGAGGCGGCAGCCGCACCCGGCGTGGGCCTCTACCCGGTCTTCTCCCTGTCGATCACCATCGCGGGCAAAGGAACCTATGACGCCACGATGGACACGCCGCTGTTTACCCTGCTCGCGGATCCCAGCAACGGCACGTATCCCGTTTACTTCGCCGGCCTTGCCGGCAGCGACAACGGCAGCTTTTTCTCCGCCTTTGCCTCCACGACTCCGCCGCTGGACGCCCATGCGCCCGGTTCGGTGGTCTACGACGGCTATTTGGCCACCCTGTATGGCGACCCGTTGACCATCAGCCTGACCGGCGTGACGGGTGGATTGGTCCTCTCCGATGGCTGCCTTGTGGGTCCGGTCACGGCTACTCTCACGGTTCCCGAGCCGGAAACATGGGCCATCACGGCCGCTGGCAGTTTGCTGGTCTTCGCCAGCGGACGGTGCTGGAAAACGCGGCAGTCGTTGAAGGACATGTGGTAGTCCGCCGGCTGTGGTGGCAGCACCCGGCACCCCGTTGACCTCACTTCCTCTAGCCCCGTCAAATGGACTTTGACAGCCCAGGCAAGGCGATTTAATCCGATCCAGTTGCCGGACAAATCCGGTCTATACCCAACCCGATTTGTATCCAACCCCAGCTCCCTTGCGGAGGAAAGACCCTATGATTGATGGAATTGGTGGAGCGTTTCTGTTCTCGAATGACGCCAAAAGACTGGCCGCGTGGTATCGGGAGTGCCTCGGGATCGTCCCCACGGGTGAAGACAGTGAGTGCAACTCAATCTACCGGACCTTCGAATACCGGGATGCTGAAAATCCCGAGCTCACGCATAGCATCACCTGGGCGATCATGCCGACGGAGGATGACATCAACGGCAAGCCGCGAACCGGCCAGATCAATTACCGGGTGACGAACCTGGCGGAAACCCTGGCGCTGCTCGAAAGCAAAGGGGTGCCCATCGAGAAAACCGCCGAGTACGAATTCGGGAAGTTTGCGTGGGTCAATGATCCCGACGGCAACAAGATCGAACTGTGGGAGCCTGCAGTAGGTTCATAGGGCACCGTCACCGCGCTGACGGCCAACGTCTGTCAGGGATCTTGGACTTGGAAGTAGCGCACGGATGATGAGGTGGGGATGAAGTAGGGGGACACTCCCACGACATTCGGGGTCCACGGGCCGGTCGGGGCCGCCGCTTCGAGGAGATTTCCGTGCCTCCATTTCACGACCACATGCTGGTCGTCCACCCGTTCTATTGAAAGGTTCGGGTTCTGCAGCAGCTGGAAACCGTTGAAGGCGACGAAGTTATTCCGGGGCGTGTTTTGCAGTCGGAACTTCAGAACCCCGCCGGCGTCCGGGATGGCATCCGCATTTTGAAGGTAGTTGTTCCCGAGGACGAAGCGGCTGGCAGTGCTGGCGGTGGTTGTCCCTGCAACCGCGCCCGTTGCAATCGCGGCCTGTCCCGGCGAACCGCCCACGCAATACACCACGAGATTGTAGGAAGACTGCGGATCCAATCCCGTGATCGTGAAGGTGATGGTGCCCGGACCGATATAGATGTAATCGCCCAACAGGCCATCGGTGGCGGCTGAGAGTGCCAAGCCGAAGTGCCCATTGGCGTTGAAGGAATCGCGGGCGGTGCAGGCGAGGCTGACGCCGGTGGGCTCCCCGCTGACGGCATCGACCAGATTCGGCCAGTTCGTCACCGTGCCATTCATTGGGTTGAGCTCGTTCCAAACCCCGCCACCCAGAACACCGATGCCCGCTTTGGCGTTGAAGCTGGCCGGGACGACCTCCACATCGGCATTGATCTTCAGTCCGCCGGTGAACGTGGCGCCGCCTTCCCCCGCTGCGAGGATCGTTTCGACCATGGGCAGAAGCATCACCCAGACGGCGACAATGAATCGGCGCAAGGACGCCCGACCACCGCAACTGGGTGGCCTGAACGAAGTGGGACTTTGCCGGATGCCGTTTACCATATGAGGCTCTTCTAATTGGCTTCCCGATGGCAGCCAACCTTGGATTCGGGCGAGTTTCGCTGGTGACGCGGGTTAAAGAGAAAGGAAATTCGCCGGCTCTGCGGGAGGCCACCGACATTCTGCTGTCCCCCCACCTTTGGCCATTCGCGACACTTTTTGCGGCACGACCGCTTTGATGCTTCATCGCCGGCGCCATGCGGCCCGACCGGCCTGGGACATTACTTCTGCACCGCCGAAGCGCCGCCCTCGTCGAAATAGAGCGCGCCATCCACCTCGCTCGTTTGCAGGTACTGGCTCCACTGCATGAGGCCGATGGTGCGCGACGCCTCCTGCCGGCGCTCCTTCACCTCGGGAGCCGGTGCGGTTTCCGCAACCAGCGCCTCGCGCAGTACGCGCCCATCCATCGGCTGCTTCGGCTTGATGTCCAGCAAGTGCAGGATGGTCGGGGCCAGGTCGATGTTGCCGCTGGGGATCGTGTCCACAAAGCCCCGCTTCAGGTCCGGCCCAGCGCCCACCAGCGTGTTGTGCATGTCAAACGGGCTGAGCGAGCCGTGAGTGCCGGTACCGTTGGTCCCGCCCGGCGTGGCGATCAGCCCAGGGGCCCCGAAGTTATTACGCTCGGGGTACCAGCGCATGGAGATGACAATGTCCGGGCCGTGACCGGTCATCGGATAGTGAATGGCGGACATCGGGAAAGTCCCCTCGATGCCCAGCCGGGTGAAGAGCGTGCCGGTGAAGTCGCACTGCTGCAGCACCTCGACGGTCCGTCGCACGACCGCTTCGTCACGGTCCACGACGTAGATCATGGAAGATCCGCCCAGGTTCACCACCAGCACATCACCCGGTTCGGAGTTCTCCAGCTTCGTGAAGACGTTGAGCTTGGCCTTGCGCAACGACTCCGTGATTTCCGCACCCCGCACAATGGAGGAAAAGCCGTGGTCGGAGACGACAAAGATGTCGGTGCTCTCGTAAACCCCATACTCCTTGAGGGACTTGATGACCTCGCCGAGGTGCTTGTCGCTGGCGTCGATGGCGGCCAGGGCCTCCGGGGCACCCACGCTCTTGGCGTGCTGTGTGATGTCGGGGTCGCTCAGCCACAGCAGCGAATACTTGGGCACGCCCTTTTTCCAGAGCCCCTTGGTCAGGGCCTTGGTCGTCCAGGCGTCGGAAGCCACGTTGGGCGTGGTGAACGTGTCGGGAAACGGCTTGTCGTCGTTCACCTTGTTGAAGCCCTCGCCGGTGGCCCGGGGCAACGTCAGGCCGCGCCCCAGGGTCACCGAGTTGCTGTGCGCCGCCGTGTCCGTCTTTCGTGCGGAGCGGTCGTGAATCAGCGTGACCGACTTGGTGCCCGCGATGTAGGTGTGAAAACCGGCGTCCTGGATGATCTCGGCGAGCGTGTCCACCGCGATGTATTCGCCCTTGGAGACAATGTCGCCCCGGCGAAGCGTATCCAGCACCTCGGACGCCACCGGCGATTGCGAGTTCAATTCCTCCCGGTAGTCGGAGTTGGCCAGGATGCCGCTGTGCCCGGGATGCGTGCCCGTGGCGAGCGCGGTGCCATTGACGATGGTGGTGCTGATGTAAGCCGGATGGTGATGCTTGAAGAAGACGCCATTGGTCGCCAGCGCGTACAGGTTCGGCGCGAACTGGGGCGTGATGAAATCAGGGCGCATCCCGTCAAACACCACCACGACGATGTGCTCGGCCTTGCCCGCCGCCCGGACCGGCAGCGAACTGGCGCCGGCCACGGCCAGCAACCCCGCCAGCCAGCATTTCCAGCCGGTCCGGAGAATCCGCAACGATTTGGGCCACAACGGCCGTGAGCAGATGCCATTCATACGAAGGGGCAGAGTTTAAAGGTAGGGGGAACGCGGTCGCGAGGTTTTTGCGGTGACGGATGGGTCAATATTTCGTCTGCCATTGCCCCCGGCCCGTCCGCTGCTTACTTGTTGTCCGTGCTGAACGACGCCGACTCCGCCGCCTCCCTGCCCCTGCCCGCAGGGTTCATCGCCGTGCGGGGCGCGCGCGAGCACAACCTCAAGAATCTCTCGGTGGACATCCCGCGCGGGAAGTTCGTCGTCGTCACCGGAGTCAGCGGCAGCGGCAAGAGCACGCTCGCCTTTGACCTGCTGTTCGCCGAGGGGCAGCGGCGCTTCCTTGACTCGATGAACGCCTATGCCCGGCAGTTCGTCGAGCAGCTCGCACGGCCAGATGTGGACCTCATCGCCGGCCTGCCCCCTACAGTGAGCATCGAGCAGAGCACCTCGCGCGGCGGCGGCAAGAGCACGGTCGCGACCGTCACGGAAATCTACCACTTCATCCGCCTGCTCTTCGCGCGCCTGGGCACCCAGTATTGCCCCGACTGCGGCGTGCCCGTGCAGGCGCAGACCCGCGACGCCCTCCGGCAGACCTTGCTCGAAGAGGCGGCCGCGCGCGGCGACCTGACCCTGCTCGCTCCGGTGGTAAAGAACCGCAAGGGCTTCCACTCCGAAATCGCGACGTGGGCGGCCAAGCATGGCTACGAGGAACTCCGGGCCGATGGAAAATGGTACGCCACCGACCAGCCGTTCCGGTTGGACCGCTTCAAGGAGCATGACATCGAGGCCGTCATTGGGGTGTTGGAAAAGCCCTCCCGTAGCCAGGCCACTCGCAGCGAAACCGCCGCCGCCCAACAGCGGCTCGTGGATGAGGCGCTCACCGTCGGCAAGGGCGTGCTGTATGCCCTGGACAAGCAGGGGACGCTCACCACGCATTCGACCGAGCGGGCCTGCCCAAACTGTGCACGCTCCTTTGCCCCGCTCGATCCGAAGGATTTCAGCTACAACTCCAGCCAGGGCTGGTGCCCGAAGTGCCGCGGGTTCGGCGAGCTCTTCTACCTGCCCGATGTGGATCGCGGGGCCAATGCGGACGCCATCGAGGAAAGCTGGTGGAGCTGGCAGGAAGGCAAACGCGAGGTCTGCCCGGAATGCCACGGTGCGCGCCTGAAACCCGAGGCGAGGGCGGTGCGGTTGGATTTTGCCGCCAGGGTCCCGGGTCCCGGGTCCAAAGTCCCGAGTCGGAAAGCACGCGGTGGAAAGGCGGCTTCCGATCCGGAGTCGCCCACGATCGATTTCATCGCGCAATCCTCGGTGAACGATGCCTTCGCGTGGTTTGACTCGGTAAAGACCGAGGGCCGTGCCGCCGAAATCGCCCGTGACATCCTGCCGGAAATCCGCGAGCGGCTGCGCTTCCTCCGTGAGGTGGGCCTGGGCTATCTGCAAATGGGCCGCGCGGTCACCACGCTTTCCGGCGGCGAGGCCCAGCGCATCCGGCTGGCGGCCCAGCTCGGCTCAAACCTGAGTGGCGTGCTCTACGTGTTGGACGAGCCGACCATCGGCCTGCATTCGCGGGACAACGACCAGCTGCTCGCCGCTTTGACCAAGCTCCGCGAGCGCGGCAATTCGCTGGTGGTGGTGGAACACGACGAGGAGACGATGCGGCGGGCCGATTGGATCCTTGATCTTGGGCCTGGCGCGGGCATCAACGGCGGTGAGGTCGTGGCGGCCGGCACGCTGGCGGAGCTGCTGGCCAATCCCGCCTCGCTGACCGGACGCATTTTGAGCGAGCAGGCGACCCGGCACTACCCGGCCCGGGGCGAACGCCGGGAAGTGAACCCCAAGGCCAAATCCGGCTGGCTTATGCTGCAGCACGCGAAAACCAACAACCTCAAGGATGTCACCGTGCGCTTTCCCCTGGGCCGCTTCATCGCGGTCACGGGGGTCAGCGGGTCCGGCAAAAGCACGCTGGTGAAGGAATGTCTTTTCCCGGCAGTCGAAGCGGCCGTGGACCGCAAGGGCGATGGTTCCAAACGCAAATTGCTCGCCGGGGCGTGTCAGGTCACCGGCTTTGAGTCGCTTAACGCAGTCCACGAGGTGGATCAGTCGCCCATTGGCCGGACGCCACGCTCCACCCCGGCGACGTACGTGGGGTTCTTTGACGATATCCGGGCGCTCTTCGCCACGGCGACCGAGGCAAAGATCCGGGGCTATTCCGCGAGCCGCTTCAGCTTCAATTCCAAGCTGGGCCGCTGTCCGCGCTGCGAGGGTGCCGGGTACACCAAGCTGGAGATGAACTTCCTGCCGACCGCGCATGTGAAATGCGAGACGTGCGGCGGCGGCCGCTTCAATCCCGAGACACTCGACGTGAAGTGGAACGGCAAGTCCATCGCCGACGTGCTGAACCTGAGCGTGGCCGAGGCCATCGAATTTTTCGGGGCACACCGCAAGCTGCGGCGACCGCTGGAGGCCCTCCACGACACGGGTCTTGATTACCTGCGGCTCGGCCAGACCAGCCCGACCCTCAGCGGCGGCGAGGCCCAGCGCATCAAGCTCGTGTCCCACCTGCTCGGCGGCCTCCGGGCCGTCTCGGCGGAAAAGGAGGCGGCTTCCCTGCCCCCTTCTCGCTTTGCGCTGCGCGCGCCCAAGCGCGACCTGTTCATCCTCGAGGAACCGACGATCGGCCTGCACATCCAGGATGTCCGGCGACTGGTCGAGGTGATCCAGCGGCTCGTGGATGCCGGGCACACGGTCGTGGTGATCGAGCACAATCTCGACCTCATCGCCGAGGCGGACTGGGTGATCGACCTCGGCCCCGAAGGCGGCGCCGGCGGCGGCCGGATCGTCGCGGAAGGCACCCCAGAGCAGGTGGCGAAGGTCAAGGAGTCGCACACCGGGCGTTATCTGAAGGGGCATCTGGCACCAACCAAGTGACGGTGCTTATCCCGAGCAAAGCGGTTCCTCGTGCTCTTGCTCCTGCGCTTGCCCCTTGATCTTTCCTCGGGTTGAAAATGGCCGAACAGAGCAAGAGCATGTTCATGAGAACACGGTCTCCTTGATCCATTCGCCCGCGTTCGGACGAGCCCAGCCGCGCCGGGTCGGAGACCGGCGCTCCCTCACCTCCGCTCGTTGTGGGCGGGTGAGGAATACTTAGTGGCGGCCAGCTCGCTGACCCGGGCGAGCAGTT
This sequence comes from uncultured Verrucomicrobiota bacterium, assembly GCA_903922605.1. GTDB lineage: Bacteria > Verrucomicrobiota > Verrucomicrobiia > Limisphaerales > UBA9464 > CAIVQB01. The sequence goes on from CAIXUG010000016.1 coordinate 144,443, forward strand.
CCGGTGGGTGTTTCAGTTCGGTCCAGGACACGTGGTCCAGTTCGGTGGCCACTTCGGTCATCGCCCGCTGCCAGACCCCGCGCTCAACGCCGCGTGGCAGCGGCTGCACCGATCCCTGGATCAGCAGGCCCAGCTTGTTCCGGCGCTGCGCGGCACCAGCCAGCTTGCGGCTCTTGAGCAGCAGGTCGAATTGCTCCCACCCACCGCCAAAGCATTGTCCCGGACCGGCCTCGTCACAGCCGGGTGCCAGTTCCGTGGCCAGCCCCACGCGCGCAAAGGCATCGCGCAGCCAAACATGCATGCGCCGGTAACTTTCAACCGCCCGTGATTCGTACCAGGCGTGTCCCGGAGGCACGGCGACAGAGTAAGTCCAGTCGTGGTCATGCGGCACCAGGCCGCCACCGGTGGGCCGGCGCACCAGCGGACGCAGCGGCGTGAGGGCGGCAATTTCCGCATGATGCTGGAAGTAGCCAAAGGTCGCCGCCGGCCCGGTCCAGCCGTAAAAGCGCAACACCGGCCGGCCCCAGGCGGCACAGTTTTCCAGCAGCGCCTCGTCGAACGCCATGTTCAGCGGGGCCGCCAGCGGGCCGGAATCCAGCAGTAACCACGGATCACTCACGGGCCGAAGCTCGTCAGGAACGGGTCTGCCGCCAAATGCTTTTATAATTCGCGGGATTGCCATCCGGGCGCTTGCATGGCAACCAAGCGCCGCACTATGCGAATTCATCGGCCCCTGGGGCTGCTTTTCCTTGCCACCGTCCTGCTTTGGTCGGGTTGCAAACCGTCGGAACCGGTCCCCGAGAGCCGTTGGCGTTTTGTCGGCGGCACCACGCTCACGCTGCAAACCAACGCGCCGGCCCTGCGTGCGGTGCTTTCCCTGCCGGAGTCCCTCGCCCTGCGCGGACCGCTGCTGACCAATGCCGCCCAACTGCTCTGGCATGTCGCCTCCGGCAAGACAAATGCCCCGGCCGACGCATTGGCGGCCGCCCTGCCGCTGGTCGCGGATCTGGCCGACCGGCTCAGCATTGGCGAAACCATCCTCTCCGCCTCTGGCTACCGGGAATTTGCCCTCGCCGTGCAAGGTGATGCCCCGCGCGCCCAGGCGTGGCAGGCGGCGTGGCCCAAGTTCATCGCCGCCGCCCAGGCCGCCCAGGGCGGCACCCCAGGCAAACCGCAGGTCGCCATCCTTTCCGGCTGGATCGTCGCCGTCTCGGACAGCGGGCTGATCACGCCCGAAACGGCGCTGAAGTCGTTGGCACAGATTCCGGCCGAGCCGCAGGTGGTGCTGCATCTGGAGGCGAAAGTACCCGGCTGGCCCGCCGGGGTGCTCTCGGTCGCGGTCCGGGACGGCGCGGTCCGCTCGCAGCTGAAGGTCAGCACGGGTGATTCCCTGCCGCAAAAGCTGCCTGCGTGGAAAATCCCGCCGTTCGTAAAGGATCCGCTCGTGGAATTCACCGCCGCGCGCGGTGTCACCCCATGGCTGGCAGAGCTGCCGGCCGTCGGCCCATTCCTGCAGTCGGCCCCCCCTTCGCAATGGTTTGTCTGGGCCTACGGTGATGTTTCGCTGCAAACTTACATCGCGGGGCTTACGGACAATCCTGAAAAACTCATCGCCGGCGTCCACGACCAGCTCAAGGACGCGTTCAAGCCGGGACGGACCATGGGCCAGCTTGACTATCAGCCAGACGTCGGCCTGCTCAAGATTATCGGCCTGCCGATCGCCTTTCCACTGCTCACCGCAGTCCACACGAATGACGCATCTTACGTCACTTTCGGTGCTTTTGCGACCAGGCCCCGGGTGGTGGACCTTCCGAAAGAAATGGTGGCCCAGGTACAACGGGACAACCTGATGCTTTATGACTGGGAAATCTCGGCGGCCGTGGCCCAGCACTGGAACGCCTTCCGGCAGCTGAACCAGATCGTCCATACGCTGCCTCTGAACAACCGGACGCCAGGCCAGAAATGGCTGACGGCCATCACGCCGAAACTGGGCAACTGCGTTACCGAGGCGCTCGTCACCGGCGAACATGAGCTGACCGTCACCCGCAATTCCAGCGTGGGCCTGAGCGCGCTGGAACTGACCGAACTCGCCTGGTCACTGGATGGCCAGCAGTCGTCCCGGCTGCCCCGGCCCACGCCGACTGCCGCCCCCAAGGCTTCGGCGGGAATTGCCAAGCCACCAACCGCCAGTCCGTCTCCGCACAAGTAAGGCCTGCCATGCTCAAGCTGGGAGTCAACATCGACCACGTCGCCACCCTGCGACAGGCCCGTTACCGCGAGGCGGCCGGCGAACGCCGCGTGGAGCCCGATCCGGTCGCGGCCGCCCTTGCCTGTGAACAGGCCGGCTGCCACGGGATCACCGCGCACCTGCGCGAGGACCGCCGGCACATTATCGACCGCGACATCTGGCGCCTGCGGGAGGCGATCCGAACCCGGCTGAACTTCGAGATGGCGAATGCGCCGGAGATCGTGGAGATCGCGCTGAAGGTGAAGCCCGACATCGTGTGTCTCGTCCCGGAACGGCGCGAGGAAGTGACCACCGAAGGCGGCCTGGACGTGGCTGGCCAGCTCTCCGCCATCACCGAAACCCGCAAGCGCCTGAACGACGCGGGGATCGAGGTCAGCCTCTTCATCGCGCCGGATGCGTCGCAAGTGGCCGCTGCGGCCCAATCGGGCGCGCAATTCATCGAGCTCCACACCGGGCGCTACGCCGACCATTTCCACCTGAAACAGGAACGCAACGACGAGCTGCAACGCCTCATCGCCGCCGCCGAACAGGCCCACGGCCTCGGCCTGCAGGTCAACGCCGGACATGGCTTCACCACGGAAAACATCCCGCTCATCCATCTGGTACCCCACCTGGTCGAGTTGAACATCGGTCACAGCATCGTCAGCCGGGCCGTTTTCATCGGCCTCGATGCCGCGGTGAAAGAGATACTCAAGGTGATGGACGGTTATCCCGGCTAACCGTCCGTTAGCCACGCGACTCATCTCTCCTGTCTGCTGTCTCCTCCCCCCTCCCATATGATCCTCGGCACCGGCATCGACCTCATCGAGGTGGAGCGCGTCGAGGCGTCGTTCCAGAAATTCGGTGATCGCTTCGTGAAGCGCATCCTGCACCCGGACGAAATCGCCTACTGCCTTGCGCACAAGAATCCCGCGCCGTTTCTGGCGGCCCGTTTCGCCGCCAAGGAGGCCGTGAGCAAGGCCTTCGGGACGGGCATCGGGACGGCGCTGGGCTGGCACGACATCGAGGTGAGGAAGAAGCCTTCGGGCGAGCCGTTCGTGGTGCTGCATGGCAACGGACTGAAATTGCTCATGGAGCGGGGTGGTCGGGTTGTCCACCTCAGCCTGACCCACACGGCGATGCACGCGGCGGCGATGGCGATCCTCGAAAGCTGAGAGGTATCGCAGGTTCTTGCTCCTGTTCCTGCTCTTGCTCTTGCCCCTCCCTCACTCGTCATTCGGCAAACCTCAGCAACCTCACCAGCCAGAGGGAGCAAGAGTATGAGTTTGGAGGGTAAGTCCCTGGAAAAGTTGCGGGGCGGGCACTCATCGGTAACAATCGTTCGCTGTCATTTACCGTATGAACCTCACCCCGCTTCGCCTTCTCGTTTCCCTGCTCTGTCTCGCGACCGCCCAGGCGCAGGACAAGGCCTTTTACGACAAGATCCAGATCACCGATACCCCGGTGGCGGGTGGCATCCACCTGCTCCAGGGTTCCGGCGGCAACATCGGCGCCAGCGTGGGGCCGGATGGTGTGCTGATCGTCGACGACCAGTTTGCACCGCTGGCCGGAAAGATCCGCGCGAAGCTGAAGGAGCTGGACCCCGGCCCCCTGCGTTTCATCATCAACACGCACTGGCACGGCGACCACACCGGGGGCAATGCCGAACTCGGCGCCGAGGGCTCGATCATCGCGCAGGACAATGTCCGCAAGCGGCTCTCGGCCGAGCAGACCATCGCCGCCTTCAAGCAGACCGTGCCGGCGGCACCCAAGAGCGCGCTGCCCGTCATCACCTTTGCGGAGAGCCTTTCCGTGCATTTTAACGGCGAGGAAATCCGGGTGCTGCACTTCCCGCACGGGCACACCGATGGAGACAGCTTCGTCTGGTTCACCAAGTCCGGCGTGATCCATCTGGGCGACGAGTTTTTCATGGGCGACAAGTCGCCGCGGTTCCCCTTCGTGGACGCCAGCAGCGGCGGTGATGTGCAGCAGCTCGCCAAGAACATTGGCGAGGTCATCAAGCTGCTTCCGCCCGAGATCAAGATCATCCCCGGCCATGGACCGCTCGCGACGCTGGCGGATCTGAAGGCCTACCACCTGATGCTGACGGAAGGCATCGAACACGTCCGCAGCCGCGTCGCTGCCGGCAAGACGCTGGAACAGATCAAGGCCGAGGGTCTGCCGGCGAAGTGGCAGGACTGCGGCACCGGCTTCATCAAGGCCGAGAACTGGATCGAGGAAATCCACTATAGCCTCACCAAAACCACCAAGTAAGCGCGGAGCGGGGAACGCGGAGCGCGGAGTGAAAGCAGCGAATGGGCAGCCGTTCGTAATTCGAAATTCGTAATTCGAAATTGCTCACGCAATCGCGGGTTCGGAAACTCTCGATACCAGGGCGGCTTCCAACGCCAGCCTCAGCCCCTCCATTTGGAGCGGTTTCGACAGGTAGTTATCCATGCCCACGGCCAGACAGCGTTCGCGGTCGCCGGCCATGGCATCGGCGGTCAGCGCGATGATCCGGGGCGGATTCTCCGGGCGGCAGCATAGGCCGGGGTCCGCCCGGAGCCGCTGGGTGGTCTCATAGCCGTCCATGTCGGGCATCTGGCAGTCCATCAGGATGATGTCGTAGTGGGTGCGCTTGACCGCCTCCAGCACTTCCAGGCCGTTGGCAACGGAATCCGCCGAATAACCGAGCTTCTGCAGCTGCTTCAGGGCGAGCTTCTGATTCACCGGGTTGTCCTCCGCCAGCAGGATGCGGACATTGGCCTTGGGAATCACCGGAACGTCGGCCCCGGTGACCGGACGCCGCAGACGGGTGGTGTCGCCCGACAGCCGGGCGGGATCCACCGCGAGCACCCGCAACAGCGTGTTGAAGAGGTCCGATTGCTTGACCGGTTTGATGAGACAGCCGGTGATGCCCACGCGAGCCAGCTCGGATTGGGGCGGCCGGCAGCACAGTGAAGTCTGCAGGATGAGGCGCGGCAGCCGGATCAGGCTGTCCCGCTGGATGAGCGCGGCGAGCATCACGCCATCCATCTCCGGCATCTGCATGTCGAGCAGGACCAGTTCAACGGGTTGGCCGCTGGCCGAGGCGCGCGGCAGCAGGTCAAGGGCTTCGGCCCCGCTCTCGACCGACTCGGCGGGCATTTCCCAGAGTGAAAGCTGCCGCTGCAGGATTAGCCGGTTGGTGGCGTTGTCGTCCACTATCAGCGTGCGGACACGGGCCAGCTGTTCCGCCGGGAAAGGCGCGCGCACCGCGTTCTTCTGCTTCTCCAGACAGAGGGTGAACCAGAACACCGAACCCCGCCCGGCGTCGCTCTGCGCCCCGATGGTGCCGCCCATCAGTTCGACCAGGCGTTTGGAAATGGCCAGCCCGAGGCCGGTCCCACCAAAGCGGCGCGTCGTCGAGCCGTCGGCCTGGATGAAGGGTTGGAAGAGCCGTTGCAGGGCCTCCTCGGAAATTCCGATGCCCGTGTCCCGGATGGCCACGCGCAGGGTCGCATGGGTGGCCGTTTCCGTTTCCTGGCTGACCTTCACGACCACCTCACCCTGATGGGTGAACTTCACCGCGTTGCTCGCCAGATTGAGGAGCACCTGGCGGAGCCGGCCGGCATCGCCGCGCAACAGGGTGCAGGCCGGCTCGTCGAACTCGCAGACCAGCTCGATTCGCTTCTCGCCCGCCTGGCTGGACAGCAGATCAATCGTCGTCTCCACCGTCTCGCGCAGGTCAAAGTCCAGCATCTCCAAATTGAGCTTGCCGGCCTCGATCTTGGAGAAGTCGAGAATGTCATTGATGATTGCGAGCAGGGCCTCGCCGCTGTTGCGGACCGTCTGCACGAAATCGCGCTGCTCCAGGTTGAGCGGCGTGTCGAGCAGCAGGTTGCTCATGCCGATCACCGCATTCATCGGCGTGCGGATTTCGTGGCTCATGGTCGCCAGGAAAGAACTCTTGGCGCGGTTGGCCTCGTCGGCGGCTTCCTTGGCGTGACGCAGCTCCTCCTCGGCCGCCTTGCGCTCCGTGATGTCCTCGGAAATGCCGAGCAGGTAGATCGGCTGATTGTTCTCGTCGAAGATCGGCACCTTGCGCGTGTGCAGAAGCCGTTTCCCCCGATGCGGCGTCTGGATTGTCTCCTCGGGTATGTCAATCAGCCGGCCGGTCGCCAAGGCCTCACGGTCCTTGGCGGCGAAGAGGTCCGCCTCCTCCTTCGGCAGGAAGTCATGATCGCACTTGCCGATGACATCGGCCCGACTGAGCCCGGTGACCTCCTCCGCGCCCGCGTTGTGCATGAGCGTGCGCAACGTCTTGGCGTCCTTGAGGAAGACGCTGATCGGCAGGTTTTCGACAATCGATTGGAGGAAGGCGTCGGCGCGCTTGCGCTCGGTGATGTCTTCGGCAATCCCCAGCAGATAGAGCGGCCGGCCATTCTCGTCAAAGATCGGGACCTTGCGCGTGTGCAGGATGCGCCGGCCCTTGTGGGGAGTGAGTGCCTCTTCCTCCGGAATGTCCGCCAGTTTGCCGGAAGCCAGCACTTCCCTGTCCTTGGCCGTAAACTGGTCCGCCTGCTCCTTGGGAAAGAAGTCGTAATCGGAGCGGCCGATGGCGAAGGAACGTTCGATTCCAAACAGCCGTTCCGCCCCGGCATTGTACATGACCGTCTTGAGCGAGGTCGCGTCCTTGAGAAAGATCCCGATGGGCAGGTTTTCCAAAATGGATTCGAGGAAGACCTCGGAACGTTTGCGCTCCGTGATGTCCGTCGCCACGCCCAGCACGAAGTTCGCCTTGCCGTCCGCGCCGATGATCGGGCGCTTCACGGTCTGCAGCCAGACGGTCTGGCCCTTGCGGTTGGTCAGCCGCTCGCCGGTGATGAACTTGTCCTGCAGGGTATCCATCACCTCCCGGTCATCCCGCTGGAAGCTCTTCACCTGATCGGTGTTCGGGTTGATCTCGGTTTCGAGCCTGCCGACGATTTCCTCGACCTTCTTGCCATGGCTGTCGGCGGCGGCCTTGTTCACCAGAATGAACCGGCCCTCACGGTTCTTGACGAAGATGCGGTTGGGGTCGGTGTCGATGACACAGCGGATGAACTCCTCCTTCTCCCGGATCACCTGCTCGGTACGCTTGCGCTCCGAAATGTCCCGCGCGATGCCTTGGAGACCGACGGCAACCCCGGCGCGAAAAACCGGCCGGCTGCTCACCTCGACCTGGACCCGCCGTCCATCCTTGGTGAGCAGTTCGACTTCGAAGGTGGCCTCCTCACGACGGGCGACCTGGTCTGCCTGCCGGGTCAGGTAGAGAGCGTGATGTTCCGGGGCAACCACCTGCCGGGCCGTGAGCTTCTTGCCTTCCTCAGACGCATAGCCCAGGAGATGCAGGCCGGCCGGGTTGATGGAGGTGAAGCGCCCCTTCAGGTCGTGCGTGTAGATGAAGTCGTTGGCGTTCTCGAACAGCTCGCGGAAATCGCGCTCGAGGTCGGCCTCCCGCACCACCTGCTTCTGGATCAGCTGGGTCTGCCGCTCGATCTTGCGCCGCATCAGCAGGGCCCAGGCAAAGGAGCCGGCGATGAGGCAGCCCATCGTCCCGACCACGGACAGCGTGCGCGAAAGGGTCCACCACGACGGCGTGGACATGACGGTGACATCCCCCGGCGAGCTCACCAGGATCCGGAACGAACGGACGTTGCGGCCTTCATCCAACGTGGCGGAGTAAATTCCCCGGACCTGTACCACGCTCCCCGATGCGATGTTTCCCCACTGCGCAGCACTCCCTTCCGCCCGGTCCAGCACGGCATCAAACACGGAGGGGGCGAAATGGATGGTCAGATCTTCCTCGCGCGCGCGCAGAAAGTGGCCCACCACCTGGCCGCTCATTTCCACCAGCACACCGGACAGGGCGGCGTCCATCGCCTGCTCGCCCAGAACCTTGCGGGGGATCAGCGGCTGATTGCGCGCCAGCTTGATCAGGGTGGTATCCTGCAGCACGGGCAGGCGGTCCACCAGCGAGGGAAAGCCCAGCAGTTCGACCTGATCCCCGGGCTGCAAATCCGTCTCCGGGCGGCTTAGCTGCACGCGCAGGGCATCCGGCCCATTCTGGATGAAAATCTCCTGGTTCCCCTGCTTGAACGTGACCGTTCCCTGGACCCGATAACGGTGCAGTGTCCGGGTGCCGGTGCGAAACCGCAGCAGGTCCGAAATCTGTCCGGGCGGCAGTTCCGCGATGTTTTCACTGCCCGGCTGCAGAATTCCGATCTGGTTCCATTCGGGCACCAGCAGTTGTACGCCTTGGAGCTCGCGTCGCTCGTTGAACTCCGAAGTGACCACCCCGTGCACTTCGATCTCGGCATCAACATAGTTCGTCGGTGCCGTGCGATCGATCAGGTTGGACACGATCATCAGCAGTGTCGAATCGCCAATGGCGAGCTGGAGCTGGGCGCGCCCATCCTCCTCGAACGATTTTCGGACCACCCCCCGCAGGCTCACCCACTGGCTGTCTTCCTCGCCTGTCAGCAGGGTGGATAGCTGGACCGGCCGTCGCTCGGGATACGGTGCCGTCCCCAGTCTTTTCACCGAAAGAACGTGGATCACCGGGGCGAAATCACCCGCGCCGCTGAAACCGGTCACTTCCAGTTTTTGGCCGGGCCGGAGGCCGAACTCATTGGGCCGCGGGACATTGAGGTAGATGCCGCCCGAGGCGTCCTGCAGAAACTGCGAGTAGCCTTCCGATTCCGCGAAGGTGACCGTGCCGACCACCTTCACCGGGTAGCCCCGGGACGCTTCCCCCACCGGCAGTCCGCGGATGTCACTGACACGAGTCAGCGTTCGCAGGGCCGGATTGGGCGCGGTGGGAACCGTATAAGTTGGCACGGCAGGCACCGGTGCTGGTGCCGCCTTGGCCGCGTTGCGGCCGCCCGTTGCAGCCGGCGTCTGCGCCGAAGCCGGGCCACAGAGCAGCACGCCAACCAGCAACAGTGCCAGCCAGGATGCACCCAGATTTTCGCCCGGATAATCGTTCACGCCATTTGCCACATTCTGCACCCCAACTCACACCAACACGCCAGCTTACGACGGCATGGGGCTGCCCACAGTACAGCGGCAGCTTTGTAGGGATTGTTGAGACCTTATCCGACCGACGGCTTTCGGCCAGCCCAAGTTTTTGTGGAACGGCATGGCCGACAACCATCAAGGAATTCTTGGGCACCCCCGATTTTTCCTTTGTGCCTTGCGCGCCACTTGGCGGCAGAATGGCCGGGTGAATATTTCCCACGCTTCCGTCTTGGCCGCTGCGCTTGCCAGCCTGCCGGCGTTCGCCACGGACTTCTCGCTCGATGGGCGTAAATTTACGGTGCCCGAAGGCTTCACCGTCACCCGCGTGACCACGACTAACCTGGTCCAGCGCCCCGTGAGTGCCGCCTTTGACGATCACGGCCGGCTGTACGTGACGGATTCCGACGGTTCGAGCGCGGCACCCACCGAACAGCTCAAGCATCCCGGCTCCCGAATCGTTCGGCTGGAGGATACCGACGGGGACGGCATTTTCGACAAGACCGTCGTATTCGCCGACAAGGTCATGTTTCCCCAAGGGTGCCTTTGGCACGACGGCTGGGTTTACGCCGCCTCACCCCCGAGCATCTGGCGCTATCGCGACACGGATGGCGACGGCGTGGCCGACCAGCGCGAGGAATGGTTCAAAGGCGGTACGCTCACCGGCTGCGCCAATGACATCCACGGCCCTTATCTCGGACCCGACGGCTACATTTACTGGACCAAGGGCGCCTTCTCCGAACAGACCCACACGCTGGGCAACGGCCGCGTGCTGAAGGACAAGGCCGCCCACATCTACCGCGCCCGGCCCGACGGTTCGGATCTCGACGTCATCATGACGGGCGGCATGGACAATCCGGTCGAGATCGCCTTCACGCCCGAAGGCGAGGCGATCTTCAGCAGCACTTTCATCGACTTCAGCCAGCCCGGCTTTCGAGACGGCATCGGCCATGCGGTTTATGGCGGTGTCTTCGGCAAGCAGAGCGACGTGATCGAGGATGTCCGCGTCAAGCGTACCAGCCCTGAAGTCTTCCACCCATTCTACCAGGCCGGTCCCGCAGCCGAATGCGGTCTCACCCGCTACGACAGCGACGCCTTTGGGCCGGGCTATCGCGACAACCTCTTCGCCACCACCTTCAACCTGCACAAGGTCACCCGCCATATCCTGCGCCCCTGCGGTGCCACCTACGCCAGCACCGACAGTGATTTCCTCGCCACCGACGACGTGGATTTCCACCCGACCGACGTGCTGCCCGACGCCGACGGCAGCCTGCTCGTCGTCGATACGGGTGGCTGGTATCGCCTCTGTTGCCCCAGCTCGCAGCTCGCAAAGCCCGATGTGCTCGGGGCGATCTACCGCGTGAAAAAGGAAGGGGCGAAGAAGGTGGAAGACCCTTGGGGCCTGAAGCTGGCTTGGACCAAAACGAAACCCGATGAGCTGATCCAACGCCTGGATGACGCACGCGCGCCAGTCGTGCAACGGGCCATTGGCGAACTCGCCAAGCTGGGAGACGGTGGTATCGAGACTCCGGGGTGGATTTTTACCAACCTGACGACTTCGTTCTCCGTCCAACAAAAAAGAAGCGTGCTCTGGGCTTTGGCCCAATCCAATCCGGCCAAATTAAGCAGCCCAGTTTCTTTGGCTTTGGGAATGGCATCCATAGACGGCGACACCAGCGTCCGGCAAACTGCGATCAAAGTGGTTTCCCTGCTCCGTTATGCGAATGAGCAGGGCACCCCTTTCAGCGCGCTGACCCAAACCAACCTGATGGAAGAACGGGTCGCCGCCGAAGCACTGGGCCGAATCGGTTCTTCGGACGTCATTCCGCAACATGCTGACCTCAAAGGGCTCAGGGGTATGGCGGCCTCCGCTCTTTTGAATCACATGTCGAATGTTTCGGCCGAGAAGGGCAAACAGTTAATCCCCAGAATGATCTTCAACCGTCTGCGTGCGAAGGACGATCCAGTCTTGGAACATTCCCTCATCTTCGCCCTGATCGAGATCCACGATCCGCAGGCGACCCGGCGAGGCTTGACGAACAGTCATCCGGCCAACCAGCGGGCCGCCCTCATCGCGCTCAGCGAGATGGATGGCAGTGACCTGAAACCGACCGAGGTCACACCCTTCCTCAGTGCCACCGACGAGCGGGTGCGCACCACGGCGAGCTGGATTCTCGGTCGCCATCCCGAATGGGGTGGTGAGCTGGCCGGCTGGTTCCGTGAGCAATTGACCACGGCCAATGACGCGGCGCGGTTGGAGGCCCTCAATGCCCGCCTGTCGATTCTCGCTCATGATTCAGCCGGCCAGGAATTGCTCGCTGACGCCATCATCAAGCCTGTTTTCCGCCCTCCCACGCGGGTCGCCGCGCTCAATGTCATCGCCAACGCGGACCTGGAAAAACCGCCCGCCAGCTGGCGCAATGCCGTGCTGACCGCCCTCAATCCGCCTTCCCGGGAAGTCGACGCCGCCATCCACGCCGCGCGCAGCCTGAACGCCGATCCCGCCATTGCCGCCGCGCTGCTCGCCGCCGGGCGCGATCCGGTCCAACCCGCCGAACTCCGGCTACGCGCCTTGGCCGCCCTGCCCGGCGGCTCGGCGTTGGCCGGCACGGAGTTTGATTTTCTCCGACCGCAGCTCGCTGCCGCCAACAGCCCGGTCCTTCGCGCCACCGCAGCCGATGTCCTCTCCCGCGCCAAACTCGACGGCGCACAGCTGGCCGCACTGACCGAGGACCTGAAATCTGCCGGCCCGCTGGAACTGAACCGGCTGCTCGCGGCCTTCGACGGCGGTGGCGACGACGCGCTCGGGCAAAAGCTGGTAGGCGCGCTGCATGGTGCGAAGGGCGCCAAGGCGCTCAATGCCGGACAGGTACACGCACATCTGGCGAAGTTCCCCGAAGCCACCCGTCAGGCCGGCGAAAGCTTCCTAGCGACCCTGGATGCCAGCGCGCCCAAACAGGCCGCCCATCTCGACGCCCTGCTGGCCGACATCACCAAACTCACCGGTGACGTGCGGCAGGGGCAGTCGCTCTTCAACGGTCCCAAGGCCGCCTGCTCCACGTGCCATCGCATCGGCTACGTGGGGGGCAATGTTGGCCCGGAGCTGACGAAGATCGGCGAGGTCCGCAGCGAACGCGACCTGCTGGAAAGCGTCGTCTATCCCAGCGCGAGCTTTGTGCGTAACTTTGAGCCGACCACCGTCTCGCTCAAGGACGGCGAACAGGTCAACGGCATCATCAAGCACGAGACCCCGGACGAACTCACCCTCGTCACCGGTCCCGGCCCCGAAGTGCACCTGCGCCGCAACGATATCGCCGAGACGCGTCCCGGCACGCTGAGTGTCATGCCCGGCGGTTTCGATGAACAGCTCACCCGCCAGGAGCTGGCCGACCTGCTCTTCTTCGTAAAGACGGTCCGGTGGCGGTAATTTTGCTGAAAAGCAGGCTGAAAACCCTTGCGATGGGAGGCCAATCCATCCCGTCAACCAAAGAGAACCAAAAAGAGGGCTTGCAGATAGGGCGCGCAGACGGCAATTTTCGCGCTCCTTTTAAGGGAACGTCCGGCCGTAGAGCGGCCAAGCTGTAGATTTTTATGGTCAAGATTCGTCTGAAACGCGTCGGAGCGAAGAATAATCCGGTGTATCGTGTGGTTGTGGCCGATGGCCGCAGCCCGCGTGATGGCAAGTTCATCGAGGAACTGGGCACATACCATCCTGTCAAAAAGGATGTGATCAATTTCACGCTCAATCTGGAGCGCGCCAAGTACTGGGTGGGCGTGGGTGCCCAGCCGAGCGAGACGGTCGCCAGCATGATCAAGAAGGCCACCAAGGCCGCTGCGGTCGCCGCCTGAAAAGGTGGTCCGCGCTCTGTTTCATGCAGGAATTCGTCGAATTTGTGGTGAAGGGGCTGGTGGACCAGCCCGACGCCGTGGAGGTCACGCCCGTGGAGAAAAACGGGCTGACCGTCTTTGAGCTGAGGGTCGCGCCGGATGATGCCGGCAAGATCATCGGCCGGCGGGGCACCACCATTCAGGCGATCCGTTCGCTGGTGCAGGTCGGGGCCCAGAAGCGCGGTGTGCGTTGCACGCTGGATCTGGTCGAGGACTGACCGCCATACGGCCGGCGCGGACGGACAGGGCCGCGCGGAAATGCCGATGAAGATCGATGTTTTAACCCTGTTCCCCGGCATGTTCGCCGGTCCGCTGGACGAAAGCATCGTCGGGCGGGCACGAACGGCGGGCATCCTCGATCTGAGGATACGGAATTTGCGGGATTGGACGCACAACCGTCACAAGACGGTGGACGACTCTCCCTACGGCGGCGGGCCAGGAATGGTCCTCAAGCCGGAACCGCTCTTTGAAGCAGTCGAAGCCCTCAAGGCTGAACGTGGCCCGGAGATGAAGGTGATTCTCACCTCCCCCTCCGGCCGGATGTTCACGCAGGAGATCGCGCGCAATCTGGCACGCGAGCCGTCCGTGCTGCTCGTCTGTGGCAGCTACGAGGGATTTGACGAGCGGGTGCGCGAGCACCTGGCGGACGACGAACTCAGCATCGGCGACTACGTGCTGACCAACGGGGCCCTGCCCGCAATGGTCATCATCGACGCCGTGACCCGGCTGCTGCCGGGCGCCCTCGGCGACGAGGCGAGCAGCGAGGACGAGTCGTTCAGCCATGGGCTGCTCGAGTATCCGCACTACACGCGGCCGGCCGAATTCAGGGGCTGGCGCGTGCCGGAGATTTTGCAGTCGGGAAACCATGCCACCATCGAGCGATGGCGGCGGGCGCAGGCGATGAAACGAACCGCCGAACGCCGGCCCGACCTGTGGGAAAAGTTGAAGTGGGCCAGGCCCGCAAAATAAAATTTAGGAACGAGCCATGAACAAAGCAGCACTGTTTGACAAGATTGAGTCGGAGCAATACCGCAAGGAACCGCTCAAATTTAACGTGGGCGACTCCGTCCGCGTCCACACCAAGGTCGTCGAAGGCGACAAGGAACGCGTCCAGGTCTTCGCCGGCGTCGTGATCGGCATCCGCGGTCACGGCATGAACGAGACCTTCACCGTCCGCCGCATCAGCTACGGCGAGGGTGTCGAGCGCATCTTCCCGCTCCACTCGCCCCGCGTGGACAAGGTCGAGGTCGAGCGCGCCGGCAAGGTCCGCCGCGCCAAGCTCACCTACCTGCGCAAGCGCGTCGGCAAGGGCGCGATGTTCGTCAAGGAAGCCGGCCAGGAAACTGCCGCTCCCGCCGCCAAGTAATCCGCATTTTCACCGGCAAGGGCGAGGCTTGGGCCTCGCCCTTTGCTTTGGGCGGGCGATCTCGGGACAGATCTTAATCTTAATCTTCCTCTTAATCGTAATCGCACGAAGAGGGGCGATTAGGATTACGATTAAGATTAAGATCAGAAAAGGCACACCCCTCCTGATTTCCTGTTTTCCAAATTCAAAATCCGGTCTTCTGAACCCCGCCATGCGCTGCCTCGTGACCGCCGGTCCGACTTGGGAACCCCTCGACCAGGTCCGCCGGCTCACGAATTTTTCCACGGGCAGCCTTGGCGGCCAGCTCGCAAACCATCTCGCCGAAGCCGGGCACACGGTGACGCTCCTGCTCAGCGAAACCGCGACTTGGCGCAGTCCGTTGGCAGCAGTCCGGGTTGAGCCGTTTTCGACCACGGAATCCTTGGCCCAGCGTTTGGAAGCGCAGGCCACCAAGGAAGAGGTCGTGATTTTTCATGCGGCTGCCGTCAGCGATTTCACCGGCGGCCAGGCCTTCGAACGGACTGGGGATGGCCGGCTGGTTCCGCTCTCGGCGGGGAAACTCTCCACCCGCAGCGGCAATCTGATCGTCGAGCTGCATCCGACCCCGAAACTCCTGCCCCGGCTCCGCGGCTGGTTTCCCAAGGCTTTCGTCGTTGGTTGGAAATTCGAAACCGACGGCACCCGGACCGAGGTGCTGGCGCACGTCGTCAGGCAGTTTGCGGAGGCCGGCAACGACCTGTGTGTCGCGAACGGCCCGGCCTATGGCGAGGGTTTCGGACTGGTCGAACCCTCGGGCCGGCACACGCCCCTGCCCGACCGTGCCGCGCTGTTTGCCGCGCTGCTAAAAAACGTCACGCTGGCTGGTCACAACTTCCCCCTCGTCACGTCCCTTTCCGCTTCCTAACGTCCGCCCTCCTATGTTCGAAGTCACGCGCGCAAATGTGGATGCCCTCGCCTCCAAGCTGGGGCAGTTGCGCAAATTCGTGGA
This sequence comes from uncultured Verrucomicrobiota bacterium, assembly GCA_903922605.1. Classification (GTDB taxonomy): domain Bacteria; phylum Verrucomicrobiota; class Verrucomicrobiia; order Limisphaerales; family UBA9464; genus CAIVQB01. The sequence goes on from CAIXUG010000016.1 coordinate 159,950, forward strand.
CCTCCCCGGCGTCCAGAAGCGCATCGCCGAATGTGAGTCGCAGATGGCCTCGGACACCTTCTGGAACAACCAGGAGGTCGCAAAGAAAGTCATCGAGGAGGTCAACGGCCTGAAGAAGAAGGCCGAGCCGCTCGTGAGTTTCGCGCGCCGGCTCGACGATGTGAGCGTGCTGCTCGAACTCGGGGAGGCCGAATCCTCCGCCGGTCAGGACGCGGTGCAAAAGGAGGCCGACGCCGAACTCATTTCCCTTGGCAAGGCCGTGGATATTTTCGAGCTGGTTGTGCTGCTCACCGGCCCGCACGACCATCGCAACGCCATCTTCAGCATCCAGTCCGGTGCCGGCGGTACCGAGGCGCAGGACTGGGCGGAGATGCTTTCGCGCATGTACGGCCGCTGGTTCGACGCCCGGGGCTGGAAATGGGAGATCACCGACGCGCTGGCCGGCGATTCCGCCGGCCTCAAGAGCGTGACCTTCCGCGTCGAGGGCGCCAACGCCTACGGCTTCTGCAAGGCCGAGCGCGGCGTCCACCGGCTGGTGCGCATCTCCCCCTTCGATTCGAACAAGCGGCGCCACACCAGCTTTTCCAGCGTGGATGTCATCGCGGAGATCAGCGACATCAGCGAGAGCGACATCGTGATCCCGAAGAGCGAGATCCTGCGCGACACCTTCCGCTCCGGTGGCAAAGGCGGGCAGAACGTGAACAAGGTCGAGACCGCCGTCCGCCTCACGCACTTGCCGACCGGGCTCGTCGCCGCCTCCCAAGCCCAGCGCAGCCAGGCGCAGAACGAGGCCACCGCCATGGCCATGCTCGTCTCCAAGCTCTTCGCGCTGAGACTCGACGAGGCCAAGGGCGAGATGGAGCGTTTCTACGGTGAAAAGGGCAGCGTGAGCTGGGGCAACCAGATCCGCAGTTATGTCTTCCAACCCTATCGGATGGTGAAGGATCTCCGCACCAACGTGCAGACCAGCAACGTGCAGGGCGTGATGGACGGCGAACTCGATCCCTTCGTGAACGGCTGGCTCCGCGCCGGCCAGCCACTGAAGCGCATCCCGGGATTGAAGGACGAGGAGGATTAAGCCGCCTTGACTCGCCCATTGCCGGCGACGACAAACAATCCATGAATCGAGACCTTATCCGCGAGCAAATCCAAGGTGTCGGCCCCTTCATCGTCCGCACTTCTGATGGCAAAGAATACGAAGTGCCGCATCCGGAGTTTGTGATGGTCGGCCGCTACAACCTCGTCATTGAGAACGCCAAAGGTGTCATGGACATCATCGATCCGCTGCACGTCGTCTCGATCCGATCTGCAACAAAGCGTCAACCTTAAGTCTGTTTAGCCGATGCAACCCGAACCTTCTGTGGAGTGGCTACAGGGAACAGTTAGCTTCCCACTTCGGGCGCACTGGCGACTGAATCGAGCCAAACTTCCTGGCTGGGAAAGACTGCTTCCGGCTTGGATTCGCATTCATTCAGCTTACACAGATGCATTCGTTCCGAATGACCGTGAATTGTCACTCTACTACAAGGAAAGGCCGCAAGTAGGGTTCTTGGCCGCTGCCGCTTTTGCTGCGGGTGGTGTCGCGTTGGAAGAATGGGGGACCGAAAAAGCAGAAGGTTATGGAAGAAGCGACCTTTGGATTCGCTTATGCCCTCAAACGACGGACGAAGATTATTCGATTGAAGCTAAACACAGGTCCATAGGTTTCACTTGTGACAATGACCTTGGATGGTGCAAGCAAATCCGAGAAAATCATTACGAAGCAGAACTTAGCACCCAAAGGGTTAAACTTGAAGGGGCGAAAGTTGCCGTTGGTTTCGCTTCATTAATCTGCAACACGATTGATCAGTCTATCTGCAAATACTTGGCTAAAGAATGGTGGGCGCCGCTGCTTATCCCCGAAACTTTTGGAAAACCATCTACTCCGGATGGCATGGCAATTTTATGGCTCGATCCCTCTTCCGCTGATTTCTATGGCGAGGCAGGAGGTCCAACCACGGTAGCATTGGTAATTACAGCCAGTCGTCTTTCTTGCGACAAACCTGGCATTAGCTAATGAACATCCTCGACACCATCGTCGTTCAAAAGCGCGTTGAAGTGGCCCGGCTGCCGGTCGGTCCGGTGGCCGCCTACCAGTTGCGCGAAGCCATCCAGCGACGTGGCGATGGCGTGCGGAACTTCTTCGGCGCACTGGCGAACCCGCGACGCGGTGATGTCGGCCTGATCGCGGAGGTCAAGAAGGCCTCCCCTTCCCTCGGCGTGATCTGTCCGGACTTCGATCCCGTCCGCATCGCCCGGGAGTACGAGGCCGCCGGCGCAAGCTGCCTGTCGGTGCTGACAGACGAGAAGTTTTTCCAAGGTTCGCTGGATTACCTGAAGGCCATCCGCGCGGCCGTGTCGGTGCCGCTGTTGCGCAAGGACTTCATCATCGACGAGCGCCAGATCCCCGAGGCCATCGAGTGGGGCGCGGATGCCATCCTGCTCATCGTCGCGATCCTGTCCGACGATCAGCTTTCCCATTTTCACGCGCTGGCGGATGCCACCGGGCTTACGGCGCTGGTTGAAGTACATGACGAGGCGGAACTGGAGCGCGCCCTGAAGTGCGGTGCCCGGCTCGTGGGCGTAAACAACCGCGACCTCAAGACGTTCAAGGTGGACCTGGCCACGACCGAACGGTTAGCCGCGAAGCTCTTCAATTCGGACCTCGAAACTCGTAATTCGCACCTCCTCGTGGCCGAAAGCGGCATCCACTCCCGCGCGGATGTGTCCCGGCTCAAGGCCTGCGGCGCCCGCGCAATCCTCGTCGGTGAGTCGCTGATGAAGACCGGTGACATTGCGGCCAAGGCGGGCGAGTTGCTAGGGATCTGAGGGTTGGACATTCAACCTTCGAAGCGGCGCGCTTCCAGTTCGCGCTTGGCGAACTACCCCGATGCGCTGGTGGGGTAAAGCTGCGGCTTTACCCTGATTTTGCCGCCCTGCAAGCGCAGCGAAGCAGGCGGCCGGCCACCTGAGCCAAAAGGGGCGACGTGGTCCAAAGAGTATCCTATGGCTGTGCCCGAAGGTGAGCTGTCTTTTACTCGCCTCCGTCGATGCGGAGACGCCCCGACGGCGCTGGCGCTGGTCGGGGCGGAAATAATGGGTAGAGCGCAGCTCTACCCCACCAGCGCAGCGGGATAGCTTTCCCCTAACAAACGGCGACAGGGCCAAGGGCCGCCAAAGGATTCTGGAAAGCACCGGCTTGCTTTCAGCGAGCGCTGCCTTTGAACGTTCAGCGTTGGACGTTGGACGTTGGACGTTGGACGTTGGGCGTTGGGCGTTCAACGTTCCCGCCTCCGCCCGCTCACCCCTTCTTCTTGCCGGTCTGCAGCTCGTGAACGATGTCCTTCACGCCATAGACCTTTGAGAGCGCCTCAATGATCGCGCTGCTGTGGACGCTCAGTGCCCGGGCCTGCACGTCGTCATAGGCGAAATCGAGCACGAGGCTCTGGAGGTTGCCGTCGAAGATGATGCCGACGAACTCACCCGCGCGGTTCACGACCGGGCTGCCCGAGTTGCCGCCGATGATGTCCGCCGTGCTCACGAAATTGAACGGCGTGTTCAGGTTGAGCGCATCCTTCTTCTTCACCCAGCGGGCCGGCAGATCGAAGGGCGGCTGATTTTTCATGTCGGCGCTGCGCTGGTAAAGCCCGGCCATCGTAGTCAGGGCGGGCACCTTCACGCCGCCCTCCTCGTAACCGGATACCGGACCATACGAGAGCCGCAACGTAAACGTGGCGTCGGGATACTTGCCCGTGCCTTCGAGCTTGAACCGCGCCCGTGCGATCGCGGCCTGCGCCTGCTGCTTCACCTCATCCTGCGCCTCCATGGTCTTGCGCAGATCGCGCGCTTCGCCATCCACGAGGCGGGCCAGCTCGATCAGCGGATCCTTGGCGTCCGTCACTGCCGCAGCGCCGCCCTCGTACAGTTTCTTGCGGAACGCCACGTCACGCACCTTGGTCGTGCGGATCAGCTCGGCCGCCCGTTCGCGCGGAGGTTTCCCGGCCAGCACCTGCTGCACCACGGGATCGGCAAAGCCAAGCTGCTCGGTGAGAAACGCCAGCGAGTCCGCCAGCCGCAGCGTCTCATAATCCTCGTAGATCGGCTTGTCGGAGAAGAGGCCGAGTTCGAGTGAAAGCTTCTCGGAGTCGGTGAATTCCTTCAGGCGTTCGCCATTCGGCTTGGGGCGCTCCTCTCCGGCGCGCAGAAGGGTGCGGGCGATGGCAAAGCTCTCGCTGCCAAAGCCATGCTCGGCCTCAATCAGGCGGTAGCGCAGCGCGTGCTGCTTGATGACGGCCTGCGCCGCCGCGATCTTGTCATAGGCTCCCGCCGCCTCGGCAAATTCGCCGTTTACGGCCAATCGGGTGCGGAACGTCTGTTCAGCGGAGGCCTTCTTGCCCATGAGCACGGGGTCCTGCAGGCCGGCGATGCCGCCCTCGCGGGCCTTGCGCGAGTTTTGGACGCCAAAGAAATCCTCGCGGGCCCGCCGGGCATTTTCCTCGCTCCGGCCGCTCCAAGCGGTCAGCAGCGAATCCAGCCGGCGCAGGCGGGACAGCGTGTAGGGAAACTGCACGTCGCGCAGGTATTCCATCTCCGCCGTGGTCAGCAGCCGATCGGTTCGGCCCGGATGGCCGGACACGAAAGTCAGCTCCCCGTCCGCCGCACCGGCCTTCGACCACTTCAGGTAGTCTTTGACCTTGATGGGTTTGCCGTCCTCGTAAACGCGGAACAGGCAGATATCGAGGTCGAAACGCGGGAATTCGAAATTGTCCGGATCGCCACCGTAAAATGCAATCTGCTGCTCCGGCGCGAAGACGAGCCGCACGTCGGTATAACGCTTGAAGCGGTAGAGATGGTAAGCGCCGCCCTGATACAGCGTGATCACGTTGGAGCGTAGGCCGGTCTTTTCCAGCGACTCCTTCTCAATCTCCGAAGTCACCTTGCGCCGGGCCTTGGAGGCATCCTCGGGTGTCGCATCGGCGGGCACACCGGCATTCACCCGCGCCGTGACGTCCTCGACGGACTGGAGGACGTTGAGTTCAAGATCCACGCAGGGAAGCTCCTCGGCGGCCGTCTTGGCATAGAAACCGTCGCGCAGGTAGTTCTTTTCCTTGGAGCCGACCTTTTGCAGCGCATCGGCGCCGACGTGGTGGTTCGAAATCGCCAGCCCGTCTTCGCTCACAAAACTGCCCGAGCCGCCGGAATTGAAGCGCACCGATGATTTCTGCAGGTGCTCCAGCCACGCGTCCGTCAGGTCAAAGCCATACTTCTCCTTCAGCTGCTGGCGCGGTGGATTGTTGTAGAGCCACATGCCCTCGTCGGCACGGGGATTCAGGGGAAGGGCGAGAACGGCGGCGGCCAGCGGGGCAAGAGCGCGGAGCTTCATGGTGTGAGTTGGGAAAACAAACAGTTACCAGACTGTGACGGGAAAGGTGGCGCGTTAATGGCCGATTTCCAGCGGGAATTGCGAGCAGCGAAAATCCGTGGGCGAAAATCATCACTCAAGCGTACCGACGCTTCCAGCATCGCGTAGGACGAGTGAGCCAGTGAGCCAGTAGGTCAGTAGGTCGGCGGGTCACTGATGACTGAATACTGATTTACTGACCCACTGGCTCAGCCCCACCAATGCGTCAGCAGGGGCGCGTAAACCAGAGCTGGCAGGTAATTTGCCAAAGGCACCTTGCGGCCGCCGACCACGACCACCGCGATGGTCGCAACGATGAACCCGCCGGCCACGTTCAGGCTGTCCTTGAGCGCCGCGTCGTGCAGCAGCGGCTCCAGGGCCCGGCCCCCGAGCGTCAGGGTCCCCTGATAGGCCAGCACCGGCAGCGCGGCCAGCAGCGGACTCCAGCCGTAGGTCGCGACGAAGCCCATGGTCGCCAAGCCATCCATCACCCCCTTGAGCGCCAGGGTGCGCCACTGTCCATCCACGCCATCCTGGATCGAGCCCAGGATCGCCATCGGCCCCACACAGAACAGCAGCGTGCAAGTGACGAAGCCTTCGCTCGCACTCACCGTGCCCGGAGTCGCGGCGGCATCCTTCTGAAACCGCTGCTGGGTCCAGATCCCGACACGATTCATGCCGCGTTGGAGACGCAGGAACCAGCCGGTCAGGCTGCCCAAGGAGAGTGACAGCAGGGCGATGGCCAGCTGTTTGGCCGCATGACCGAGCGGTCCTTGCAGCCCCTGCCAGACCATGGAAAAACCGGCGTAAATGACCAGACCGGCCAGGCCCAGGCGCAGCCGTTGCTGAATCTGGGGTGTGAGGTGACGGGCCAGGGTCAGCCCGGCAAGGCCGCCCACCACGATTCCCGCCACGTTCAGCATGGTCCCGATCACGGCCGGACAGTCCCGCGAGTTCGGCACGAATTCAAACCCAGTTCCGGGATGAACAACAAAGAAACGAAGGAACGAAGAAGAAGTCGAACCACTGATTCACACTGATGGACACCAATACAAGACGGCACCTAGGCAGCTCTGATCAGTGCAGATCAGTGTCGATCAGCGGTTAAAAATGTTGGCCCCTACTTCACCGCGTCGCCGTTTCCGCGCGGGATATTTGCCGCGGTGTAGAGCGCGACGAAATCGTCCGCAGTCAGCGGCCTAGGATTAAAATTCACCGTCCACTGGCGGGCGGCCTCGGCCGCCAGTTGCGGGATCCGGGCCGCATCCACACCCGCTTCCGCCAGAGAGCGGGGAATGCCCGCGAGGTTCAGCAGCGTTTCGATCCGGACCACCAGCGCGGCCACGCAAACGTCCAGCCCATTCTCCAGGCTGGCGATCTCCGTCACGCTGGCCAGTTCGGCATACGCGTGACGGGCCGCGTCGCTGCCAGCCGCGTTCACACGGATGACGAGCGGCAGCATCAGCCCCACGGCCGCGCCGTGGACGACCCCAAAGTCGGCCGTGAGCGGGTTCGCGGCAGAATGCGCGGCGCCCAGCATCGAGCTCTCGATTGCCAGGCCGGCGAAAGCCGCCCCCAGGAGCATCCGGCCACGGGCATCAAGATCGCGCGGATTTGTCAGCACGCGCGGCAACGCGGGCACCAGCAGCCGAAAGGCGCTCCGCGAGTACATCGCGGACACGGCGTTGCGCTTCGTCGTCACGGCGGTTTCGACGGCGTGGGCGAGCGCGTCGATGCCGGTCATGGCGGTCACCCGCGGCGGTTGGGAAACCGTGAGTTCAGGATCCAGCACCGCGATGCGCGCGGCCGCCTTGGGATCAAGACAGGCCATCTTCTGGTGGGTGGTCTCGTCGGCGATCAGCGCGGCGCTCTGGCATTCGCTGCCCGTGCCGGCGGTAGTCGGAATGGCAATGAGCGGCAGCAGCGGCTTCGTGGCCTTGCCTACGCCCCAGTAATCCTGGATGCGCCCGCCATTGGTGAGCAGAAAGTTGGTGCCCTTCGCGGTGTCCATCGAGCTGCCACCGCCCAGCCCGACCAGGAGATCGGCCCGGAAAGCCTGCGCCGCCGCGAGACAGCCCGCCACGTCCGCCGTGGTCGGATTTTCATGAACGTCGGCGAAGACGGTGACCTCCAGGCCCGCCCGCCTCAGCGAGGCACAGGCGCGCTCGACGTGGCCGGCCGCCACGATGCCACGGTCGGTGACGAGGAAGATGCGGGAACCGCCGGTTTCGCGGGCCAGCTCACCGAGACGGTCCAGGGTGCCGTTGCCGAAAACGAGCCGGGTGCGGGGGGCCTGGTCAAACGGAGCCAGAGGGATGGGCAAGGTTTCGGACGTCATGCGCGCGGCGTAAGACTCACGACTGGAGCGTGATGTTCAAGTTCGGTTGCGGGGTTTTGTGCAGCGGCGATGGCAGCAGCATAGCCTTCGCGATACGTCGGAAAAGCCGGAATCCAACCCGAGGCACGCAGCTTGCGGTTGCTGACGCGCTTGTTCGTCAGACCACGTTTGCGCGCCGCATTCTCGGCCTCGGTGGCGAACGGCGGTAGTGGCCGGCCCAATTGCGCGGCGTTCCAGGCGAGGAAATCGAGCTGCGCGACCGGCAGGTCATCGGCGCAGTTGTAGATTTCACCGGGCTGGCCGCGCTCCAAGGCTACGACAATGGCGGTCGCCACATCATCGCGGTGAACCATGTTCATCAGTCGGGAGCCATCCCCCACGATGCGGGCTTCTCCGGCGAGCAACTGATGAAAGAGATGGCCCCGGCCAGGTCCGTAGATGCCGGCGACCCGCAAGATTACGGCAGGAAACTGCCGCTCGCGGTGGGCGGCGAGCAGGAGGCCTTCCGTATCGCGCAGGAGGCGTCCGGTTTCACCCGCTGGCTCAGCAGGCGACGTTTCATCCACGTCCACGCCGTCATTCTGGGCGTACACGCTGGTGCTGCTGGTATAGACGTATTTGGCGACCGGCTGCGTGCTGAGCCAGGCCAGCACGTTGCGCGTGCCTTCGAGATAGACGCTCCGGTAGTCCGCCGCCCCGCCTCGGGACGAGGAAACGGTATTCACGACCCAATCAAAGGAGCCGGGCAAACGGGCCAGTTGGTCGGCCTGGGTGATGTCACCAACCAGTGGACGGATGCCCGCCGACTCGAGTTCCGCCGCCGCCCCGGCCGAACGGCGCAGGCCGAAGACCGAATGACCGGCTTCGGCCAGTCGGCGACCGGTCGCCCGGCCAACATAGCCGCAGCCGATCAGGAGGACTCTCCGAGGAGAGGTGACAGACATTTCCCGGAGTATCGTCACACCTCGGAAAATTCGCAACCCACACGGAGGAATCAGCTTGCAGGTTGGCCGGAGACTCTGAATAAACAGGAACCATGAAAATGAGCCAAAGGAGTTCTTATCAACGTCAGTCCTTTGCCATGATCGTGGCCTTGGCCGGCTGTTTGGGGATGAGCCAGGCTCTCGCCCGGGTGCTGACGGTGAACACCGCCGACAATGCCGATCCCGCCGGCAACGCCAACACCTCCCTGCTCGAAGCGCTACAGGGGTTGCAGGACGGGGATGTGATCCAGTTCAACATTCCGGGAAACGGACCACACCTGATCAAGACACCGGTGGGCGGCTACCCGCTGATCCAAGTGAGCAATGTCACCATCGACGGTTACAGCCAGCCGGGCTCATCCGCGAACAGCAACGGCATCCTCGGGGGAAACAACGCGAACATTCAGGTTTATCTGGATTCGACCGACCCGACTCTGACGAGCGATGACCTCCCCCTCGGACCTTCAACGCGGCTCACGGACTACTCCGGGTATAGCGATTCCGAGAACGCCATCCTCGGCCTGGTCGCCGCCAGCCACGTGCGGATCAAGGGCCTGGGCTTCCTTTCGCACCAGACTTCCGGTGAGACCGACAATCCGGCCATTTACTGCGTCGCGCTGGTGAACGGTTCGGAGGATTGCCGGATTCAGGGTTGTCGGTTCGGCCTGGACCCCGACGGGCATACGATCCGCGGCAGCTCGGCCGCAGTGGCCGCCTTTCGCTACAGTGGTGACAACGGGTTTGTCTACTCTTCCGGCCTGGTGTTCGGTACCGATGGCGACGGCACGGATGACGTGAAGGAGTTCAACATCACCACGGGCATGCACATCGCCCTGGCCATCGAGCTGCCCCACGCCAAGATTTCTGGCAACTACTTCAACGTGCTGCCGGACGGCAAGACGTTTGTGAACGTCAACGACATCCAGCAAAGCCTCATGGATGCGGGCCGCAGCGGCGGCGATGCCAGCGTGGAAAACCTGGAGAACGGCCGGGAGCTGGAAGGCACGGTCATCGGCACGGACAGCGATGGCATCAGCGACGCGAACGAGCGCAACATCTTCAACACCGCCGCCTACGACCATCTGCTAGAATTTTACAGCGGCACGGCCAGCGAGATTGTGGTGGCCGGCAATTACTTCGGCGTCGGCGTGGATGGCACTTCACTGCCCACGCCCGCCACCGGGGCCACACCCGATCTGATCGCGCTGCCCGACAGCGGCAGCCTGCGCCTGGGCTCGGATTTTGACGGCGTGGCCGACGCGCTTGAAAGCAACCTGATCGTGGGGATTCCCGGCAGCCAGCTGGTGGACGCCGGCAATACCCTCACCATTCTCGCCCGTGGTAACCGGATCGTGAACTGCGGTTTTGCCGCCTTCCCGTTTGCGGATGGCAGCAACAATCGCAACTACGCCGACTACTATTCCGCCGCGTTGCTCGACCCGACGGCTCCAATCCCGACCCTCACCGGCTATACCAACGGTGTCCTCTCCGGCACGCTTCCCCCCGTCAGCACCGACATCTATCCGCTCTCGGAAGTTGATGTCTATCTCACCGATCCGGCTTCGGATGCCAACATGCTCACCCTACCGGGAACCTACCTGAAATCGTTCCGCGATAACGGCCCGACCGACACCGATGCCGCCCTGAACCAGTTCAGTGTGGATCTGTCCTCCGTTTCGATTCCGGCGGGCTCGAAGCTGGTCATCGCCGCGAATTATTCGACCGATACCAACGGCTTTGGCTTTGGGGGCACACCGATAACCGGGCCGTTGTCGGCGGCTTTCGCCGTCGCCGGCTCCGCCGGCATCACTTTCAACCCGACCACAGTCGGGGCGTCCGGACTCATATTGTCTTGGGCGGGGGGCACGGGACCGTTCCTGGTGCAAGGGAAGCTGGGGCTGACCGACGCGTGGATTGACCTCGTCACCACCTCGCAGCCAACGGCGACCATCCCGCTGGCCGGCTTCAGCGGATTCTTCCGCGTTATGGATGGCACGTCCAAGACGGTGAAGCTTTTCCGAGCGACCCTGAACGGGGCCAACGAACGCCCGACGCCGATCACGACGCCCGGTACCGGCACCGGCCTCCTGGCCCTCGACGGCCTGACGGTCAACTACGTGGTGAGCTACCAGAATTTGACCTCCGCCCCGGTCGCCTACCACCTGCATGGGCTGGGCACGGCCGATCAGGCGGTTGGCGTGAAGTTCGCGTTGGTTCCGGTGGGAACCCTCAGTGCGGCCAGCGGCCAGTTCGCAGGCCAGAGCACGGTTGATCAGGATACCGCGAACGGAATCGCGGCCGGTCAGACCTACTTCAACGTCCATACGGTAAATAATGGCGGCGGTGAGATTCGCGGACAAGTGCTGCCTTGACCTGCGGAGGGTGAACCGGGCACATTCTTCCGCGCACCCCCCTTTATAATGTTTTCCGGCGCCGAGTGGCGTCGGTTACGGCGGGCTTGGGCGATGAAACCGTGTGTCATCCCCAAGCCCGCTTTTTATTTCAGGAGGCTGGGCCGACCGGCAGTCCCATAATCCTGCTCTTGCTCTTAATCCCTCCGCCTCTGCTTTGTTCTGCATTGGGAAGAGCAAGAGTACGTGCAAGATTGGGCCACGACCGTTGACCTTGCCCCTTGTCATCCGCCCGTCCCCCGCCATTCTCCGCGCCGCACTATGCTGAAAGCCGGAATCGTCGGGCTGCCCAATGTGGGCAAGTCCACCCTCTTCAATGCCGTCACGCGCACCCGCAAGGCGCAGGCGGCCAACTACCCCTTCTGCACCATCGACCCTAACATTGGGATCGTCACGGTGCCCGACGAGCGGCTCCAGGTGCTCCAGAAGATCGCCAAGACGAACGTGGTCATCCCCGCCGCGATCGAGTTCGTCGACATCGCCGGGCTCGTGAAGGGCGCCAGCGCCGGCGAAGGCCTGGGCAACAAGTTCCTCACCCACATCCGCGAGGTGGATGCCATCGTGCAGGTGGTGCGCTGCTTTGAGGATGCCGATATCCATCACGTTGCGGGCAACGTGGACCCGGTGCGGGACATTGAGACGATCACCACCGAACTCGTGCTGTCCGATCTCGAGGCGGTGAAGAAGCGGCTCCACAGCGTGGCGAAGGACGCCAAGCGCGGCGACAAGGTGGCGCAGGCCGAGGAAGCCGTCCTGAAAAAGCTGGAGCCGCATCTGGATGCCGGCAAACCCGCGCTCACGCTGGAGCTGACGCCCGAGGACAAGGCGATCTCCCGGCTGTTCTGGCTGATGACCGACAAGCCCACGATCTTTGCGTGCAACGTGAAGGAATCGGACCTGGCGACCGCCGACACGAACTCCTACGTCGAACAGGTGCGGGCCTACACCAAGACGCACTTTGCCTGCGAGGCCGTCGTCATTTCCGCGCAGATCGAGAGCGATCTGGTGGACCTGACGCCGGAAGAGGCCGCGGAATTCCTGAAGGAACTCGGCGTGAAGGAATCCGGCGTCGGCGTGCTGATCCGCGCCACCTATCACCTGCTCGGTCTGCGGACGTATTTCACCGCTGGTGAAAAGGAGGTCCGCGCGTGGACGATTCACGCGGGCGACACCGCGCCAAAGGCGGCCGGCGTGATCCATTCTGATTTCGAGCGCGGCTTCATCAAGTCCGAGACCGTGGCCTACGAGGATCTCGTCCGGTGCGGCTCCGTGGCGGCGGCCCGGGAAAAGGGCCTGTACCGGATGGAAGGCAAGGAATACGTGGTGAAGGATGGCGACGTGCTGCTCTTCAAGTTCAACGTGTAGCCGGTCCGGTGGCGATTACGGCCTGTCCAGTTCGTACAGGTCGCCCGCAAAGCCCCGCTCCGTCCCTCTCCAGACCAGCCGAGCCTGCGGCTTGTACGCCTGTAACGCCGCGTAAGGAATTGTCGTTCCGCGCTTGCCGGAATCATTGGCGGCCCATTGTTCCGGCGTAAGCTCCAGCAACCCGAAAAACCAGACGCGGGCATGGCGCGAGCGCGCCGACCGGATCAGCTCAGCCAGGGCTTGCGGCTCCCTGCTGTCAAACATGACGGCAAATCTGGGCCGCCCCGGATTCCGGGTCAGGAAAAGATCCGAATGATCCCAGCCGTCACAGACCAGCAGGTCATTGGTGCCGATCGACTTTTCCAGGGCAACCGCCGCGAGTTGCGACGGATTGTCCGAGCGGTGGTAGTGGGCATAGACTTGGACGCTGTTGCGGAGCAGCATCCAGCCGAGAAAGGCAAACAGCAGCCCCCGTCCCACGGGACCGTGGCTGGCGGCCAAGCCGGCCAGCAGGGCCAGCGCGCCCAGCGGCAGCAGCCACAGCTTGCTGTAGTAGGGCAGCAGATAAAATGGGAAGAACAGCCCCCCGAGGAACATCGCGACCGCCGCCCAGTAGAAACGCCGGTTCTCCGGCCGGGGCGGGCGGAGCACGACGATCAAAACGGCGAAAGCCCAGACCGCAGCGTGTCCGACCAGGTAGGCCCGGGGACCGCCGCCCAGCGTTTTCCAACCTTCGCGGAGTCCCGGCCAGCCAGCGGTGGGCCAGGGGGGGGAAATCGCGTTCACAACCCCGATTCCGGTCTGCGCGACCGCACTGAGGTGGAAAAAGCCCCAGTAACCGGCATCGTCCTTGGCGGTGAGATACTCAATGACTCTGCCCGGGCTGCGCACGCCGAAACCGTAGGCGGCCAGAAACGAGAGCGTCACTCCGACGACGGCCGCCAGCGCCAGCCAGAGCACGGCGCGTCGCCAGCGCGTGCCGACCAGAATCAACAGGCCCGGGCCGGCGAAGACGTAGGTCTGATAAGCCGCCACCGCCAGCGCCCAGCAAATCGCCGCACCGGCCGTGGCCACAGTCTCGCGGCGGCCTTCTACCAGGCTCAGGCGCAAGGACAGCAGCAGCCAAAACTCGGCCATCATGGGTTCCATGGGCTGGCTGCTCTGGTGAAACCAGGCGGCCGCTCCGCCGAGCAGCAGGCCGCTGCCGGCAGCCACGGATGCCGACACGCCGCGTACGCGCAGACTGTCCATGAGCAGCACCACGCTGCCGGAGGCAAGCAGCGCGTTGAGCAGGGTCATCCAGCGCATTCGGGTGTCGAAGTCACTCCCGGCAAAGGGCGAGACCGCCTCCCACCAATACCAGTACCAGACATGGGACCAGGCATGCCTTACTGACTGAACCGTGGGCCCCGGGTAATTCCACATGGCCTGCTTGAGCGCCTCGGTGTCGTAGTAGCGGCCACACCAGACGAGGTAGAGGCCGACCAGCGCGACAAACATCAGCAGGCAGTTCCAGCCCCGGCGGTTTGGTGCGGTGGTGCTCGGCAAGTTGCTCATGATTCGACCGGGGCGGCCGGCCGGGCCATTGCCATCCAAGGCGGAAAGCGGCCCGGCGACCGGGTTCTGATTCGGAATGTCCCCGGAAACCAAAACTTTGCCGCCCATCCGCCGATTTAGAAACTAAAACTTGCCCCACCCCGGTGGGCACGGCTACACGTCCGCCCACTCTTGCATGGGAAAAACCTTGGTCATTGCAGAAAAACCGTCCGTTGCCGGCGATATTGCCAAGGCCTTGGGCGGCTTTGACCGCAAGGATGGCGGCGAATTTTTCGAAAACGACCGCTTCGTGGTCTCCTCCGCCGTGGGCCATCTGCTGGAGCTGGCCGTGCCGGAGGAATTCGAGGTCACGCGCGGCAAATGGTCCTTCGAAAAGCTGCCGCAACTGCCGCCGCGCTTCGCGCTCAAGCCCATTGAGAAGAGCGAGAGCCGCCTGAAAGTCCTCCAGAAGCTGATCAAGCGGAAGGACGTGGATGCCATCATCAACGCCTGCGACGCCGGCCGCGAAGGCGAGCTGATCTTCCGGAACATCATCGCCTATACCGGGGCGAAGCAGCCCATTGAGCGGCTCTGGCTCCAGTCCATGACGACGGGCGCGATCCGCGAGGGCTTCTCCAAGCTGCGTTCCGACCTGGAGCTGCGCCCGCTGGCCGATGCGTCCGTCTGCCGTTCCGAATCCGACTGGCTGGTCGGCATCAACGGCACGCGCGCCATGACCGCCTTCAACTCTAAGACGGGCGGCTTCCATCTCACCACCGTCGGCCGGGTCCAGACACCGACGCTCGCCATCGTCGTCGAGCGCGAGGCGAAGATCCGCAAGTTCGTCGCCCGCGATTACTGGGAAGTCCTCGGCACGTTCGACGCCGCGAAGGGCAGCTATCCCGGTCGTTGGTTCGACGAGAAATTCTCCCGGGGTGACGACAAGGATGCCGAACTGAAGCCGGAGCGGCTTTGGGACCGGACCAAGGCCGAGACCATCCGCACCAAATGCTTGGGAAAACCCGGGGTGGTGACCGAGGAAAGCAAGCCGACCACCTCGCTTTCACCGCTGCTGTATGACCTGACGACGCTCCAGCGGGAGGCCAACGGCCGCTTCGGGTTCAGCGCCAAGAACACCCTCGGACTTGCCCAGGCACTCTACGAGAAGCACAAGGTGCTGACGTATCCCCGAACCGATGCGCGTGCCTTGCCCGAGGATTACCTCCCCACGGTAAAACAGACGCTGGATTCGCTCCGCGACGTGGCCGGCTACGCCAGCCTTGCCGAAAAGATCCTGACCCAGGGCTGGGTGCGCCCCAACAAGCGCATCTTCAACAACGCCAAGATCAGCGATCACTTCGCCATCATCCCGACGGGCGTGGTGCCGAAGAATCTCAGCGAGCCCGAGCAGAAGCTTTACGATCTCGTCACCAAGCGCTTCTTGGCGGTGTTTTTCCCGGCGGCGGAATTTCTGGAGACCACGCGCGTCACGCGCGTCGAGGGCGAGCCGTTTAAGAGCAGCGGCAAGGTGCTGGTCAAGACGGGGTGGCTGGAGGTGTACGGCAAGGAGGCCGATTCCGACGACACGCCGACCCTCTGCCCGGTGGACCAGGGCGAGCGCGTGCACACAAGTGCGGTCGAGGTGAAGGCCAACGTCACCAAGCCGCCCCCGCGCTACACGGAAGCGACCCTGCTCTCAGCGATGGAAGGCGCCGGCAAGCTCGTGGATGACGAGGAACTGCGCGAGGCCATGAGCGAGCGCGGCCTCGGCACACCCGCCACCCGCGCCTCCATCATCGAAGGTCTCATCGCCGAGCAGTACATGCTGCGCGAACAGCGGGAACTGAAGCCGACGGCCAAGGCGTTTTCGCTCATCACCCTGCTGAACGGCCTGGGCGTCGAGACGCTCACCAAGCCGGAGATGACGGGCAACTGGGAATACCAGCTCAAGCAGATGGAGCGCGGACTGCTCAAGCGCGAGCAGTTCATGGACGAGATCCGGCGCCTCACGCAGGACATCGTGGCCAAGGCGAAGCATTTTGAGCACGACACGATCCCCGGCGATTTCGGCGTGCTCAAGGTTCCCTGCCCCAAGTGCGGCGGCGAGATCCATGAGAACTACAAGAAATTCCAGTGCCAGAAGTGCGACTTCGCCCTGTGGAAGATCGCCGCCGGGCGCCAGTACGAGCCGGCGGAGATCGAGACCCTCATCCGCGAGAAGCAGGTCGGGCCGTTGCAGGGCTTCCGCAGCAAGCAGGGCTTCCCCTTCGCCGCCATCGTCAAGCTCACCCCCGAGTTCGAGGCCAAGTTCGACTTCGGCGACGACAAGAAGGAGGACGGCGAGGCGGTTGTAGTGGATTTCACCGGCAAGGAACCGGTCGGCAAGTGCCCGAAGTGCGGTGCCCGCGTCTTCGAGCACGGCATGAACTACGTCTGCGAGAAGTCACTCAGCGCCGAGCGCACCTGCGACTTCAAGACCGGCTCGATCATTCTCCAGCAGCCCATCGACAAGGTTCAGATCGGCAAGCTGCTCACCGAGGGCAAGACCGACCTGCTCAAGGGCTTCGTGTCCAAGAAGACCGGCCGTAAGTTTGAGGCCTTCCTGAAATACGACGGAGGCAAGGTCGGCTTCGAGTTCGCCCCGCGGGAGAAGAAGGCCGGCGGCAAATTCGGCAAGAAGGCGGCCGATGCGGCCCCGGCCGTAAAGCTGGACTTCACCGGCCAAACACCGCTGGGCGTATGCCCGAAGTGCAAGGGGAAGGTCTTCGAGGGGCCGGACAGCTACCTCTGCGAACGCAGCCAGGCCGACACGAAGAAATGCACCTTCCGCATCGGCAAGGAAATCCTCCAGCAGCCGGTCTCGCGGGAACAGGCGCAGAAACTCCTCGCCGACGGCCGCACCGACCTGATGGACAAGTTCATCAGCAAGGCGGGCAAACCGTTTCCCGCCCATCTGGTCCTCGGGGACAAAGGCAAGGTGGAGTTCGATTTTCCGCCCCGGTAGTTCCAACTCGTTCGCGCTCAGGATCACAAGCAGCCGGGGCGTTTTCCCTTCAGCGAGCTACGGGCTCCGTCCTGCTTGTTAGGCCGGCTGTCTTTTGTTACGGTTTCGTCGCTTTGAGACACGCTGAACTCGCAGTCGGCGCAACGACACACACGACATGCAGCAAACCTTGAACGCCACCGGGGCTGCCTCGGCCCAGGCTGCCACCCCGGCGGTTGACCTCCGTCATCGCCGCCACACCCTGAAGACGGACCGCACGTTCCTCGAGAACTGCGGCGTGGCAGTTCAATCCGCACTGGAATCCGGCGTCGCCAGGGTGTCCCGCCATGGCGACCCACATATCTACTCCACCCGCCTGTTCCCCTGGGCGGCGGAGATCGAGAGCGAGTGGCAGCTGGTGCGCAAGGAGCTGGATGCCGTGATGACCTTCCGTGACCGGATGCCCAGCTTTCAGGACATCCTCAAGGAGGTCGGCATGATCCAGTCGGACAACAACTGGAAGACCTTCTTCCTGGCGGGCATCGGCATGGACTGCTCCGAAAACTGCCAGCGTTGCCCGGAAACGGTGCGGTTGCTCGGCCAGATTCCGGGCATGACCACCGCCTTCTTCAGCATCCTCTCGCCGGGCAAGCACATCCCGGCGCACCGGGGCGCCTGGAACGGCATCCTGCGGCTGCATCTCGGCCTCATGGTTCCGCAGCCGCGCGAACGCTGCCGCATCCGCATCGGCAACGACTATCACTCGTGGCGCGAAGGCGAGGCGCTGGTCTTCGACGACACTTTCAACCACGAGGTGTGGAACGAGACCGACGGCTACCGGGTGGTGCTGTTCGTGGATTTCGCCCGCCCGCTGTATCCGCCCTTCCACTGGCTGAACGAGCGCCTGGTCAATCTGGGCGCGCTGGCTCCCTTCCTGCGTGAGGCCGGCGAAAAGCAGAAGCGCTGGCAGGAGGCATTCTGGAAGAAAAAGGTCTGACCGACCGGCCAACCACCGCCACGGCGGTTCATTGCCAGCCCTTGTCCTGGTTTGAATTTAACATTCGGAATTCGAAATTCGAAATTCAGCATTCAGGACATGGCTTGCTCCGTAGTCCCCGCGCCTTAAGTTCCCCGCATGAATGCGCCGTTCGCGGTGGCCGCCCATTACAGCGGCACATGGGACGAAGCCCGGCTGGAACGCTGGGCCGTCCAGCTCCGCGCCCGGCTCGAAGCCCCCAGCGTCACGCTCGGCCTCGTTTTCCTCACGCCGCAGTTTTTTGACGTCGCCACCGAAGTGCTGGAAATCCTGCGGGTCCATGCCCGCATCCCATTGCTGATCGGCTGCTCCAGCCAGAGCCTGATTGCCAACGGTGAGGAACTGGAGGACGAACCCGGCCTCGTGGTGCAGCTCTTCCATCTGCCCGACGCGCAGCTGCGGGCGCTGCATTTTACCGACGCCGATCTGGAGAAGACCAATGGCCCGGCGGAATGGCACCGGTTCACCGGCGTGAAACCGGAGGACACGCATGGCTGGTTCATCTTTGCGGACCCGTTCCATCTCGACGGCGAATCCTGGCTGCGGGAATGGAACGCCGCCTATCCTGGCCAGTCTGCCGTGGGCGGGCTGGCCAGCGGCAACTTCGAGGAGCAGCGCATCCAGCTCTACCTCAACGGCCAGATATTTGAGGACGGAGCCCTGGCCCTCAGCATCGGCGGCGGCGTGAAGATCGAGTGCCTGACCTCGCAGGGCTGCACCCCCATCGGTGCTCCCTGGACCATCACCAAGTCCGAACGGAACTTCATCCACCAGATCGCGAACCGCCCCGCTTACCACGTGCTGGTGGACACGTTCAACGCGCTGCCCAAGGAGGAACAGACCCGCGCCCAGGGCAACCTCTTCGTCGGCTTTGCCAACTCGGAATACCACGAGGAGTTCCACCGGGGTGATTTTCTGGTGCGCAACCTCCTCGGGGCCGACCCGCAGAATGGCATCATCGCCGTCGGGGCCCTGCCCCGGGCCGGCCAGACGATCCAGTTCCATCGCCGCGACGCCGCCACCGCGACGGACGATCTCGTGGCGGGTCTCACCCGCATCCGCAAGCAGGTGGAGGGGGCGACGGTTTACGGCGGCCTGCTCTGCCTGTGCAATGGCCGTGGCAAACGGCTCTTTGGCCATATGGGCCGGCCCAACCACGACGCCAGCCTGGTGCAGGAGCAGCTGGGGCCGTTGTCGGTCTCCGGTTTCTTCTGCAATGGCGAGCTGGGGCCGGTCGGCGGGAAGAATTTTCTCCACGGCTACACCGCCTCCCTCGCCCTGCTGGTCAAGGCCTGAGCGGTTACTTCGCTGGCAGCACCTGATTCCCAATGTCCACGGCGAGGAACCAGCTGCCGTCCGGCCGTCGATGCCAGATGCTCAGGTATTTGCCCGTTTTTCCGCCCCCATCTCCGTGCAAGACGTAGTCACCCCACGTCCACGCGAGTTCGCCGCTGAGCGAAATTTCCCCGCCTTGGGGATGCCATTCGAGCGCCCCCGCCGGCAGGCCCTCCAGCCCCGCACTGATCGCCGGCTGTCCGACCACGGGTGGGCCGGCCGGTGACAGTTCCATGGAGCGCCCATCGGTGTACCGGGCAAACGCCTCGGCCGGCGGCACCTGCATCGCGAGCCGCGCGAAGGCCAGATCGGCCTCCAGCGCGGAGGTGTTTACCATGCGGGTCACGCTCGTCTTCTTGGAACGCGAACCGGCGCAGCCGGTGATCAGCACCAGCAACAGCACCATCAGGAAGGACCGTTTCATGCGACCGATGTAACCCGAACGAAGCCCAAACAAAAGCGCGGAACTCACGGGCCAAACGACTGAACAACCTCCTTATTGCTTCAGCACTGAGCCGAAGAACGCGAGCGTGTCCGCCAGATGCGTCTCCCAATAGGGCCAGTCATGGCCGCCGGGAAATTCCTGGTAGATGTGGGTGATGCCCGCCGCATTCAGTTCGGCGTGGAGTTCCCGGTTGGCCGCCAGAAGGAAATCGTCCGTGCCGCAGTCGAAGCGGATCGGCGGCAGTTCGGTGCGATGCTGTCTCATCGCGGCGAGCACGGAGCGGTCTTCCTCAACCGGACTGTAGCTGCTCACCCCTTCCTCGACGGACTCTTGCAACTGCTCCACCCGTGTGGCCGAGGAGTGACCCGAGACCGCCCGGAAGCGGCCGGGATATTTCGCCCCCAGACGCAGCGCCCCAAAGCCGCCCATGCTCAGCCCGGCGATGAACAGGGGAGAATCTGACGAGGTGAACGGTACCGCACGGTTCACAGCGGCGGGAACCTCCTCGACAATCCAACGCTCGAAATCCGACGCCTGCTCGGAGGCCGAGGAGGTTGCCGACACGCCGATGGGTTCCACTTCGTCGTTCAGCACGGCGAGCGACAGGCGCATCGCCTCGCCTTCCCGCACGTGCCGCACATAGCCGGACCCATCTCCCCACAGGCCATCGCTGGGCATCGCCAGCACCATGGGCGGCAGTTCGCCCGCCGCGATCATCCGCGCCGCCGTGCGATGTGCCCCCCCCTTCAGCGCCCAGCCCCAATGCGAGCCGTAGATGCCGTGCAGCAGGATGACCACCGGCACATCCCGCCAACCCTGCGCCTGTGGCGGCACGAACAGCGTCAGATCGGCCCGGTGCCCGAGCGCGGGGCTTTTCACAGTGACGAAACGCAGGCCGTCGAACTCAAACCGTTCGTCGGAAATCTCGAAGGTGCGGAACATGGGGGAAGGAAAGCCACGGGGCTGGAGCAGGCATAGGCAAATTTCGAGTTTCGAGTTTCAAATGACGAACGGCGTACGGTGAACAGCGAGTCGTCGGCTGGGCTGGCGTTCCAACTCGTCACTCGTCACTCGTCACTCGTCACTCGCCCCTGACGTCCGGCATGGACGCTGTCCCGCCGGTGTCGTATTTTCCGCACCCCATGTCCGTACCTGTCCGCGTCCGTTTCGCCCCGTCGCCCACCGGCTATCTGCACGTCGGTGGCGCCCGTACCGCGCTTTTTAACTGGCTTTACGCCCGCCGCACTGGCGGCACGTTCGTCCTCCGCATCGAGGACACCGACAACGCCCGCAATTCGCAGGAAGCAGTGGATGTGATCTTGTCCGGCCTCCGCTGGCTGGGACTGGATTGGGACGAAGGCCCGCTCACCGGAGACGCCAACGGCCCCGTCAAAGGCGAGTTCGGCCCCTATTTCCAAAGCCAGCGCGGCGAGATCTACCGTCGCCGGGCCGACGAGCTGAAGGCCAAAGGACACGCCTACGAGAAGGACGGCGCGCTGTTCTTCCGCATGTCGCGCACCCCCATCACGATTCTTGACCTCATCCGTGGCGACGTCGTCCGGCCGCTGACCGACCGCGAGGAGATCGATCCCGACCGGGTGCTCATCCGCAGCGACGGCGTGCCGGTGTTCCACTTCGTCAACGTGGTGGATGATCTGGAAATGGGCATCACCCACGTCATCCGGGGCGAGGATCACTTGAGCAACACCGCCAAGCACGTGGCGCTCTTCCGCGCGTTCGGCGTCGAGCCGCCCAAGTACGCGCACATCCCCCTCATCCTGAACCTCGACGGCTCCAAGATGAGCAAGCGCGACCAGGGCGCGAGCGTGCAGAGCTATGTGGATGACGGCTACCTGCCCGAGGCGGTCATCAACTATCTGAGCCTGCTGGGCTGGTCGGCCAAAGACACGCCGGAGCTGTTCACGAAGGAGGAGATCGCCCCGCGCTTCGAGCTGGCCGACATCAACCACGCCAATGCGCGCTTCGACCTGAAGAAGCTGGAGCACTTCCATTTCGAGTACACCCGCCGGCTGGAGCCGAAGCGCTTTGTGCACCTCGGCGTCGAGGCCCTGCTGAAGGCGGGCATCCACACCGCCGGCTTCCCGCCCAGCTATGTCGCCGCCGCCCTGCTCACCTCGCAGGAAAAGGGCAAGCTCTTCAAGGAACTGCCGATCTGGACCGACTTCTACTTCGTCGACGACGACGCCGTGGTCTTCGATCCCGAGTCGAAGGCCAAGGCGCTCACGCCGACCTCCTTGCCGCTGCTGCAAAAGCTCAGCGAACGTTTCGCCGCGCTGCCGGAGTTCAACGCCGCCTCGCTCGAAGCCGCTCTCAAGGCGCTCGCAACCGAGCTGGGCGTGAAAGTGGGCGCACTGGTGCAACCCTGCCGCGTGGCCTGCACCGGCCGCCTCGTGGGTCCGAGCCTGTATCACCTCTTGGAAGTGCTGGGCCGGGAGAAGGTGGCGAAGCGGATTGCGCACGCTCTCAGATGAAGTGGCGCTGAGCCTCAAGACCTCACGTCCATCGTCGCGGATGTAGGAGTCGCGGAGCGTCGTGGTGCGGGTGGCTTGCCACCGCTTTCGGCCACCGGATGTGCTTCGCCATCGCTTGCAGGCGAAAGCGGCAGCTCCGCTCTGCTCCGCCGCCGCACGACCTCACGAACTTCGCAGTGGGGCTAGAGAATGGCGGCAGCGTTCTGGTATCTGCGCTATTGCCGATGGGAGCAGCGTCAACGGACGCTGTGACGAATCGGATCACCCTTACGTAAGCGTCACGCGGAGCGCCGGTAGTCGGGTGGTCATAAACGTCATAGATTACGGCTATGACATCTATGACGGGAGGGGCGGAGCCGCTGAAGTCGGACCAGCTGGGGCGGGTGCGGACGCCGGTGGCGAAGCGGGAGG
>CAIXUG010000017.1 GCA_903922605.1 uncultured Verrucomicrobiota bacterium
ATAGCGGAGATCCTCGCCGTGCTCGGCGTGGCAGTCGGTGCAGTGGCTCAGGGTGTTGGTGCCGTTCCAGGAGGAAACCAGCGTGGCCGTGAACCAGACGTTCGAGCCGTTCACCGCATCACCGCCGCCTAGTTCGGGCGAAACCAGCGTGGTGGGCGTGAGGCGGGGGAACAGGAGCTGGCCGGAGGCGTTGGCAAAATTGATCTCCAAGACCCGGTAACCGAGGCTGATGCCATCGCTGTTATCGAGTCGGAAGCGGAACTGGTTGGACTGGCCGGGGGTGAAGGTCGCGCTGGGGACGGTCACGGCAACCAGTTCGAGCGCGCCACCGATGCCGTTCAGCCAGGCGGCCGAGCCCTGGGGCACGGTATGGCTGCGGTCGAGCGGGAGCCAGGCCCCGCCGTTGATGCTGAGGCTGGCCTCGTTGGTGGCGGTGACATGGTGCAGCTTGAGCCAGAGGGTGGTGGAGTTGGTCGGTGGGATCACGGTCGCCGTGCGAATCGTGCCGCCTTGGCCCAGCACCTCCAGCGCGTAGGTCGGCCGCAGCGGTGCCAGCGGGGCCGGGGCAGGGGCGGGAGCCGGTGGTGGGGGAGCGGAGCGGCTTACGCCTTTGCTGGTCTGCGCTAAACTGGCCAGTGGGGCAATTAGCAGGAGCAAACAAAGAAGGCGAAGTACTCCTGAGTCAGATTTCATGGTTTTGGGTTTTCGGCACCAAACGGGGCAGCTTGATGAGCGATTTAGGGTTACGGTTGAGATAACTGATTCGGGCAGCTATAGCGCTTCGTTCAGACTTTATTGAATGCGATGCGATATTTCGTAAGGGATTATCCTAGCAGTTGGCAATAAAGTTTGTATGCGCCATAGGACGTATTCGGTTGGCGGGTAAAGAAAAGTCTGTTGGTACGAAGTCTGAGGTGCGAAATTGGTGGATAAACCCTCAATGGACAATCAGGCGAAACCCGGTGGGAGCCAGTCTTGCCGGGCTCAGCGCCATCCCGCACCTTGCGGGCGCTCATGAGCAAGATCGTCGGCATAGACCTTGGCACCACCAATTCGCTCGTCGCCATTGTGGATAGCGGCATTCCCTACGTCATCGCGGACGCAGACGGACACCGGCTTACCCCCTCGGTCGTGCTGGTGCCGGCGGCCGGGGCTGAAGCGGTGGTCGGGAACGTGGCGAACCGCATGCGGGCGCTCCGGCCGACGGAAACGGTCTATTCCGTGAAACGCTTCATGGGCCGGCGGGGCAGCGATATCCCTCGGGAGGACATGCTGGTCACTTATCCGGTGAAGGGGCAGGGGACCGGACCGGTGACCATCGAACTGCATGGCCGCGAATGGACACCCGAGGAAATCTCCGCCGAAATTCTCAAGAAGCTGAAGCGCGACGCGGAAGCGACCCTGGGCGAAGCGGTGACCCGGGCGGTCATCACCGTGCCGGCCTATTTCAACGACGCGCAGCGCAATGCCACCATTCGCGCGGGTGAACTGGCCGGCCTGAAAGTGGAGCGCATCGTCAACGAGCCGACGGCGGCGGCGCTGGCCTACGGTTTGGACAAGCTCAAGGAGCGCTCGAAGGTGGCGGTGTACGACCTCGGTGGCGGCACCTTCGATCTTTCGATTCTCGAGCTGAACGACGGCGTGTTTCAGGTGCTGAGCACCAATGGCAACACCCGCCTGGGCGGAGATGACCTGGACAAACGCGTTACGGACTTCCTGGTGAAGAAGATCAAGGAGGCGGGAGGACCGGACCTTGCCAGCGGGGAGCGGGGAGCGGGGAGCGCGGAGTCACTGGGCCTGCTGGCACGCATTCGCGAAGTGGCGGAGCAGGCCAAGATCCGGTTGAGCTCCGAAACTGAAACGGACATCTCGCTGCCCTTTTTAACGGCCTCATTCTCCTTCAGCTACCGGCTCACGCGCGAAGAACTGGAGCGGCTGACCCGGGACATCATCGAGCGCACTCGAGGGCATTGCCTGCGCTCGCTGGCGGACGCGAAACTGGAGGCCAAGGCGCTCGACCAGGTCATTCTCGTGGGCGGACAGACCCGCATGCCGCTCGTGCGGCAGCTCGTGGCGGAATGGTTTGGCTGCGCCGAATTCGCCGAGACCCGTGGTGAACTCCGGCTGGGCGAGGACTATCACGCCGCCAAGGGGCCGCAGCTCAACACCGGGCAAAATCCGGACGAGGCCGTGGCCCTGGGGGCGGCCATCCAGGCGGAAATCCTGTCCGGCGGCTTCAAGCACCTGCTGCTGCTGGATGTGACGCCGCTGTCGCTGGGCATCGAGACCTTCGGCGGACTGATGAACGTGATCATCCCGCGCAACAGCACGATCCCCATGAAGGCCGGCGAGCTGTTCACCACGGCGGTGGACCAGCAGCCGAACATGCTCATCCACGTCCTGCAGGGCGAACGCGAGCGGGCGCGGGACAACTGGAGCCTTGGCCGGTTCACCCTCGAATTTGAGCGGGCGCCGAAAGGGGTGCCACGGGTTGGTGTGCAATTCGAGATCGATGCGAACGGCATCCTCCATGTGCTCGCACGGGATGTGAAGACCGGCCACCAACAGGTCGTGCAGATGAAATCCGCCGTGGATGTGGCGGACGAGGACGTGCAGAAGATGGTCGAGGAATCGCTGGAAAATGCCTTCGACGACCTTCGCGCCCGGCAATGGATCGAGGCCAAACTGCGGGCGGGCGAGACCCTGACCGCCACCCGCAAGACCATGGCGGAATACGATGCGGAGCTGGATGCGGAGTACCGCCAACAGATTCACGTCGCGCTCGAAGAGGTCGAGGCCGTGCTTTCGCTGGAAAATCCAAAGACGAAGACGGGCGACCCGGCGAAGCTCAAGGCGGCGACTGCGCACTTGGACGAGGTCACCCAGCCGCTGGCTGAACACGCCATGGACCAGGTGATGGAGGCGATGCTGCGCAAGAAAGGCCTGCTGCCTCCCCAAGCGGAACCTCCGCAGCCGCCGCCAGCTCCTGAGCCACCTCAGCCTCCGGCACCGGCACCCAAACCGCCTGAGGAACCGCCGCAACCTCCCGCATCGGGTAGTGTATCCGTCTGAAACAGCGAGCGGCCGTGCGGGTAGGGAAGACGTGCCGGGCGGAGCACCACGAGTAGGTCGGGCCGCTGGCCCGACACCGTACGACGGGCTGCCAGCCCGTCGAGAACGGTACGGGCCTTTTTCGGCGGGCTGGCAGCCCGCCGTACCTGTCAGGCTGGCAGCCTGACCTGCTAAACTGTCAAAACCGCCCGAGGAATCCCGTAACCGCCGCAGGCCGCCTAAAAGCAAACGGCCGCGTCGGTGAGGACGCGGCCGGTTTGGTATTTGTCCCGCTTACGCGCCGGCTGGCGGTTCGGTGGGCGGGAGCGCAATCCGGGACAGGGCATCATTGGCGAAGCCGGCCGGCGGCTGCTCCGCAGCGTTGGTAATGATGCGCGCCGGCGCGGCAGCGGCGGCACGAACCGCCTCGACCTGGGGCGGCACGTCGTCCGCGTGCAGCTTCGAAGGCAGCTCGCCGACCTCTTTCGGGTTTTTGGCGCGCTTCTGCTTCGGCAGCGGGCTGACCATCACGTTGATGGATTTGCCGATCAGCTTCGGCGGGAAGTCCGGGTTGCCCCAGGGCGCAAGGTCCTTGAGGAACTTGTCCACGACGGCGCGGCCGATCTCGGTGTGAGCCATCTCGCGGCCCCGGAAACGGAGCGCCACCTTGACCTTCATGTCCTCGCAGAGGAAGCCGACGGCATGGTCGAGCTTGATGCCGAGATCATGGGGGTCGATGCGCGGCGTCAGCTGCACCTCTTTGACGAGGTTGGCATGCTGGTGCTTCTTCGACTCGTTCTCCTTCTTCGCCATCTCGTACTTGAACTTGCCGAAGTCCACGATCCGGCAGACCGGAGGGATGGCCGTGGCGGCAATTTCGACGAGGTCAAGACCCTGGGACAGGGCCAGCTTGATGGCGGCTCCCAGCTCCATGATCCCGACCTGCTGGGCATCCGGACCGATGACCCGCACCTCACGGGCACGGATCTTCCCGTTGATGCGATACTGCGGTTGCGGGGGATTGAAGCGGGACGGAAACGGGCGGCTCAAGCGACCCTCTCCGGTTGAAGTTTGAACATGATTGGCGTGAAAACCATTGCTGTCTCAGACAGATACGAGACGATATAGGGAATCTGATGAGCTTCCGGCAAGCCAAAACTGCCAAGACTGGCATACGATTTTCGGGTGAGCTGGGGAGATTCGCCCTCTTGGCCCTCCTGGTGTTCATGGCCGGATCGCTCTGGGCCGGCGAAACAAACGCGCCCTGTGCCCGGGCCGAGGCCGAATTTCTGGCCGCGCGCGCCCAATTGGCAGCCGCGCCGGAGAACGGGACCAACGCCTGGCGTCTGGGTCGGACGGCTTTCATTTGGGCGGATTGCGCCACCAACGATCAGCAACGGGCCGCGATTGCCGAGGAGGCGATCCGGGTCTGCCGGGCGGCGGTGGCACGCGAGCCGAAATCGGCGGCCCATCATTATTACCTGGCCCAAAACCTCGGGCAGCTGGCCCAGACCAAATCCCTGGGGGCGCTCAAGCTCGTCCGCGAGATGGAAAAGGTGTGGCTCCAGGCGCAGGCGTTGGATGAACGGCTGGATTTTGCCGGGCCCGACCGGAGTCTGGGGCTGCTTTATCTGGAGTCTCCGGGCTGGCCCACGAGCATCGGCAACAATGCCAAGGCGCGCGCGCATCTGGAGCACGCGATCCAGTTGGAGCCGGATTATCCCGACAACCGCCTCTCTCTGGCCGAGGCGTTGGCCAAGTGGCACAAGAAAGGTGAACTCGGCACCCAGATGAGCGCCCTGACCGAGCTTTGGCCACGCGCCAAAGCCCGCTTTACCGGCCGGGAATGGGAAGCGTCTTGGCAGGATTGGGAAACCCGGCTCGCCGCGCTGAAACTCAAGGCGAAGCAGCCGGCGAGCAGTAATCAGTGAATCAGCAATCGGTGAACGGAGCGCTGCGCCGGCTTCTGATCACTGACCCACTGATCACTGATTTACTGTTACAGCCCCAAATGGGCCCAGAGATCCGCCGGCTGTAGGCGGAGGTTCACGAAGAACTGGCCAAAATCGCCGAAACGCGCGGTGACCTCGTCAAAGCGCATCTCGTACACGATCTCCTTCACGGCATCGAGGTTGTGCGCGAGCAGGGTCACGCCCCACTCGTGCGAGTCGAGGCCGGTCGAGCCGGTGATGAGCTGGGAAATGCGTCCGGCGTATTTGCGGCCGGTCTTGGCGTGGCTGCCCATGAGTTTTTTCCGTGTGTCGAAATCGAGGGAATACCAGTTGTCCCCGCCGTCGCGCTTCTTGCTCATGGGGTAGAAGGCCATGATCTCCCAGTCATCCAGTTCCGGGTGGAGGCGGTAGTGAAGATATTCGTCGTTGCGCTTCTTCGCGGCGGCGAACGCCTCATCGAATTCGGGCGTGCCGGGCGCGAGTTTCTTCTCGCCGTGCTGGAGCATACGCTTCAGGTCGTCGTCGGTCGTCACGTATTCGGGCAGTTCGGTGACACTCAGGTAGCTGAAGACCGGAATGAGCGTGCCGGCCGGGAAGGCCTGCTCAATGGCGCGCTGCTGCGTGCTGAGCTGCTGCAACTCGGCGGCGAAGAGCATGAACACGAAATCGGCCTTTCCGCCGACGTTCACGAAGGTCATCACGCGCGGGGCTGCGGGCCCGGGATTCGCCGCGCAGACAGCTTCGAGGCGGGCAAGGGCGGCGGCGGCTTCGCCGGTCGGCAGCGCATTCCAGCGCACCCGGTCCAGGCGGTAGAACAGGTGGCCGACGTGAATGCCTTTGGAGAGCGGTGCGGATGGCAGTGACATAAATTTGATCAACAAACACGGTTGCAGACACCGTTTTCTAGCAAGTCTAAATGTATTTGGACTTTCTCGTGCCGGTATCTCGCAAAAGGATCTTTCTGGTCCCAATCGCTGGGCATGCTTGATTTAAGACCACACTTGTTAAGCTGGTCATTTTGAAAATTGGTGATGACTGCTGCTCTGCAAATATCCGCTAAAAAACTTTTCACGGAATCAAAAGTAGGTGGCTCAGCACCTTGTCCTTGCCCAATCAACAGATCAATAATCACAGTTCTGGGCACAATGTGCTCATGAGTCACCGGATTAGCACTCCCTTGACCCGGATTCCACTCCTCCCATTCTTGTCGGGCTTCGGGTGACCAAAGTTTGCAGCCTTCAAATTTGCCGTCGAGTTCACTCCATTTCCATAGCGCAAAATTAATTGCTCCTCTTTTGATTCTTGGGTGCAACTCCATTCGCAGCAGAGCGGCGACGTCTCGCGCAATCGAGTCAGAGGTCAATTCAGGATGTCGTTCCATGCGATTTCTTCATTCCACCGCCAGCGCGTATTCCAGCAGTTGCGGCAGTTGCTCGAGAACGGCGGAGTCGGCGGCGACGAGTTTCGCCCCGGCCTTGGTCGCGGCCTCCTGCAATTTTTTGTTCTTCAGGGCGGTGTAGCCGATGATGGGCACATGCGACACCGCCGGATCCCGCTTCAGCTCGCTGATGACGCTGCAAAAGTCGCCGTGACGCAGGCCCAGTTCGGCGATGAGCACCATGGGGCGTTCCTTGCGAACCTGATCGCTGACACTCGCGGCCAGATTGATGGTCTGCACGCGATAGCCGAGATCGGTCAGCCGGTTGGCCAGCTGGCTGCCGGGCAGGAGTTTTTCATAAAACACGATGGCAAGCGGTTGCGTCACTGCCCGGTAGGTTGCGAAGACAGGGGCGGCAACGCAAAAGAGTTTTGGCCGGATGTGCCCGCCCCGAAGAGAAGTATTGCAAAGTCCCCACCAATGGTCACCCCGGACTCCCTTTCATTCAATCGGCTCACCCCGCCCATTCCGCGGCTTTGAGCTTTGAATTTTGAGCTTCGTCCGCCGTTCTCTCCTTTTGCGCGGGCCGGCGGCGCACTAGCTTCGTGGCGTGTTCCGACCGTGCATCGACCTCCGCGAGGGCAAAGTGACCCAGATCGTGGGCGGCACCCTGACTGACAGTGGGGCGGGGGTGAAAACCAACTTCGTCTCCGAAAAGCCACCGGGCTGGTTCGCCGAACTCTATCGCGGCGACCAGCTTACCGGCGGCCACGTCATCCAGCTCGGTGCGGGCAATGCCGAGGCGGCCAGGGCCGCATTGGCGGCCTGGCCGGGCGGGTTGCAGCTCGGCGGCGGAGTCACGACGGAGAATGCCCGCACCTGGCTGGAGGCGGGTGCGGCCCAGGTCATCGTCACATCGTGGGTGTTTTCCGGCGGCCGGCTGGATTGGGATCGCCTGCGTGAGCTGGTGGCGCTGGTCGGACGTGAGCGGCTGGTGCTCGACCTGAGCTGCCGCAAGCGGGGCGACGATTACTTTGTGGTGACCGACCGCTGGCAGAAATTCACCGACCTGACGCTCAGCCCGGCCACCTTTGCGATGCTGGCGGAACATTGCGCCGAGTTCCTCGTCCACGCCGTGGATGTCGAGGGCCTGTGCCGGGGTGTTGATGGGGAACTGGTTGCCAAGCTGGCCGACTGGTCACCCTTGCCAACGACATACGCCGGCGGCGCGAAATCGCTCGAAGACCTGGAACTGGTGGAACGACTCGGTCGTGGACGGATCGACCTCACCATCGGCAGTGCGCTGGATATTTTCGGCGGCTCGGGCGTGCGTTATGCCGATTGCGTGGCGTTTAACCGGCAGCGTGCGTCCAGTTCAAATGGGGCGCGGACGGTCACGTCCGCCAGTCCCGGAGTTTGAGCTGCAACATCGGGAGGCGTAAGTCCCATTTCGTGATGTAGTCCGGTACGACGACGAAGTTGCCTGGCGGACGTGACCGTCCGCGCCCCTTTCAGTTATGGGCTCGTCCTTACCGGCGACGGCGGAAAACTTTCGCGGAAGGCCCGCACCACCGGCGATTCATCGGCCCGCCGCCAGGCCAGCACCGTCTGCACCAGCGGCAGGCCGGGCGGCAGTTCCCGGAACACCAGCCCGGGGCGCTTCACCTCGGCGAGCGTGGCCGTGGTGGGCGCGATGCCAAAGCCGGCCGAGATGAGCCACATCTTGGTCTGGATGTCGTTGGCGTATTGCAATGGCCGTGGCTTCGCCCCGGCCTTGGCGCACGCGGAGAAGAACGGGTCGTAGTAGCCGTGCTGCACGCTGGGGTGCATGAGCACCAGGGATTCATCGTGAAAGTCGGACCATTCGATCTTTCCCTTTTTGGCAAACCGGTGGCCCGCCGGCATGGCCAGCGCCTGCACTGTTTCCTCGATGAACTGGTACTCCAGCTCGGCGAAGCCCACCGGCGGACGCAGCAGGCCCAGATCCAGCTCGCCCTCGTGCAGCCGGCGCAGCTGCTCGGTGCTCACCAGGTCGAAGAGTGACAGCTGCACGCCGGGGAAGCGCTGTTGAAAACCACGAAGTATGTCCGCCAGCCAGGCGTTGGCCGAGGGCGCGATCAGGCCGATGCGCAGGGTGCCGACCAGGCCCTGTTCGGCCCGCTTCGCCCGCTGCTCCGCCTGGGTGGCGGCCACCAGCACCGCCCGGGCCTCGGTGAGAAACACGCGTCCGGCATGGGTGAGCTTCACGGAGCGGGTGGTACGTTCGAGCAGTTGCACGCCCAGCTCGCCCTCGAGAGATTTGATCTGCGCGCTGAGGGGGGGCTGGGCCAGGCGCAGGCGTTCGGCCGCGCGCCGGAAATTCAGCTCCTCGGCGACCGCGACGAAGTAACGAAGGTGACGCAGTTCCATGACAGTGATACTCTACGCGTATCAATCAACGAGCAAACTTGTATTGGCCGAACCGGCAGATTTACCCGAAAGCTGCCCGCGTGAATTGGACTGGTCAGTCAACAATCCCGCTTCACCCTTTGGGCAGGGCGGGGTATCTCGAAGCTGTCCTGCTCTGATTTTCTTCTGCCATGTGGATTGTCCGCTTAGCCCTCCGTCGTCCGTACACCTTTGTGGTGGCGGCGCTTGTCCTGCTGCTGCTCACGCCGTTTGTGCTCCTGCGCACGCCCACGGACATCTTTCCCTCGATCAACATTCCGGTGATCTCGGTCGTCTGGCAGTATGCCGGCCTGAGCGCCCAGGAGATTGAGCAGCGCATCCTGTACATCCACGAGCGCTCGCTCAGCGCGACGGTCAACGACATCGAGCACATCGAATCCAACGCCTACAACGGCGTCGGCATCATCAAGGTGTACCTGCAGCCCGGCGCGAGCGTGGATGGCGGAGTCGCGCAGGTGACGGCGGTGGCACAGACGATTTTGCGGCAGATGCCACCCGGCCAGACCCCGCCGCTCATCCTCCGCTACAACGCCAGCACCGTGCCCATCATCCAGTACGGCCTGAGCAGCAAGACGATGTCGGAGCAGGAGCTGTACGACCTCAGCCAGAATGCGGTCCGCGTTTCGCTTTCGACGGTGCAGGGGGCAAGTATTCCATGGCCCTACGGCGGCAAGACGCGCCTGATCAACGTGGACCTTGATCTGGCGGCGCTGAAGGCCAAAAACCTCAAGCCGAACGACGTGGTGGACGCCGTCAGCTCGCAGAATCTGATTTTTCCCGCCGGCTTCGCGAAGATCGGCGCGAGCGAATATGACATCGAGGTCAACACCAGCCCCAAGGTGCTGGAGGAGTTGAACGACCTGCCCATCAAGGTCGCGAATGGGGCCACCATCTACGTCCGGGATGTCGCGCACGTGCGTGACGGCTATCTGCCTCAGCAAAATGTGGTCCGGCAGGACGGTCTGCGGGGCGTGCTGGTAACGATCCTCAAGAGCGGTTCGGCCTCCACCCTCGAGGTGGTCTCGCGCATCAAGGCCGCCATGCCGGACGTCATGAAGGGTCTGCCTCCCGAGATGGACGTGAAGGAGTTTGCCGACCAGTCGCTGTTCGTGCGGGCGGCCATCGGCGGCGTCATCAAGGAAGGCGTGATCGCCGCCGCCCTCACGGCGCTGATGATCATGCTTTTCCTCGGCTCCTGGCGCAGCACGCTCATCATCGCCCTGTCGATTCCCCTCAGCGTGCTGGCCTCGCTCGCCACGCTCAGCGCGCTCGGCGAGACCATCAACCTGATGACGCTGGGCGGGCTCGCGCTCGCGGTCGGCATCCTGGTGGACGACGCGACGGTGGAGATCGAAAACGTCCATCGCCAGATGGCCACCGGGAAGCCGCTGAAGCAGGCGATCCTGGATGGCGCGCAGGAAATTGCGGTGCCGGCCTTTGTCTCGACGCTCTGCATCTGCATCGTGTTCGTGCCGATGTTCTTCCTCACGGGTGTCGCGCGTTACCTCTTCGTGCCGCTGGCCGAGGCGGTGGTGTTCGCGATGCTCGCGAGCTACATCCTCTCGCGGACGCTGATCCCGACGCTGGTCTGGTACTTCTACCGCAACGTGCCGCAGCATGAGCGGCAGCACCACAGTGAGGACGACGCCTGGTCCACGGGCGGCACCATGATCCGCCGCCGTGAGACGCGGCTGCTCCCACGCTTGATGGCGCCGTTTGTGCGGCTGCAAGCCGCGTTTGAGCGCTTCTTTGCGAAATTCCGGGCCGGCTACGCCGCGCTTTTGGATTCCATCCTGCATCACCGGAAGGCATTTGCCGTGGTCTTTCTCGGCTTCTGCGCCATGTCATGGTTCCTGCTGCCGCAGCTTGGTGAGGACTTCTTCCCGACGGTGGATGCCGGTCAGATCCGCTTCCACCTGAGGGCCCGGGGGGGCACCCGCGTGGAGGAGACGGCCCGTCTCACCGACGAGGTGGAAAAGATCGTGCGCGAGGAAATTCCGACCGAGGAACTCGCCGGCATTCTCGACAACATCGGCATCCCGACCTCCGGCATCAGCCTCAGCTACAGCAACAGCGGCGTCATCGGTTCCGGGGACGCGGATGTGCTCATTTCGCTGAAACCTGAGCATACGCCACTGAAGCACACGATCCGGCGTCTGCGCACGCGGCTGAACCATGAGTTTCCGGGCATCATGTTCTACTTCCTGCCGGCCGACATTGTCAGCCAGACCCTGAACTTCGGCCTGCCGGCACCGTTCAACGTCCAGATTGTCGGTCGCGACCAGGCGAAGAACCGCGAGGTTGCCGCCCGGCTCGCGGAACGCATCCGGCAGATTCCCGGCGCGGTGGATGTGCGCGTGCAACAGCCGGCGGACCAGCCCAAGTTCAAGGTGGAGGTGGATCGCACGCGCGCCGGCGAACTCGGCCTGACCGAAAAGGACGTCGCGAACAGCGTGCTGCTCAGTCTCAGCGGCAGCGGCCAGGTGACCCCATCTTACTGGCTGAACCCGCGCTACGGCATCAGCTACCTGGTCTCGGTCAAGGTGCCGGAGCGGGAGATGAATTCACTAGAATCCATCAACAGCATCCCGCTCACCGGAGACAGCCGGGGCGATGGCAATTCCCAGGTCCTGGCCAATGTCGCCTCCATCACCCGGAGCGCCGCCGCACCCATTATCACCCACTACAACGTCCAGCCAGTGATTGACGTCTTCGGCGGCGTGAGTGGCCGCGATCTCGGCGGTGTGCTGCGTGATTTGCAGCCGTTGCTGGAGCAGACGAAAAAGGAGCTTCCGCACGGCAGCTTCCTCGTGGTGCGCGGCCAGGCGGAGACCATGCAGTCCAGTTTCTTCGGGCTCGGCGTCGGGCTCGCGGGCGCCATGGTACTCGTCTATCTGCTGCTCGTGGTGAATTTTCAGAGCTGGCTGGATGCCTTCATCATCATCACCGCGCTGCCGGGCGCGCTGGCCGGCGTCTTGTGGGCGCTCTACCTCACCCAGACCACACTGAGCGTGCCGGCGCTGATGGGGGCGATCATGTGTCTCGGTGTCGGCACCGCGAACGCCGTGCTGGTGGTCAGCTTTGGCCGGCAGCGGCTCAGCGAGGGACACGCCCCGCTCGCCGCCGCACTGGAATCGGGGGTTGGCCGCCTGCGCCCGGTGATCATGACGGCGCTGGCCATGGTCATCGGCATGCTGCCGATGTCGCTGGGCCTGGGCGAAGGCGGCGAGCAGAACGCACCGCTCGGGCGTGCCGTCATCGGCGGCCTCGTGCTGGCCACGGTTGCCACGCTCTTTTTCGTGCCGGTGGTTTTCAGCCTGGCTCATCGCCGGACAGTTCCGGGCACCCAACCCGATGGGGTGGGGACCGAGGATCTGTCCGATTCCACCGCCGCCCTGCCGGCCTGAACCAGACTCGCTTTTTAATCCGCTGATGAACACGCTCGACCGCAGTAATCCGCTCGTCATGGAACCTCCCACCCCGCCGCTGAACGGTTCGGCCTCCCCCCGGGCGGAAGCCCCGCGTCCGCGCCTGGGCTTTTATGCCTTGGTGCTGGCGGTGCTCGTCGTGCTGGCCTTTGTCGCCGGACTGATCCCGCGTTGGCGGGACCGTCGCGATCTAAACGAGCTGACGCACCAACTGGCCACGCCGACCGTCCTCACCGTGTCGCCCAAGCCGGGTACGCCGGAGGCGTTGCTGGCGCTGCCGGCGGAAGTGCGCCCGTTGGTCGAGGCCCCGATCTATGCGCGCGCCGGCGGCTACGTGAAGCACTGGTACACCGACATCGGGGCCACCGTGACCAACGGTCAGTTGCTCGCCGAGATTGATTCCCCCGAACTGAACCAGGAGCTGGCCAAGTCCCGCGCCGACCGCGCCTTTTCCGAGGCGGCTTTGGTGCTGGCGAAGTCCACCGCCGCCCGGTGGCAGGAACTCGTCAAGACGGCCTCCGTGTCCGATCAGGATGCCGCCGAAAAGCAGGCCGACCTGGCGACGAAGACGGCGGCGGTCGAATCGGCGCGCGCCGAGGTGCATCGTTTGGAAGAGATGCAGTCGTTCGAGCGGGTGCTATCACCGTTCGACGGTACCGTTACCGCCCGCAACCTTGACGTTGGCCAGCTGATTGTGATTGGGGCCGGCCGTGAATTGTTCCACGTGGCACAGACCCAGACCCTCCGGGTGTTCAGCCATGTCCCGCAGATTCTGTCGCGGGAAATCAGTGCGGGCACGACCGCGGAACTGACGTTCACGGAAATGCCCGGGCACATCTTCACCGCCAAGGTGGTCCGCACTGCCGGCGCGCTGGACCCCGGTTCACGCACATTGTTGGCCGAACTGGAAGTGGACAACTCGCGCGGCGAGATCTTTGCCGGCTCGTTTGCCCAGGTGCGCTTTCCGTCCACGGGCGGACAAGGGAAACTTACGCTGCCGTCCAACACGCTCCTGTTCCGGCCTGAAGGCGCCTTCGTCGGGGTGGTGGGGGCGGACAGCAAGGTGGAATTGCGCCGCGTGAAACTGGGGCGCGAGTTTGCCACCTCCGTTGAGATCGTGGACGGCGTCACCTCGGCGGATCGCATCGTGCTGAATCCTCCCGACTCGCTGATTTCGGGCACGCAGGTGCAGGTGGTCACGCCTGCGACCAAGGAGGCCCGATGAAGGCGGCGTATCTTTTCGTGCTGACCAGTGCAGTTGCCACGGTTGCCTTGGCGGCTGTTGGTCCGGATTACAAACGACCGGCACCATTGCCCATCGGGGAAGTACCTGGCGCTTACGCGGGCAGCACCAATGTCTGGCAGCCGGCCGAGCCGCAGGCCCACCGGCCCCGTGGGGATTGGTGGCAGCTGTTTGGCGATACGGAACTGAACCGTCTCGAAACAGACGGTGCGGCGGCGAATCAGGATCTGACCGCCGCCGTGGCCCGCTTCAATCAGGCGCGGGCGGTGCTCAATGTGGCCAAAGCGGGCTATTTTCCCCATCTGTCCGCAGATCCATCCTACAGCCGCACCCGCGATTCGGCCAACCGCCCGCTGAATGGTCGCCCGGCGCTGGCAAGCGAAACCTATAACACCTTTACAGTCCCGCTGGATCTGACGTGGGAATTGGACCTGTGGGGGCGGGTTCGCCGACAGGTGGAATCTACCCGCTCCCAGCTGGAAGCCGGAGCCGCCGACCTCGAAGCGGTGCGACTTGAAATGCACGCGGAAATTGCCGCCGACTACTTCACCCTGCGGGCGCAGGAGGATGAACTGGCGCTGCTGCAATCCACCGCTGTCGCCCAGTCCAAGGCGTTGGAACTGACCCGGAATCGTCGGGCCGGAGGCATCGCCACCGATCTTGATGTCGCGCAGGCCGAGACGCAGTTGCGGACGACCGAGGCGCAGATTCCTGCCGTCGATTTGGAACGCACCAAGTCCCTCCATGCCTTGGCGACGCTCACGGGACGTCCGGCGGGAACGATGACCATCGCGTCGCGCACCAATGCCGAGCCTTCGGCCACCGGTCTGGAATGGGAGGCCGGTTTGCCCAGCGAACTCTTGCAACGCCGGCCCGATATCGCCGCCGCCGAACGGCGCATGGCCGCCGCCAATGCCGACATCGGCGTGGCAAAGGCCGCTTTTTATCCCAGCTTCCAGTTCTCGGCGAATGCCGGGTTCCAGAGCATCGGCGCGAGTTCGTTGTTTGACTGGCCCAGCCGCCTTTGGGCCATTGGTCCTTCCATGTCGCTGCCGCTGTTTGAAGGGGGCCGGAATCGCGCCGGTCTGGCGCGGGCCCGCGCGGTGTGGGATGAGACCGTCGCCCACTACCGGCAGACCGTGCTGACCGCCTTCCAGGAAGTGGAGGATCAGCTGGCCGCGCGCCGTCTCCTGGCCGCGCAGGCTACCGCTGAGACCTCGGCCATGACTGCCGCACGCCGTGCCTTGGAAATCGCCTCGAACCGTTACAAGGGTGGCTTGGTGACCTACCTCGAAGTCGCCACGGCCCAGCAGAATGCGCTGGACCGGGAACGCGAGGTCGCCCGTTTGCGGGGCGAACAGCAGGTCGCTGCCGTGGCCTTGGTGAAGGCTTTGGGCGGTGGCTGGGAAGCCCAATCGGTCCTGGCGGCGACGAAACCTTAAACGTAACGAGGGAGAAAAACCGGGCGACCCGTATGCGTTTGCAGCAGCTCCGCGAAGCGGGCGACTCCGGCCTTTTCGCGATTTCCCAACTCGTAGCGGATATTGCCCCCCAAGTAGGCGCTTCGGAATTCCAGGTCGTATTCGGTACGCTCCCGGATGATCTGCCGCAGCGTGGCGAGCCCGGCAGACTTCGCGGCCAGCAATCGCGCGCGCAGTTCCGGCGGTGCGCCACGGCGCAATGCCCATACGGCATAAACGAAGGGCAGGCCCGTCAGTTCACGCCAAGCTTCGCCCAGATCCCAAAGCGCGTGCGGATGCGGTGCCCGGCGAAATTCAATGGCCGGATTGCCGATCAGCAGCAGATTGTTGAATCGGGTTGCGGCGACGTAATCGGGCAGGGGAAGGAATTCGGGCTGCAGCCCGCGTTCGGCCAGGAGCACCCGCAGGAGGTTCACGCTGGTGCAGGAAGCCGGGTCAAGGTGGACCGTCCCAATTTGTTCCAGTGGTTCGCGATGGGCCAGAAAGACACTGGCCACCGGCCCATCGGAAGCGATGGCAGCGCCGTCCAACACGTCGTAGCCGTCCCGCAGCAGCACTTCGGTGACACTGACCAGCGCGGCATCGAGCCGTCCGGCGTGCAGCTCCGCCGCCAATTGCGACGGTGGCAGAAAAGTGCAGTCCCGCTCCAAGCCGCAGGTGAGCGGCACGGCATTGAGATAAGGTACGGAGCCGATGCGAAGCGTGGGCGACGACACCCTGACAGCCTGACGGGCAGGCTGGATTCCGGCAAATCTTTGGAACCGGACCAAATTTATCTCTTTTCCCTTAGGCGACGGCGGCGTAGTGAACAGCGATGATGATTTCCACCATGAGAACGGCCATATGGCTATTCCTCATGCTTTTGTGGGGAGCATCTTCTTCCTTAGGGGCGCAATCGCCTCGTCCACTGGTCACCAGTCTGTCACAGGCGCGTGCCCTGACCGTTGCCGAAGTGCTGAGTAACACGGTCCCCTGCGTGGTTGAGGGCACGGTGATGCTCGTGGACGCGCCGTGGCGGAACTGGTTCATCCATGATGGCGCGGTGGGCATGTACTTCATGGGGGATTATGCAGCGGGGACGCGTCTGCCACCGCTCCGGCCGGGACAGCGCATCAGGCTCTACGGAACAATCGGGCCCGGAGGTTTTTCTCCTATCATACAGACGACCAATGTGGAGGTGCTGGAAGAGGGCAGCTGGCCTGAAGCGCATGCGCCCAATCTGGACCGGCTGCTGGCCGGGCAGGAGGACAGCCAGTGGATCGAGCTTCGCGGTGTCGTGGAGATGGTGGGCCGCGATGACGGACACAATGTTCTCCAGTTGCTGGGGCCCTACGGTTCGCTGGAGGCCTATTTTCCGGCGAGGCTGGCCACGCCATTGCCCAAAAGCTGGGTCGGCGCGCAAGTGCGGGTTCATGCCATCGGGATCACCAAGTACAACGAACGTTCCCAGTTGGTCGGCGTTTCCCTCGCCATCCCGCGCCTGGAGGATGTGACGATCGATGCGGCGGCGGAAAGCGATCCGTTTGCGCTGCCGGTGCGTCCCTTCGACAAGCTGCTGACGTTTGATCCGGGGGCTTCGCCAAACCGCCGGGTGCATGTGCAGGGCGTCGTGACGCTGCAGCAACGCAGCGGCCGTTTTTATCTGCAGGAGGACGGACGGGGCATGGAGGTCACGCCGGCAGATCCGGTAAAGCTGGTGGTGGGCACCCGGGTTTCGGCCGTGGGTTTTGTCCGGGCCAGCGATCCGTTTCCGGTATTGGAGTATGCCGAGGTCAGGGTGATCGGCCCGGGGAAAATCCCGTCGCCGCTGCGGCTGGAGACGCAAAATATCGAGTATTTTCGCGAACCCATCCTCGTGGAATTGGAGGCGGAGCTTCGGGGCAGCCAACGCCGGAATGGTGAGGAGATTGGCATTTTTTTGGCCACCAACCGTTTGCCGTTTGAGGTGGTGTTGGAATCGGCCCCCGATGATCTGCCGGTGCTGAACGCCTTTCGACCCTATAGCCGGCTCCGCTTGCGTGGCGTATTCGATGCCAACACGGCCACCACCCGCTCGGTCTCACGTTTTAAGCTGCTGCTGCGCGATTCCAACGATCTCACCCTGGTCAAAAACGGGACCTGGTGGGATTCCTCGCATGCGCTCTCATTGGCGGGCGGTCTTGCGGTTTTGATCGTCGGTGCGGTGTTCTGGAATGGCCAGTTGCGACGGACCGTCGCGCGGCAGACCCACATCCTGCGAACCCAGCTGGAGAAGGAACACGCCTTGGAACTGCGGTACCGGGATCTGCTCGAAAATGCCGTGGACCTGATTTTTGTGATCGATCTCGACGGTCATGTGCTTCAAGTCAACGCCTCGGCGCTGCGGAGCTTCGGCCTTTCCCGCCAGGAAATGCTCCGGAGCAACGTCATGCAGTTCGTGGCACCGCATCATCGCGAGTATGTCGCCCAGCGTTTTGCGAGCATCAAGGCCACGGGGCGGGTCGAGTTTGCCTCGCTCGTTATCGATGTCGTCACGCCCCGGGGCGATCATGTGTCCATCGAGGTGGCTTCGCGGCTCGTGCAGCGCCCCGATGAAGCGCCGGAGCTGGAGATTGTGGGCCGGGACATTACCGCCCGCCGGCACGCGGAGGGGCAGCGCGATCTGCAGCGGTCCGTGCTGGAGCTCATCGCCCGGGGTACGCCGCTCCAATCGGTTCTGGATAACCTGGTGCTCCAGATCGAGCGGCAATGTCCGGGGATGCGCTGTTCGATTCTGCGGTTGGACGTGGATGGGGTCACGCTGCGTCACGCGTCCGCACCGTCACTGCCCGAAGCCTATGTCACCCGGGTGGACGGGTTGCGTGCCGCCGATGGGATGGGCTCCTGCGGGACCGCGGTGGCACGGCGACAGGCGGTCATTGTCTCCGATATTCAGCGGGATCCGCTGTGGAACCGGGAGTACGGCGAGCTGGCCAAACAGCACGACCTCAGCGCCTGCTGGTCGTTTCCGATCTTCTCATCCGCGCAGCAGGTTCTGGGGGCGATGGCCTGTTACTATGCGCAGCCCCGCTCACCTCAGCCTGAGGAATTACGGCTGGTCGAGACGGCCTGCTCCCTGGTGAGCGTCGCGCTGGAACGGCACCGGGCGGACCTGGCGATGCGGACCAGCGAGGAGCGGCTGCGGGCGTGCATCGACCAGACGCCGAACGTGGCGGTGCAATGGTATGACGAAAAGGGGCGGGTGGTCTTCTGGAACCAGGCCTCGGAAACGCTTTTCGGCTGGTCGTCCGAGGAGGCCGTGGGCAAGACGCTCGACCAGCTGATCCACACACCGGAGGCGGCCGTCGATTTTGCCCGGCTCATCACGCGGCTCAAGACCAAGGGCGGCCAATACGGACCCGCCGAATCGGTGTTCCAGCATCGCAACGGGCAGATTGGCACCTGTGTTTACACGCTGTTTCCGCTGCCGTCGCTGGATGGCCCCGCGTTGTTCGTATGCATGGACGTGGATGTCACGGCCATCAAGCAGGCCGAGGCGGCGCTGCGGGAAAGCGAGAAGCGCTACCGGTCGGTCGTCTCGGCGCTGTCGGAAGGTGTCATGCTGGTTGCCGCCGATGGCTTCCCCGTGACGGTCAACGACAGCGCGCTGAGGATCCTCGGCCTCCGCCGGGAGGAGATGATGGGCCGCAACCTGAAGAACAGCAGCTGGCAGGTCATCCATGAGGATGGTTCCCGCTTCGCCCCCGAAGATTTCCCGATCTCCGTCGCGCTCCGCACCAACCTGCCGGTGCGGGATGTGATTCAGGGGGTGCGGCGTCCCGACGGGGAGCTGGTCTGGGTGTGTGTCAATGCCACCCCGGTCGAAGTGGTCACGGGCGACCGGATTGGCCGGGTGGTGGTCTCCTTCGCCGATGTCACCGTCCGCCGGCAGGCCCAGGAGGAACTGGTGCGCGCCAAGGAAGCCGCAGAAGCCGCGAGCCGGGCGAAAACCGACTTCCTGGCCATGATCAGCCACGAGATCCGGACCCCGCTGAATGGTGTGATCGGCTTCACCTACCTGCTGCTGGATGGCTCCCTGCCGCCGGAACAGAACCGCTTTGTCGAGACGATCAAACAGTCGGCGGAGGCGCTCCTGGCGATCATCAACGACATCCTCGACTTCTCCAAGATTGAGGCCGGCAAACTCCAGCTGGTGACCGAGCATTTCTCCGTGGGCGACACGGTGGCCGCCGTGGCCGAACTGCTTTCACCCCGGGCGGAGGAGCGGCGACTGGAACTCGCCCTCGAAATCAGCCCCCAACTGCCGGCGACGATGGAGGGGGATTCCTCCCGCGTCCGGCAGGTGCTGATGAACCTGGTGGGCAATGCGCTGAAGTTCACCGATGACGGCCATGTGCTGGTGGAGGCGGGCATTGTCGACGGGATGGTGCGTCTGACCGTCACTGACACCGGGCTGGGGATTCCCGCCGACAAACATGACCTGCTGTTCAAGCGCTTTTCCCAGGTTGAAACCGCCTCCACCCGTCGCCACGGCGGTACCGGCCTGGGCCTGGCGATCTCCCGGCAGCTGGTCGAGCTGATGGGCGGAGAGATCGGCTTCGAAAGTGAACCGGGGCAGGGGTCGAAATTCTGGTTCACGTTGCCATTGGGGGCGAGCGTTCCGGCTTCGGGGCCGGCGCCACAGCTCAAAGGAGTTCGGGCGCTGATCCTCAATGCGGGGGAGATCAACCAGCGGGTGCTGATCCGGCAGATGGCCGTCTGGGGTTGCCACGCCCGGGCCGTTACGACCGACGCGCTGATGGCGGAACTGACTTCCGCCGCCGCCAACGGTCGGCCTTGGGACGTGGTGGTGGCGGACGTCGCGGAGCCCAGCGCGCTCCTGGCGCGCCTGCTGCGCATGGTGCGCGCCGGTGCTTCGTGGCCGGTCCCCGCCGTGATCATCCTGCACCACCGTTCGACTCCGGCCGCGTTCTTTCAGGATTCCTGTGATGCCACGTTGGTGAAGCCGGTGGCCATCCCGGGGACATTGCTTTCCACGATCCAGGCGGCGTTGGCCGCCCGCCGCCGTCAGACGGAAGCCAAAACGGAAGCCAAGCGAGAAGAGCGCGCCTCGGCCCCGCCACAGCTGCTGCTGGTGGAGGATGACGGCACCAGCACGCTTTTCACCACCCGGCTTTTGCAACACGCCGGCTGTGAGGTCACGGTGGTCGGCAGTGATGAGGAGGCGGTGACGCGTGTGCGTCAGCAGGCGTTTCAGCTCATCCTGCTGGATTGCCGGATGCCCGGGCTGGATCCGGTTGCCGTGACTGCCGCGCTGCAGAAAGCCTCTGTCGCGGGATCGGCCAGCCGGATTATCGGGCTGCTCTCCGATGGCACTGAAGCAGAGCGCAAGGCCTTGCTGGTGGCCGGCTTGGACGATTGCCTGGAAAAGCCGTTACGGGGTGCCGCCCTGCACGATTTGCTCCGACGCTGGCTGCCGGGCGTGGCGGCCTAGGTTTTGGTGCAGCGCGCGCGAACTTCCTCCTGCACGACCAGAACTTCGCTGGCCAGGTTCTCCAGAATTTCCTTGGCGAGGCTGGTGTCACGGACTTTGGCGGCATCCTCCAGTTTCTTCGCCGTGCTGACCACTGTCGGCGCGTGGAAGAGGCCGAGGCTGCCCTTGAGCGAATGCGCCTCGCGTTGCAGCCGGTGCCAGTCGCCTGCGGCCAGTGCGGCACGCAGGTCGCTCACCGATGTGTTGGTCGATTCGACCATCATCGGTGCCAGCTTGTAGAGGATCTCTGCGTCCACACCTTCCCACGGGCCGAGCAGGGGCTTGGCTGCAGCGGCGTTGGCCGATGCTGGGGCAGCGGATGGCGTGCTGGGAGTTGTGGCCCGGCGAATGGCGTCGGTCAGGATGTCCCGCCGCACTGGCTTGGTCAGGTAATCGTCCATCCCGGCGGCCAGGCAGGCATCGCGGTCGCCCTTAACGGAATGGGCCGTCAGCGCGATGATCGGGGTTCGCCGGCCGGTGCCGATCTCGCGCTCCCGAAGGTGCGTACAGGCGGCCAGGCCGTCCATGTCGGGCATCCACAGATCCATGAGGATCAGGTCACAGGGCTGGGCGCTGTGCTTCTCCAGCACTTCACGGCCGTTGTGCGCCAGCACGACGGTATGGCCCAGCTGGGTCAGGATGTGTTTGACCAGCTCACGATTGATCGCGTTGTCCTCGGCGACAAGTATGCGCATGAGATTGTTACCGCGATGAGGCTGGCTGGCCGTCACTTTGACAAGCAGGAAGGCCGGAGAATTGGCGTGGCCGCATCCCGTCTCGCCGGCGCATGGGTCGCTTCGGAATTGTGGCTGAGGGTGTGTTGGCGCAGCATGGGAAAAAAGGCGGGATGCAGTGTGCCGTCGCCCCAAACACCTTGGCGGATAAACCTCCCCAATTCGGGCTTTTCCGCCTGCGACGGCAACTGCATCCAACACCCTGTCTATCGGCAGGCGCCGGCAAGGCTTGAGCAGCGGTCGCAGCTTGTCACCGCCGCCAGGCCAACCAGCGGGCGAACAGGGATTTTACCAACGGCGTCAGGCGGGTGCGATTGTAGGCGTCGCCGCATTGGCGGATGGCTTCCGCCTGGGTCGGGTATGGGTGGATCACGCTGGCGAGCCGTCCCAGCCCGACCCCGGCAGCCATCGCCACGCTCACCTCGCTGATCAGATCGCCGGCATTCCTGGTCACGAAAGTTGCCCCCACGATGCGGTCACTGCCGGCGGCGACCAGAATCTTCACAAACCCTTCCGTGTCGCCCTCGGTCCGGGCGCGGTCTACGTCCTTCAGCTCGCGCACGAATTTGCTTACCGCCACACCCTGGGCGACGGCTTCGTGTTCGGTGAGGCCGACGGTGGCCACTTCAGGGTCGGTGTAAGTCGCGCGTGGGATGGTCAGGGCGCTGACCTTTTTGCGAC
Source organism: uncultured Verrucomicrobiota bacterium (assembly GCA_903922605.1). Taxonomy (GTDB): domain Bacteria; phylum Verrucomicrobiota; class Verrucomicrobiia; order Limisphaerales; family UBA9464; genus CAIVQB01. The sequence goes on from CAIXUG010000017.1 coordinate 21,909, forward strand.
CCATAAAAAGCGCATTCTGAATCACCGTGCGGGCGGCAAAGTCGGCGGCGTGCGTGAACTTGTGACGGGAGCAGATATCTCCGGCCGCAAAGATGCTCGAATGGGTGGTACGCAGATGGTCATCCACCTGCACTCCTGTAACGCGATCAAAGGCAACCCCAACGGTCTCCAGGCCAAGGCCGTCTACGTTGGGACGGCGGCCCGTGGCCACCAGAACGGCGTCGGCGAAGACTGTCCGCATGTCCGCCGTGCGTTCCTTGCTGCTGCTGGACCAGTGAACCGCTTTGCTGCCGTCGTTCTGAAGGTCGACGGCGATGACCTTGGTATCGCAGAGGATCTCCACGCCATCACGGGCCAAGGCCGCCTGCACGAGGGCGGCGGCATTGGCATCCTCCTTGTCTAGCAGGGATGGCTTGTTGTGCAGGAGTGTAACTTTGGCGCCGAGACGGGCGAATGCCTGGGCCAGCTCGCAGCCGATGGGGCCGCCACCCAGGATGACCAGCCGGTGTGGCAGTTCCTGCAGTGACCACACGGTCTCATTGGTGAGGAAGCCGGCTTCCCGCAGGCCAGGAATTTCGGGGATCAGCGCCCGCGCTCCGGTCGCGATGACGGCATTGCGGAAGCGCAGCTTTGCGCCGGCCACTTCGACGGTATCGTTCCCGGTAAACTTTCCGTCGCCGAGAAAAACATCCACGCCGAGGTCGCGGAACCGGGCGGCCGAATCGTGGTGGCTGATGCCAGCCCGCAGGGAACGGACCCGTTCCATGACCGCTCCAAAATCCACCGTCACCCCGCCGGGGGCATGGATGCCAAAACGTGCTGCCGCACGGATGTCGGCGGCGGCCCGGCCGGCGCGGAGGAGCGTCTTGCTCGGGACACAGCCGTAGTTGAGACAGTCGCCGCCCAGCAGATGCCGCTCGACCAGGGCAACCTTGGCCCCGAGGCCGGCAGCCCCGGCGGCAGTGACCAGGCCGGCCGTGCCGCCGCCGATGACCACAAGGTTGTAACGCGGAGCCGGGGCCGGATTTTTCCAATCCGGCGGATGGACCTGCCTCAGCAGTTCCACGTCGTGCGGGTCATCGGGCAACAGCGGGAAAGCGTTCATGATTTTCCCGGAGCGGGGCCGAGGTGTTCGCCCAAAGCGCGTTTGGCGACGCGAGCCACATACACCGTGACCGCCACGGTGGCGAGCAGGCCGACGCCGTAGAGCGCCCATTCGGCCGGGGTGCGCTCGTGCTTGCCTTCGGCCTGTTTCGCCGCGTCACCCGCCAGCGCCCCGAGCCAGACGTAGAGCAGCGTGCCGGGCATCATACCCAACCACGAAGCGATCGTGTAATCGCGGAATTTCACGTGCGTCAGCCCCAGGGCGTAGTTAAGCAGGCTGAACGGGAAGAGCGGCGAAAGCCGCAGCAGGGCGATGATCTTCCAGCCTTCCCGGCCAACGGCGGCGTCGATGGCGGCAAACTTCGGATAGCCGGCCACCTTGGTGACAATCCAGCCACGCGCGGCAAAGCGCCCGATCAGGAAGCTCGCCATCGCGCCGAGGGTGGAGGCGAGCGAAACCAGCACGAATCCAAGCGGCACCCCGAACAGCGCCCCAGCGCCCAGCGTCAGCGGCGTGCCGGGCAGGAACAGCACGCACGCGAGCACGTAGGCCACTACAAAGACGGTCGCCCCCCACGGACCGAGCGAACGGAACCAGTCCATCATCACGGGAAGGCGCTGGAGCAATTGGAAATGCCGAACGGCCCAAGCGCCAGTGGCAAACGCGCCTGCCGCGATGGCGAAGCGTAGCCAGCTTTTTCCCGCATGGTGGGCAGGCACACGAAAATTTGACGGTTCGTCGGGCATCGGGTGGGGCTGAGGTTGCGGGCTTACTTTCCGTTCAGCGCCCAGTCGTATTCGGTGTACTTCACCTTGAGGCCGCCCGCCCGGATTCGCTTGGCCTCAGCTTCGGGAAAGAAAGGGGCGACGAATTCCTCAACCGACTTGCCGTCCTTGGTGAAATCGCCGTGGAACCAGTCGAAGATGGGCGAGAGCCAAAGTACCTGCCGGTCCGCATCCACCCGGTTCTTGGCCGTCTGCGCGAAGAACTTCCGGGCCTGTTCCGTGAGCTGGGTGTCCAATTTCTCAGCAGTAAACGGCTCGGAGCGGAGCGGGGGACAGCTCTTCGCGGCGCACACGAGCGCAAAGTGAATGCGCGGCTCAGAATAGCGGGCGCGCAGCAGGCCGTGCTCGACCTCATCCAGCGTGGTCACGCGGCCCCAGAGCCGTACGACCGGCTGTTTCCACGGACTGCTCAACACGCCGCCAATGTCCTTGATGCTTTTCGTCGGGTAGTGATCGACGATGAGCTGGAGCGTGGCGGCGTTATAGAGATTCACCAGAAAGGCGATCTGCAGTGGCTGGGTCCAAGCCTTGAACTCGTCCTCCTTCACGGCGGCGACGCCATCCAGGTAAGCCCGCAAGTCATCCGGCGCGGATTTGAGCGCGGCGTAGTCCACCGCACCATCCACGACGTGCGCCGACAGCACTTTCGCCAGCCGGGTGTGCGTGTGGTCAAAAGCTGCTGCTCGCAGCATCACCGCGGCAAAGAGGAGAAGGGCAAGGAATGGTCGCACGGCAGGCGCAAGCTGCGCTTCCTGGCCTTCCACGGCAAGCGGTCCGAAGAGGTGGCCGTCAGCGCGGGCCGCGCGTGAAGTGGCGGATATCGACCGCGTCCATGCCGGCGGCACGGATGGCGTCCATGCCGAGGTCGGTATCCTCGTAGGCGCGGCAGAATTGCGGGGACACGCCGAGCCGGCGCGCCGCTTCGAGAAAGATGTCCGGCGCGGGCTTCTGGTTCACCACATCCTCGTTGGTCACGATGGCGCCAAACCAGTCCACAATGTGCAGGTGGGTCAGCACCTTGGTGATGGCTGTGCGCGAGCCGCCACTGGCCACCGCCATCGGCAGCTTACCGCGGTGTTCGCGCGCGATGGCGACGACTTCCTCCACGGGGCCGATATGCTCGAAGTAGCGGAAGTAGGCCTCTTCCTTCTCCTTGGCAAAGGCCAGCGGATCAATGTCGCTGCGCCCCTGTTCGGTCGCAATCATCCGCACGATGTCGCGGGTCGGCACTCCGCCGAGCGAATAGAAGCGGTCTTCCGGAAAATGGATGCCGTGGCGGGCGGTGACTTCCTGCCACGCCTTCCAGTGCTGGGGCATGGTGTCGGCGAGGGTGCCATCACAGTCGAAGATCAGGGCGCGCGGAAATGTTTCGTTGGGCATGATGTGTCTCAAAGGCGGCACGGACACGGAGTTCCGAACCACCCGCGCGTGAGTTTCAACAACCCAGCCGTTCACGGCCAGAGGATTTGCCGGGCACTTCACCGGTCAGCTTATGGTTTCAGCGGGTGCAGACGAAGGAGGGCGACCGCGGGCGATTTCAAACCCAGCCGGAGCGGAGTGTCGCTGACGGCATTGGTCGTGGTGCTGACGAGGCTGAAGTCATGACTGGCGTCCACCAACCAAGTCTCCACGCAGGTCGGTCCGGACCAGGGCAGGTGCGTCGGCACTACTTCGAAATCGGAAGAGGATCGGTCCAGGCTGCTGATCAGGATCGAAGCTTCGGAGCCGGCGGTATCCAGCCCGGCGACCAGGCCCAGCTGTCCCGCCACAGCGCCGTGCACGGCCACGCGGCGGGGAGTATCGAGCAGGCCATGAAAGGCGAGCAGGCCATAATAATTCTTCTGCGGCACGCCGTGTTCGTTGAACAGGCCGAAGCCGCCCGCCTCGCCGTGGAAGAGGTTGCACACATCCACCGGCGCGTCCTGCAGCTCCAGCAGCGCCGTCACGATGAAGGCAGCGCCCGCCGAGCCTGCCATCGTCTCGTAAGCGGCCTGCCGGTCCGCCGGCAGGCTGTTCCGGCCGAGCCCCTTCCAATTGTTGCCCGGGAGGTAGTTCCATTCGTTCAGATGACTTTCCGTTTTGGAGAAGCCGTACGCATCAAGCAGTTGCCGGATCGCCCCGGCGCGCCGGACGAGTTCCGATGGATCGGCCGTGTAGCAATGCCAGGAAAAGAAGTCGAGCGGCAGCGACTCGCGGCGGCAGAGCGCAAGAAAGTTGGTGACGAAGGCCGTAGGCCGGAACTCGCCGTTCACAAACTGCCCGCTCGCGCCGACGGCCGGTCCGCCCACTTTCAAATCGGGATAGCTCGCCCGAATGCGGGTCACGGCGGTGTGATAGAGGCGGAAATAGTCATCATCGGTACCGCTCCACATGGCGGGGCGGTTCTCCGGCTCGTTCCAGATTTCCCAGTGGCGGATGCCGAGCCGTGTGCCGTTGGCCCAGCCCTCGTTGCAGTGCCGGATGATGCCAAGACAGACGTTCGCCCATTTTTCCTGATCGGCCGGCGGATGCACAAAACGCTTCCGAGCCGTGTGCTCAATGCTCTCGCCGAGTCGGTAGATGATCTGTGCGCCGGTCTGCCTCGTGGCGGCAAGGTATTCGTCAGTCGCGGCAAAGTCGTAGTTGGACGCGAGCTGGGGATTGGCCCGAAAATCGGGAAAGACGGCGTGGATGTCTACCACGTCGGGGTTGGGCCAGTGGCAGTCGTGCAGCCGGATTTGTGGCACGCCCAGCGAACGGAGCGGTGCGGTAAGATCGATCAGGCCGCCTGCGACCATAGGCCCCTTGTTGATCCCATGCAGGGCGCGTACCGCTCCCAGGCCGCTGGAAAAATCCACCTGTAGCGGGGTCACTGGTTCGGCGGCGGCAGCCCCCAGAAAACTCATCAGCAATCCCGCGATGCAGACAAAGATTCGGAAGATGTGGGAGATCGTCATCAACCTGAACGGTAGCCGCGGAAGCCCAAGAAGGTTAGCGCTTCACTTCTGTCACGAGTGCCAGCTTCCCGGTCTGGTCGAACTGAAGCTGACGGTAGATGTGCGTGACTTTGCCGCCGACGGTGGTGCCGGCACCCGTGGAGACGTTGCCGCTCGACGAGCCGAGCCCGAAGCTGAAGGAAGGCTCGCTGGAAGTGCCGGCCTCCCATTCGGCGATCACCGAGTGGTCGCCCAGCTCGGTCTTGCTGGTCGGCGGCCCCATCTGGCGCACTGCGTCGTCAAAGGTGTACTGGCCGACGCGGGCGCGGAGCTGGGCCAATGTGGGGAGGTCGGAATTCTCCGTGCGACAGCCGAGGGCGGTCAGGACGAGCAGCAGGGCAAACAGGCATGAGCGACTCATGGCGGCAGGTTACGCCAGATCGCCGGGAAGGAAAGCGCCGACCGCAGCCGGGGATTATGTTTGCGTATGTAATCATATTGTTATGGATAACGTGGGGTGCCGGGAAATAATCCCGTCGGATCTGAAACCTTTCCCGATCTGCCGGGTCATTTTCAGCGAATTGAGGAACGAATTGAATGCGAAGCCAGCCGATGCGTCGGAATGCGCGTCGGTTGTAATCTGAAAAACAAAGAAAGGTCTGTATGCCGGTCATCTCCAAGTTTTACGGGATCATCATCCGCATCCTGCATGCGCGGAATCTGGAAGCCCACATCGTCGCCAACTACGGCGAGCATGAGCTCGTGGTCCGCCTCTGGCCGCTGCGGGTCGTGCAGGGCAATGCGCCCCAGCGGGTGCGCGACCTCGTGCTCGAATGGGCGACCCAGCACCAGCAGGAACTGCTCTCCGCCTGGCACTATTGTGTGGACGGCCGTGCGCCGCGTCAGATCGCCCCGCTGGAATGAGCGGTGCGCCTCACAGAATGTGATTGGCTTTGTCGTCCCGACACGTTCCTTTACTTCCGCTATGAACAAATTTCTCGCAGTCATTCTCGCCGTGGGCTTTTCCGCCTCGGCCCTGGCCCAGACCGTGGCCGACAAACCGGTTGCCCCGGTCGCGGGTGAATCCGCCAAGCCGGCCAAGGCGCTGACCAAGAAACAGGTGCGCAAGGCGCATCGGAAGGCCAAGAAGCAGACCAAAAAGGCCAAAAAGGTGGCAACAAAGAAGACCTCGCACGTGGCCAAATCGGCGACGGCACCCGTCGCCCAATAAAATTGCCTGGCAGTCTTTTGCAGGGGCTGCTGGATCTCTCCGGCAGCCCTTTTGCCTTTCCGACCGGCATCGGGGCAGTCTGTCCCGTCGCCTCCACGCTTGCGGCGGCTTCCACCGATGTGGCACAACCCGCCCCCGTGCATTCATTTCGTTACGCCGATCGTGAGCTGGTTTGTGAAGGGTTTCCGCTGAGCACCCTGGCCAAAAAATTTGGCACACCGCTCTACGTCTATTCGCAGGCCACGCTTTCCGACCACTTCACCAAGCTCGACCAGGCACTGGCGCCGTTGCCCCACCTGGTCTGCTATGCGATGAAGTCGAACTCGAACCTCGCCGTCATCCGCACGCTCGCCAACCTGGGCAGCGGCTTTGACACCGTGAGCGCCGGCGAGATCCAGCGCGTGATTGCGGCCGGCGGCGACCCGCGCCGGTGCGTCTTTGCGGGCGTGGGCAAGACGGAGGAGGAAATCGCCTTCGCGCTGAAGCAGGACATCTACAGCTTCAACGTCGAGTCCGAGGCCGAGCTGAAGCGCATCAGCAAGGTGGCGCTCAAGCTGAAGAAGATCGCCCCGGTGGCCGTGCGCGTGAACCCGAATGTGGACGCCGGCACGCACGCCAAGATCACCACCGGCACCTACGCGAACAAGTTCGGCATCGCCTTCGAGGAGATCGAGGGCGTCTATGCCCGCGCCGCCAAGCTGTCCAACCTCCGCCTGCGCGGCCTGCAGATGCACATCGGCTCACAGCTCACCGACGTGACGCCCTTCCGCAAGGCCGTGGAGAAGGTCGTGCCACAGGTGACCAAGCTGAACGCGAAGCACGGCTTCGACTTTTTCAGCATCGGTGGCGGCATCGGCATCGTTTACAAAGATGCGCTCGCCAGCGGCGACGCGAAGTGGTGGCGCACGCCTGAGGGCCGCAAGGTGCTCACCCCGCAGACCTATGCGGACACGCTCGTGCCGCTGCTGAAGCCGCTCGGCCTGAAGGTGCTGCTCGAACCCGGTCGCTTCATCACCGGCAACGCGGGGGCACTGGTCACGCGTGTCGAATTCATCAAGCGCACCGGCAAGAAGAATTTCGTCATCGTGGATGCCGCGATGAACGACCTCATTCGGCCCGCCTTCTACGACAGCTACCACGAGATCGTGCCGCTCGCGAAAAAGGGCGGTGCACTGGTGTCGTCCGACGTGGTCGGCCCCATCTGCGAATCGGGCGACTATTTTGCCAAGGACCGTCCGCTGCCCAAGGTGGGCGAGGGCGACTACCTGGCGCTGCTCAGCGCCGGCGCCTACGGCTCGGTGATGAGCAGCACCTACAACAGCCGTCCGTTGGTTGCCGAGGTCTTGGTCAACGGCAAGCAGGTGTCCGTGGTGCGGCAGCGCCAGGCCGTCGCCGACATCTGGCGGGACGAAAAGCTTGCTGCCTGGCAGTAAGCGGTCGATCGCCGGTGGTTTGGTCTCTGGGTCAAGCGGGCGGCAATGTAGGGGGCCGTTCCCCCTCACCCCGGCCCTCTCCCACCGGGAGAGGGAGAATCGTCGCCCGTCTTCTGGCGAAGCTGTACGCTGGAGTTGCCGGATGCGTTCACAAGCGATCGATAGCGCCCGTTTGCTATCCCCTCTCCCGGCGGGAGAGGGTTAGGGTGAGGGGGGACGGCCACCTTACTTCGTTCATATCCTGAATGCCCAGGACTCATCTGCTCATGCCCCCAATGCTGTAGGCGTTCGTGCCTGACTATGCCACCGTGGCCGCTAGTCTCGCCCCATGAAGCTTCTCCGTCTCGTGCCGTTGCTGGCGCTGTTCTGGTTCCGTGCCCAGGCGCTGGAGCGCTGGTTCTACGTCGCCGACAACCTGCTGGTGGACGAGCGGGTGGCCAAACTGGACGCCCTCATGCACCGCGCCGGCAAAGCCGGCTACACCCACATGCTGCTCGCGGATTCGAAGTTCAGTCGGCTCGCCTCGTTGGACGACCATTATTTCCGCAACGTTGCGCGCGTAAAACAGGCGGCCGCGGATGCCGGCATCGAGATCGTCCCGGCGCTGTTCTCCGTGGGCTATTCCAACGACCTCCTGTGGAGCGATCCCAATCTCGCCGAAGGCCCGCCGGTGAAAGACGCGCCGTTTGTCGTCTATGGCGACGTGGCGCGGTTCGAATCTGATGCGCCGCCGGTGCTCAAGGGCGGCGACATGGCCGACCTGAAGCGCTGGGATTGGAAGGACGACACCGTCGTGGCCGACAACGGCGCCGCCCGCATCACCGATCCCAAGGGGGCGAACGCCCGGATTTCGCAGAAGCTCAGGCTCGTCCCGTTCCGCCAGTATCATCTCACGGTGCGCGTGAAGACCGACCACTTCGCCGGCACGCCGGAGGTCAAGGTGCTCGGGTTGCAGGGCCACTCCCTGAACTACGACTACCTCAAGACCGAGCCGACGCAGGACTGGCGTACCCATCACGTAGTCTTCAACTCGCTCAGCAACTCCGTGGTGAACCTTTATCTCGGCGCTTGGGGCGCGACGACCGGCTCCCTCTGGTGGGAAGACGCCACGCTGGAGGAGGTCGGGCTCGTGAACCTAATTCGCCGGCCGGGGGCTCCGTTCATAGTGAAAGATGAGCAGGGCAGGGAACTCGTTGAGGGCAACGACTTCGAGCCGGTCAGTGATCCCCTGATGGGTACGAAACCGTATGCCGGCTGCTACGACATCTACCACGAATCGCCGGTCATCCACCTGAAGAATGCAGTGCCTGAAGGCGCCCGACTCCGTGTCTCGTATCAGCATGTGGCGAGCATCTACGACGGCCAGGTGATGATGGACATTGCCGAGCCAAAGGCGCTGGAGTTGCTTCGCGACCAGGCCCGCCGCGTCCACGCGCTCTTTCACGCCAAGGGCTACATGATGAGCCACGACGAGATCCGCGTGCTCGGCTGGAGCGAGGCGTTCCGGAAGCGCGGGCTGACGCCGGGCCAGCTGCTGGCGGAAAATGTGCGCGAATGCGCGAAGATCCTGCGCGAGGTGAATCCCGGCGGCCGTATCTACACGTGGAGCGACATGTTCGACCCCTTCCACAACGCGGTGAAAGGGCCGTACTATCTGGTGAACGGCCCGCTGACGGATTCCTGGGCCGGGCTGGACAAGGATATCATCATCATGCAGTGGAACGACGGCCACCGGGCCGAATCGCTAAAATTCTTCGCCGACCGGGGCAACCGGCAGATTCTGGCGGGCTACTACGACGACACTCCGGCGCAGATGCAGCGATGGCTGGATTCCGCGAAAGGGGTGCCCGGCGTGATTGGTGCGATGTATACGACCTGGCAGGCCCGCTACGACGACCTGGAAAAGGTGGCGGCGATCATCCCACCCGGGCCTTAATACTTGCGTAGCAGCCGACGTGAGGAGGCTCTGACCAGCAGCATAAAATGGAGCCTCCTCACGTCGGCTGCTACGCAGTTGGAAGAGGCTTCTGCACACCAAGTGAAACTCTCCCTTGTGGGAGCGACTTGCCATGATCAGTTGCCGGACAAACGGGCGAGTATGGTGCTGCAAAATCTGCCGGATAACTCATACTGCTTCAAAACCGCATGATCCAATCCGGCATTCTCAATCCGCAGCTGCTCGCCCTGCTGGCGCGCGTGCGCCACACGAACATGCTCGTCATTTCCGACTCCATGTTCCCGCATTGGCCGGGACTGGTGGAGGTGGATCTCTCGCTGGTCTATGGCGTGCCGACGGTGCCGCAGGTCATCGCCGCCGTGCTGGCCAACTGGAAGTGTGGTCATGCCTGGATGGCCGCGGAATTCCAGGCGCACAACCCGGCGGCCGTTCAGAGCGAGTTTCTGGCCGCCTTCGGGACGGTTTCGCCCACGTTTGAGCCGCATCTGCTGCTCAAGGAACGTGTGCCGCGCGCGCTCGGGATTATCCGGACCGGTGAAGCACGGATCTATACGAACGTGGTGCTGGAGTCAGCTTGAGCCTTGCGGGTCAGCTGTTAATTGACGGGCTTTTTTTTTGAGATCCCGTCCGCGATCCGTGCACCGTGGCGGCTTGCCTGGTTTCACCTGAAAAGGCTCCCGATGCGCCAAATCACGATGAATTCCTGTCCGGTTCTGATCTGACCGGGTGCTACGGTGGCAAGTATGATTACCGATGGGGAACTGCTGCGTGAGTATGCCGAGGAAGACTCGGAACCGGCTTTCACCACACTGGTGGCGCGTCACGCGGGTCTGGTGTATTCGGCGGCGCTGCGGCAGTTGAACGGCGATGAGCATCTGGCCCGGGATGTGGCGCAAAGCGTGTTCACCGATCTTGCACGCAAGGCGGGGACCCTGGCGCGGCGCGAATCGCTGACGAGCTGGCTGTATTCCGGCACGCATTTCGCGGCGGCCAAGGCCGTGCGGCGCGAACGGCGACGTCATACCCATGAACAGGAGGCCCATGCCATGCAGGAAATGCTCCAGGACGCACGACCCGATGCCGATTGGGAGAAACTCCGTCCGGCGCTGGATCAGGCGATGCACGAATTGAAGGAGGCGGACCGCGTGGTAATCCTGATGCGGTATTTCGAGAACCATTCCTTTGCGGACATCGGGCAAAAACTCGGGCTGAGCGAGGACGCGGCGCGCAAACGCACGGATCGCACCCTGGAAAGGCTGCGCGGGCTGCTCGCCCACCGTGGCCTCAGCACGGGTGCGGCATTGGGCACGGTGCTTTCGGCCCACGCGGTGGAAATGGCGCCGGCGGGACTCGCGGCGCCCCTCGCCAGCGCGTCGCTGGCGGGGGCCGCGACCGGCACAAGCACCGTCCTGGGCATGTTAAAAATTATGGGCCTCTCAAAATTGCAGGCGGGAATCATCGGCGCCATCGCGGCGGCCTGTGTGCTGGTTCCCCTGGTGATGGAACATCGGGCGCAGACGGTGATTCAGCGGAGGGATGATGCCCTTCGGGAAAAGGACGACCAGATCGCCAGTCTTAGCGCGGAAAATCACCGCCTGGCCGAACGGCTCAAGGCGGCCGGCACCCCTATGACCCTGGGCCAGGACCAGTTTAATGAACTACTCAAATTGCGCGGGGAAATCGCGCCGTTGCGGGAGCGGTTGCAGGAACTGGCGCCGGGCCGCGGCCAAGGACCGGCTGCCGGGGCCCTGACGTTGGCCGACCGGCAGAAGCTCTGGCAGGGCCGGCGGACCCACTTCAAGGCGTGGGTGGAGGGAAATCCGGGGGAAAGGATTCCGGAAATGAAATATCTGGCGGACGATGAATTGCTCGATTCGCTGGGGAACAGCACGCTTGCCACGCAACAGGACTACGAAAGATCCATGTCCACAGTCCGGGCCAATGCGCAGATGCGGGTCATGTCCAAGCTGCAGGATGCCTGGCACGCCTATGCCAAGGCCAAGGCTGGGGAAACGCCCGGCAGCCTCGCCGGCCTGATCCCTTATCTGAAAGAGCCGATCGATGACGATATCCTGCAGAACTATGAGTTTGTGCCGGTGGGTAGCCTCGCGGCCTGCCCGTCAGAAATGGCTGGTTGGGTCATAACGACCAAGGCGCCCCTCAGGGAAAAGTACGACATGCGCCAGTTCTTCGGTTTCGACCAGAGCCGCGCCAATGGCCCGAATGTCAGCAACCTGTGGAGCACTGCACAAAAACCGTAGGCAAAAAGGCAAGATGAACCGGAACACGCTCAAGGTCAGCCTGGTGGGACTCCTGCTGATGGCCAGTTTGCTGGCCTGCTTGGCGATCCGTCGGGCGAGCCGTGAAAAATTGGGGGCAAGGGACGCCCAACTGGCGGCCCAAGCGCAGCGGATCGACGCGTTACGAGCGGACAATGCGCGGCTGGCCAAAATATCCCGTGCGCCCGACGCTGCCACCACGGCAACCCCGGATGAACTGCTAAGACTGCGTGCGGAGGTGCAATTGCTGAAGCAACAGGTGGCCACCGCCGAACAGCAGGCGAGAGCGGCAAGTCAGGCCGCGGCGACCAAGGCCAAGGAACCCGTGCAACATCCGGATGAGTATTGGACGCAGTTGCGGGCCCGGGCCGAGGGCAGCCTGTCCGACGCGATAAGACTGGTCCCGGCCCTGATGGAATATGCGAGGAATCATGGAGGGCAATTCCCGGCCAGTCTTGACCAGGCGGGCCAGTATTTCCCCCAAGGCTTGGATCCGGACGCCGCGAGGAAGTTTGAGATCGTCTACACCGGCACCATGGACGCGGTAAAAGATGCCCCTGGCGCGGAAGTTCCTTTGGTCCGGCAACGCCAGGCCTGGCTGGGGCCGGACGGAACCAAGCTGGAGCGGGTCTATGGTTTTGTGGGTGGGATGTGCCAGACCATCGAATCCGACGACAACTTCCAGAGCTGGGAGGCAGAGCATCTCATAAACGCGACGGGTGCGGCGAAGAGCAACCCGCAATGAGAAAAGACGGACTTCCCAGCCCCAAAGCGGTGGGCTGGGTGAGACTGGCCCGACGCTTTTGCAAAAGCCCTGGCGAGTGGAACACTGCGCCGCCCTCGAGGCGCGCTGCCTACTTCGAAATGCCGCGCTCGCTCGCCCGGATGAACGCGACCAAGTGATCCAAGTCGGGTGACTTCGTCAGCTCGGATTCGATCTTCGTGAGGGCATTCGAGATGGTTAGCCCCTCGCGGAAGAGAATCTTGTAGGCGTGCGTGAGCGATTTCACTACCTCGGGAGCAAAGCCGTTGCGCTCAAGACCGACCTTGTTGATGAAGCGGGTCTCGGCCGGGTTGCCGTCCCCCATCATGAAGGGCGGGATGTCCTGCACGACCTTGGCGCAACCGCCGATCATTGCGTACTTGCCGATGCGGCAGAACTGATGCACGGCGGCTAGCCCGCCGATGATCGCGTGATCCTCGACGGTGACATGCCCCGCGAGCGTCGCCACGTTGGACATGATGATGTGGCTGCCGAGTTGCACGTCGTGTGCCAGATGGACGTAAGCGAGAAAATGGTTGTGCGAACCCACCCGCGTGACGCCGCCGTCGCTGGTGGCGCTGTGAACCGTGACGTATTCGCGGAGGACGTTGCGATCGCCGATCTCCACGCGAGTGACGCCGCCTTTCCACTTCAGGTCCTGCGTCTTGAGACCAAGGCAGGCGAACGGGAAAACCTCGTTGTCGGCACCGAGGGTGGTGTGTCCGTCGATGACCACGTGAGAATGCAACTTGCAACGATCGCCGAGGCGGACGTGTTCGCCGATGACGCAGTAGGGCCCGATGTGGCAGTCGGTGCCGATTTGGGCGCCCGCATGAATAATGGCAGTGGGATGAATCATCGGGAACAGCGAACTAGGAACGGCGAACAGCGCGCGTGGTTGAATTTCGGGCCGTCTTCTTCGAGGCAAGCATAATGGCTGTGAGCTGGCTGGCTTCCTGGTGTACACGGACGCGTTCAGTGTCACCGGATAAACCCAGCTCGCCTAGGATTTCCAGCCAGTAGCCGGATTCGTCAGCCTCTTCTTCGACGATTGAAAGCTTGTTAATAAAATCGGCGAGCGACTTGCCGCGACGGGCGGAACGGTAGTTGGCGCCGACTGAACCCGCTGCCCGTCCGAGCTGGCCACGGACAATCTGGAATTCGGCTTTTCCGGGCAACCGCGCGCAGAACTTCAGCACATCCACCGCAAACCGTTTGGTCCGATCCTGCAAATCGTTCATGACTCCATTGTGTCGCGCTGTTCCCTGTTCGCTGTTCGCCGTTTTTACCGTTCAAAGAACATGCAGGTCACGACCGCCTCGCTCACAACCTCGTCGTTGACGAGGCACGTTCCCTTGGCGCGGCCGATCTTCCCGCGGGACTTGGTCAGCTCGACCTCGATGATGAGCGTATCGCCCGGGGTGACGGGTTTGCGCCATTTCACATCCTCGGCGGACATGAAGTAGGCCAGTTTCCCCGCATTCTCGGCCTGCCGCATCATCAGGATGCCGGCGACCTGGGCGATGGCCTCCAGTTGCAGGACCCCGGGCATGATCGGGTGGCCGGGGAAATGGCCGGCGAAGTACGGTTCGCCGATGGTGACCTGCTTCAGCGCGGTGATCTTGTTGCCCTCGATCTTGAGCACGCGGTCCACCATCAGGAACGGGGGCCGGTGCGGCAGGAGCTTCATCACCTCGTTGATGTCGAGCGAGGCGCCGTCCTTGACGGCAGGTTCGGCAGCGGCGGTGGACACAGGTTTCGGAGCGGGCTTGGAGGATTTGGAACTGGGAGCTTCAGGCTGCTGGGTGGTGGCCGGTGGCGGGGCGAACGTCTGTGCCTGCTCCAGGGGACGGCGCATTTGGGCGAGAATGGCCTTGGCCAGCTCGGTGTTCGCGTGGTGGCTCGGCTTCACCGCGACGACATGGCCGTGGATGGGGCGGCCCACCAGCGAGAGGTCACCGACGATGTCGAGCATCTTGTGCCGGACAAACTCCTCCGGGTAGCGGAGCGGCTCATTGGTCAGGACAGCATCCTCGCGGATCACGATCGCGTTTTCCAGGCTGCCACCCTTGATCAGCCCGTTGCGGATCAGGAACTCGATCTCCTCGTAGAAGCAGAAAGTGCGCGCGTGGCTGAGCTCCTTCTCCCACGTCTCCGGCGTCACCTCCGTGGAATAGAACTGGGTAAAGCGGCCACCTTTATCGGAGCTGGTGCAGGTGATCTTGAAGCCGTTGTACGGAAAAATGGCCAGCTGCGTCTCCCCGATGGTCAGCTCGATCGGCGTGGTGATCTTGTAAGGCTCGATGGGATCGGTCTGGACCGTGATGCCGGCTTCGCGGACCAACTGGGCGAAGTCCCGCGAACTGCCATCGGCAATGGGCGGCTCATTGGAGTCGATCTCAATGATGGCATTGGTCACCCCGGCCCCGGCAAAGGCGGCCAGCACATGCTCCACCGTGTGGATTTTGACCGGCCCCTTGCTCAGGGTGGTCGAACGCTGGGTATCGGTGACGAATTCGGCCCGGGCCTCGAGCTCCGGCTTGCCGTCCAGATCAATGCGCCGGAAGCGCAGCCCGGTGTTGGGCGGCGCGGGCAGGAAATTCATGCTCACCTTGTTTCCCGAATGCAGGCCGATGCCGGCAAAGGAAACAGGCTGGCGGAGAGTTTGTTGCTGCGACACCGGAGCGTTGTAGCGGACGGACAAAGGGGTAGGCAATGGCTGCGTTTGCCGGATCGGATGCAGGCGAAACCTTATTGCCGGAACAGAGTTACACTCCCATGCAGCCGTCGATCCCTAACTGGTGTGTCGTGGAGGGTGATCTCCTTCAGCAACCGGTCGAGGCTATCGTCAACGCCTGGAACCGGAATATCATCCCGTGGTGGCTGTTGCTGCCTCAGGGCGTTTCGGGGGCCATCAAGCGGGCGGCTGGCACGGGGCCTTTCCGCGAAGTGGCTCGGCATGGGCCAATGCCGTTGGGAAAAGCGGTCCTGACGGGGGCTGGTCGGCTTCCGTTCCGTGGAATTATCCACGTGGCCGGCATCAATATGCTGTGGAGGGCTTCTGCCTATTCGATTCGTGAATCCGTAAAAAACGCCCTCCGGATGGCGGGAATGGCCGGCTTCAGATCGGTGGCATTTCCGCTGTTGGGAACCGGTTCGGGCGGATTCTCCCACGAAAAGGCAAAGGCCCTGATGCTGGAGGAGTTTGCGAAAAGCCAGTTTCCGGGCTCGATCCGGCTGGTCGAATTCAACCCGCAGGCAGCGGCAGCAGCCGCCACTGGCCCGGCTTGAGATCGCCGATGGTGTACTCGCCGAAATGGCTCCGGTGCAGCCGGGTCACATTCAGCCCTTGGCTGCCGAACATGCGCTTCACCTGATGGTAGCGGCCTTCCACCAGCTCCAGCCGGGCTTCGTGCGGGCCCACAATCTCCAGTTTTGCCGGCAGGCAGGGTTTCACGTCGTCCTCCAGCAGCAACGTGCCGGCGGCAAAGATTTCGATGAGTTCCGGCCGCAGTTCGCCATCCAGCGTGACCTCATAAACCTTGGGCACCTTGTGATGCGGGGATGTCCAGCGCTGCACCAGCGTGCCCTGGTCGGTGATGAGCAGCACGCCGGTCGTGTCCTTGTCGAGCCGGCCGACGGTGGTGGCCGGTGGATTCCGCCGGACCCAGCGCGGCGGCAGAATGTCGAACACGATCGGGCCCTCGCGTGCGTCATGGGTGCAGATGTAACCGGTGGGCTTGTTCAGCACGACCAGCAGCCCGTCAGGGCACTCCAGGGGCAGGTGATCCACCAATACCGAGGCCAGCGGAGCCTTGTCGGCGGGGTCTTTGGCTTTCTCGCCATTCACGAGGACGCGCCCGCCGCGCACCCAGCCACGGGCCTCACTGCGGCTGCAATAGCCGAGGTTGGCGAGAATCTGATCGAGACGACGAACCGGTTTGCTCACTGCCGTGAGCCTTTCCGTGAATGGCCGGGGCGGCAATGCAAACCGCCAATAGACGCGTCAGACGCCGATGTCCTCGTTCCAGAGTTGCGGCTTATTGCGGATGAAATCGACCATCAGTTTCACGCAGGTCGGGTCATCCACCACCGTCACCTCCACGCCGTTGAGGCGCAGGAGCCATTCCGCGCCCTGAAAGGTGCGGTTTTCACCAATGATCACGCGGGGAATCTTGTAGAGCAGGATCGCCCCGGTACACATGGGGCAGGGGGAGAGCGTCGTGTAGATCGTGCATTCGCGGTAGACCGAGGCGGATTGCCGGCCCGCGTTTTCCAGCGCGTCCATCTCGCCATGGAGCACCGTGCTGCCGCGCTGCACGCGGCGATTATGGCCGCGGCCGATGATTTTGCCCCTATGGACGATCACGGAGCCGATGGGGATGCCGCCTTCGTCGAGACCGAGCTGGGCTTCGGCCACCGCTGCCTTCAGAAACCGGTCGCTTGCCATGGGTTAAGCATGCTTGCGACGACCTGCATTTGCCAAGCCTGAGGAGCCGCGGCCGATGGATTTTCGGAACACGGAGAACCGCGATCCAACAACCGCCCCCCGCCGCCGCGTGGAAATGGCCCGGTTACTTCAGACGGGCCTTGCGCTTCACGGCATCAATGATCAGGCGGTCGTCGTCGCCGGAGTCGCGAACCAGGGTGAGAAACTTGGGCAGGGTTGTTCGCATTTCGCGCACGAAGGGGCGGTCGCCGCCGCAGCCGTACATGAGATCAGCGGGCATCTCGCCACGCAGTTTCAGCCGCGCCTTGGCGATGAGACGGGGCAGCCAGGCGATGCCATCCGCCTTGTCGGTCTTGGCCGGCAGATCCGCCATGGAGGCGACGTGGCCGGTGGGCTTTCCGCCGAGCACGTTCAGGAAGTAGTCGCGCCGGATGGCGGTGATCTCGACCACGGTGTCGAAGTTGGGCTCACCGTAGCGAGGGTAGTCGTCCACGAAGTCGAAGAGCTCCTGCGCCGTGCAGCCGATGCCGGCGAGAAACGCCGTGTCGGACTCGTCGAACATCGTCTTGGGCGTGCGGCGACCAGCCTTCCAGGCGGCCGTGCCGCGATCGTAAACTTCCCGGAATTGCTGGCGCCATGCATCGTCATTCATCACACGAAACATAGTCGATGGGGGGCATGGTCGCCAATGCGAGCTTGATCTGAAAAAATGAACGCCGGCACCTAACCGAGGCGCGTGAGCTTGCCATCGCGACCGACGCGATAGGTGACGCCACGCCAGACAACGGTGTTGCCGAAGAACGCGGCGAACCAGATCGCGACGTTGAGGATATCCTTCAGGGGCGTGAAAATGACCACCCAGTAAGCGTCCCATCCTCGGTTCCACCACCATGGAGAAGAATTCTTTGGCACCAGTTTCCAATGGAGCGGCCGAGCCAGAACAATTCTCAAGTTGAGCGCGAAGAAGGGCAATATGACGAGAATTGCCGAAAGCTCATGAAAGATGCTTCGGGCGATCATTGCCACCAACGCAGACCCGCACCACAGCGTCTGATTGCTCAGGATGCTCGCTGCGAACGGTCCCGGCTGGCAGACCCGGATGGTCCGCGCCCAGCGCAATTGGTGCGCCCAAACCTGTCGCCAGCCCATCGGCGGGTCCCAGCATTCGACAACAACCGGGCACAGTTCGATGCGGTAGCCCCGCTTCGCGATGCGGTTGCCGAGCTGATAATCGTCGGCCAAATAATCCACCAGCGCGTGAAAGCCGCCGATTTCCATGAGCCTGGCGGTCGGAAGGGCCATCGCCGCGCCGAGGGCAAAATCCTGCGGCTGGAGTGTGCGCGATTGAAGCACCTGGCTCCAGAAATCGACATTGATTGCCACCGCCTCCCAGTGCATGGCCGCCGTGCTCAGATACGCGAGTCGGTAGAAGCAATTCACCAGCCCAATTTGGGGATCACGCAACGGAGCGACGACGTTCGTAAGCAGATCGGCTGGCACCTGCACGTCGGCATCGCTGATGACGACGAACTCGTGCGCCACGAGCGATTCGAGGTGCGCGAGTTTCGAGACCTTGGCATTGGCCCCGAGGAGTGTGGTGACGATTTCGAGCCGCACGTCGGTCTGCGGAAATTCCCGCTGCAACGAACGCACGACCTCGCAGACGGGGTCGGCGGCGTTCTGCACGGCGAAGAGAATCTGCACCGGGCCCGCATAGTCCTGCCTGAACCAGCTCCGCAGGCAATGGTGCGTATGCTCATCGCACCCCTTGAGCGATTTGAGCAGGGTCACGCCCGGCGCGAATGACCGGTCGGTCACGCGCCGGTGCAGCGGGAAGCGCATCGCCGCGACAAACTGCCACACGCCAGTAACGGCGCTGATCAGGGCGAGGATTCCGAAAATCCAACAAAGCAACACGCGCAAGTTGTGGCAGCCTGACGGGACGGGAAGCAAGGCCGAGGAGACAGGAGACAGGAGACAGGAGACAGGATTCAGGAGTCAGGATCTGAAAGGGGAGCGATCGCTCCTATGGGACATGTCCATGCAAAGTTGGCTTCCAAAAGCCAACTCCTGTCTACTGAATCCTGTCTCCTGCGCCGAGCGCCCCGCGCCCAACTGCCATCTTCCATCCGGCGGGCGAATCGGGCCACTCTGCGCGCATGTCGCAACCACTACCGCTGCGGATCGGAGTCCTTGGTTCGGGCAAAGGCTCGAACTTTGTCGCCATCGACGATGCCATCGCTGCCGGGCAGGTACCGGCGCAGGTCGTCCTCGTCGCCAGCGATGTCTCGGAGGCGGGCATTCTCACGCACGCGGCCGGGCGTGGGCTGCCGAACCGATTCATTGCGCCGGGGCCGTTTCGCACCAAACTCGATGAGGCCGCCGAGGCCGCTTACATCGGCGCGCTGCGGGAGGCGCAGGTGGACCTCGTCGTGCTGGCCGGCTTCATGCGCATCCTCAAGGGCGAGTTTTTGCGGGCGTTTGAGGGGCGCGTGGTGAACATCCATCCGTCGCTCCTGCCGTCGTTTCCCGGGTTGGCCGCGTGGAAACAGGCGCTCGACTACGGCGTGAAGGTGACGGGCTGCACCGTGCATTACGTGGACCAAGGCATCGATACCGGTGCGATCATCGGGCAGCGGGCCGTGCCGGTGCTGGATGGCGACACGGCGCTGACGCTGCATGAGCGCATCCAACAGGCGGAACGTGAGCTGTATCCCGCCGCCATCGCCGCGATCGCCCGGGGTGAAGTGAAGGTGAAGGGACGGCTGACGGCCGGGTTTGCGGGCGGAGCGTGAGCGAGTGAGCCAGTAAGTGAGAAAGTGAGAGGGGGAGCGAGCGTCCGGTGGCTAAGCATCCCACTGACCCACTGGCTTACTGGCTCACTGGCTCCCCCGCCGCACACAGCGGACAGGCGGCGGGTTCCCACAACGGGTTGGCCTGCTGAGCCAGGGCTACCAACGGGATGCCCCAGCCCTCGGCGAGCCGGGCGGCGGAATCACCCAGAACGATCAGGGAAGCGAGGGCGACCGGGAAGGCCCCGATGGCCTGCAGGACCACTCCATTCTCAGACTTCAGGCAAACACTCCCCCTGCTTGCATCCGCCTTTTATCGAGAATCGTTATCTTGCTGAATCTGAAGGGGAAACAGGTTGACGCTTAGAATTGAAACGTTAATAATTTGGCTAACAGTTGATAGGGAATATTACTAGGAACTTATCTCCCGCCAACAATGTCCTGGACTAAAAAAAGTTGCGTGCATTGCCATTCCTTGGTGGCTCGCGATTCGTCGCTTTGCCCGGCCTGTGACCGCTGGCTGGATGACACGGGCCTTTGGAGTACGTTGCGGCAGGAGGTGGCCAAACTTCGGGGTCCTCTGATCGCCCTGGGCTTGCTCTCTGGCCTCTTAATGTGGGCATTTTACCACTTGCGATGACCGCAGAGGCCCAAAAAGTACCGGTGCCTTGCCGGTTCAAACCTGACGAGCTCGTACGGCTGATGTCGGGGGGACCGGTGATGACGGTGCATCACACGATCGGTCAGGTGCAGGAGCCCCCCATCATTGTGACGGTGGATCAATCGCTTCGACTGCGGGGTTTTTCCGACGGTGATCTCGTCTGCATCTGGTACGAAGGGCTGGAACTCAAAGTGGAGCCCTTCAGCGCCGAACTGCTCGAAGCGGTGACCATCCCGCTGGCCTGAGCGGCCTGCATGAGTTTCGATTGAACTCAAAGAAAAAGGCCGGAGGACAGCCTCCGGCCTTGCTTCGTTTGAAAGGCGTTGGCGGATCAGCGTTGGGCCAGCATGGTGCCGGTGGCCGGCATCGGGCGACCGGCTTCCTGGCGCTGCTCAATCATGCGGCCAAAGGGTTCGTGCGCGACCACCGCCACCGTGGCGATCACGGCGAGCATGCCCACCAGCCAGGTTAAGCGGCGCAGCGTCTCGCGCAGTTCCATCACCGGCAGTTCCGTCTTCGTGTTGAGCGTGTCGTTCATTGCGGTGATAAAATGCCCAGAATCACACCTGAAGGTGCAATCCAGCCAGAGCTAGGGGACGGCCTGAGAAGCGCCGGAAATTGAGAAGGAATGGAGTAGGGGGCAGGGCTCGGCTGGTGCCGCCAAAATAAGCGAAAACTCCTTTAGAAGCGATGTTTTCTGCGCCCCCTAAGCCAACAGTGAGGTTGGTGAATGCCGGTGCTGACAGAAGGTGCAGGACAGGGAGATGACCCCGGCAAAATGCGTTTGGGGCGTGCTATCGCGCCGTTTCTGGCTACCCTTGCGGCTCAATGTCATTTCGTAATCTGGGTCTCGACGCCAAAATTTTGCAGGCCGTGCAGGAAGCCGGCTACACCGAGCCCACCCCCATTCAGACCGCCGCCATCCCGCCCATCATTGCCGGGCTGGACCTCATTGGCATCGCCCAGACGGGCACCGGCAAGACGGCGGCATTTACGCTGCCCATCCTGACGAAACTCGCCGCCAATCTGGCCGCCGGAGGACGCCGGGGCACCCGGGTGCTGGTCATCGCGCCGACGCGGGAACTGGTCGTTCAGATCGAGGAAAACGTGCGCGCCTATGCCAAGCATCTGCCACTGACGATGGCCACCGTCTTTGGCGGCGTGGGCGAGCAGCCGCAAATCCGTGCGCTCCGTGCCTCGACCGATGTGGTCATCGCTTGCCCGGGCCGGTTGCTGGACCTCATGGACCGGAATTACGCGGATTTCTCCGGGCTGCAGTTCCTGGTGCTGGATGAGGCGGACCGGATGCTCGACATGGGCTTCCTGCCGTCGATCCGGCAGGTCGTCCGCCGGCTGCCGAAGCAGCGGCAGACATTGCTCTTTTCCGCGACGCTTTCGTCGGAGATCGAGTCGCTGACGCATGAGTTTCAACGCAATCCGAAGACGATCCAGATCGGCCGTCGCTCGAACCCCGCCGAGACCGTCACCCAGCTGGTCTATGAGGTGCCCAAGCACCTGAAACCGGCGCTGCTGCATCATCTGCTGCGCGATCCGCAGATGGACATGGTGCTCGTCTTCTCGCGCATGAAGCACGGGGCCGACCGCATCGCGCGGCAGCTCGAGCAAAAGGGTATCCGCACGGCGACGCTGCATTCCAACCGCTCGCAGAACCAGCGGCTGAAGGCGCTGAAGGATTTTAAATCGGGCGCGGTGCGCGTGTTGGTCGCGACGGATATTGCCGCACGCGGCATCGACGTGGACGGCATTTCGCACGTGGTGAATTACGATTTCCCGATGCACGCGGAGGATTATGTCCACCGGATCGGGCGCACCGGTCGGGCGCACGCGGTGGGCGATGCCATCAGCTTTGTGACGCCGGAGGACCAGGGTGAATTGCGCTCGTTGGAGCGCTTCATCGGGCGCGGGATCGTTCGCAAACGGGCGGAAGGCTTCGATTATTCCGCATCGGCTCCGGCCGGTGGCGGAGGCGAGAGTGACCGTCGGCCGCAGCAGCAGGGGCGGGGGCAAGGGCAGGGGCGTCCGCAGCAGCGCGGTGGGGGTTCTAGCCAGCCGCAGCAACGTTCCGGACCGCCGCGTCAGCGGTGGTAGCACCGGGTTCGGTTTCGCTGCATGAAGCGCCAGTCGGGACGGCCTGCGGGCTTGGTTCCGGCCAAGACTATTTGCTTGGCGTATTTTCCGGCGCACTGACTACCCTTTCCCAAGGCACGGTTGGCGCAACCCAAAGGCAACCGGGTCATTTCCTCTTTCTGAACTGAAACTCAAATTTTTGAACTGATTTATGGCCAACATTCATCTCATCGGCGGCGAAAAAGGCGGCGTCGGCAAATCTGTCGTCGCCCGGGTCGTCGCCCAGTACCTGATTGACCACAACATCCCGCTCCTTGGTTTTGACACGGACCGCTCGCACGGCGCGCTGATGCGCTTCTACGGGCAGTTCGCCTCGCCCATCGTGGTGGACAGCTACGAAAGCCTCGACTCCATCGTGGAGACGGCGGCGGCGAACCCCGAGAAGCGCGTGCTGGTCGATCTCGCCGCGCAGACTCATGAGGCGCTGGTGAAATGGATGGATGAATCGGGCGTGCTCGAGGCGGCCGCCGAACTCGGCATCACGCTCTGCTACTGGCACGTCATGGATTCCGGCAAGGATTCCGTGGACCTGCTGAAGAAGCTCTTCGACCGCTTCGGTGCCCGCCTGAACTACGTCATCGTGCTGAACCAGCTGCGCGGGGACAGCTTTCCCCTCTTCACGGAGTCCGAAGAGAAGGACCGCGCCCTGGCCTTGAACGCAAAGATCATCACCCTGAAAAAGCTGCACGAGCCGGTGATCGCCAAGATCGATGCGGGCAGCACCAACTTCTGGGCCGCCAAGCACAAGAGCGATTCCGAGACCAAGGGCCTCGGTCTGTTGGAGCGTCAGCGCGTCAAGATGTGGCTCAATGCCGCCTACGAGCAGATCGATACGGTCGGGATCTGAGCGCGGACAAATCGGGCCTTCGACAGTGCTAACGGCGCACGGCGGTGACCGCTCTTCGGGGCGGCATCGTCTGAAAACCGCTCGCGAGGCGGGAACGGCTTTGTCAGCCTTCCCGCACACGCATGAACACGACGAGCCGGCGCGACTTTCTCAGGCTGACGGCCGCAGGCACAGTGGGCCTGGTGGCCTCCCCGTCTCAGGTTGCAGCGGCTACGGAAGGGAGCGTCTATCCGGGCATTCCACCGCATAAACCGTTGGTGGTGTCCGGCATGCACGGCTATCCGGCTCGTCACAGCATAGCTGCGGGGCAAACCTTCGCGTTTCACCTGTCGAGTGATCAGGCTTACCGCGTGGGTTTCTACCGGCTGGGGCTGGCCATCGATGACCCGGCGGGTGATACCCTCATGCATGACGCCGGCGAATTTCCGGCCCGGATTCAGCCGATTCACCTCGGATCGTATGTCCACATTCCGAAGCGGCTCACCGGCTCACCTCGGGCGCTAAGCCTGGAATGCTGGGTGCGGCCTTGGTCGGTGACCAGCTTGGCCGGACTCATTACCCAGGAGGACAAGGAAAGCGATGAGGGTTTCGCACTCGGCATCGGCAAGGATGGGTATGTCGGATTTTTCCTCGGAAACGGTGTCGGGCCGGACGAGGTGGAGATCCACCGCACCGCGCCCGGCACGCTGAAGCGCGGCGAATGGCACCACCTGGTGGCCACCTGGGATGCGCAGACCAAGCGCATCTGGGTGAACGGGGTGGAGGCGGGCAGTTGGCCTTTTGCGGGGCCGTTCCGGGTGGGAAAGCATCCGCTCCGGCTCGGTGCAATGGGACAGCGCAGTGAGACGCTGCGTTTTCTCGACGGGGACCTGGCTATGGCCGTGATCTACGATCACGCGCTGGAGCCAGGGACCATCCGGCAGCGTCATGCCGAACAGGGGCTTCGGCCCGCAGCGGGAGGAGGAGTGCTGGGTTGTTGGGCATTTGCCGAGGAACGTGGCGAACGGGTGGCCGATGTGTCGGGGCACGCCCGGCAAGGCCGCATCATCAATCACGCGACGTGGATGATCGGTGGCCCCGCCATGAATCCGGCGGTGCCACGCTTTGGCGATTACGATCCGGAGCGGGATGCCCACCACGGCCACGGACTGCGGTTCGCTTCCGATGATCTTTACGACTGTCGCTGGGAACAGACCTTGCGCTGGAAAGTACCGGTGGACGCGAAGCCTGGCATCTACGTCGCACGCGTCAGTTACGAGCGACAGGGGAAGCCACAGCTTTACGACCTCACCTTCCTTGTTCGGCGGGCCGCCCGGCGAAAGCCCGCCCCCATGCTTGTGATGTGCTCGACGAACACCTGGCGGGCCTACAACGGCGCGCCGTTTGGTGTCTGGCCGGAGTCACAGCACGCGGTGATCGGCACCGGTGGCCTGCCCAACGCTGCCGGCGATCCGCCCGCCTACTGCCTCTACCGCGGGCACGCGGCCGGGCAGGGGACGTATCAGGTCGGCTTGCAGATGCCTTGGCCGGTAGCCGGGCCTTACGTGCTGTATGGCGGGCCCACCCGTTACAGCCACCTGATGCGAGGTGAACGGTTTGCCCAGAACTGGCTGGCCCGCGAAGGCTACCGCTTTGACGTGGCGGCGGATGACGATCTGCACCGCGAGCCGGCCATGTTGCGAGAATACCAGGTGGTGGTGCTGAACGGCCACAGCGAGTATTGGTCGCTGCCGATGCTGCAGGGACTGGGGGATTTTCTCCGGGGTGGAGGCAATCTGGTGGTGCTCTCCGGCAACTCGCTCTTCTGGCGGGTCAGTTTCGATGCGGATTGCGGGGTGATGGAATGCCGCAAGGTGGACGCACCCGGCCACCAACTGGAATCCGATCACCGCGGCGAATGCTGGCACAGCCACGATGGCCAGCGCGGCGGCCTGTTGCGGGATTGCGGGCATCCGGGTTGGCACTACACCGGGCTGGAAACGCTCGGTTGGAACAACCAGGCGAACCCAAAAAATTTCGGGCCTTACTTGGCGACGGGCACGGATCATTTTCTGTTCCACCAGCCGGAAGAAACGGGGCTGAAATCCGGTGACGCTTTCGGCATGGCGTCGGATGGAACCACCTTGGCCAACGGCCACGAGTTCGACATCCGCCTGTCCATCTTGGCCGCCATGCAGGAGGAGGCCAACCCGACGGGCGGTTCCGTGCCGGCCGACCCCGCCGGAATGACAAGGCTGGCCAATGGTGTCGTGCCATGGAAAGAAGGTGGGGCGGCGTTCGACTACTTCTTCCGGCCCATCCGGCCCAAGACCGATCAGGGCGGCGAAATGATCTGGTGGGAGCGCCCGGATGGTGGCCGGGTCTTCAATGCCGGCAGCATCGGTTCCGGTTGGGCCCTGCACGCGGACACGCGGTTTCAGGCGCTGGTGCGCAATGTTTTGCACCATTTTGGCATCCCGCGTCCGCAGTAGAACCCCGTTCGGACGCTTTCGTTGCCCGTTTGTATCAATTACAACTGCGAATTTTTTATTGTCCCCGCCGGACTTGGCATTGCATTGGCTATAAGCGCCATGGGTACCCGGCCGGATGGCTGGGTTTAGGTTAGGGTCGTTTGGGTGAAACGCCGCCGGTCGCAAGATTGGCGGCGTTTCTATTTTAGCCCGGATCATTCGCCCAGCGCAGCGCACCCGGCAGGGGCTCGGCGGCATATTCCAGATGGAGCACCCGGCGGTGGGCCGGGTGGGTGGCCGCGGATGAGGCGTGCAGCAGCAACGGACGCATGACCAAGGCGCCACCCCTTGAGATTGTGCAGACAACCTCGGCGGCTTCTGAACGGCAGCGGGTGATGGCCTCCTGGTCGAGACGGCCATGACGGTGTGAACCGGGAAGCACCCGTAGCGGGCCATTCTCCGCCCAGCAGTCATCGAGATGCAGTCGGACGGTCACCATCCGCGCCAATATCGCTGCAGGAGGATGCACATGGGGCACCTCGTCCTTGACCGACCAACCGGTGAAATCTTCTGTGTCTACGCGCTCCCGTACCGCGATGGCCAGATCCTGATGCCAAGGAACCTTCCAGTTCGCATCGGGTGTCTTGTCGAAGAATAGCGCGCGGACTCGAAACGCACCGTCGCCCAGCAGGGTGGCCACCAACGGGATCACGGCAGAGCTGCTGGCGATCACCGCCACCGTCGGAGATTCCTGCAGCAGGTTCCGGATGCCGGCATGGCGTCCAGATGATTGGGACGCTTCCAGTGCGGCATGGGCGACGAGCAGGGTATCCACCTCCGCGGCGGTGAGGACATCCGGCACGACGGCGAAGCCGCTTTGCTCAAAGGTAGTCCGATCGATCATTTCTTGCCAATGGCCACGAGCTTTTCCCGGGTACGGTAGAGCAGCATCCCATCGCTGATGGCCGGTGTGGACATGACGGTCTCCTCCATCTTGTTTTTGGCGAGGATGGAAAATTCTCCAGTCGTGGGGACGACATAAACATTGCCCAGTTCGCTGGCGAAGTAGAGATGCCGTCCATCTGACACGGGCGAAGATGTGAAGCCTTCGCCGTTTTTGGAAAGCCGCTCGCTGTAGCGGATTTCGCCTGTCTTGGTGTCAAAGCAGGTCAGGATGCCGAGGTCCAGGCAGCCATAGAGCGAACCGCCCACCGCCAGCGGCGTCTGCATGTAATCGCCCTGCCGAGCATAGGCCCAGGCAATGGCGGCATTGGTCGAACCGGCGTCGGCGGGCGTGATGTCGCCACTCGCCTCAGGGCGGATGGCGCGCATCGGGCGGACCTTGCCGTGCGCGCTGGTGAGGAAGATCAAGCCATCCGCGAAAATCGGGGTGGGCACCGGGATGTCGCCGCCCCCGTCGAGCCGCCACAATTCCTTGCCGGTTGCGAAGTCGTACCCGCCGGAGTGATGCCAGCCGTTCACAACCACCTGTGTTCGTCCGGCAGCGGTGACGACAGCGGGCGTGCCCCACGTCGGCACATCCTTCCGGCGCGTGCGCCAAAGTTCATGCCCATCCGTCAGGTCGAAGGTCGCGAGGAATGAGCCCTTTTGCACATCGCAGAGCACCACCACCTTGCCGTCGTGGATGATTGGGGAACTGGCGAATCCCCATTGCGCGCTGGGGACATCGAAGTAGCCGGCATCCATCGGGCCGAGGTCTTTCTTCCAGACCAGTTTGCCCGCCATGTCGAAGCAGAAGAGCCCTTCTGAGCCGAAAATGGCGACAATGTGCTGCCCATCGGTCGCGGGCGTGGAGTTGCAGTGGCTCGACTTGGTGTGGCGCTTCACCTTGGGGACACCTTCGTAGCCGAGGGTGTTCCAGACGATCTTGCCCGTGGCCTTGTCCAAGGCCAGCAGGCGCCACTGGTGGGCCTCATCTTCGTTGACTGAGTCGATGTCACCGTCGAGGCCTACCTTGAGGCCCGATTTGCCCGGCTTGACGGCGGTGGCCACGAACACGCGGTCGCCCCAGACAATGGGTGAGGAATGCGCTAGGCCAGGAATCGGCGTCTGCCAGCGTATATTTTCGCCCGTCGTGACATTCCAGGTCGTGGGCAGCGCTGCGGAATCATCTAGGCCACTGGCCGACGGACCACGGTACTGGGGCCAGTTTGAGGCGGCATGGGCCGCCGCCGCCGTGGCGAACCCGATGAGCGAAACGAGGGCGAGGCGAAGCAGGGTCCGTTGCATGGCGGGCGAACGTTCCGCCAAATCCGCGGCCGATTCAATCCGTCGTTGGGCGATGCCAGTGGCCTACGGCGTGGGTGCCGACTTGGACAGCGGTGCCATCAGGTTGCGGTTCATGGTGAGCGCCATGCGGCTGTTATTGATGTAGCCTGTCCGGAAGGACTGGAAGCTCGCCAACTCTTCCGGTGTGAGAAACGCGCTTCCGCGCGCGGCGACGTTCGCATAAATCTCATCCAGCAGCTTGAGGTTTCGCTCGGCCTCGGGCTCGGAGGCGATATTGGCGAAATTGAGTATGGGCAGGACCTGGAAATCTGGCGGCAGACCGTCATTCTTCAAGGTGGTGGCGATTGCATCCTGCATGGCCTGCCGGAATTGCTGGACCTTTCCCTGCTTGGACGGCTCTTCACCCGTCAGGGAGGCCGCAAACTGGGCAGAGGTCAGTGTGGTGGCCAGGTTTTGGGTGTAATCCTTGTACTGGCCCGCCGCCTCATCGCCCAGCAGGGCTTGGACTTTCTCCAGCAAGGCCGCGTCGGCCGCCGCAAAGATCTGCTCCGTTTCCGTCGGAGATTTGCCGTCATGCAGGGCCTGCGTGATGAGGTCGATGTTGTCCATAACGGTGTCGGCGAGCAGGTCGTTGAATTTGCCAGTCATCTCGGGTTTCAACGCCAAGCGTCTGGTTAAGTCGCCATAGAGCGCCGCCATGCCCAGCTTTTGCGTTTCGCGCATGGCCTTCCGTGAGGCGGGATCGGAGGTGATTTTGTTCAGTGCGCTCTTTTCGCCGGCAGCCTTGTTTTCCCGGATCAGCGAGCCGACCTGGCCGCGCAGCTGCATCACCTCGGCGGGATTTTTCCGGGCCTTGGCTACGTCTTCCGCCAGCAGGGCCAGCCGGTTCGTGGCCTGGTCGCGCTCGCGCTGCAACCGCTGCGTCTGTTCCACCAGTGAGGCCTTCTGCTGCTCCAGTGCCTGATTGCGGCTGCGCAGGAGGGAATTCTGCGTTGCCTCATAAATTCCCACGCCGATGGCGGCAACGAGCGTGGCAGTGAGAAGATACTTTTGGAGTGTGGTCATGGCGATGGTCTTGGCAGTGGTGAGAAGAATGGGCGCGGCGGCGGCGGTACCGACAAACGCGGCGGTGGAAATGGTGGCGGCCAGGCTGGCGGGTGCGGCCTGCACGGCATTGGCCGAGAGGATCAGGCCAAGTCCGCCGGCACCCACCGCTACGCCCCGTTCGGCCAGGAATTCGCGCAGGCGTTCCAAAGCCCGGCTGACACGCTTTTGTGCCGCATCATCCGAGGTGCCGAGAGTATGGCCGACCTCACGCAGGGATTTGTTGCCGAAAAACCGGAGCAGGATGGCGGTGCGGTCGGTCTCCTCGAGCGCCTGCATGGCCTCGTCGAGCAGCGGTTCGATCTGCTCCCAGTCGGCAGCGGTGGCGTCAATGGCATTCATCTGGGTGGCGATCTGTTCGCGCAACTGGCGACGGGCCTCGTGCCGGACCACATCGATGGCCTCACGGCGGGTGACCTGGTACAGCCAGGCAGGAATGACGGTTCCGGGTGCGAATTCGGCCGCGTGTCGGGCGAGCTTGAGAAAGGCGGATTGGGCGACTTCCTCGGCCAGTTGGGGCGAGCCGACCTGGCGGAGCGCGGCGGAATACACGAGATCGACATGCCGTCGGACGAGCTCGGCAAAAGCATCCTCGGCCTCGTGTCCGGTATAGCGGGCGAGCAGTTCCAAGTCGGTTTCGCTCATGTTCAGAGAGGTGACGTCACTGCCCGGGAAAATCCGACACGATTTCTGACGGAATCGGAAGTGTGATGGGAAAGTGCGTCTGCGGTAGGAGCCTATCTTCCGAATGGCGGCCTCGTCGGATCGTCGCGAAGAGGCGCTCAGTCCGCTCAAAATCCTGAGTCGCTTCCCTCTCAAGGCGTCGGCCTGCGCAATGGCCAGGCAAACGCAAATTGGTGTGCGAACAGGTAAGCCGTTACTTTTTAGGCGGCGTTTTCCGCTGTTCGCGGTCCTGGATAAAAATGGAGACCAGCAGCCAGAACCCACCGGCGGCGGCTCCGAGAAAACAGAGCATGGCCAGTCCCGGATAACCGAACATCTGAAAATCGGTCTTGGTCTGGGTCAGGGTCGAAGCCCCGATGATGAGGGCGGCCAGGACGATGCCGGACGTGATCCGGTTCGCGATCTTCTGCAGGCTTCCCATGACGTCTTGCGCGTCCAGCGCCCGTACCTTGATTTCCAGCTCGTCGTTGCCAACCCGGTCCATGACACGATTGATGCGGGAAGGCAGACCGCCCACGAAATCTTTCATCTCCAGGAGGGAGCCGAGAATGCTGCTGGGCGTGGCCTGCTTGCGCATGCGTCGGGTCATCAGTTCGCTGACGTGACGCCGGATGGCGGCATTGGGATCGAATTTCGGATCCAGGATTCTTCCGACCTCGTCCAGCTGGAGCAAAGTCTTGCCCAGCAGTGTCAGCTCACTCGGAACATACAGACCCGTGTCGGCCGCATTTTGCGTCACCTCCAGAAGCGACTTGCCGATATTCAGATTCTCCAAGCCCTGATCCCGCCGCAGGGCGATGAACTGACTCAGGCGGCGCCGGAATTCCGGGCCGTTAAACTCTTCGCCCGTCTTGCTGATGCCGATGACGATTTCCGCCGCCTGATCGCCATTGCCCTCGCTGATGGCGAGCAACAGCTTGAGCAGGTGATTCTGCATGGCCGGCGTGGTGTGACCCACCATGCCGAGATCGAGCAACGCGACGTGGCCGGCCTGTGTGATGAAGACATTCCCGGGGTGGGGATCGGCGTGAAACAGGCCATCCACCAACACCTGCTTGAGGTAGGCCTTGAACAGTTCCTCGGCGAGGGGCGCGCCCTTCAGTTCCAGCCGCTCCAGCGGGCCGAGCGAGGTGATCTTTCGTCCCTGCACCTGTTCCATGGTCAGAACCCGTCGGGAACAGTAATCGGGAATAGGCTGGGGGACGTCGATGAGCTCGAATTCCTGGAGGCTCTTTCCCAGCATGATCAGGTTTTGGGCCTCGCGCTCGTAATTCAGCTCCTGCTGGATGGAGATGCGGAACTCTTCGAGAATGTCGAGGAAGTGGTGGCGTCGGCCCACCTCCGTGTGATTGTCCAAAAACTCGGCGATCTCGGTCAGCACCTCAAAATCTTCGGTGATCTGCTTCGTGATATGGGGCCGCTGCACCTTGACCACCACGGGTCGGCCATTCCGCAAGGCCGCCAGGTGGACCTGTCCCAGTGAAGCCGCAGCGACCGGCTTTTCATCGAACCGGGAAAAGGCCTTGGAGATTCTCACTCCCAGTTCATTCGCCACAATTTCTTCGACCTCGTGGAAGGGGAACGGTTTGACGTTGTCCTGCAACCGGGCCAATGCCCGCAGGTAGGGCTCGGGCAGAAGATCGGGCCGGCTCGAAAGGATCTGGGCCAGTTTGACGTACGTTGGGCCCATCGCTTCGAGATCGTCCGCCAGATGTTCCGGCGTGGCCGCCGCCGGGTCCGACGTCTCCAGATGTTTGGGATCGATGCCTTCATCGATTCCCATCTGCTTGACGAGATCGGATCGGCCATATTTCCAAAGCAGCCGGGCAATTTCCTGATAGCGGTGGAGATGGGTGGAGGAGAATTTCATGTTCGTGAGCCCGATGGCAGTCTGGTCACGGATTTCGGCCAGTAAGCCATGTGACCATGGTCCTCAAGGTGGAGACTACCAAGGTCAATCTCCCTCAGCAGATCGTAGGCCATGCCACGCGCATGGGCCTTTTACCGGTGAAAACCGGAGATAAGGTTCCCTCGGCTTCCAGGCGCTAAGGTGGCAGCAGCCCGGCAGCGCTGAACTGCTTTTGGACCACTCCGGTGCGGTGTGGGAAGTAATCGTCGAGCAGCCGCCTCACTTCCGGCCGCCAGTGCTCTTCGCGGGTGTAAACCTCGTAGGGGCCCATCTTGAAGGGATGGACATCGTGCCGGTAGTAGCCCCAACGGGCCGCTTCGGCTGGGATGGCGGGATCGAGAACCTCGGCCAAATGGCGATAGCGCACGGCGGCTTCGGTCGGGGCCAGCACGCCCGAACCGGTAAGGTGCTGTCGGGCACGTTCGGCGAAAGCCCGGCGGAACTCCGCGTTCCCCCGCAGTTTCTGGAAGAGCCGGGTGGGACTTTCGTCGTCATCGTCGGTGAGGTGGTTGTCGTCGATTCCTTCCAGGGTGCGTTCCCCGTCCCAGACCAGGAATAGGTAACGCCCAGACGGATTCCGACGGCGTACGGCATACCAATTGGAGCCCCGGTCCCAGTCGCCATTGGCTCCGTAGAGGTTCAGGATCATGTAATCTATGAAGGCGGGCAGATCCAGCAACTCGCCGATGGCGGCATAGCTGGAGTCGGATTCAAGGCCGGCATTGGCCAGGGCGAACAGGCGCTTCCACGCCAGGTCATCCCCACTCAGAATTTTGTCTGCATTGCGGGCGTCATAATCGTGTTCGGTGCCGCCCAAGTGCGCGGCGGCGAAATGTTCGTCCGGCCGCTCGCACAGGTCATAGATGCCCCAGTAGAGACCGTTCAGGTAGAGGTGGACTAAGCGGTCACGGGCCGCCGGATGCCCCATGGCGCTATAGGTGGCGCGCATCCACGGATCGCGCAGATAGTCGGCGCGCCGCCGTTCCAGGCTGCTCGGGTGCAACCAGGTATTGTTGTTCCCGCCCCGCAGGATGAGCGTGTCGAACTTGGCCGGCCCGTCGCCGAAGATGGGCTGCTTCAATTGTCCGGGACCGTAGCGTTTGCGAAAGACCAGCCGCAGGGAATGCTTGGGCGATTCCTCGGGGCGGCGGCTCCAGCCGCCTTGAATCCGCACGCCACAGCCGAGATGGAATCCCGCAGTTCCGTCCACCGGCAGGAATTCCAGGGAGGCGGCGCGTTCCCATTCCTCGCCGCTCTCCTGCGAGTGCGAATACACGCCACGTTCCGAGCCGAAGAGATCGATTGGGGCCAGCACCACCGAGAGCGTTGGCAGGGCACGCAACGCCTCGGCCAGTTCGGCTTGCCGACTCGGTGAGGAACTGACCGCCGGGCTGAGCGCATAGCTGGCGGGGACGGCCTGGGCGAGGTTCGTGCCCCAGCTCATCGGAAAACCGCTGCCGGTCTGCCGGGCGACTTCGCGGGGAAAGATGTACGACCGGGTTTCCACCTCCGACGCATCTTTGCCCTCCGCCAACGCCACCACGCGCAGGGTGGTCGTGTTGGTCAGCCGCAAGGGTGCGGTGTAAAACGTGCCGTTGCTGATGCCGGGCTGGCTGCCATCGGTTGTGAAGCGGAGCCGCGCATCACTGGCCTTGCACGACAAGGTCAGGGTGAAGGGCTCAAAGTAGAGTCCGCGTTGATGGTCGAAGCGGGGCGGCAGCAGCGCTTCGGCAGACGCACTGCGAATCCAACCCGACAGTCCGAGCAACACAAGGCCCGTGAGGGATGAAATTTTCAGGCCGAGCCGATGCAGACAGATTGTCGCCAGCGGACGAGGAAGCTTTACCGTTTCGAGCCTAACGCACTCTGTCACAAGGCCATTCTAACCTTGTCGGACAGGCGAACAAGCCCTTCTGCATGAGCAGAGCGCCCATGAGATTCGGCGACGTGGTTGGCTTGCCCGTTCAAAGGCCGGTTACCGCCAGCCACCGCGAACCCACACATGGCGGCCGCCCCGATTGACATAACGGTGCGGAACCCATCTCGCGCCCGGATGCGGGGGTCTGTCCCAATGGCCGCGCTCCCAGCGCCAGTCCCGGCCGCCCCACACCCAAGTGCCGCCGATCCAGACAAAGGTGGGGTCGGGTGAGACGACAACGGATTCCTCGATCGGTGGGGGCGGCGGGGCGGTGACCACCACTTCGCTTTCCACGGGTGCCGGAGCGGTCCGGTACACGACGCGCTCGCGGGTCACGCAACCTCCGATGAGAAGGGCGACGCCGAGGAGGGCGGTCGAGACACCGCGCTGTAGTCCTTGATGAGAATTCATGACTGGTTGTTCCTTCGTCTGGCCGCCTTCGTATGGGAGGCGGCGTTCAATTGATACGCCTGAAAGATGTGGGCAACACCGGTCTTGGGAAATGGGGTGATACCCGCAGGTCGGTGCTGCCGGCAGGCCCCCAACCCTTCCACTTCACGGTTCCTTTACCCGAAACCAGAGACGTCCGGTGGTGGTTTTGCATTCAACCTCAGGCACCATCCCTGATGCGTGCTTGGATTCCCAAGTCCGTCCGATAATCCGGCCGGCAGGACGTTCGAGAAAGCCACACCGGCTTCAGGCGGATTGGGGTGGCAGCTCGATGCTCCACAGCTTCGCCCCGTCGCGGTTGAAGTGCGTGACCGTGGCCGCCTTGGTTTTACCATCGATACGGACGGTCCCAAAGAACTGCTCGACCGTGTGCGGCCCGGCGGCCGGCGACCCGGGAGGACGGGAGTTCCACCGCGCTTCGGGGCCGAAGCTCTTATCGAGGGGGTTGGGACCAAAAGTGCCGGCGTGCAGCGGCCCGCTGACGAATTCCCAGAACGGGTCGAATTCGGTGAACTTCGCCTTCGCCGGGTCGTAATAATGCGAGGCGGCATAATGCACGTCGGCGGTGAGCCAGATCGTGTTGCGGATGCCCTTGGCCTTCATGAAGCGGAGCAGGTCGGCCACCTCCAGCTCGCGGCCGAGCGGCACCCCGTCGTCGCCGTTGGCAAAGGCTTCCCAGTCTTTCGTGCCATCGGGAACCAGCAGCGCGAGCGGCATGTCGGTGCAGATGATCTTCCAGGTGGACTTGCTGGCGAGCAGGGCCTCCTTGAGCCAGGCGAGCTGGGTGTTGCCCATGAAGGCGGCGTCCGGCGTGAGCGTGGGCTGGAGGTTGGGATTGTTCGCCCCGCGATAGCTGCGGAGATCGAGGAAGAACACCTCACACAGCGGCCCGCGCGGGACGGTGCGGTAGATGATGCTCTCCGTGCTCGGCCGCACCGGCTGGTAGTCGAAGAACGCCTGCCGGGCCCGCGACGCGAGCACGTTGACGTCCTTTTCCCGGTAGCGCGGGTCTTCAAGGAGCTTCTGGCCGGGATACCAGTTGTTGCGGACCTCGTGGTCGTCCCACTGGGCGAACACAGGCACGATGGCGTTGAAGGCGCGGACGTGAAGGTCGTTCAGGTTGTAGCGGTGGGCCTGCCGAAACTCGGTGAGCGTCTCCGCCACCTTGGCCTTCTCGTCACTGACGAGGTTTTTCCAGACCGTGCCGTCGGCAAACCGGAAGCCGGGCCCGATGGGGTTGTCCGCGTAGATGGTGTCGCCGCTGTGGATGAAAAAGTCCGGACGCACCTCGCGAATCGCCGCGTAGGTCTTCATGCCGTTGTGGTCGGGATTGGTGCCAAACCCCTGGCCGCAGGTGTCGCCGCTCCACGCGAAGAACACGTCGCGACCGTCACGCGGCGCGGTGACGAGCTGGCCGGTGGCGGATTCGCCCGCGCCTTTGCCGGCGACATCCTCGAAGCGCACACGGTAGAAGATGCGTTCACCGGCCGGCAGGTCGCTCAGCAACAGTTTCGCCGTGAAATCCGCCTCTGGCCCGGTCAGTGGGCCGGAGAGGCGCTGCGGATTGGCGAAGGATTCCGTGGTGCTCCACTCCACGAGCATCCGCGCGGGGCGGTCGGTCCGACTCCAGATCACGGCGGATTCCGCCGTCACGTCGCCGCTCATGACCCCGTGAGTGACAGAGGGACGTCCGCCCACGATCAGTCCGGGTGCATTGCCCTGCGCCCGGACCAGAGCCGGGGCCGCCAGAGCGGCGGCACTGGCCCGCAGGAGCTGCGAGGTGAATTCACGACGGGAAAGGGACGGGCTCACGTGGGCAGCGTGCGCCCGATTAGGCCCGGTTACAAGCCTACGGCCCGGTTGCAACCGTGACGAAGGCTCACTTTTCCGCGGAGGATAATCGTGGTCCGGCTGAAAGACGCATGATACTACGTGACTCACTCTGCGCAGACCAGTGACGGTGCCGAAGTCCTGGTGGGATGCGCCAGTGAGATGTGGGAAAGTGAATGAATATCCTTTGTGAATGCTGCTAGAGCATTTTAAATAATGTTGTAGCCACAGGAGGCGAACCAGTTGAGGGCGTCCCGGGCGGTGATGGTCTGGAGGGCGGCGGCGATGGCGGCGAGGAGGGTTTCACGGGTGCGGGCCTCCGCCCCACGGAGGAAGGTC